>CAVXWS010000078.1:0-20074 GCA_963765415.1 uncultured Gammaproteobacteria bacterium
GTCAAGGTTATCGTCGCACCGTTTTCAGATCACACTCTATCTACTACCGCGTCGCCAACGGTGAGGTCGCCATTGTCAGGATATTGGGGCAACAAGATATCCAGGAAGCGCTCTAGGCAAGATGTTCGTGTGTGGCCAACAATGCCATCGTCCGCGCAGTAGCCGTCGGCGACGTTTTCTGCCATTTACTGAAGCATTACCGACATGCTGAAACTGTTGCTGGCAGTACTGAATACGCTCTGCTCGCTTTTCAAGTCACATCGACAATTGGCGCTTGAGAATCTCGCACTCCGTCAGCAACTGATAATGCTCAAATCCTCGGTGAAGCGCCCGAAGGTGTCGGCGGCTGATCGTTTGTTTTGGGTTCTATTCGCGAAATTCGTGAAACGATGGCGAGCGATGTTAGTCGGATTGCACCCGGATACCGTCGTGCGTTGGCACCGAGAAGGCTTTCGCCGTTATTGGCGATGGAAAAGTCGACGCCGAAGTCCGGGTAGACCGCCGATTTGCCGGAACATCCGAAGACTTATCCGAGAGATGCAAACAGAAAACATCGGATGGGGAGCGCCGCGGATCCATGGTGAACTACTAAAGCTGGGTATTGAGATCTCTCAAGCTACCGTTTCGAAGTACATGGCCCGGCAGCCAAAACCGCCGTCGCAGTCTTGGCGGACGTTCCTCGACAATCATCTCAAGGATTTGTCCTCAATAGATTTCTTCACCGTTCCGACCGCGACGTTTCGTGTGCTCTATGTGTTCATCGTCCTACGCCATGATCGTCGAGAAATCGTGCACTTCAACGTTACCGAGCACCCCACCGCTCAATGGACAGCTCAACAGATCGTGGAAGCATTTCCGTTCGATTCCAGCCCTCGATACTTGCTGCGTGATCGAGACGAAATCTATGGTGAGATCGTTCAAAGACGGATCGCGAGCCTGGCTATCGACGAGGTAATTACAGCGCCTCGATCACCCTGGCAGAATCCTTTCGTCGAACGCGTCATCGGCTCCATCCGCCGGGATTGTTTAGATCACGTCATCGTACTCAATGAGCGGCACCTGCGCCGGATCCTTCGCGAGTACCTCAGCTACTACCATACTTGCAGAACTCATCTATCTCTGAACAAAGATGCGCCCGAATCACGAAGAGTTGAATCACCGACTTCGAGAAAGATTGTTGCATCTCCCTGTGTCGGTGGACTCCATCATCGCTATGGTCGAGTAGCGGCATAGCCGCCTTGTTCGACGACGGCCGGAGACGCGACGCGATTGTATTTTCAGAATGGACAGGGGCCGATTATGCGCCCTGTCTCATATGCGGTTGCTAGTGAGTCTAGCCGCGTCTATGAGTCCCTGGCATAGCGCAGACTTAAGGTGTGCCTGCCGGGAGAGCTCCGCCATGCTTCTTGCCCTGAGCGGTAACGATCTTCTTGAACCTATGCCGAGCCACTATAGCGAATAGGTGGAGTAATCGGTAAGCCATAGAAAGACCTATAAATGGTGGGTCCCTGTAAGACTATGAACCTGCGGACCGACGGTTATGCGCAGGGGCATCGTAAGAGAACTTCACCTAAGAGCAACGAACAGGTCGCCTGATTTCCGACCGCCTGTTAATGAGCCGATCTCAGCGCGCCACTCGATCAGTGATGTTTCGATATGAACCCTTCAACTCCTACGATGACAGCTCTTCTGTCAGGTACAGCGTCCCGGTATACGCGGGCGATCCATGGTAAATTTCGTTCTTTCACAACGCTACCCGGGGGTGGTTTGGTAGTCTTCGGGTCGAAT
Organism: uncultured Gammaproteobacteria bacterium; assembly: GCA_963765415.1. Classification (GTDB taxonomy): domain Bacteria; phylum Pseudomonadota; class Gammaproteobacteria; order Chromatiales; family Chromatiaceae; genus CAVXWS01. The sequence continues at coordinate 1,789 of CAVXWS010000078.1, forward strand.
TACCCGCTCGACCTTCGGAAGCCGGGGGTCACTCGGATACGCGTTTGGATTATGATAGGTGTATTGCTTTAACGTCCTTGCTCATGTCCGATTTAACCTCAGCGGAGAACAAGACCTTTTTGGTTGCGAGATGGACAACATCGGATCTCACCAGAACATCCCGCTTGGTGCCGGAGCCGCTCTCCGAATAACGAGTCTTCAGCACGGCCAGGGGTAACAAAGGATCGTCTTTCTCGTTCTTGAGCTTCCTTTCGTCTGCCGCCGACCGGTAGCTGGCCCCCTCCGCAAAAGCCACGATACGCCCCTGTTGTTTGTGTTCCATTACCTCAAGGCTCAACTGTTGACCCAGTTTGCCCGTGGCAGCCAATGCCACTGGCGGTTGCAAACGCTTTATCGTTACCGATACTTTGCGGTCCGCCATCATGCGCACCCCATGAGCGTTATCGCCGTTGGCCGTCTGAGCGGCAACGGATTCCCCGTGAGAAACCACCTCTATGTGTAGTGGTTTCCCTGATTTTCGATTTTTCTGACGGGTGCTTTGCTGATTCTGTCTGAACCTTGCTCAGCCTGGTTACATACTTCAACAACGCTGCGCGTACCGACTGCCCCTTCGTTTGCCGAGCCTTGATATTGTAATCGACCCTTGCGCGGTAATCGGCATATCCCGAGCACAACAGGGTGACCCGGAACCCTTCATCCAGCCGCTCGACGCCAAACTACCAATGGGCGGGCAATGCGGACGCGGTCAATGAAATTGCAACTTATCCTCGTCCGTTGCGAAGAATATCTGTGCCAGCAACGTCCCTTCCGCATCGCCGATATCCCAGCGCACGCTATTATGGGAACCGACTTGCTGGGGAACTCGGTTAACACTGCGGAAGTCGGTAGCCGAACGAGATGAATCCCTGGAGCGGGTGTAGCGCTCACAGCGAGCGAAGTGTGCGCGCTATGCAGTGCGCTCGGTTTCGGGCGTAAGCCGATTGGGCCGGGAACGGTGCCTGGCGGCATGATCTCGGCTTGCCTCAACGATTAACCATTTGAAACAGGGCTCTTACCCCGGAATTTGTGGGTTACCCGAAAGACCGAATTACAGCGCAAGCTGGAATGGATTGGAAGCTCGACGTGAGATCGCGACCGTGTGCGACCTGAGCGACCAAGCGACTCTTCGCGCCCATAGACCAAGCGACTATAGTCGCCCGGTGCACTCATCGGTAAGCCATTGAATGCTATATAAATGGTGGGCCCTGCAGGACTTGAACCTGCGACCAAGCGATTATGAGTCGCCTGCTCTAACCAACTGAGCTAAGGGCCCGGGGTGAAGGGTATTTCGAGCGCGTAGATTAGCTGCGTGCGGTGAGAACGCCAAGGCCGGGCGATTGGGCTCGGCCTTGGGTTTGCAGTTGGGTTTATTCGCTGTCGAGGAAGCTGCGCAGTTTTTCCGAGCGGGTCGGGTGGCGCAGTTTGCGCAAGGCCTTTGCCTCGATCTGACGAATGCGCTCTCGGGTGACGTCGAACTGCTTGCCGACCTCTTCCAGGGTGTGGTCGGTGTTCATGTCGATGCCGAAGCGCATGCGCAGCACCTTGGCCTCGCGCGAGGTCAGGCCGGAGAGCATGTTCTGCGTCGCCTCGCGCAGTCCCTCGGAGGTGGCCGACTCGATCGGAGACAAGGCCTGCTGGTCCTCGATGAAGTCACCGAGATGCGAGTCTTCATCGTCGCCGATAGGCGTCTCCATGGAGATCGGTTCCTTGGCAATCTTCAATACCTTGCGGACTTTGTCCTCGGGCATCTCCATGCGTTCGGCCAGTTCTTCCGGGGTAGGCTCGCGGCCCATCTCCTGGATCATCTGCCGGGAGATGCGGTTGAGCTTGTTGATGGTCTCGATCATATGCACCGGGATGCGGATGGTGCGTGCCTGGTCGGCAATCGAGCGGGTGATGGCCTGCCGGATCCACCAGGTGGCGTAGGTCGAGAACTTGTAACCACGACGATATTCGAACTTGTCCACGGCCTTCATCAGGCCGATGTTGCCTTCCTGGATCAGGTCGAGGAACTGCAGGCCGCGGTTGGTGTATTTCTTGGCGATCGAGATCACCAGACGCAAGTTCGCCTCGACCATTTCCTTCTTGGCGCGACGTGCCTTGGCCTCGCCGATCGACATGCGCCGATTGGTCTCTTTGATCTCGTGAATGGTCAGCGAACACTTCGACTCCAGGTCGACCAGCTTGCGCTGGATGCGCTGGATGTCGGGTTCGAACTCGGCCAGTTTGGCGGCATAACCCTTTTTGCCCGAGGAGTGACTTTTCACCCATGCGAGGTTGGTCTCGTTCTGCGGGAAGGAGCTGATGAACTCCTTGCGCGGCATGCCGGCCTCGGTGACGCAGAGGTTCAGTACGGTGCGCTCGTACTCGCGCACGTGATTGACGCTTTCTCGAAGGGTGTTGCAAAGGTTGGTGAACACCACGGGGGGCAGACGGAATTCGAGGAAGGCGGCCGATACCTTTTCGCTGGCCTTCTTCGCCTTCGGATCTGACGCGCCTTTCTCCAGCGCTTTCATCCAGGCCTTGTGGTGCTTGCGCAGATCGTTCAGCTTCTCGGCGACCAGCTCCAGGTCGAGCCCTGTATCCTCGGGCGTTGAGCTGTCGTCGTCCGAATTGTTGTTGTCGCCCTTGTTGCTCTCGCTCGTGGCGACAGTGGTGGCGGGTTTCGGTGGCACGGTGACTTCTTCGAAATCATTGAAGCCCGAGATGACATCGGTGAGGCGGGCCTCTTCCGCATCGACCCTGGCGAAATAGCCGAGAAGGGTAGTCACCGCAGGCGGGAAGGTGGAAAGCGAGGCGGCGACCTGATTCAGCCCGTCCTCGATACGCTTGGCAATTCGCAATTCGCCTTCGCGGGTCAACAGCTCGACCGTACCCATCTCGCGCATGTACATGCGCACAGGGTCGGTGGTGCGGCCAAATTCGCTGTCTACGGTCGCCAGGGCGGCGGCTGCGGCCTCGGCGGCATCGTCGTCGGCGGACACGGCGTTGTCGTTGATCACCGTGTCATCATTGTCCGGCGCAGTCTCGTAGACACTGATACCCATGTCATTGATCATGCGTACGATATCCTCGATCTGCTCCGGATCGACGATGGAGTCGGGCAGGTGATCATTGACCTCCGCGTAGGTCAGGAAGCCTTGCTCCTTGCCCTTTGCGATCAAGTCTTTGATGCTCGATTGCTGTTTTTTCTGATCCATACATTCCCCGGCGACAGGCCGAATGCAGTAGCTAAAGTGTAATTCGCCAGTATAGCGAGATTTTCTAATCTATTCCACGTCAACCCGACTCAGGTATCCTCATCCGGTTTGGCTTTCCGTGCCTGGTAGAGTTCCCTAAGTCTCTGTTTTTCCTCGACAGACAGCGCCGATGGCCGGTAACTGACCGCCAGTCGGTCCAGCTCGTCCGCGCCGGCCTGTTTGGCCAGCGCCGAGAGCGCGCCGCGCAACTGCGGCCCGGCGTCTTCCGGGTAGTCTAGTGAGCTGGCGGCCAGTTGGCTGAGGTAGCGCCGAATCTGCGGATCGGTCCAGCGTTCGACGATTGACGCGGTATGTAGATGCGGTTCCTGGCGGGCGATTTCAAACAGCTCGATCAGAGTTTCCATGCCGGCCGCCTTGGCGTGTTGCCAGCCGTGCGGCAGGTCGTCCAGGCGGGCGAGGGAGGGGTCCTGCAACAGCATGGTCACGGCCCGGCGCACCGGCGGCACCGTGGTCAGGTGTTCGCGCGCCCGGGATCGGGCGCGACCCGGCCGGCGCGCTTTGTCGCGTCGCTGCACGCCGGTGAAGCTCTCCAAGCGGGCCTCTATGAGTTCGCGATAGGCGCCGCTGGGCAGGCGCTCGAGGAAGGGGCGCGCCAGTTCCGCCAGCCGGGCGCGGCCCTCGATCCCGCCGCCGGATTGCTCGCGCAGATGTTCGAGCAGGAACTCCGACAGCGGTGGTGCGTTGGCGACCCGCTGTCGGAAGGCCTCGGCGCCTTCCTTGCGCACCAGGGTGTCGGGGTCCTCGCCCTCGGGCAGGAACAGAAACCGGGCCTGGCGACCGTCGCGCAACAGCGGCAGCGCGGTCTGCAGGGCCTTCCAGGCGGCGTCGCGACCGGCGCGGTCGCCGTCGAAGCAGAACACCACATTCGGCACCACCCGGAAGAGCTTTTCCAGGTGCTCGGGGGTGGTCGCGGTGCCCAGGGTGGCGACCGCGTTGCGGATCCCGAACTGGGCGAGCGCGACCACGTCCATGTAGCCCTCGACCACCAATAGTTGTTCGAGGTTCTGTCGGCCTGGCGGGCCTCGTACAGCCCATACAGCTCGCGACCCTTGTGGAACACCGGGGTCTCCGGCGAGTTGAGGTATTTGGGTGTCGTCGCTCCCGGCTTCCTGCCTCCCGCGGCATTGGCACCTCCCTGTGCGGCGCCGCCCCCAGTACGCGGCCGCCGAAGCCGATGACCCGGCCGCGGCTGTCTCGGATCGGGAACATGATGCGGTCGCGGAATCGGTCATAGCGCTTGCCGTCGTGGTCCTGAATCAGCCCGGCCTGGTTCAGCCGGCGGATCGGCTCCGGGTCCGCGCCGAGTTGGTCGAGCAGGTTGGTCCAGCCCGGCGCGGCGAAGCCGATCCGGAACTCGGCGGCGACCTCGCCGCTGACGCCCCGGCCGCGCAGATACTCGGTGCCGCGGGCCGCGTCGGCGTGGCGGCGCAGCTGCCAGGCATAGAAGCGGGCGGCCTGTTCGAGCGTGTCGTAGATCGGGCCGAGATCGGGGCCGCGGTCTTCGCCGGCCTCGCGCGGGACCTCGAGGCCGATCGACTCGGCCAGGGCCTCGACCGCCTCGGGGAAGTCCAGACGTTCGTACTCCATCAGAAAGCCGAGCGCGGTGCCGTGCGCCCCGCAGCCGAAGCAGTGATAGAACTGCTTGCTCGGGCTGACGGTGAAGGAGGGGGTCTTCTCGTCGTGGAAGGGGCAGCAGGCCTTGTATTCGCCGCCGGCGCGTTCTTCAGCGGGACGCGCGGATTGATCACGTCGACGATGTCGACGCGCGAAATCAGGTCATCGATGAAGGATTGGGGGATTTTGCCGGGCATAGGCCGGCAAGGATAGCGGGCTCAGGTGTCAGCCGGCGAGCTTCTGTTTGACCGCGGCGCTGACCGCGCCCATGTCGGCCCGGCCCTGGACCTGGGGTTTGAGGATGCCCATCACCTTGCCCATGTCCTTCATGCCGGCGGCGCCGGTCTCGGCGATCGCCTGCTCGATCAGCGCGCCGATCTCGGCCTCGGACAGGGCCTCGGGCAGGTAAGTCTGTGATGACCTCGATCTCGTTGGTCTCCTGTTCGCCAGGTCATCGCGCCCGGCCTTGGAGTACTGCTCGACCGAATCGCGCCGCTGCTTGACCATCTTGTCCAGCACGGCCAGGACCTGGGTGTCGTCCAGCTCGATCCGCTCGTCGACCTCGCGCTGCTTGATCGCGGCGATGATCAGCCGGATCACGCCCAGGCGGGGCTTGTCGCCACTCTTCATGGCGACCTTCATGTCGTCAATGAGCTGCTGTTTGAGCATGCGAGAGCGATCTTGTCGGGTGGCTCAGTACTGGCGGTCGAACTTGCGCGATTCGCGCGAGATCTTCTTTGCCCAGCGTTTCACCGCGGCTGCGGCCTTGCGCTTGCGTTCCCAGGTCGGCTTCTCGTAGAACTCACGACGACGGACTTCGGCGAGCACGCCGGCCTTCTCGCAGGAGCGTTTGAAGCGACGCAGAGCCACCTCGAAGGGTTCGTTTTCTTTGACACGTACGTGGGGCATCGCTACCTCGAGCCTGTTAAATTACGGTGGATCTGGACCGGACAACCCGGAAAGGCGCAAAATTCTACCGAATTTCCACGGATTTGCAACGCTTCTGCCAATGACCGTTCTCGGTATCGAGACCTCCTGTGACGAGACCGGGGTCGCGCTGTACGACCCGCGGCGCGGCCTGCTCGGCCATGCCCTGCACAGCCAGATCGAGCTGCACGCCGATTATGGTGGTGTGGTGCCGGAACTGGCTTCCCGCGACCACGTCAGCCGCTTGTTGCCGCTGATCCGCAATCTTCTGGCCGACTGCGGGGTGCGACGCGAGGATCTGAGCGGCATCGCCTACACGGCCGGGCCCGGCCTGGTCGGGGCCCTGCTGGTCGGTGCGGCGCTCGGACGAAGCCTCGCCTGGGCCTGGGGGCTGCCGTCGATCGGCGTCCATCATATGGAGGGGCATCTGCTCGCGCCGATGCTCGAAGACCCGCCGCCGAGCTTCCCCTTCGTCGCCCTGCTGGTCTCCGGCGGCCACACCCAGTTGGTCGAGGTCGAGGACATCGGCCGCTACCGGCTGCTCGGCGAGTCGGTCGACGACGCCGCCGGCGAGGCCTTCGACAAGACCGCCAAGCTGCTCGGGCTGGACTATCCCGGCGGGCCGGCGGTTGCTCGCCTGGCCGAGCAGGGCGATCCGCGGCGATTTCGCTTTCCGCGGCCGATGACCGATCGTCCCGGGCTCGATTTCAGTTTCAGCGGCCTGAAGACCTTCACCCTGACCACGCTGCAACGCGAGTCGAAGGGCTGGCCGGTGCCGAGTTGGCGACCCTCAAGGCCGATATCGCCCGCGCCTTCGAGGACGCCGTGGTCGACACCCTGGTGATCAAGTGCCGGCGGGCGGTCGAGGAGACGGGTGCGCCAACGCTGGTGCTGGCCGGCGGGGTCAGCGCCAACCGCCGTCTGCGCGCAGCGATCGACGCCATGATGGCCGGGCAAGGCGGACAGGCCTGCTACCCGCGCCTGGAATTCTGCACCGACAACGGCGCGATGATCGCCTACGCCGGCTGGCGGCGCCTGGCGGCCGGCCAGGATGAACCGCTGGCTTTCAGCGCCCGGCCGCGCTGGGACATGGCCTCTCTGCCGGCGCTCGACTAGCTTGGTGAGCGGCGCCCCGCCGCGATTGTGCCTTGATCGAAGCCCCATCGGCGCGGGGGCGCGCCTCCCACCGAGCGCGTAGGATGCGGTGAGCTTGCGAACCGCATCAACCAGGCATCCCCATTCGGCAGGCGCGATCGATGCGGTTCCTGCGTCACCGCATCCTGCGGATGGGGGAGCGCCGTCCCCTGTGGGAGCGGCGCCCTCGCCGCGATCGGGCCTTGATCGAAGCCCCATCGGCGCGGGGGCGCGCCTCCTACGAGGGTGTCGGCACTCTGAATGAGCCCGACTTTGTAGGAGCGGCGCCTCGCCGCGATGTGCCTGGGTCAATGCCACATCGGCGCGAGGGCGCGCCTCCTACGGGGGTGCCGGCACCTTCAATGAGCCCGATCTTGTAGGAGCGGCGCTTGTGGGAGCGGCGCCCTCGCCGCGATCGGGCCTTGATCGAAGCCCCATCGGCGCGGGGGCGCGCCTCCCACCAAGCGTGCCTCCCATGGGCAGGAGAGGATTTCCGGGTGGGGCCTACTCGGATCCGGGTGGACCGTTCTCCTTGGAGATCCTGCCCTCCTCGCCGCTGAGCAGATTGCGGATGTTGCTGCGGTGGCGCCAGAACAGCAGCACGGTAATGACGGTCTGCAGCAGCAGATAGTCGACCTCACGCGTGAACAACCAGACCAGCAGCGGCGCCACGCCCATGGATATCAGCGCCGAGAGCGAGGAGACGTTCAGCCCCTTGGCGACGAACAGCCAGATCGCCGCGACGCTCAGGCCGAACGGCCAGTACAGGCCGAGTTGCACGCCGAGCGCGGTGGCCACCCCCTTGCCGCCCTTGAAGCCGAAGAACACCGGGTACAGGTGGCCGAGGAACGCCGCCAGCCCGGTGGCCGCCAGCACCCAGGTCTGTTCGGTCAGGGCGTGCGCCACCAGCATCGGAATCAGGCCCTTGAGACTGTCGCCGACCAGGGTGATGGCGGCGGCGCGCTTGCCGCCGATGCGAAGCACGTTGGTCGCGCCCGGGTTGTTCGAACCCTGGGTGCGGGGATCCGGCAGCCGCATCAGCCGGCAGACCAGGATCGCGCTGGAGATCGAACCGAGCAGATAGGCGCCAGCGATCAAAAAAATCTCTGTGGACATGCAATGACTCCGGAACAATCCGGCATTGTCCGGGCCGTTGCTTTCCCCGGTCAAGGTGGCCGCTGGTTGGCTCTTTGCCCGCTTGGGGTGGATCGCCGCATGCTCTAACATCGCGGTTTCACTCAAGGCCACGGGCCCGCAGCATGGACATCGTTTTTCTGCGCGAACTGCGCATCGACACTGTTATCGGCATCTTCGACTGGGAGCGCCAGACCCGACAGACACTGGTGTTCGACCTGGATATGGGCACCGACATCCGCCCGGCCGCGGCGAGCGAACGGATCGAGGACGCGCTCGACTACAAGGCGGTCAGCCAGCGTCTGGTGGAGTTCGTCAGTACCAGCGAGTTCCAACTGGTCGAGACCCTGGCCGAGCGCTGCGCCCAGATTATCCGCGAGGAGTTCGGGGTGCGCTGGGTGCGCCTGCGCCTGAACAAGCAGGGCGCGGTGCGCGCTGCGCGCGATGTCGGCATCCTGATCGAGCGCGGCGAGCGTTTCTGACGGCGACCCGGCATGCCCGCGATCTGGATCAGTGTCGGCAGCAACATCGAGCGCGAGCGCAGCGTGGCGGCGGCATTGAGCGCAATGCGCGAGGTCTTCGGTTTATTGCGCGTGTCCACCCTTTACGAGACCCCGGCGGTCGGGTTCGACGGCGAGCCCTTCTACAACCTGGTGGTCGGCGCCGAGACCGAGCTGCCGGCCGAGCGCGTACTGCGCCGCCTGCAGGAGATCGAACAGGCCAACGGTCGGCGGCGCGGCAAGGAGAAGTTCAGCGCCCGGACCCTGGATCTGGATCTCCTAACCTACGGCGACCTGGTCGGCGAGGTCGCCGGCAAGCATCTGCCGCACAAGGACATCCTCGAGTACGACTTCGTCCTGCGGCCGCTGGCCGAGCTGGCGCCGCAGGAGCGTCACCCCGAGCGTGGCGAGACCTATTCGGTACTCTGGACGGCGATGGCCGCCGGCAGGCCGGGTTCGATGCGGCCGGTCGACCCGGTGCCAAGCTGATGCAGAAAGGAATTCGAACTCGAACCCGGGCTGGCCGCTCGAGAGCCGCTTAGCTCGCCCCCTCCGAAGAACCGCTGGCCGGAACCCTTGGTGGCCGGCCCCGGGTCGGCGGCGGCGATCTTCCTCGCGACCACGCTGCGGTATGTCCTGCTCGGCATGACCGGCCTGACCCTGCAGTCGGCGCAGCCGGGAGTCTCTCCGGTGTGTCCGGCCTCCGGGGTGGCCTTCGCCGTCGCCTATCGGTCGTTGCGCACTTCGCCCTCTCGGTCGTACCGGCGCTGGCCTAGCTGTACGACATCCCCATCGAGGTTGCGGTGGTCGCCACGCTCGACAGTGTGCTCGAGGCCGCGGTGCCGGTGATCATCCTGCGCGGTGTCGGCTTCGTCCGGGCCCTGACGCATCCGCACGCCGCCGAACAGGCCTGCTGCGAGCCCAAGCGCACCGGCCGCCATCGGGTCTGGGTCAGTGCCCGTTCCGGGTGCGGCGCTCGCTGAGATCGGCTCACTGTTGGACGGTACGGCCGCCATCGACCGCGAGGATCTGGCCGGTCACGTACTCGGCGCCGGAGAGATAGACAACCGCCTCGGCGATGTCGTCCGGGGTGCCCGGTCGATCCAGCGGGATGCGCTGGAGAATCGCCAGTCGGTCCCGGTCGGTGAAATAGTCTTCCGGCCACAGGATCGCCCCGGGCGCGACGCCATTGACCCGCACTTCAGGCGCCAGTTCACGGGCCAGGCTCTTGACCATCATGGCGTTCGCCGCCTTGGCCATGGAATACACCGGGTGATCGTCGCGCGGGCGTTCGGCGTGAATGTCGACCAGGTTGACGATGCAGCCGCGCGCGGCGCGCAGCGCCGGCGCCAGGGCCTGGGCGAGGAAGAAGGGGGCCTGGGCGTTGGTGCCGAACAGGTCCTGCCACTGCGCACGCGTCGCCGTGCCGACCGGGGTTGGGAAGTAGGTGGAGGCGTTGTTGATCAGGATGTCGAGGCCGCCCCTGATCGCGACCGCCTGGCGAGCCAGCTCGTCGAGCTGTTCGGCGATCAGCAGGTCCGCCTGGAGCAAAGCCACGGAATCCGGGCGCACGGCAAGCAGTTGCGCGCGCAGCGCCTCGGCGGGAGCGGCCGAGCTGCGGTAATGGATGATGACGAAGGCGCCGGCGGCGTGCAGACGGGAAGCGATCCGCGCGCCGACTCGCGCGCCACCGCCGGTGATCAAGGCGATCTTGTTCTCCAAGGCCAGCATGGTGCTCTCCTCTGTCTTGTTAGACTGCGCTGCGTACAGGGTCTGTACGTTAACCGATCCTTTGACCGGAGAGACCCCGGTTTTGCCGTTCACGCCCCATTGACGCAAGCGAGCCGCGCATGATCTCTGAACTCCCCCCGCTGTCGGCCGAGCAGCAGGATCAGCAACGCGCCTTTCTCGATCTGCTGCGCGCCGAGCTGACGCGCGCCGGTGGCCGGGTGCCGTTCGACCGCTACATGGAGCTGGCGCTGTATGCGCCCGGGCTCGGCTACTACAGCGGCGGCAGTCACAAGCTCGGCTCGGCCGGCGATTTCGTCACCGCGCCGGAGATCTCGCCGCTGTTCGGTGGCTGCCTGGCCCAGGCCCTACAGCCGGTATTGGTCGAACTCAGCGAGACGGGCCCCGGGCCGGCCGAATTGCTGGAGTTCGGTGCCGGCAGCGGCGCCCTGGCGGCCGATGTATTGACCCGGCTCGATCGACTCGACTGCCTGCCGGCGGCCTACAACATCGTCGAACTCAGCGCCGAACTGCGCCAGCGCCAACAGCACCGTGTCGCCCGACTGCCGGCCGATTTGCGCGGCCGGGTGCGCTGGCTGGAGCGTCTGCCCGAGCCCGGTTGGCGCGGTCTGGCGCTGGCCAACGAGCTGCTCGATGCCATGCCGGTGCAGCGCTTTCGCATTGCCGAAACGGGCGAGATCGAGGAACAGTTCGTGGTCGAGGAGGACGGCCGCCCGGCACCGTCCTGGGCGCCGGCGAGCAGCCCGGGACTCGTGCAGGCCGTGGCGGCGCTGCAGGCCGAGGTCGGGCCGCTGCCGGGCGGTTACGAATCCGAGATCAATCTGCGTCTCGCCCCCTGGCTGCAGGCGCTCGGCGGGTCGCTCGTCCAAGGGGGCGTGTTGCTGATCGACTATGGTTACACGCGCCGTGAGTACTATCTCGCCGAACGGCGCCGTGGCACTCTGATCTGCCACTTTCGCCATCGAGCGCACGCCGATCCCTTTGTCCTGCCCAGCCTGCAGGACATCACCGCGAACGTCGATTTCAGCGCTGTCGCCGGTGCCGCAGAGGCGGGGGGATTCACCGTGGCGGGCTTCACCACCCAGGCGCATTTTCTGATGGCCAGCGGGCTGGATCGCCTGGTCGCCGACTCCGATCCGGACGATATGCTCAGACACCTGCAACTGGTGCAGGGGGTGAAGACCCTGACCCTGCCGAGTGAGATGGGTGAGCGATTCAAGGTCATCGCCCTGAGCAAAGGACTGGCGCGACGACCGACGGGATTCGAGCTGAGGGATCTGAGTGACCGCCTGTAGCGGAACAGCCGTCGCCAGGCAGGCCGGGTCGGTGCTCCTGCTGCTCGCTACCTTGCTGTTGGGCGGCTGCGGCACGTTCGACTATTACGCCCAGTCGGTGCGGGGACAGGTCGAACTGCTGTGTCGGGCCGAGCCGATCGATCGCCTGCTCGCCCGTGCGGACACCTCCCCGGATCTGAGCCGGCGCCTGCGGCGGGTCGACGAGATCAGGGTCTTCGCCGTCGAGCAGCTGGCGCTGCCGGACAACGGCAGCTATCGCGACTATGTCGACGTCGGCCGCGACGCCTTGGTGTGGAGCGTGGTTGCGACCGAGGAATTCTCTCTGACCCCGCGGGAGTGGTGTTATCCGGTGATCGGTTGCGCCAGTTACCGCGGATATTTCCGCCGCGCCTCGGCCGAGCGTTACGCCGAGCGGCTGCGCGGCGGGGGCCTGGACGTTGCGATCGGGAGGGTGCCGGCCTATTCCACCCTGGGTTGGTTCGACGATCCGGTGCCGAGCACGGTCATTGCTTGGCCGGAGCATGATCTGGCGGGTCTTCTCTTTCACGAACTCGCCCACCAGCGCCTGTACCTGGCGGGGGACACGGCGTTCAACGAGGCCTATGCCACGGTGGTCGAGGAGCAGGGCATCGAACGCTGGCTGCGGGCGGAGGGCGATTCGGGCGCCGAGCAGCGCTACCGGGCGAGCCAGGCCCGCCAGGTCGAGTTTCTGGCCTTGCTGGCCGGCACACGAGCCCGGCTGCGGGAGCTGTTCGAAGGGGACGAACCGGTGGCGCTGAAGCGCGCGGCCAAGGCCGGGATCTTTGCCGACCTGCAGGCCCGTTACGTCGAACTCAAATCACGCTGGGGCGGTTATGCCGGCTACGACACCTGGTTCGACCGGCCGCTGAACAATGCCCACCTCGCCTCGGTGGCGACTTATCGCGACCGGGTGCCGGCGCTGCAGGTCCTGTTCGATCAGGTCGGGGGCGATTTCGCCCGCTTCCATGCCGCGGCCGCGGCGCTTGCGGCGCTGCCGCAGGGCGAGCGCCAGCAGGCGTTGCGTGAGCTCGGGCGGCGTTCGGGGGGCTGATGCAGGGCCCGTCCGCCTATCCGCTGCGGCGCAGCTGGTTGAAATGTCCGCGGGCGCTGCGCTGCTGCAGAAACGCTGGAACCACCGCCGACATCGGTGTCGGGACGATGCCGAGCTCGGCCAGGCCGTCTTGCTGGCAGACGCTGTCCTGCTGCAGGGACAGATAGTTGTCACGGGTGAAGGGTTTTCCGGGAGCGAATTCAAGCAGCCGGGCCTGCAGCCGCGAGGCGCCGTCGGGCAGGCGCAGGATCCATTTCTTGCGCCCCGATGGTTGCGGCCCCAGGTGGGCGGCGACATAGCGGACGATCTCCTCCAGGCGCATCACCTCCGGTCCGCACAGATCATAGTGCCGATCGAAACAGCGGCGGTCGGTAAGGGCGAGGGCGAAGGCCTCGACCACGTCACCGACGAACACCGGGGCAAAGCGTGCGTCCGGGCAGGCCAGGGGCAGCGGGCCCGGCAATCTCAATAGCGCGGCGAAGCGATTGACGAAGCTGTCGTCGATACCAAAGATGACCGAGGGGCGAAAGCTGGTCACCGCCACCCGGGGTTGACCAAGCGTATGGGCCAGGTTCTCGCCCTTACCCTTGCTGCGCAGGTACTGACTGGCGCCGCGCGCCTCATCGGCGTGCAGGGCGCTCATGTGCAGCAGTCGCGGGGTGGCGTTGGCGTGACAGACCTCTGTCAGGTTCTTGACCAGATCGACATGGATCCGCTCGAACGTCGATCTCTTGCCCTCGTTGAGGATGCCGATCAGGTTGACGACCGCATCGCAGTCGGCCAGTTGGGCGCCGAGCGAGCCCGGATCGAATACGTCGCACTCGGCCAGTTCGCAATCGGGCAGGACCAGCAGCCCCCGATGGCGATGCGGGTGACGGGTCAGTACCCGGATCGCATAGCCGTCTTGTGCAAGCCGGTTCACGAGATGACGACCGACGAAACCGGTGCCGCCTAGAACGCAGATTTTCTTGATTTTCATGGTTTACTTCAGTCCTTGAGCCCGATCGGCAGGGCAGGTTGGGAGCAAGACTGCAGCAATATAGCCTCCTCTTTGCCGCCGACTCAACAGGGCCTCCATGCTGGAGTTCCTGACCGACATGCCGCCCGCTGTGATCATTCGTGTCAGGTTCGCTCGAACGGAAAAGCAGGGTGGATTAGCGGTTTCTGCCTAACCCACCAGGCGTTGCGCAGCAACACAACGCCAGTGCAATGAGTGGCTGTCGGCACCGCTGGTGGGTTACGGCACAAACAGCGTGCCTAACCCACCCTACATCACATCGATAGAAGAATCGTTTAAGTAGGGTGGGTTAGCGGTTCTTGCGTAACCCACCGAGCGTTGCGCAGCAACTCAACCCGAGTTGAATGAGTGCCAGTCGGCACCGCGGTGGGTTACGGCACAAACAGCGTGCCTAACCCACCCTACATCGATAGAAATCTTTTAAGCAGGTGCCATTCCGGCTAATCCCGCGACGGTGTCCAACGGCGAAACAGCATGGTGTTCCCGTCCCGATCGCGCAGTGCCATGCGATCCTCCGCGTGGGCAAACTCGTAGCGCTTGGCCGTACCGCTGTCCTGGTCGTACAGCCAGACATGATGGCCCTCGTACCGGATGGTCATGTCCCGATAACGCTCGCGGTCGCTGAACAGTCGAAACTGGTTGCCGCGCACGAGCAGCCCTTGGCCCGAGTTGTCGATCCAGGCCCCGTTCAGGGGCTGGCCGCCGCCACCGGCAGACCCCGGCCAGTTGGGTATGCCGACATTGCCGGGGAGCTGGTTCGGCATCGGCCACTGGTTCGATGAATTGCCCCAGGGCGCGCCGCCTCCCCAAGGACTCATCCCGCCCAAGGGCATGCCACCCATACCGGGCGGCGCCATGTTGCTCCAGCCCTGCGGTCCGGACGGCAAGTCGAAACCGGAGTTGCCCGAGCGTTTTTCCTTGGAGCTGCCGCTGTAGGAATCCATCATCCGCGCCATGGCTTTTCCCATCTGCTCGGCGAGGCTGGCGGCATCGACACCAGCCGATATTCCACAGCACAGTGCGGCAGTCAGTATCCAGGCCGGGCGTCGTGAAGACGGGTCGCGCCATGACGTGCGGGGATGCCTTGCCGGGTCTGTTGCCATGTCAGGATCGCGCGGTCGAGGAATCTATGAATTATGCAGGAAGCTTGCCTGCTATGTGCATGCCGGGGTTAAACTAAGGATTCCTCAGCCCCAGACGAGAATAGAGAGAACCTTAAAGATGCCGGAAGCCCGAGTGCGTGAGCGCCGTCAGGGAACTCAAGATACGATCAGCAAGCTGCTCGAGGAGCGCCGCGACGTGCTCGTGAGGTTTTGCCGAGTCGCCGGTCTGGAACCTTTCACTGCCGCTGCGCCGACGCTCGAACTGCTGCAGGAGTTCTGCCAGTTGCTGATCGATTACTCGGCGTTCGGTCATTTCGAGATCTACGAACGAATCGCCAATGGCAGGGAGCGTCGCGGCCAGGTCATCAAGATTGCCGAGGATGTCTATCCGCGCATTGCCGAGGCCTCCGAGATCGCGGTCGACTTCAACGACCGCTACGACACAGGTGGTGGAAAGGTCCCCGATCTCACCGGACTCAGCGATGATCTGTCGCAGCTGGGAGAGGAGCTGGCGATTCGAATTGAAATGGAAGACAAGATCGTCGCGGCCCTTCTGGCTCGGTGACGATGGACCGGGGGTCATCGTGACTCGCGGATTCTGGCCACGGCGGCTCGGGCGTTGAGATGATTGGCATCGTACGCTGACCATGTTCTCCGGCATCCTCCATCCCTGGCAACCCGATCGGGACTTCCTCGTTGCACCCCTGCACACCTCGCTTCGGCATCGCCTGCGGCTTGATCGCTTTCCCGCCGGTATCGATCACAAGCACATCGATGTCTCGATTGCCGCCGAGCTGCTGAGCGCCGGTAACGCCCTGGTCAAGGCGGCCCTGCGCGAAGAGGTGCATCGCAATTTCTGGCGTGAGCCGCTGAAGAACGAAGACCGTGAGGTCGAGGGTCTGTTCGCCTCCACCTATATCGAACTCAGCCGGGCGACCATTCGGGCGGCTCGCGCAGAGGCCCGGTTGGAGAAGGTGCAACTGTTTCAGGTGGCCGTGCTAAAGCACCTGTTCGCCTGCATCGATCAGGAGATGGGGCGGTTGCGCGACGAACTGGAATCGGCCCAGGTGCGTTATACGGCGCACCAGAACAGGCGTTACCTCGAGTTGCAGGAACGCCTGACGGTGTTGATCAGAGCGCGTGACTCTATTCGTTATCGCACCTGCCGTCGGGTAATTCGGGTCCTGATGCGGCTCGAACGCGGGCCGATCCGTAAATCGCGCAAGGCGATCCTCGGTCGCTCCTGGCCGATCTCCGCAGAGAGGTTGTTCAATCCGCTGCTGCAGTTCGAAGACCATTTTCGATTTACCGACTTCATGCAGGTCTATCCGCCCTTGCTGCACGATCAGGCTCGCTTCGTCGAGGTCAATGGCGTCATGCTGCGGCTGTTGGCGCCTTGGCTGCCGGATGCGGTGAGTCCAGAGGGGCTGGAGACGGCGGCGGCCTCCCGAGCAGACTCAGGTGCGGGTTCAGGTAGCGTCGATCTGCGGCGCCGGGCCGAACTGAGCCTGACCCCGGAGGAGCGCGAACGGGAAGTCGAATGCTGGCTGAGTATGCCGCGCAATCTCGCCCTGCTGCTCGGCGGTACGGAGAGCAACTGGCCGAACGCCGGTCCCTGGCGGCACCCGAAATGGGGCCGTTTCCAGTTGCGTCTGGTAGCGCGATTGGAACAGGCATTGGAACAAGAGGGGTTGTTGCGCCCGGTTTTCGTGTCGATGAGGTTCAACAGGTTCTTCCGCAGCCTGGGATTGGCTGCGCATGCCCGTAATCTATTCGCTCTGACCTGCGCCGAAACGCGTCGCCGCGAGCTGGTCAACCGCCTGGCGGCGCTCTCGGGAATGCACGATCCGGTGGAGATTGCCCGCCGGGTGGAGAACGAACGCAAGGCGATTCGGCGTCTCGACCGGAGTGAGCGTGGGCATCTGCTGGCTGGTTTCGGTCAACAGTTCGCGATCTTCCGGCGGGATCTGAAGCTCGCCCTGGATATGCGAGCCGCGATCGATCGAGTTCAGATACGCAGCGATCGCAGCGACCGCGAGATGTCGCGTTCGAATGGATTGCTGCAGGTGTTTGGTCTCAATCCGAGCGAGGCCGGCGATAAAGACCGGCGGGTTGTCGGTCACGTCATCGTCAAGGCCGACGTGCGAGGATCGACCGCCATCACGACGAGCATGCGGGAAAAGAATCAGAATCCGGCTGCCTATTTCAGCCGCAATCTGTTCGATCCGATCACTTCGATGTTGCCCGAGTTCGGCGCCGAGAAGGTGTTCGTCGAAGGCGACGCGGTGATCCTGATGATCCCCGAATACGAGCGTGAACAGGGCGGCGGTCAGGTGATCGCGCGGGCCTGCGGCCTGACAGGGCGGATTCTGCACGATCTCGATCAGCGCAATGCCGACAGTCGTCGCCTCGGTCTGCCGCTGCTCGAACTGGGCCTGGGTGTGGCCTACGTTCATGAGTCTCCCACCTACCTCTACGATCACGGTCACCGGATAGTGATCTCGCCGGCGATCAACCATGCGGACCGACTGTCCTCGTGCAATCGCCGTTTGCGCGCCTTCAACAGCGCCCGCAGTCGCCGGACCCGGGGTGTCAGTGTCGTCGCGCGGGTCGGCGCCGAGGTGCCGCGGATGATTGATGACGATGACTTGATGCGTTGCAACGTCAACGGTGTCGAGCTGGACAGTCAGGCCTTTCGCAAACTGGCGGCGGAAGTCGCGCTCAAGGAGACCGACGTTCGGCTGGCCGATGACACCCAGGGTACGCGCTACTTTATCGGTCAGTGTGCGGACAAGAGCGGCCGTTTCCATCAGATCGTGGTGCGTGAGGCGATCGTGCCTGTCTGGCTGGGAAATCAGCTGGTCGTGCGCGAGCAAGCCGGCCGCCGCTTCTTCGAACTGGTGACCGAAACCGCGCAATTGAAGCAGATATTCGAAGGATTGGACGACGTTTTTGCCGAGTCCGAGTTGCAGTCGCCTCATCAATTGTGTTGAGCCTCAGACGGCCGGTATGAGCGAAGACAAGCAGCAGACGCAGATCGACCCGCAGACTCTGATCGCCGTGCGTCGAGTGAGGCAGGCCGCCGAACAGGGCAATACCGAGGCCTGTTATCGTCTGGGAATCATGTACGGCAACGGCGACGGCGTGCCGCTCGATCAATCGAGTTCGGCCGAATGGGTGGCCAAGGCGGCGGCTCAGGGGCATGTCGCGGCGCAATTGACCATTGCCTGGATGCACGCCAACGGCGTGGGTGTCG
This sequence comes from uncultured Gammaproteobacteria bacterium, assembly GCA_963765415.1. Lineage (GTDB taxonomy): Bacteria > Pseudomonadota > Gammaproteobacteria > Chromatiales > Chromatiaceae > CAVXWS01. The sequence goes on from CAVXWS010000078.1 coordinate 19,890, forward strand.
ATCGGGACGAGGAGCAGACCCGGGCATGGTATGCACGGGCCGCCGAACAAGGCTCGGCGCAGGCGCAGTACATGTTGGCGACCATGTACCGATTCGGTCAGTACGGCGTCGATCGCGATATCGCTCAGGCGCTGCCCTTGTACCTGAAGGCCGCCGATCAGTCCTTCGCCCAGCAATACGTGGCG
>CAVXWS010000079.1:0-15228 GCA_963765415.1 uncultured Gammaproteobacteria bacterium
AAGGCGCCGTCGTGGCTGCTGAACAGATGCAACCGGTCCAGTTCGCCGAAGCAGTCGGCCCGCCAGCTGCCCTCGGTCATCCACACCGGGAAGCCGAAGCGCCGGGCGGCCGCGCCGACACCCTTGCTGTGGTCGCCGTGTTCGTGGGTCAGCAACAGCGCATCGATCCGCTGCGGGTCGATGCCGACCGACCGGCAGCGCGCAGCCAGTTCGCGCGCCGGATAACCGCAATCGAGCAACAATAGCGACTGCTCGGACTGGATCAGGGTCGCGTTGCCTCGGCTGCCGCTGCCCAGAGACAGAAAGCGCAGCCGCGGCATCTAGGGCCGGCTCACACTGTGCGTACAGGCCCTGATTATCGGATCTGCTCGTGCAACAGGGTGAGAATACGCTCGGCGGTTGCCGAGTTGTCGCGTTTGCCGGCCGCGTCATGCACCGTAACGATCGTGCCCTCGTTGTTGGAGTCGACCTTGATCTGATAGCTGCTGTCCTCGTCGATCTTCTCGTCGCTCGACCAGAACGCCAATTTCGACAACCACCCCTTCTCCTTCTTCTGATCTGCGCCTGGGTCACGATAGCGTACGTAATAGATGCCGTCGCTGCGGTTGCGATCCTCCACCGCAAAGCCGACCCGATCGAGTGCCAGACCGGTCAGGCGCCAGGCCCGCGAAAAGCCCTCATCGATATTCATACTGACGCTATCGGCGCCGCGCACCAGTTGCGCGCGCTGGCGTTGACTTGTCTCGCCGGCGGCCAGCTTGGCCTCGGCGGCGTCCTCTGCCAGACCGAGATGCACCATCAGCCGACGCAGCATGATGGCCTCGAGCCCGGGGTCGCGCGCACGCGGTTCCCAGATCGCCTGCTCATTGCCGCCCGAGGCGGCGGCGATGATCCGTTCCTCCATACCGAAGTGGGTCAGGAACAACTCGGTCTGACCGCCGTAGGGACTGCGCTCGAGGCGCACCCGAAACTGGTCGCGGGTACCCGCCTCATAGAGGCCGTCGAATACCTTGCGTATGGTATTGGTGATCAGATCGCGGCCAATGTTGGCGCGGTTCTCCAGCCAGCCGGTGCGCATGACCCCTACAGTGGGGTCCTGCTCTACGAGCAGCACGCCATTTTCCTGCCAGAAATCGAGGACCCGCGGCCAAACGGCCTCGACCGGGGAGTCGATCACCAGCCAGCGCTGGTCACCGTCCCGTTCCAGGTTGACTCCGCCGATTTTCGGCAGCACACCGGCTTGGGCGGTACCGCCGAGCACCTGGCGTCGGCGTTGCTGGTCCATGACGTCCGAATAGCTTGCCGCTACTCCGCCACCGGTACCGCTGAGCCGGTCACTGAGATCTTCGGCCGTCAGATCCGGCGGCAGTTCGAGGTTGCGTTCCGCCTCCTTCTCTTTCTTGTACTCGACCGTTTTATCGGCCACAAAGCCGCCGGTATTCATGCTGCCGCAGCCGTACAAAAGACCGGTGAGCAGAATCAGGGGCAGAGAATTACGCGCAAGCTTCATGTGGTGTGTCCCAAGCGCTGCATGCGATGCAGCCGTTTCGATGTCATTACGGATTCAAAGCAGATCGGCCTGGCGCAAGGCGGCACGCACCGTTTCGTGCGCCGATGCGGACAACCAGGTCAATGGCAGACGGATTCCTTCCCGAATCAACCCCATCTCGGCCAAAGCCCATTTGACGGGGATTGGATTGGACTCGACGAACAGCGCCTCATGCAGACCGCTCAAGGGCGCATCCTCGGCCTCGGCGGTGGCCCGATCAGCGTTGATCGCGGCCACGCACATCCGATGGTAGGCGGCCGGGGCGACGTTGGCGGTCACCGAGATCGAACCGTCACCACCGAGCAGCAGGAACTTGCAGGCGGTGGCATCGTCGCCTGTGTACAGGGCGAAGTCCGGCCCGACCAGATCCCGGATCCGCGTCACCCGACTCAAGTCACCTGTGGCCTCCTTCACCCCGACGATGTTCTCGACCGCGGCCAGACGCCCGACGGTCTCCGGCAGCATGTCACAGGCCGTGCGGCCCGGAACGTTATACAGGATCTGCGGGATATCGACCGCCTCGGCCACGGCTTTGTGATGCAGATACAAGCCCTCTTGAGTGGGTTTGTTGTAGTACGGAGTGACCAGCAGACAGGCGTCGGCTCCGGCCCGCTGCGCGCAGCGGGTCAGGGTGATGGCCTCACTGGTGGCATTGGCGCCGGTTCCTGCGATCACCGGCACTCGCCCGGCGGCCAGTTCAACCGTGCGCCGGATCACGTGGCAGTGCTCGTCCTCGTCCAGAGTGGCCGACTCGCCGGTCGTGCCGACCGCGACAATGCCATCGGTACCCTGCTCGATGTGCCAATCGATCAGCCGGCCGAGACGGTCCTCGTCTACCTCACCGTCAGCCAGCATAGGCGTGACCAGCGCTACGAGACTGCCCTTAATCATGGGGAGAACTCCGAATGGATCAAGCTCGCCATTGTATCGCGCCCGTTTTTTCAGTAGCAAGATTGTCCCCGGGCGACGCCCCAATCCGAAACACGGACGCATCGGGCGTAAGAAACCGGGATTGGCTGCCCCTATACCCCTATCGAAAGCCTGGACTTGCGGACAGATGCCAGCCTGACAAGATACCCGATCGTATTCGAGAATCGGAAAACCAGCCAAAGCCATGTCCGAAAAACCGTCCAGCCTGCGAGAGATCCGCATCAACCCCATCGTCCCGACCGAATCCGTCCTGGTCGCCACCGCACGCGGCATGCGGCCGAAGAAGGCCGAGGAGAAGATCGAGCGGGACGCCCGTGAACACGTCGAGACCTGCCCCTTCTGCCGCGGCAACGAAGAGCGCACCCCGCCGGCGATCAAGTGCTTTCCAGACGACGGCGCCTGGGACGTGCGCATCGTTCCCAACCTTTACCCGGTGCTCGGCGACGACCGGCAACAGACCAATCTGGCGTTCGGTCTGCAGCAGGTCATTGACGGCTACGGCCGGCATGAAGTGGTGATTGACCATCCGCATCACGGCATTGCCATCCACGAGATGAGTCAGACCCACCTGGCCGAGTTGTTCGGCATCTACCAGCAGCGCATGGCCGAGTTGTACGCCTCCGACCCACGGCTCAAGTACGTATTGGTGTTCAAAAACTTCGGCCCCGCGGCCGGGGCCAGCATCCCGCACACCCACAGCCAGATCATCGCCACCCCGGTGATCCCGGAAAATGTGCAGAACGAGGTCCAGCATTCGCGGCAGTACCACGGCAAGTACAACCAATGCGTGTTCTGCTCGCTGATCGACGAGGCCCTGACCTACGAGGCGACCATCTACGATCGGGATTCCGGACAGATCCGCCGCAAGATCGATGTCGGTCAGTACGTGGTTGAACGCAGCGAGCGGTTCGTCGCTATCAAGCCCTTCGCCAGCCGTTTCGAGTGGGAGATGCATATCCTGCCGCTGCGGCACGAGGCTGATTTCCTCAAGGCGACAGCGGAGGACCTGCATGATTTCGCCCGAGTCCTGCGGCGGACCATGATGCGCCTCGACCGGGTGGTCGGCGGCGTGCAGTACAACTTTTTCCTCCACTCGGTGCCGCATGCCAAGGAGTTCGAGGGTTGCGAATCCAGTTACCACTGGCACCTGGAAATCTGCCCGAGAACCAGCATTCCAACCGGCTTCGAGCTCGGCTCCGGTCTGTTCGTCAGTACCGTCAGTCCGGAGGAAGCAGCCGAGGAATTGCGCGCCGTTCAGATCGAAGAGGCTTGATTCCGGCGCTTTCGCCCGCTTACGCTGCGACCAGAAAGCGTTATCCTGGACCGACACGCCGATCGGCACATTTCTTCCAGAGATCTGAGAACCCCCCAAGCTGATGCCAAGTAAACACCACCACCTCGTCATCTCCGCACTGGGGAAAGACCGGCCCGGGATCGTCGACCAGTTGGCCCGGGTCATCTACGAACTCGACTGTAATATCACCGACAGCCGCATGACTGTGCTCGGCGGCGAATTCGCGGTGTTGATCCTGGTCGAGGGCCCCTGGAACAAGCTGGCCAAGCTCGAGGATCACCTGCCCGAGCTGCAGGAAGATCTGGACCTGACCATCGTCTCGCGTCGCACCAGCGAGCGTGAGGCAACCGGCGATCTGCTGCCGTACGCGGTCGACGTGGTGTCCCTCGATCACCCGGGCATCGTCTACAACCTGGCCAGCTTCTTCTCGCAGCGCCAGATCAACATCGAGGACATGAGCACGGCCAGCTACTCGGCCGCGCACACCGGCACGCCGATGTTTTCCGTCCACATGAGCGTCGGTATACCGGCCAATATCCACATCGCCGCACTGCGCGACGAATTCATGGAATTCTGCGACTCGATGAACCTGGACGCGGTCCTCGAGCCGATCAAAGGCTAATGGCCCAACTCGCCATCGGCAAGACGACACCCGACGTCAAACTCCTGCTGACCGGCAATCGCGAGGCAAAGCTGTCGGAGTTTCGCGGCAAGCCGCTGGTGCTGTTCTTCTATCCCAAGGCCAGCACTCCGGGGTGTACCCAGGAGGGTCAGGACTTCAGCGCCGCGATCAACAAGTTTCGACGCCAGTCGACCGTAATCCTCGGCGCCTCGCGCGACAGGCTCAAGTCGCAGGAGAACTTCAAGACCAAGCAGGGCTTTCCCTTCGAGCTGGTGTCCGACACCGAAGAGGCGCTGTGCCAGGCCTTCGACGTGATGAAGATGAAGAACATGTACGGTAAACAGATCCGAGGCATCGAGCGCAGCACCTTCCTGATCGACGCCGACGGCAAGTTGCGCCGCGAGTGGCGCAAGGTCAAGGTCAAGGGTCATGTCGACGAGGTTCTCGACGCCGTCAAGGCACTCAAGACCGCGACCTGAAGCGCAGCGCTCAGGTAACCACCGCTTTCCGGCTATCGATGATTAAATGATAAAACGTAAACACGAAGGCAAACGCCTGTTCGTGCTCGACACCAATGTGCTGATGCACGACCCGACGGCGATTTTCCGTTTCGACGAACACGACATCTTCCTGCCCATGGTGGTGCTCGAGGAACTCGACCGCGGCAAGAAGGGCATGTCCGAGGTGGCACGCAACGTCCGCCAGGTCAGCCGCTTTCTCGACGAACTGATGTATGACGCCAGCAAGGAGGAGATCGACGCCGGTCTGCCCCTGCCCTGCACCAATGCGCAGAAGGCCGCGAGCGCCGACGATTGCGGCCGACTGTTCTTCCAGACCGAACACCTGCCCAACCTGCTGCCCGACTCCCTGCCCGGGCATACGCCGGACAACAACATCCTCGGAACCGCGCTTGTCCCTGCAGGAACAGCATCCGAAGCGCGACGTCACCCTGGTGTCCAAAGACATCAATCTGCGCATCAAGGCGGCCGTGCTCGGCATCCGTGCCGAGGACTACAGCAACGACCAGGTACTGGACGACGTCGCACTGCTTTACAGCGGCGAGGAGGCCATGGCCCAGGATTTCTGGGACACCCACAGCAAGGACATGGAGTCCTGGCAGGAGGAAGGCCGCACCTTCTATCGCGTCGCCGGACCCGGACACCGAACACTGGTACCCCAACCAGTGCCTGTACATGGACGACGAGTCAGCAGCTTCGAGGCCATTGTGCGCGCGCAAAGACGGACCGGACGCCATCATCGAGCTGGTCAACGACTACCGCTCGCACAAACACGCCGTCTGGGGCATCTCGCGCGCGCAACCGGGAGCAGAACTTCGCCCTGAACCTGCTGATGGACCCGGAGATCGATTTCGTCACCCTGCTCGGCACCGCCGGCACCGGCAAGACCCTGCTGGCGCTGGCCGCCGGGCCTGGCACAGATGCTGGATCAGAACCGCTACCGCGAGATCATCATGACCCGGGTGACCGTGCCGGTCGGCGAGGACATCGGCTTCCTGCCCGGCACCGAAGAGGAGAAGATGACGCCCTGGATGGGCGCGCTGATGGACAACCTGGAGGTGCTGACCCAGACCGAAGGCGGCGAATGGGGCCGCGCCGCCACCGACGACCTGCTGCGCAACCGCATTCGCATCCACTCGCTGAACTTCATGCGCGGGCGCACCTTTCTGAACAAGTACATCATCCTCGACGAGGCGCAGAACCTGACGCCGAAGCAGATGAAGACCCTGATCACCCGCGCCGGACCGGGCACCAAGATCGTCTGCCTGGGCAACGTCGCCCAGATCGACACCCCCTATCTGACCGAGACCACCTCCGGCCTGACCTACGTGGTCGACCGGTTCAAGGACTGGCAGCACAGCGGCCACATCACCCTGCTGCGCGGGGAACGTTCGCGGCTGGCGGATTTCGCCTCCGAGGCGCTGTAAGGCCCGCCTCAGGACTCAGCAATCAGATCGGTCGCGATCATGCGCTGCAGATCCCGGGCCGCGCGCTGCAGATGCTCGGCCAACGGCTCGATGCCGGCCTCAACCTCGGACAGGCTGCCGGTACGGGCCAGGTGTTCGATCTGTTTGGCGTACTCGTACAGTTGCATGGCGCCGACATTGGCGCTGCTCGACTTCAGCGAATGCACCGGCAGCACTGCGGCCTCGACATTGCCGGCAGCGACCGCGACGCGCATCTTTTCCAGGTAATCGGGCGCATTGTCCAGATAGGTCTTCACCAGGCCGACGAAATCGTCGCCCATGACCTCGACCAATTCGCCGATCACGTCGGCGTCGATGACTTCGCTGCCCGACAGCTGCACAACGGCCGGCCCGGGCTGGTCGCCAGGGGCAGGCTCATCCGCCGCGAGATTGAGCGCCGGCGAGCGCGTCACGGGCGTGCTGCAGCGCAATGGACGGCTGCGGTAACCAGGCCTCGATCAGCTCGCGCAATTTGACCGAACTGACCGGCTTGGCGACATAGTCGTCCATCCCCGCCGCCAGGCATTTCTCCCGGTCGCCCGCCATAGCGTTGGCGGTCATGGCGATGATCGGCATGCGCCTCGCGCCGTGCTGCAGCTCACGGTCGCGAATTCTGCGGGTCGCGGCGTAGCCGTCCATGACCGGCATCTGCACGTCCATGAAGATGAGATCGAAGGTATTTCGCCCCAACTCCTCCAACGCCTCGCCGCCGTGCTCGGCAATCTCGCAGCTCAGTCCGAGCCGGGCCAGCAGGCGCTTGGCGACGCTGGAGTTGACCGGATTGTCCTCGACCAACAGCACCCGCCCGGAGAACCGAGTCGGCGCGGGCTCGTTCATGACCAGCTCCGAATCGCGATCCAACAGCGGATCGAGCACCGGCCGGGGAAGCTCGGCATTGAATCGGTCGCCGGAGCCGCCGGAACCTTCGACGTCGAGCAGACGATGCAGGTGGCGGCGCAGTTGCTCGCGATTAATGGGGCTGCGCAGCACCTGACGGTTACTGCACAGCTTCAGCTCTTCCTCCAGGCGCGCCGACCCGGTCATGACCGCAATGCTGAGCTCCTGCAAGCCGTCGGACGTCTCGAGTTCTTTGCAGAACCCGGGCAGATTGCGTTCGAAGCCCGAGGCGTCGATCAGCAACAGCTCGTACACCCAACTCTTGCCGAGCAAGGCCGAGGACTTGAGTTTCGCCATGACCTCGGTCAGATCGTTGGCTTGTTCGACCAGCATGCCCCAGCTGCTGAGCATCTCGCGATAGCGCTGGCCGGCCTCCAAATGCGAGGCGAGCAAAAGCACCCGGGCCTCGTCCAGGGTCTTGCGCCGGATCGGCACATCGGTCACCGAACGGCGCATCGGCAGCACGAACCAGAAAGTCGACCCCTGCTCCGACTTGGACTCGACCCCGATCCCGCCCCCCATCAGCTCGACCAGATGCTTACTGATCGCCAGACCCAGCCCGGTTCCACCGTGCTTACGGGTGGTGGAGGCGTCGGCCTGGGTAAACGAGGTGAACAGGCGCGACGCCGTCTCGGTCGACATGCCGATCCCGGTATCGCTCACCGAGAAGCGCACCTCGAGCTCCTTGCGTCCGGCCTTTTGCAGATCGATCTGGACCTTGATATTCCCGCTCTCGGTGAACTTGATGGCGTTACTCACCAGATTGGTCAGAATCTGCCGCAAACGAATCGGGTCACCGCGCAGATAGAACGGCAGGGCCTCGTCGATCACCAGGGACAGCGACAAACCCTTGCGGGCGGCGTTGTTGGCCATGAGTTCCGCCACCGATCCGGCGATGTCGCGCACACTGAGCTCGATATCCTCGAGTTCCAGCTTGCCGGCCTCGGCCTTGGCGAAGTCGAGAATGTCGTTGATGATGCGCAACAACTGCCTGGAGGACTGATGAGCCACCGACAGCAGCTTGGCCTGCTCCGCATCGAGCCGACCATCGCGGAGCAACTCGAGAATCGGCACGATCCCGTTCAGCGGCGTACGGATCTCATGGCTCATCATCGCCAGGAACTCCGTCTTCGCCCGGGTCGCCTCCTCCGCCTCACGGCGCGCGGTGCGCAAATCCTGCTGCAGTTCGTGTTTCCTCAGGTTCGTCTCTCGCGCATAGGCACTCTGGGTATCGAGCTTCGACCGGGTGCGCTCGAGGGTCTCGGCCCGGATCTCGGCATCCACGGCATCCGCCAATGCCCTGCGCCCCATCAGCGCCGCCATCAGGCCGGTCAGCAGGAGCACCGCGCCGAAAACGCCGACCGTCAGGAAGGCCAGCGACTCCGGCCCCACCCCATGGCGCCACTGCCATGTCCAGGCCGCAGCGGTCAGTCCGATCACCGAGACGACCAGCAGCCGGGCCTGGTAAAACAGGGCGGAGACCAGCATGGACACGGCGATCGCGGCCGCCGTCAGACCGACGCGCGCCGCATCGGAGGGGGAATTCAGGGTAAAGATACCCAGTGCCACGCCCCACAACAGCGCGGCGAGCAGGACGAAGAAGGCGAACAACAGGCGCCAGACCCGCTGCCGCTCTATCTCGACAGGGGTAGTCTGCAGCAGAAATCGTCCCGCCACCGCCAGTGCGCTGATCACCGCCAGCGCGGCCCAGAGCGAGGACTGGCGGGAATCGAGCGAGGCGCCGCTGGAAAGGAAAGCGGTCGCGGCACAGAGCAACCCCGCCAGACCGGCGACCCCGGCGGCCCGATAGGCGCGGCGAATCTGCTCCAGGGCGAGACGCTGCGGTCGGCTCTGGTCGTCACGGGTATCGACCGGATGCCGGGACACCGGCTCCACCCTGGCGTTGTTTGCGGCGACCGGGCCGTACCCTGTGTTCACCGGGCGAGGCTGTGCTGTACTAGTCATCTGAAGAAAGGCCGATCACGTTGTGGCCGCGGAGTCCTGTGGTTTCGTATCATTGGAGCGGATAGCCCTTCATGATAGCGTAACGTCAAGAATTGACCGCCTGCTGCCGAATAAGGTGCAAATGCCCGAAACTTCAATCAATAATCCAGCTGTTCTACGGACCAAGGCCGTGTTCCTGCGCGACCTGGGTTCGGCCGTCGAACGGATAGAGCACCTCTGGCAGGCCCTGCGCGCCAGTGCCTGGGAGTCCGACAAGCTCGACGAGGTCTTCTCTCATATTCAGAAACTAGCGGAAGGCGGGCACAAACATGAACTCTCAGAGGTCAATGAAAGCCTGTTTTCTCTGGAGGCCTATCTGAGTTCGTTCGTCAATTCCGAACAGGAACCCTCAGCGGTACAACTCGACAAGATGGATGAACTGATCGGGCAACTGAGCGAAAGTGCCGCTGCGGCCATCGCCAACAGTCCCGAGAGCAATTCCGAGGCCGCCGCCCCCGCGACCCTGGTGTTATGCGCCGGCAGCGACAAACCGGCGCTCGACACCGCCCTGGCTCTGGAGGCGAAGGGTGCGACCGTCGAGCGGATGGACGATATCGACGACGTGCTGGAGGCGCTGGAGACGACGCATCCGAGTCTGATCGTCGCCGATACCTCGATCATGCCGAGCATCGGCCCGCTGGCGGGCGAGCGGATGCGGCTGCAGGCCGAACAAAATCTGCACATTCCGCTGGTGTTCGTCGGCCGCTCCAACGCCCTGCAGCTGCGGGTCGAGGCGATTCGCGCCGGCAGCGACGCCTTCTTTGTCGCGCCTTTCGACAGTCGCGAGATTGCGCGCAAGATTATGCAGCTGCTGACGCCGATGGTCGAAGAGCACTATCGCATCATGGTGGTGGAGGACGATCCCTCCCAGGCAGAATTTGCCGCATCGATTCTGACCAAGGCCGGCATGGAAGTGCAGGCCATCACCGAACCGATGCGAGTACTCGAGGCATTGGAGGCGTTCAATCCGGATCTGATCCTGATGGACATCTACATGCCGGACGTCAACGGCATTGAGCTGACCACCATCATTCGGGAACAGAAGGAGTTCGTCGCCATACCGATCGTGTTTCTCTCAGGCGAGCAAAGCGCCGAGAAGCAACTCGACGCCCTGAGCTTCGGTGGTGATGATTTCATCCCCAAGCCGATCCGGCCGAAACACCTGCTCACGGTGGTCAAGAATCGCGTGCGACGGACCCGCAAGATGCTCGCCGCCTACAGCAACGCGGCACTGAGCACACCGTCGCACGAAGAGTCCAAGCTGCTCTCGCGCCAGCAGGTGCTGGACCTGATCACCAAGAACCTCGAGGAAGGCGGGGACCCGAATCGACCCGCCGGTATCGTCTACGTCCGCCCCGACGGACTGGACGAACTCAGCAGGCAACTCGACCCGCACTCGCTCGAGGCGCTGCTTGCAGAACTGGCCCAGGTCGTCACCGACGGCCTGGAAGACGGCGATGCCGCCTGCCGGTTCGACGACCAAGGCATCGTCGCGTTCATCCAGCGGGCCGACAATGGCCGCCTGCTGGCGATGGCCGACACGCTCAGCCAGCGCATCGCCGAACACAGCTTTGTACCCGACGGCGACGCAGTGAAGAGTACCGTCAGCACCGGTCTGTGCCTGTTCGACGAACACTTCGCCGACGCCGCCGGCCTGGTCGCCCGGGCGGAACGCGCCTCGGCGCGCGCCGCGACCGACGGCGGCAATCGGGTTCACGTCTTTTCGGTCGAGGACGAGTCGGCCGCCGACCCCGGCGCCGAGACCGATCTCGGCGAGTTGTTGCGACTGAGTCTGGCCCACAACGACTTCGTCATCCGCTACCAGCCCTTGCTCGATCTGCAGACCCGCGGCAGCGAAAATTACGAAGTCATCCTGCGCATGCCGACCCCGGACGGGGAGTCGGTCGGCGAGCGCGATCTGCGTGAACCCGCGGCCGAACGGGGCCTTACCGAGGCGCTCGATCAATGGCTGCTCGAGCGCACCGTCGCCGCGTTGAAGGAACGTCGCCAGGCGGGGCGCCTGACGCATCTGTTCGTTCATCAGTCAGGGCTCTCGGCGCTCGATCCGGACCACCCGACGCGGCTGCAGGAGAAGCTGCGCGCGCAGCAGATCGTTGGTACCGGCCTGGTGCTCGACTTCCGCCTGTCGGACCTCACCGCTGATCTCAAGGCGGCAAAGCGCAACTTTGACGCGCTGAAGAAAATGGATGTGAAGATCTCGATCTCACGCTTCCCGGAGAAACCGGCGGCATTCAAGGCGCTGCGCTTCCTGGGCGTCCATTACCTGCGGATCGCGCCCCGTCTGCTGAAGGCCGAACGCGACGTGATCACCTCGGTGCTGCATGATGCCCACAATCTCGGGGTAAGGGTGATCGTCGCCAATGTCGACACTGCTCGGAGCATCGATCTGCACTGGTCGTCCGGCGCCGATTTTCTCCAGGGCGCCTTTATCCAGGCACCCATGGACGACATGGATTACGACTTCTCGCAAGTCGTGATCTGATGTACTGAATCCTCAGCCATGGGCGCTTTCCGGTCGTCGTGGTCGCCGCGTCCGGGCCGTGCGCAGTCCTGCCTCAACAATCGGCTGAGTGCTGTCGGCCTGGTCCTGCTCGGCACCGCCGCCATCGGCTGGTGCCCGGCCTACCTGCCGTTTGGCATCGAGCCCTGCAAGACCGACGGCTGACAGTACGCTCGCCGGCGGTAGATCAAGCGCCCCTCGAGGGCGCCTTTTCCAGCCCGACTCAGGCCGCTTCGACGTCATCGCGCGCCGGCCAGGCCCGCAATACGGCGCTCACCAGCGTCGCCAGAGGAATGGCGAAGAATACCCCCCAGAACCCCCACAAGCCGCCGAAGACCAGGATGGCGACGATGATGGCGACCGGGTGCAGATTGACCACTTCCGAAAACAGCAGTGGCACCAGCACATTCCCGTCGAGGATCTGAATGACCAAATAGCCGACCGCAAGCCAGATAAATTCGCTGCCCCAGCCCCATTGGAACCAGGCCACCAGGAGCACAGGGAAAGTCACCACCGTCGCGCCGATGTAAGGGATGATCACCGACAGGCCGACCAGCACCGCCAGCAGCATGGCGTATTGCAGGCCAAAGTAGCTGAAGGTGAACACGCTGACTGACCAGACTATGACGATCTCCCAGAACTTGCCACGGACATAATTGCCGATCTGACGATCGACGTCGTACCAGACCTGGGTGGCGAACTTCCGGTCCTCGGGCATGAACTTGGTGAACCACGAGACGATCAGGGCCTTGTCCTTGAGGAAAAAGAACACCAGCAGGGGCATCAAGATCAGGTAGACGAGGATTGTGATCACCCCCACCACGGATGACAGCGAAGCAGACACCACCGCCTGCCCGAACATCGCGAACTCCTCGCGTATCCGATCAATCGCCTCGCTGACCTGCGCCGTGGAAACGATATCCGGATAGCGCTCCGGCAGGGTCATGAGCAGCTTCAGGCCTTCGGAGATCATCACCGGCAGTTGCTGCACCAGCTGGGTGACCTGGCGGGACAACAGCGGCATCAGGCCGAACAATACGAGAGTCAAGAAGACCAGAAACGCCGAAAACACCATCGTCGCGGCAATGATCCTCGGCACGCCGCGGCGCTCGATCATCGCCACCAGACCTTCCAGCAGATAGGCAATCACCACGCTGGCGAGCACCGGCATGAGCATGTCGCCCATGGTCAGAATGATGGCGAATCCGGCGACCAGGAACAGGGTCAGAAATACGACCTGGGGATCCGAGAATGTCCGCTTGAACCAGTCAGTGATCAGACGCATCGGAGCTCCTGGCTAACATAAAGCTGCTCAATCCGTCCCGGGGCGAGAGGTCGAGGTCAGTCGTTCGTGATGGCGACGAAACAAGGCCTCGAGGTCGTCAATCACCTCCGGCGCGGAGCGGCCCTGCATGATGTGCGTACTCATCAGGGCCGAAGCCTCGTGCAAGATCAGGTTTTTGTCCAGCATGTGGTAGCTGGCCGAAAGACGACGCATGGCGCCGACGACCGACTCGTTCTCGGGGCGAGGTATCGGCTCCGGCGGCGGGAACTCAAGCGTCTTGGCTGAAGCCGAGTCGCGACCGCCTAGAAACTCGAGGAAGGTCAAGGCGAACTCGCGGTCGCGCTCGGCCAGCCGCCCGAAGAGGTCCAACAAGCGTTTTTGCTCTTCCGAGAGCAGCTGCTTGGGGACAGCATGTCAGGCGGTCGGCTCGACAGGATGCTCCTTGCAGTAGGCCCGGGCGAATTCCAGCAGCTCTTCCATCACCCGCAGGCGGAACTTCTGTTTCTGGTGGACGAACGAGAAAGGTCGCTCGAGCGGGGGGTGCAGATCGACCGCGACCAAGGTGCCAAGGCGCAGCTCCTTCTGAATGGTTGCGCGCGAGACCACCGAGATGCCCATTCCGGCCTCGACCGCGCCCTTCACCGCCTCCGGACTACCGAGCTCCATAGCGACGTTCATACCGGCGTTGCAGCCCTCGGTCTTGCCCATATATTCGCTGATGACCTCGCGCGTACCCGAACCCTCCTCGCGGCAGATAAACGGATATTCCAGCAGGTTCTCGAGTGAAACCGATTTCTGTCCGCTCATCTTGTGGCCGGGCGGCATGATGGCGACCAACTGGTCCTTGCGGCACTCGTCGACCACCAGATTCTTGTTGCTGACCGGCGCCTCGACGACGCCCAGATCAATGTTGTTGTTCTCCACCATCGATACGATACCGTCGGTATTCGAGACCTTGAGGTGGATGCTGACGTCGGGATACTTGGCGCGGAAATCGCCCAGCAGGGCCGGCAGCATGTACTCGGCGATCGTCGTGCTGGCCCCGATGGTCAGGGAACCGCTGATCTCGCCGGTCATCTCGCGGACCGCATTCTCCATCTCCGAATACAGCTCGAAGATCTGATCGGCGTAAACGAAGACCTTGTCACCCGCCTCCGTGAGGCTGATGCGATTGTGGGTGCGGTCGAACAGCCGGGTGTTGAAATACTCCTCCAGCTGGCGCACCTGGAAAGTGACGGCCGGTTGCGTCATGTGCAGCGACTCGGCCGCCTTGGTAAAGCTGAGCAAACGAGCAACGGTGTGGAAGACCTGTAAACGGCGGTCAGCCATACGAAAAATACCTTTGGTGGGGCAATAAATTGATTTTATATAGTAACCCGAATTGCACTTTTCGACTAATCACCTGCCGGCCCCGAAACCTGCCGACTTTAGTGCGCGTCGGCGGCACCCCGAAAAGCTCCCGGCACCGGAAACCCCGCTCGTGATAGGAAATGCGATCTGGCCAATTGCCAGTGGTTGACATAGTCTCAGGCGCCAAGATCTTACTAAGATGCGGACATGCCGGCCTCAAGCGGCGGAACAACGCAGAAAGCAGAAAAACGTGGAGGGGTAGAAGTGAAGCGAGTCTGCATCAAAAGCGTTGCCAAAGCGGCAATGTTAGCTGGGACCGGAGCTTTTCCACTGGAGAGCCTAGCCGCAGGCTTTGCCCTAATCGAGCAGGGCGTTACTGGAATGGGGACGGCGTATTCCGGCGGGGCCGCCCAGGCGGAGGACACGACGACCTTGTTCTTCAACCCCGCTGGCATGACGCGCCTGGCGGGCACTCAGGTCAGCGCCGGCACTCAAGTGGTGATCACCCAGGGCGAATTCGAAGCCACCACGGCGAACCGGGCGGCGGCGCTCGGCGCCAGTTCTCTGGGAACCGGCAACGGGGGTGACGCCGGTGGCGTTGGTGTGGTTCCCCATCTTTACGCGACCCGCCGGCTCAACGACAGAACCTGGCTGGGATTCGCCATCAACGTCCCCTTCGGCCTGGCGACCAAGTACGACGACGGCTGGGTGGGGCGATATCACGCCCTGAAATCCGAAGTCATGACGATCAACCTCAATCCCTCTATCGCGTTCAAGGTCAACGACCGGATC
>CAVXWS010000080.1:0-4300 GCA_963765415.1 uncultured Gammaproteobacteria bacterium
CGGGAGACGAACTCGCGCAGCGATTGGTCGCGCCCCTCGGCGGCGAAGTTGGCATAACGCTCCAGGGTGCGTTGCCGGTAGCCCTCCGCCCCGCCGTCAACCTCCTGCAAAAGGTGATCGGCCAGATAGGCCGTAAGCCCCTCACTCCAGTTGCCGCCACGGTAGTCGACGAAAACGCCGTTGCCCCACCAGTTATGCAGAATCTCGTGAGGCAGCGAAGAACGGAGAATGAAGGGCAGACGAATAACCCGCGAGCCGAGCAGAGTGAAGGACGGCATGCCGTAGCCGGTCTGCCAGCGATTCTCGACCAGCGCGAACTTGGCGTAGGGGTACGGGCTGATCAGCGCCGAATACAGATCGATAAACTCCCCCATTGCCGTCAGATATCGGTCTGCCAATGCCGTATCCGGCGAAAGAAGATAGACCGCCAACTCCGTCTCGCGCCAGGCGCGCGCGTAGCGCTCAAAAGGCGCGGCCAGCAGATAGATGTCGTCCTGAGGGTGGTCTTCTTGCCACAGATCCCTATCGCCATCGCGCGTCAGCTTGCCCTGGCTGAGGCTGTGCCACATCGGCGGCAGGCCAACCTCGAGCCGAAAGCTCGCCAGGGCTTCGTCGAAACGCGGATACCAGCCACTGGCGCCGTCGAGGTAGACGGACTCACGATCGATCACGCCGATCGGCATGCCGTGATCCCTGCGCGGCGTCGGCAGGTTTACGCGACCGCCGTATTCGAGCTCGATCTCGCCGTCTGCAGCCCCCGAGACCACCCGGTAGCGGTTCAGATGCCCGTAGCCCGCACCGACCCTCTGCAGCTCGCCGTCGCGAAGGCGCGGCCGCAGCCCACGTAGCAGCAGGAACTCGGGTTGCTCCCGCAGTCCGGGCGGCAAACTGATTCGGTCGACGACCCGCAGGTTGGCCTGGGCCGGTGTCAGCTCGACCCGCAGATCGTGTTCCAGCCTGTCGCCCGCCGACGCTGAAGCTGCCCAAATCAGACTCGACAGAATGTATCCCGCCGCCAGGCGCCGAGGACGCAAGCGGCGCGCATCAGATGACAGCCCGGACCGCAAGCCGGGATCGCCATGGTCGGGCACGAGCCCTTCGAACTCGCGAACGTCGTCACGCATCTCTTTTCCATCTCCTCCTGGCCGTTGGGTCCGGGTACATGCTAGCCTATACAAAAGCTTTTCATCCAGGCCAATTCCTAACTTTGTTGGCATTTTGAACAAATTCGACTGATTTTGTTCAGATCGACCGAGTGCCGACATTCTGCGCCTGCGTCGTGCGACTCCCCTAATATTGCCATTCGGGATCGTCCAGCGGGCTTGCAGGCAACGTCGTGAATGGCCTGGCACTCAAACCGACGCCCAACCCATTTCCCCGACAGGAATACAACCCGATGACAACGCAACGATCACCCGTTTGGTCTCTCGCCACTGGACTGCGCCTCGCGATTGCGATCGCAGTCATCACCGGCTTCGCCGGCTGCGCCCACTCTCAAGCCCCCGGGGGGGTCGGCCCGCAGGTGCAGGACAGCGAGTCCGGCGCTGAAAATCTGCTGACCGTGGATCTGCGAAATTCGCGCTCTCTCGGCGAGATCGTCGCCGAACTCGACGACCATCGAGCCCTGTTCGTCGGCGAGATCCATACCCGTTACGACCACCATTTGATTCAGTTGGCCGTGATTCGAGCCGCGCATCGACGCTCGGCCAAACTGGCGATCGGCGTCGAATGGTTTCAACGCCCCTTTCAACGACATCTCGACGACTATATCGCCGGTCGCATCGACGAGGCCGAGCTACTCGGTCGCACCGGCTACTTCCAGCGCTGGCGGTTCGACTATCGCCTGTATCGACCCATTCTTCGCTATGCGCGCGAACACGGCATACCGGTGATCGCGCTGAACGCCTCCCAGGAGTTGATCGAAGAGGTCAGCAACTCCGGGGCTTCGGCTGTCAGCGAGCGTCTGCGAACTCAGCTCCCTGACGACTACGATCGCACCGATCAGAAGTACGCGCAGCGCCTGCGGAGTCTATTCGACTCCCATCCGGGGGATGCTGAGCGCAGTTTCGACCGATTCCTCGACGTACAGCTGACCTGGGACGAGAGCATGGCGCAAACCGCCGCGGACTACCTCAAGGCCAATCCGGAGCACCGGATGATCGTGCTCGCCGGCAGTGGTCACATCGCTTACCGCTCGGGCATCCCAAACCGCTTGCAGCGGCGCCTCGAGGGACTGCGCAGCGCGGTCATCCTGGCCGGTGAGTCGCAGTGGGATCCTCAGGCCGCCGACTATCTGGTGTTGTCGCAGGAACAGCAACTTCCTCCTCCGGGGCTGCTGGGCGCCTTTCTCGACGATGGCGACAGCGGCGGCCTTCGGATTACCGGATTCAGCGCCGAGAGTCCGCTCGAGGCGGCCGGTGTCAACAAGGGCGATGTACTGCTCGACATCAACGGCAACCGATTGAAAGACTTCGCCGCGCTCAAGATCGCCTTGATCGACAGCCGACCCGGTGACGTCGTTGAGGTCGCTTACGAACACACCGACTGGCTGGGCCGGAAGCGCGAAAAGACGGCCTCGGTCACCCTTCAAGGCCGGCCAAATCGAGCGATGCATCCATGACCCGAGTCATCATCGACCCGGAATCGACCTCGCTGCGCGAGTCCTACGCCGTCATCAAGACGCCGCGACGGTCGAGAAAACGCTATCCCGAGGCCTGCGTCACGGTCCTCGAGAGTGAGGGCGCCGCCCTCTCACGAGCGGACCCTGAAAAAGACCTTCATCCTGCCGTCGTTTACGGTCCATCGGTATCCTCGGAGAGCCAGCGCATCTACTACCTCGTTCGCTGGGTTGACCGATGACCCTGCAGGTGCCGCGGCCACCGGCCGGAATATTGCGCCCTACGCCACATTGTTCATATTTTGTATAGATAAAAGAAGTTCATTTACCGTTCATCCTTGCTAATCTTATTTTCGAAGACGCGGGAATCCTCCCGTCGATATTCGGAGCAGGAACATGGAAATCGTCACGCCCCTCGTTGCCGTTGGCCTTCTTCTGACCACCGGTCCTTACGCAACGGATACGGTCGCTCGGGAACCGGCCGGCATACCAGCGGTGTTCGTGCTTCCGGCCCCCGGCACAAAGGCGGATATCGACGCACAGGTTCTCGCATTACCACCGTGGCTGCGACCGCGCGACGTGGATATCTGAACCGAAACACCTACTCAGGAGACACACTTGCTATGAAGATCGAGAAAGGCTTTCGCCTGGGGCTCTTCGCCCTGACTGTAAGCGGCCTGGCGGCCCCCGTCACCGCAACCGCGAACAACTGTGGGATGCGACCCGGGTCAGCGGGGTACGCCCCGGCGTACAACCCCTACGGTCGACCGATGGCACCGATGCCGCGCGGCTACGGGTACGGCTATGGAATGCCACGACCCGGCTACATGCCGCAGCCGCCAAGAATGGCCTACTCCAACGCTATGGCGACCGGGGCCGCACCCCAGGTCGAATCCGGGCCGACACAGGCGCCGGACGCTCCGACGGGCGCCAGTATCGATATCGCGCAGATGCGCTTCGATCCTCCCAGTTTGAAGATCAAGTCCGGTGATACCGTCACCTGGACCCAGTCGGACGGAATGACGCACGCGATCGGTTCCAGTGACGGCAGCTTCGACTCGCCAAACCTGTATCGAGGTTCGCAGTTCAGCTACACGTTCGACAAGCCAGGAACCTACGACTACGTATGCAGCCTCCACCCGAGCATGCGCGGCCAGATCGTCGTGGAGTAACCCCGTGAACAAGCGCAGCCCCGAGCGGATGTTGATTGTCCTCGGCGACCAGCTCGACGAAGGGGCTGCGCTGCTGAATGATCTGGATCGCGACAACGATCTGGTGTGGATGGCGGAAGCACCCAGAGAGTCGGAACACGTATGGAGTCATAAGGCCCGCATCGTCCTCTTTCTCGCGGCGATGCGGCATTTCCGCGAACGTCTGAAAGGGCTCGGCTTCCAAGTTCGGTATCAAGAGCTCGACAGTCATCCGGACCTGACTCTGGGTGGAATGCTGAGGCGCGATCTACAAACGCTGAAACCCAAACGCGTACTCGTGACACTACCGGGGGAATACCGGCTGGTGGACGAATTGCGAAACGCCTGCTTGCAGTCGAACGCGGAACTCGAGGTCCACGAAGATCGGCATTTCATTTGTGACCGCGAGGCCTTCGACAACTGGTCTGAGAACCGCAAGCGACCGAGGATGGAAGACTTCTACCGTAAACAGCGCCAGAGCTCCGGCGTGCTG
>CAVXWS010000081.1:0-10881 GCA_963765415.1 uncultured Gammaproteobacteria bacterium
CATGAAACGCTTGATCGTGCCGCCCTTACCGGCCGCATCACGACCTTCGAACAGAAAGATCACTTTCTCCCCCGAATCCCGCACCCAATTCTGAAGTTTCAGCAGCTCAATCTGCAAGTCGTACTTGAGCGCCTCGTATTCGGCTCGACTGAGCTTTTCGGCATAGGGATAAATATTGTTTCGGAACAACTCCTTGCGCGAGGGCGTGTCGATCGATTTCTGTTCTTTCCCTGCGTCCTTCGCAGCGGATTTCGATACCGCGCTCAATTTGGCGTCTTTGTTTGTTTCGCCCATAGCACCGCCCTCTCGCGTCCAATTGTCAGCCTGTCGAAAGCATTATCATCACAGATTCACAAAAGTTTAACCTGAATATCACACAAGGGGTTCTGGAATCAGGGTGCGATAGGCGCAGCAGTTCGGCTTGTCGGCCGACCGGCTCGTCGGATGCGGATGAGAACAGAGCGGACAACTGGCCTCGCAGGGACGGGCACAGGACGCCCCAAGACGCCGCCGTAGCGCTGGTTCGAGGGGAATCGACGCAGAACGGGCGGCCAACGCGGTCTGCGCCCGATCTGGACAAATGGCTACGGCAGGAGGAAGCCGGCATTGGGCAAACGCCCTTCCTGATACTACGGACTTGAATTTACCCGTCGGCCTTCATGCAATTTCCAGCCTGGGGCTGATTGCGGTCAATCGACTCTGGTATCGGGGCCGATGACACCGACCCAGGGTTCTATTGCAGGGACAGATGTATCTCGATGCGGCGGTTCAGACGCTTCGCAGCCTCCCCGACGCCGAACACCAATGGCCGGGTATCGGCGTAAGATGCAGTGGACAGATGACGGGGGGAAAGACCTTGCCCCTGCAGCGAGCCCAAGACCGCGAGAGCGCGGGCCGAAGACATGGCCCAATCGGAATTGAACTCGGAGTCGGGCTCCGGCTGCATGCTGTCGGTGTGACCCTCGATGCGCAGCGACCAGGACATGTCTGCAGGCACCTCGTTTCTCGCCTCGAGCAAGGCTTCGGCCAATTGCGTCAACACCGGCTCTGCGGCGCTCGAGATGTCCGCGGCTCCCGCCTCGAATAACCAGTCACCCGAGAGCACGATCTTGTCGCCGGAAATCTCGACAGCGGAGCCCCTCCCCAATCGATTCGCGAGCTCGAAGAAAAACAGTGTACGCACCCGACGCTGCTGGTGCAGTGTCTCGAGTTGATTACCCAGGGCGCTGATCCTGGCGGCCTGTTCTTGATTGCGGCGATGCGAGTCCAGGAGCGCCGTCTTCACCATATCGAACTGGCTGACGAGTGCCTTGGTACGATCGTTGAGCAATCGCATCTGATCACGACTGGTCTTCAGGTGCTGCTCCAACTGCTCGGCATCTTGGACATTCTCGAGAGCCTGCAGTGGCGACGAGATCGTCACCATCCAACCCGCAAGCACCAGACTCGTGAACCGCGACATCGTCTAATCCCCGTAATTTAGAATGGGAAGCCGCCGCCGGGCGGCATCCCACCGCCGGGCATGCCGGGCAAACGCCCCTTCATGCCGCGCATCATCTTCTCCAGGCCACCGCCCTTCATTTTTTTCATCATCTTCTGCATCTGCTGAAACTGCTTGAGCATCCGGTTGATATCCTGAACCTGGGTACCTGAACCGTTGGCTATGCGCCGCTTGCGCGACCCCTTGATGACCTGCGGGAAATTGCGTTCCTGCGGTGTCATTGAGTTAATAATGGCGATCATTTTGTTGACTTCTTTATCCCCGGCCTGAGATTTCACCGCCTCGGGCACCTTGTTCATGCCCGGCAGCTTGTCCATCAGCGAGGCCATGCCGCCCATCTTCGCCAGTTGCTCCATCTGATCCCGGAAGTCCTGCAGGGTGAATCCCTTGCCCTTGGCCACCTTGTCCGCCAAGCGGGCCGCCTGGTCCTGATCGACCTTCTGCGTGACCTCCTCGACCAGCGACAGAACGTCGCCCATGCCGAGGATGCGCGAGGCCACCCGATCCGGGTGGAACGGCTCGAGCGCGGTTGACTTTTCTCCTACCCCCAGAAACTTGATCGGCTTGCCGGTGATATGCCGAATCGACAGCGCCGC
This sequence comes from uncultured Gammaproteobacteria bacterium, assembly GCA_963765415.1. GTDB lineage: Bacteria > Pseudomonadota > Gammaproteobacteria > Chromatiales > Chromatiaceae > CAVXWS01. The sequence goes on from CAVXWS010000081.1 coordinate 2,098, forward strand.
ACCGCCCCGCGCATCGCCGTCGGTCTTGGTCAGGATCACACCGGTCAGCGGCAGCGCTTCGTCGAAGGCCTTGGCGGTATTCGCCGCATCCTGACCGGTCATGGCGTCGACCACGAACAAGGTCTCGACCGGATTGATCTCCGCGTGCAGTTCCTTGATCTCGGCCATCATCCGCTCGTCGATGTGCAGTCGGCCGGCGGTGTCGACGATCAGCACGTCGGCAAAGCTCCTCCGGGCCTCCGCCAGCGCCGTGCGGGCGATGGCTACCGGAGACTGATCCGGCGAACTCGATACGAAGGTCGCTCCGACCTCGCTGGCCACCGTTTCCAACTGGTCGATCGCCGCCGGGCGGTAAACGTCGCAGCTGACCACGGTGACCTTCTTGTTCTCGCGCTCCCTGAGGAATCGGGCCAGCTTGCCCACCGTGGTGGTCTTGCCCGAACCCTGCAGACCGGCCATCAAGACCACCGCCGGCGGCTGTGCGGCGAGATCGAGCGCCTGGTTGGCCTGACCCATCATCTCGACCAGTTCGTCGTTGACGATCTTGACCATCACCTGACCCGGGGTCAGGCTCTTCATCACTTTCTCGCCGAGGGCCTTTTCCCGCACCTGCTCGACGAAGGCCTTGACCACCGGTAAGGCGACGTCGGCCTCGAGCAAGGCCATTCTCACCTCGCGCAAGGTATCCTTGACGTTGTCTTCGCTGATGCGGCCTTGGCCGCGGAGATTCTGCATGGCCCGGCCGAGCCGGTCGGAGAGGTTCTCAAACATGATGTCTGCGCCAGTTCGCTGAAAAACCCAGCGAGTATATCCCCTCCTCGGAACGGGACCGCGGCAAATTCCATGCGGCACTTCCGGCAAAACCACTTGATATGCCATCATCCAGGGTCATGACCAGCCTGCCGATCTTCTTTGCCGTCATCCTCTATTTCGCCGCCGGACTGATTCTCAGCCTCCGGCTGTTCGGCGCACGCTCCGAGCGAACTCCGCCGCGTGCGCTGGCGATCGCCCTGAGCTTCCTGGCGGCGGCGTTTCACGCCGCCACCCTGTTCCAGGGCCTCGTTACGGACAGCGGCATAAACCTGAGTTTTTTTAACGCGGTGTCCCTGGTCGCCTGGGTGGTCGTCTTGCTGTTGTCGGTGTCCGCGCTGGGCAAGCCCATCGAAAACCTGGGCATCGCCCTGCTGCCGATCGCGGCCGTCACGATCCTGCTTGCCTGGCGTTTCCCGGCCGTTCATCTGCTCGACCCCGCCAGCGCGATCGGGCTGCAGATTCACGTCCTGATCTCCCTTCTGGCGTACAGCCTGCTGACGCTGGCGACCCTGCAGGCGATTCTCCTGGCAATTCAGGATTACCACCTGCGGAAGCATCACCCCGGCGGGTTCGTACGCGCCCTGCCGCCGCTGCAGACCATGGAGAGCCTGTTGTTCGAGATGATCAGCCTCGGATTCATTCTGCTCAGTGCGGCGCTGATCAGTGGCTTCCACTTTCTCGAGGATATGTTCCAGCAGAACCTGGCGCACAAGACGATACTCTCGATCCTGGCCTGGATTGCCTTCGGCGTGCTGCTATGGGGGCGGTATCGCTTCGGCTGGCGAGGGCGGGTCGCGATCCGTTGGACGCTGATCGGTTTTGCCACTCTGATGTTGGCTTATTTCGGCAGCAAGGCCGTATTGGAGCTGGTGTTGAAGCGGTAGTTGATCCCAGCAGCTTATTTGCCGACCGAGCGATACGCCTGCGAGACCTTTTTGCCGAGCTGCATCTGACCAAGTTCGGCGGCCACTGCGGCCCGTGCCTCGATACCGCGCTGGATCAGCGTCTTGTCGAGCGCCAGTATGTCTCGGATATGACCGGCGTCGCTCTCATTGAGTGCCGCCTTGCGGGAGAGGGCCTGGTTGAGTTTTTCTCTCCGTTTGGGCTCGAGCTCGATCACCCCGACCCAGTCGCCCTGTTCGCTCAGGGTGAGCATCTCATGGCTGAGTGCCAGGGCTTCGCCGAGGAGCTGCGCGATCGCCATCGGCTAACCGGTGACACTGCTGTTGTCCGTGAGCGCCGCCCCGCTCGGATTGCGGATTTCTTCGGGCATCGCGTCCCAGGCGCCCTTGACTTCGAGCAACAGGCCGCTGACTTCGTCCAGGGCCGCGGTGTCGTTGGCGGCATTGGCATCGATCAGACGTCGGATCATGTAGCCATACAGGTCGTCGAGGTTCACCGCGATCTCGCCGCCGCTGTCCAGATTGAGGCTGCTTCGCAGGCCGTTGAAGATCGAAATGGCCCAGGTGATATGCCGGCTCTTGCCTTCCATTTCGCGGCGATCGATCTGCCCTTTCGCCGTAGCGATCTTGTCCAGGGCACCCTCCATCAGCATCTGCACCAAGCGGTGCGGACTCGCATACGCGACCTCGGATTCCGCCGCGACCTTGCCGTACTGATTCAGTGCACTGCGTTTTTTTGCGTAGCTCATGATCGCCTGCAGAAGTGGTCACCGTTCTTGCCGAAGGCTAGCGGCAGCGCGGACTCGGTATTTAGACCAGCAGGCGGAAATACTGCCGATTCGAGCACAATACGAATCAACCGCCGAGCTGCTGGAACAGGAAGTTGCCGGTGCTGTTCAACTGACTGATCAGACTGTCGAGGGCAGCGAATTGCGAGCGCAACGCCTTCTCTTTGAGTTCGAGACGAAGTTCCATTCGGGATTGTCCGTCTTTGACGTCATCGATTCGATCATTCAGACCTTCTTCGCGTGCATCCACCAGCCCATCCTCATCCAGCATGCTGTCGGCAAGCGCCGCATAGCGAAACGCGTAACCCTGATCGTCGTTGGCGAATAGTTGCGCGACACCGTTGAAATCCTCACTCAAGGCGTCTTCGAAATCGCTGGCGGTAAACTCGAGCTCACCCGTCTCGGCATTGGTCTTGATCCCGACCTCGGACAAGGCGCTGTATATGCCGCTCAATCCATCCGGGGGGGTATTGAGTAGATTGCGCATCTGGCGCTGGATGCTGCGCAAGGTACTGTCGCCGCCAAGATTGCCGTTGCGCAGAGACCTGATCGTGTCGTCGACCTGATTGTAGGCATCGACCAGTGCCTGAGCGGACTCTTTGATAGCTTCGGTATCCCGATCGATCTTCAGGGTGGTAGTGCCGATCTGGTTCAACTCGAATGTAATGCCGTCGACGATACCGTCGGCCTTGTTGCTGTCCGTAGTGATCTCGAACCCGTCGACCGTGAACAAGGCATCGAGTTGGTCGAGATCACCGTCGTCGATGACGTTTCCATCGGGGTCGCGATTGATCGATTCGAAATCGAAGGTTCCGCTCCTGATCCTGCCGCCAAACGACAACTCCAAGCGCTGATCGTAGCCGGACTCGTCCGCGGTCAGAATCAAACGCTGATTCCCGCCGCCCGTATTCAACAACGAGGCGGTCACGCCGGGATTACTGTCATCACTGTTGATCGCGTCGCGGATCTCGCTCAGTGTCATCGCTGTCGACAGATCGATGGTCAGATCGTCCCCTCCGACGGTGATGGTCAATGCGTCATTGTTCCTTCTTCCGCCGAAGGTTTCGGTCGAAGCGAATTCTTCCGACCCCAGCTTGTGGTTCTGGGCCAGGCGCATGACCTCGATGTCGTAGATGCCGCCGGCAGCGGCACTGGTGGTCGTCGCGGTCGCGACGTCTTCGTCGGAGGAAGCCGAGGAGAAGACCTTGAATTTCTCGACGTCACCGAGTTCACCCATGGCGTCCTTGAAGGTCGAGATGGCGCTTTTCAGGCGCCCGTAGCTACTGAGCTGCGCTTGATACTCAGACTCTTTGCGCTGCAAAGCGACAAGGGGTTGACGCTCGAGCGTCATTAACTGAGACACGATGTTTTCAATGTCGAGCCCGGAACCTACGCCGGACGCCGTGATCGCCATGGGTCTAAACCTCGGTTGTTGCCGTAAGAGTCTCTATCTACGCCTGATCGTGAAATATCGCTCCCGCGGCCTCCTGCAGCCGTTTACGTAGCCTGAGGACTTCCTCGGCGGGTAATTGTCTGATCACCGTATCGGTCTCGCGATCGATGACCTTGATCACCACCTCGCCGCTCTCGTCGTCCAGCGAGAATTGGAGTTCACGATGCAATTCGTGTACCAACTCATTCAGTCCGGTGACCATTTTTTCCAGGTTTTCGCTTGCTTGTTCCTTGTCGCGCGCGTCCTCCGCGCGGCGCGGGTCTTCGACCCTAATGGGCTGCTGCTCGTTAGTGGCCGGACCCCCGTTATCCTTCCGATCGACTGAATTACTCTCACGGAACGGCGAGACGACTGCCTGATGAAGCATGCCAATGTCGTTCGTCATCGCTCTTTCCTCTCAAAAATGTGGCTGTCTAGCCTTATGCCCGGAGTTCGTTGATCAGACGAACTCTCAGGTTCCACGTCGCCTACCTAAGAAGGCTCAACACGTTCTGCGGCATCTGGTTGGCCTGGGCCAACATCGCCGTGCCCGCCTGCTGCAGGATCTGGGTCCGAGTCAGATTGGCCGTCTCGCGGGCGAAATCGGCATCCAGCACCCGGCTGCGCGCCGCGCTCTGGTTCTCGATCACGTTCTCCATGTTCCGAACGGCGGATTCGAGTCGGTTCTGGATCGCACCGAAATCGCCGCGCATATTGCTGATGTTGTCGATCGCTCCGTCCAAGGCACTCAGGGCCGTGGAGATACCGGCTGTGCCGGCCGCGCTGCCGATGGAGACCGACGAATTCAGCACGAAGGAGATGCCGCCACCCGCATTGTTGCTCTGGAGATTGTGCACGGAGACGTTGATGACGTTATTGGCGCCGTTCTCCCAGCCAACCTGCAGGCTGATGGTCGAGCCTTGGCCCAAGATGTTGATGTTGTTGAACTCGGTCACGTCGGAGATGCGGTCGATCTCCTGCTGCAGGGCATTGAACTCGTCCTGGATCGAATCCCGATCGGCCCCGTTGTTGGTGCCGTTCTTCGCCTGTACGGCCAGCTCGCGCATGCGCTGCAGCATGTCGGCGACTTCGCCCAAAGCGCCTTCCGCGGTCTGCAGCAGCGAGATACCGTCGTTGGCGTTGCGAGTCGCCTGATTCAGGCCACTGATCTGCGAGGTGAAGCGCTCGGAGATCGCCAGCCCGGCGGCATCGTCCTTGGCGCTGTTGATGCGCAGACCCGAGGACAGCCGCTCGAGCGAGGTCTGCATGCTCATCTGGGACTTGTTCAGGGATCGCTGGGCGTTCAGCGACATCACGTTGGTATTGATGACTTGCATTTGCCTTCTCCTGAATCCCCGGTCACTCAGAGCCCGGGACGGGGATACGGTTTACACTCGACGGACATACAGCGGGCTGGCCGTATTCACCGTCTCTGATCTTGTTAGCGGCGGCGCTGGCCGCCGCTCGAATCGATCTCTTCCCCAATTACCTCAGCAGCGACAGGACGTTCTGCGGCAGCTGGTTGGCCTGCGCCAGCATCGCCGTGCCGGCCTGCTGCAGGATCTGCGTGCGCGTCAGGTTGGCGGTCTCGCGGGCGAAGTCGGCGTCCAGGACCTGGCAGCGGGCCGCGCTCTGGTTCTCGACCACGTTCTCCATGTTGCGGACCGCCGATTCCAGGCGGTTCTGAAGCGCGCCGAAGTCAGCCCGCAGATTGGATATCTCGTCGATCGCGCGATCAACAATCGATATACCTGCCTTTGCGCTGGTGGTCGAGGTAATGCCCTGGGCGATGGCACTGGCAACTGCACGGCCGACGCTAGCGATATCCTGGCGTTGGATCGACAGGGTGTTGTTGTTGCCGTTTTCCCAACCGACCTGCAGGACGATACTGTTCGTGCTTCCGAGCAGGTTGTTGTTGTTGAATTCGGTCACGTTGGAGATGCGGTTGATCTCCGTGCCCAACGCATCGAACTCGTCGTCCAGGGACGCGCGGTCGCTGGAATTGTAAGTGCCGTTGGAGGCCTGCACCGAGATCTCGCGCATGCGCTGCAGCATGTCGGCGACTTCGCCCAGAGCGCCTTCCGCGGTCTGCAGCAGGGAGATGCCGTCGTTGGCGTTGCGAGTCGCCTGATTCAGGCCGCGGATCTGCGAGGTGAAGCGCTCGGAGATCGCCAGGCCGGCGGCGTCGTCCTTGGCGCTGTTGATGCGCAGACCGGAGGACAGCCGCTCCAGCGAGGTCTGCATGCTCATCTGGGACTTGTTCAGGGTGCGCTGGGCGTTCAGCGACATCACGTTGGTGTTGATGACTTGCATTTGTCTTCTCCTGAATCCCCGGTCACTCAGAGCCCGGAACGGGGATACGGTTTACACTCGACGGATATACAGCGGGCTGGCCGTATTCACCGTCTCTGATCTTGTTAGCGGCGGCGTCGGCCGCCGCTCGAATCGATCTCTTCCCCAATTACCTCAGCAGCGACAGGACGTTCTCCGGTAGCTGGTTGGCCTGCGCCAGCATCGCCGTGCCGGCCTGCTGCAGGATCTGCGTCCGCGTCAGGTTAGCGGTCTCACGGGCGAAGTCGGCGTCCAGCACCTGGCTGCGGGCCGCGCTCTGGTTCTCGACCACGTTCTCCATGTTGCGAACCGCAGATTCGAGACGGTTCTGGAGAGAACCAAAGTCGCCCGCAGGTTGGAGATATTGTCGATCGCCGAGTCGATGGAGCCGATGGCGTCCCTGGCGCCGGCGGCGCTGGCGTTGCTGCCGATCGACAGGGTATTGGCGACGGCGAAGGAGATACCTCCCGCGCCATTGCCGGCCGACAGCAGCTTGATGTCGACGGTGATGACGTTGTTGGCGCCGTTTTCCCAACCGACCTGTAGGCTGACGTCGGCGGCCGAGTTCATCAAGCCGATGCTGTTGAACTCGGTGACAGAGCCGATTCGGCTGATCTCCTGTTGCAGGGCGCGGAATTCGTCCTGCAGCGAGTTGCGGTCGGAGCCGTTGTAGGTGCCGTTGGACGACTGCACCGCCAGTTCACGCATCCGCTGCAGCATGTCGGCGACTTCGCCCAGAGCGCCTTCCGCGGTCTGCAGCAGGGAGATGCCGTCGTTGGCGTTGCGGATCGCCTGATTCAGGCCACGGATCTGCGAGGTGAAGCGCTCGGAGATCGCCAGGCCCGCGGCGTCGTCCTTGGCGCTGTTGATGCGCAGACCGGAGGACAGCCGCTCGAGCGAGGTCTGCATGCTCATCTGGGACTTGTCGAGGGTTCGCTGGGCATTCAGCGACATCACGTTGGTGTTGATGACTTGCATTTGTCTTCTCCTGAATCCCCGGTCACTCAGAGCCCGGGACGGGGATACGGTTTACACTCGACGGATATACAGCGGGCTGGCCGTATTCACCGTCTCCGATCATGTTAGCGGCGGCGTCGGCCGCCGCTCGAATCGATCCCTTCCCCAATTACCTCAGCAGCGACAGCACGTTCTGCGGCAGCCTGTTGGCCTGCGCCAGCATCGCCGTGCCGGCCTGCTGCAGGATCTGCGTCCGGGTCAGGTTGGCGGTCTCGCGGGCGAAGTCGGCGTCCAGGACCTGGCAGCGGGCCGCGCTCTGGTTCTCGATCACGTTCTCCATGTTGCGCACCGCGGATTCGAGTCGGTTCTGCAACGCGCCGAAGTCGCCGCGAAGGTTCGAGATCTTGTCGATGGCGCTATCCAGGGCGACCAGTGCGCTCCCGGCGTGACTGGCGGTAGTGATCGTCAGCGCAGTCGCGCTGCCGACACCGCTGGCAGCGGTGGAGATGTTCTCCATACTGAGGTTGATGACGTTGTTGGCACCGTTCTCCCAGCCGACCTGCACGCTGATGGTGGAGGCCTGACCGGCAGGTTGATGTTATTGAACTCGGTCACGTTGGAGATGCGGTCGATCTCCGTTGCCAAGGCCTGGAACTCGTCGTTCAGAGAAGCCCGGTCGCTGGAATTGTAAGTTCCGTTGGAGGCCTGCACCGAGATCTCGCGCATGCGCTGCAGCATGTCGGCGACTTCGCCCAAAGCGCCTTCCGCGGTCTGCAGCAGCGAGATACCGTCATTGGCGTTGCGAATCGCCTGATTCAGGCCATTGATCTGCGAGGTGAAGCGCTCGGAGATCGCCAGCCCCGCGGCGTCGTCCTTGGCGCTGTTGATGCGCAGACCCGAGGACAGTCGCTCGAGCGAGGTCTGCATGCTCATCTGGGACTTGTTGAGGGATCGCTGGGCGTTCAGCGACATCACGTTGGTGTTGATGACTTGCATGACGTACTCCTGGACCTGGCCGCCAAAAGCATGACGCGCGAGGTCTCTCTGTTGACGGATATGCCAAGCCGATCTCGGCATTTACCGTCTTCAGCCAGGTTTTCGACCGCAGGGGCGGATTTCTTTAATCTTCAAAGTTGTCAATTTCGATTACGCCATATTTTATTTTTTTATATTTTTTACAAAAGCTTACAACACCTCAAGCGCCAATCCCCGGCTTTTCCATAACGAATTTTCGATCATAGGCACGCTTTCTGCATTAACTTCCTACGAATTCTTTTCTTGATCGACGGAGATCCTGCTTATGGAGATCGATACGCACTTGGGATCACAGGATGTGGACCCGGAAGACCTATTGACCTTCCCCTGCGGTCTGCCGGGCTTCGAGCAGCTGAACCGATTCAAGCTTTTCCATGAGGAAGGCAAACCCTCGGTCTTCTGGCTGCAGGCCGTCGATGATCCCGGGGTTCAGTTGCCCGTTTCCGAAGCTAGTACATTCCGGGTCTATTACGAGTTGACGCTATCGGACGACGAGGTGGACACCCTGGAACTCGATGATCCCAGC
>CAVXWS010000082.1:0-4967 GCA_963765415.1 uncultured Gammaproteobacteria bacterium
ACAAGGCAAGACGCAATTGGCTGCGAGCGCCCAGGGTCGGATGCAGTCCCTGCCAGGGCACGAAACTGCGAAAACGCAGGCCGAAGACCTTTGCCGGTCCCTTGGCGTCCCGTTCGGCGCGCAGCGGCAGCCGGACGCCTTCGGCGGCGATTTGCCAGGCGGCGAAGTTGTCCTCGGCGTTGTCCTCAAGTGGTCGGAGACAGAGTTCGAGCCGAGTGGTACTCGAATCGATCAGGCGCGAGGGGCCTTGTTCGAGGGTGCTGACGTCGCCGATCAACGGCCAGAACTCGATCGCGCGGCGCACCGTCAACTCGCAGCCGGCGTAGCGAACGCCGGCCCAGTGGCGATACTCGTCGTTCTTGAGTACCTCGACCAAGGGTGCCGGAAGAGCGAGGCCCGCCGCCTCGAGGTCGCTCAGCACGGCCTCGAAATCCCGCTCCAGGTAGTAGGGCAGGGCAAATCGTTCATGCAGCTCGTCACCCCAGTCACGCAGTCCCGTATCGAAGTCTTGGACGGCGAGACGGGCAACGATGGTTCGCAGCAGTGCGGTCTGGGCCGCGACCCGCTCCGGGGTGTGCTGCATGCGCAGGGCGCGGAACTCGACCAGGCCCAGCTTACCGCGTCCGGGGACATAGGGATTCCACAGCTTCTCGATATTGATCTCCGAGCGGTGGGTGTTGCCCGCGGCATCGGTCAGGCATTGTGCCAGACCGGCCCAGAGCATATCCGGACTCGGTTCGGTTTGATCTTCGAGCAGGGCCAGCGCCAGGCCGAGCTCGCGCAGGGCGTCGTGGCCGCTTTCATCGCTGCGTACCGCCTGTCCCGAACTGCCGACATAGTCGTGGGAGAAATAGTAGGACAGCGAGGGGTGTTGGTTGGTGTAGCGCAGCAGTCGGGGCAGGAGCCGTGGCCGGCGAACAAAGGGGCTGCCCTCGGAGCTCGGTCCGCCCAGGGTGATCTGCCCGCCGCCGCCGGAGTCGGCCACCGCGCCGTTGTAGTTCAGGCGGTAGGGCGAGAGCCCGACCTCGGCCGCCGCCCGGTACAGAACACGGGCGGCGGCCAGCAGGCCGGACACCTCCGGGTAGGGCGCCATGTTGATCTCGATGACCGCGGGATCGGGGGTGATGGTAGTCCAGACGACGCTGTCATCGATGGGCGGCGGGTAACCGGTGAGCGTGAGTGTCGTCAGTCCCGCCTCGACTGCGGTTGCATGCAACAACTGCAGCCATTCGATATAGCGTTCGGGACTGTCGCAGGCGGGGAGTTCGACGTGCGGGACACGGCGTCCCTGCCATTCGGTCTGGTCGATGATGAACAACCAGATTCCGTCCTCGGCCAGGGTGTCGACCGGGCCCTCGTCCGGCAGTGATCGATGATGCAGCGCGGGACGTTGCAGGCGCGCGTCGTCCTCGGAGAGCTTGGCTTGACGTGAGGAATGGGTCGCCAGCACACGGCGACTGCCGTCTTCGGCGGTGAGGGTTCGGGTGTCATAGCCGACGGCGCGGAGGCGTTCGCTGAGGGCCGTGTGCAGCGCCGCGAGATCGAACTCCGCGACGTCACCGTCGAGCAACGCTGGATCCATCGGCCGCTGCCACGGGTTCGCCCCATCGCGCCGGCCATACAGCCCCAGGTTCCAACGCGGTCGATCCTCGCCCGGATACTGGCGCCCGACGGTGCGCAGCACCGCACCGCCCATTTGCTCGTGCAACGCCCGCAACAGCGCCTCGGCGCGCTCCTCCTTCTCGCCACCCAGGGCCGCGGTCAGCCATGCCGAGGACTCGGAGAAACGGTCGGTAAAGGTCGGCTCGGTACCGGACCAGATCTCGAGCCCCAGTGCGGCGATGGTTCGATCGTGGGCCTGGATCGCACGATCGAATTCGGACTCAGTCATAGACTTGGATCTCCGAGCCGGCCGATGACCTTCCCGTTCCGCAGCGTTCCGGTCGCCTGCATGTCGTATCCTCCATCTGAACCCGGGTCGAGAGCACTGTATCGCGGTTCGGGGACATTGGGCACGCAGCCGTTCCGGCCAACTTGGCGCCGTACGCGAGTGGTTGCCGCCCGAACAGCTCAGCGGACGATTCGATGCCGAGCCTTGTATATTGGTGCGTCGCTCGCCGGCGTGCGTGCACCGGTCTGGCAAGACGATTCAGCGCGCGCAGACAGACCGCTCGTCGACCGTGCTCCCGGCGGAGAAATTTGCATCAATTCCGCACCTGAGGGCCGAGCTGTGTTGGAATCCGTCTCGACCGGGTCGGATACGCGGTGCCTATGCCGGATGCGAAGTTCGATCCGACGCTGCGCGAGGGCGCAGGATGGCTTACCGATAGCCGGGGCTGTTGCCCGGGTGGCCGATGGGAACATCAACCTCGAGGTATGAAGCAAGATGCGACTGATCGAGATCGTGGCTGATGAGGGTTATTCCGATACCTTGTCGAGCATCGCCGACCAGCATCAGATCACCGATTACTGGTGTGGTGCACCCGCGGATGACGGTCGTCGCTCCTTTCGTATGCTGGTCAATGACGAGGTGCGTCAGCCGGTGATGGACGCGCTGCAGCACATCCTGGGGTCGGCACAAAATGTCCGCGTGGTGGTCCTGTCGGTCGACACCTATCTGCCGCGTGAGCAGGGGGACGCCGCGACGAGCGCATCGGCCACGCGCGAAGAGCTCTACAGCCAGATCGAGAAGGGCGCGCGCATCGACAGCAACTATCTCTTGTTGACCCTGCTGTCGACCGTGGTCGCGGCCATCGGCCTGATCGAAGACAACATCGCAATCGTCATCGGCGCCATGGTGATCGCGCCACTGCTCGGACCGAATATCGCTCTGGCATTCGCTTCCTCTCTGGGTGACGGCAGGTTGGTCTTTGAGTCCCTCAAGGCGGGGTTGGCCGGTCTCGCGTTGGCGTTTGCGGTTTCGCTGCTGATCGGTCTGGTCTGGCCGGTCAATCTGGGCGGCGGCGCCGTTCTGGCCGCGAGCAGCGAGATCCTGGCCCGGACCAATGTGGGTCTGGATGGTGTGGCGCTTGCCCTTGCGTCCGGGGCCGCCGCGGTGCTGTCCCTGACTACTGGACTTTCCTCCACCCTGGTGGGCGTCATGGTGGCGGTCGCGCTGCTACCGCCCACCGCCGCCATGGGGATGCTGGTCGGTGCGGGCGACTTCGAACTGGCCACCGGTGCCGCATTGCTGCTGGCCGTCAATGTGGTCTGCGTGATCGTAGCGGCCAAGATGGTCTTTCTGGCCCGGGGGGTGCGCCCGCGTACCTGGTACGAACGTCGCAAGGCCCGGCAATCGACCCTGGTCTACGGAACGATCTGGATCGCCTTGCTGGGTGTGCTACTGCTGGTGATGTACGTACGACACCAGGCAATGATCTGAGCCGGGTGTGTACACGTACTCGTAGATAACCAATGTCTTGCCCGCGAGTATCGATGACAGGGTTCGCAGACCCTGTCGAGCGGGCCGCGGCGAGATGGGAGAACGGCGGTGCCGCGTTCAAGTCGGTGCCCGCGGTGGATGATCGATCCGGCGCCAGTCGTTCTCGTGCCGTTCGACTCGACTGGCCGCCCAGCGAAGGAAGGCCGGCAGCCCGGTCTTGCCGGTTTGTCCGCGACCCTGACCGGCGGCGACGCGGAAGCTGACGATCTGCTGCTCGCCGTTGCCGACCGCCTGTATTTCCAGCACCTCGCGCACCTGCCAGTCGGCGCCGAAGCGGCCGTTGCTGTAGAAACCGCCGGCCTTGACGTCCTCGGAGCCGAGCGTCGTTTGGACACTCGCCCGGCGCGTGGCGATCTCGTAGATGTGCTGCAGGTCCTGCTCGCTGACGTCGATGAACGTGTCCATCTCGCTGAGGGCGTAGACCAGATCTTCGTGGCGAATGCCGCCGCTGCCGTCGAACTCCTCGATGGGCGCGGTCTGTTCGTGTCGTGACGCCGACAGCGCCAGGCTGGCCGGGTAGCGCCGCCAGGCGAACGGGGCGTTGAAGGCGATCGCGACCAGGAGGATTACCACGGCATTGAGCAGCACCGGCGCCAGCACGAACTGGTAACCGAGTGCCTGCACTGCCGGACCGCCGAGCACGGCAAATAAGGCGGTGGCCCCCCCGGGCGGGTGCATGCAGCGCAACAGATGCATCACGCCGATCGCCAGGCCGACCGCTGCGGCCGCACTGACGACATCGTTGCCGAGCACCTGGGCGCAGCTCACCCCGACCAGGGCCGAGAATACATGCCCGCCCATCAGGGGCCAGGGCTGTGACAATGGGCCGTGAGGCACGGCGAACAGCAACACCGCCGAGGCCCCCATGGAGGCGACGATCGGCAGGGCCGACGCACCCAGGCTGACCCGGCTGACCAACAAGACGCCGAATATGCCGAAGAAACCGCCGAGCGTCGCCAGCGCCCGCTCGCCCCAGGTCAGGCGGCGGGCCTCCAGCCCGATCAGTTGCAGCAGGCCATCCACGATCCGCATCATCTTCTCCCCGGGATTACGGCGACGCAACGGCCCCGCACGGCGATCAGCATGCAGCGGCGGTCCAGGGGCGCCTTGACTCTGGTCATGTCGGTCGCGGCGTTGCGGGTCTTATGTTTTCGGTCGTCCGGGCGGACAGGGATAGAGGAAGGTCGCCTGCAGCGAGTCCTGGGGCAGGGCGCAGACATCGGCGGCCTGCTGCAGCTGGTCGCGGTCGAGGACCTCGATGCGGCTGCCGCTGACCTTGATGATCTTCTGGTCGCTCAGGCTCTTCATGATTCGCGAGAAGGTCTCGGGTTTGACCGACAGGCGCGAGGCCAGCACCTGTTTCGGTACCGGCAGATCGACGTTGTCCCGGTCGTTCGGCAGCAGGTTGACCAGATAGGCGGCGATGCGACAGGTGGCGCTGTGCAGGCTGAGTTCGTCGATCTCGCGCAGCAGTCCGCGCAGGCGTTGGCTCATATCGCCCAACAGCAGAAAGCAGGTCTCGACC
>CAVXWS010000083.1:5000-43125 GCA_963765415.1 uncultured Gammaproteobacteria bacterium
ACCAGGGGATAGAGAAATTCGTGAATCGCAATCGGTTGCCCACCACGGTAGCGCTTGTTGAAATCTTCACGTTCCAGCATCCGGGCCACCGTGTGTCTGGCGGCTAACGCCACCAGGTCGGCCGCACTCATTTCCCCCATCCAGGAGGAATTGAAGACGACCAGGGTCTTTTTCGGATCCAGGATCTTGAAGATCTGTTCCTCGTAGGTCTTGGCGTTGTCCAACACCTCATCGCGGGTCAGAGGCGGTCGGGTGGCGCTCTTACCGGTCGGATCACCAATCATCCCGGTGAAATCGCCGATCAGGAAAAGCACCTCGTGGCCGAGTTCCTGGAACTGACGAAGCTTGTTGATCAGCACGGTGTGACCGAGATGCAGATCCGGGGCAGTCGGGTCGAACCCCGCCTTGATCCTCAGCGGCTTGTTCTTACGAAGCTTCTTCTCCAGCTCCGCCTCTATCAGAATCTCATCCGCGCCGCGGCGGATCAGGTCCATTGCCTCTTGAACACTCGGCATCGCAACTGCCCCTGTTGTGGTCGATTCGCCGAAATGTAACAAAATTGAAGGACTTTCGAGTGACCCTTGTGCTCGCAACTCCAGCGCTTCAAGCTTGCCCTTGCGACGCCGAAAAACATTCAAGAAATCAGGAACTCGTGTAATAATCGTTGGGATTACGTCAATTTAGGGCGAACTCGTGATAAGAGACCACAAGTCTGGACCAAAGCCTAGAAGCCACGGTCGCAAATCCAATGGACTGATCCTCCTGTCCGCCGCCTTTGTAGGTGGTGTTGCCTTCGCCGTGCATCGTGTCGACCTGCAACCTGTGCCGAAGAGTGGAAACGCACCGGAGTCCCTGGTCCAACAACTGCCGATCCCGGCCAAGTCGCGAGCTGACGCCAAATCGGATCGAAGTGATCAGGAGGCGGCCCAAGCCGACACAACCTCCGTCGCCTCGACCCAAGCGGCCGACGCTATGGATGCCTGGACGTACGCCCCGGCGCCCGTGCGGACGATCGAGTTGGCAGAGGTCCCTCTTATCGCGGCAATCTATGAAAACTCGGGCGACACCGGGGCCGGGAGAAAAGCTCCGCCAGATGAGGCCGGGGTCACGGCGGACGACGGATCAACGCAGACCGCCCTGCTGACCGACAGCCCGAACGGGATTCTTCCCGGGGAGGAAACGGCCGCAATATCAGCACAGGCGCTGACCCCGCCCGCGCGATCCAAAGAAGTCTGGACCGAGTACACCGTCGAACCGGGGGATACCCTGGCCGGGATATTCCGTGACATTGGCTACGGTCCCGGGCTGCTTTATCGCCTGACCCACAGCAGCGAGCAGGCCAAGCAGTTGGCGAAGATCCGACCTGGCCAGACTTTGCGCCTTCGCCGCGATGCCGAAGACAACCTGCTGGAACTGATCCACGTCCGCAACAGGATCTCGAGCCTGCAGATCATCGAATCCGATGGCTCGTATATCACCAACGAACTGCGTAAAGATGTCGACACCAAGATTGCCTCGGTGGGCGGCACGATTACCGACTCGCTGTTCGCCGATGGCCAGGCCGCCGGGATGAGCGACGCCAAGATCATGGAGCTGGCGAAGATATTCCGTTGGGACATTGACTTCGCCCTGGAGATTCGCGCCGGCGATCGCTTCAGTGCGATCTACGAAGAACGCTTCGCCGATGGCGAAAAACTCGCCGACGGACCGATTCTGGCCGCCGAATTCGTCAACCGCGGCACGACCTACCGCGCCGTTCGTTTCACCGACAAGGACGGCGTCGCTGCCTACTACGACCCGAATGGCAAGCTCAAACAGAGGGCATTCACTCGTACACCGGTCGATTTCGCCCGTATCTCCTCCAAATTCACTTCTCGCCGCTGGCATCCGGTGCTGAAGAAATGGCGATCGCACAAAGGCGTCGACTATGCGGCGCCAATCGGCACGCCTGTCAAGGCGACAGGCGCCGGACGAGTCAGCTTCGTCGGCCGAAAGGGCGGATTCGGCAAGGTAATCTTTATAAAGCACGGCGATGACTACACCACGGTGTACGGCCACCTGTCGAAATTCAGCAAGAATCTGAAAATCGGGTCGAAAGTCGTACAGGGCCAGGTCATTGGTCGCGTCGGCAAGACCGGCGTCGCGACCGGCCCGCACCTGCACTATGAGTTCCGCGTGAATGGCCGGCATCGCAACCCCTTGACGATAAAGCTGCCCAGCGCAATCGCCTTGAACAAGGCTCAGATGCCTGCCTTCAAACGCGATTCGGCGCCCCTGTTGGCGCAACTCGATACCGCCTCGCAGCAGACCATGGTGGCCACCGCGTTCGACAACGAAGGCTGAGCCGACTCACCGAGAATGGCGGCGTCACGTTTTGTCGGACTCATGTCCGGCACCAGCATGGATGCGATCGATGCCGCACTGGTGGAGTTCGACGGCCCCTCGCTTCGCCTGCTGGGCAGTCACAGCCACCCATGGCCGCCGGCCCTGATCAATCGCATGCGAAATCTGACCCAGTCCGAAACCCACTCGCTGGACGACCTGGGTCAATTGGACGCCCTGGCCGGCGAGTGCTTTGCCGAGGCCGCCTCGACTCTGTTGCGCAAGCTCCAACTGACTGCCGCCGCGGTGTCCGCCATCGGCTGTCATGGTCAGACGATTCGCCATCGGCCCGATACCCGGCCTGCTTTCACGCTGCAGATCGGCGACCCGAATCGGATCGTCCAGCACACCGGCATTACCACGGTTGCCGACTTCCGCCGTCGGGACATGGCTGCCGGCGGACAGGGCGCGCCTCTGGTGCCGGCCTTTCATGCCCTGTTTCTTGCACATCCGGAAGAATGCCGCGTGGTATTGAACATCGGCGGCATCGCCAACATCACCGTGCTCCCCGCCGGCAGCAGCGGCGAACAGGCAAGCTCGGTGACCGGCTTCGATACCGGGCCGGGCAACTGCCTGCTCGATAACTGGATCTCGCGGCGCCGAGGCATGGCCTTTGACGACGACGGCGCCTGGGCGGCCCAGGGCCGACCGATCCCGGCGCTGCTGGAGCGACTGCTGCGCGATCCGTACTTCGATCTGCCGGCACCGAAGAGCACCGGGACCGAGTACTTCAGCCACGCCTGGCTTGCGCAAATGCTCGAGGGATTCAGCGACGCCAGCTCGGTAGACGTGCAGGCGACGCTACTGCAGCTGACCAGTGAAAGCATCGCGCGAGCGATTCGCCGGCAGGCACCGCGAACGCAGCGCCTCCTGGTATGCGGCGGAGGCGTTCACAACGCCGCCCTGATGAGTCAGCTCCGCGACGCGCTGGCGCCGGCGACGGTCGAGAGCACGGCCGAACACGGCCTGGATCCGGACTGGATCGAGGCCATGGCATTTGCCTGGCTGGCCGAACGCACCTTGAAAGGAGCCCCCGGCAACCTGCCGAGCGTCACCGGCGCCGCTCAGCCCGTCGTCCTCGGCGCAATCTACCCGGCCTGATTCGACCCTTTGCGGAAGTGACCGGCCGAGGCTTGAGCCCTCCCCCCGCCTGCGACGGTGACCATCAATGAAAGTGGTCGCCGAAGAAGGCCTTGATATGGATGGCCACGCTGCGCGCCAAGGCATCGAGGTTGTACCCGCCCTCCAGGCTCGAGACCACTCGCCCCCCGGCATAGTCATCGGCCACCTTACAGAGCTGGCGCGTAATCCAGCCGTAATCGAACTCGCGCAGCCTAAGGTGCGCCATATCGTCGTCGGCATGGGCATCGAAACCGGCTGAGATCAGCACCAACTCCGGCTTGAAGGCCTCCAGTGCCGGCAGCCAATGCTGCTGTACGGCCTCACGGAAGACGGCGCCGTCCGATCGGGCCGGCAGCGGACAATTGACAATGTTGGGGAGATCGCACTCGTGGCCGCTGTTGGGATAGAACGGATGCTGAAAAGAGGAACAAAACAACACCCGATCATCCCCGGCAAAGATGTTTTCCGTCCCATTGCCATGATGGACATCGAAATCGACAATCGCCACCCGACTGAGACCGTGTTGCTCAAGCGCGTGGGCCGCACTCACGGCGATATTGTTGAAAAAGCAGAAGCCCATCGCCCGATGTCGCTCAGCATGGTGTCCGGGCGGGCGCACGCCACAGAAGGCCTGCTTCGCCGTGCCTTCCATTAACAGATCCACGGCAAACGAGGCCGCACCCGCGGCTCGCAGGGCCGCTTTGAGGGTATGAGGATTCATCGCCGTATCACCGTCCAGCCAGGCGAGCCCCTCCTTAGGCGAGGAGGCAAACACCAGGTCGACGTAATCCGCGTCGTGGACTCGGAGCAACTGCTCCCGACTCGCCTCCGGTGCATCGAAGTGATGCAGAACCATATCCAATCCGGAGGCAATCAGCCGATCGTTGATCGCGCTCAGGCGCGCCGGCTGCTCCGGGTGATGGCTCCCCATTTCATGAAGCGAACATTCTTGGTGAGAAATAAAAGCGACCGCCATACCCCCTCTCCCTCAATCGCGACCCGTCTCGGCCGCTAGCACCAATGACACATTGCAGCATATACACAGTTGCAACAAATACCGCATAGAATACAACACTACAGTCGAAACCCAGCCTAAGGATATTGCGGCGCATCAAGATGAAAAAACATTACCTGCAGAAAATTTTCGAACCCTCTTCCGTCGCGGTGATCGGCGCCTCTGAGCGCGAGAACTCGGTCGGCGCGCAGATACTTCGCAATCTTCACGAAGGCGACTACAAGGGCGATATCTACCCGGTTAACCCGAAGCACGATACGGTCCAGGGGCTGCCCTGCTACCCATCGCTGGCCGCCATCGACCACCCGGTCGACCTGGCCGTGATCGCCATTCCGGCACCGCATATTCCCGAGGTGATGCGCCAGTGCGGCGACCATGGCGTGCGCGGCGCTATCGTTCTGTCGGCCGGGTTCGCCGAGGTCGGCAAGGCCGGGGAGGCACTGCAGAGCGACATCGTCGATACCGCCCGCACCCACAATATCCCGCTGATCGGGCCAAACTGCCTGGGCATTACCCGGCCACGGGTCGGCTTGAACGCAACCTTCGCCAAGAGCGGTACCCGCGAGGGCCATGTCGCGCTGGTCGCCCAGTCGGGCGCCTTTTGCACGGCGCTGCTCGACTGGGCCGACACCCAGGGATTCGGCTTCTCGGCCGTCGCCTCGCTGGGAGCGACCGCGGATGTCGGCTTCGGTGACGTACTCGATTATCTGGCTGTCGACCCGCACACCGACAGCATCCTGCTCTATATCGAGGGAATCAGCAACGCGCGCAGCTTCATGAGCGGCCTGCGGGTCGCCGCCCGCCTGAAGCCGGTCATTGTGGTCAAGTCGGGGCGCAACGAAAGCGGCACCCGCGCAGCGGTATCGCACACCGGCGCCCTGGTTGGCGCCGACCACGTGTTCGATGCGGCCATCGAACGTGCCGGTGCCGTGCGGGTCCTTTCGGTCAACGAATTGTTCGCCGCGGCCGCAACTGCTGGCCTCCGGCACCCGTGTCGAAGGGCCGCGCCTGGCGATCGTCACCAACGGCGGCGGACCCGGAGTGATGGCCGCCGACCGCGCCAGCGACCTGCGGGTTCCACTGGCGGAATTGACGGAGTCGAGCATTACCCGACTTAGCGAGGTGCTGCCGACGCATTGGTCGCACAGCGACCCGGTCGACATCCTCGGCGACGCCGACGCCGGGCGCTACCAGGCGGCGACCGAGATCGTCCTCAGCGACAAAAACGTCGACGGCCTGCTGATCCTGCTGACCCCGCAGGCAATGACCGACCCGACCAGCTGCGCCGAGGGCGTGATCCAGGCGGCCGGCCAGTCGACCAAGCCGGTGTTGGTCTGCTGGATGGGCGCCCGGCTGGTCGAAGGCGGGCGCCAGCGTTTCGCCGAGGCCGGTATCCCGCAGTTTCGCAGCCCCGAGGCCGGGGTCGAGGCGTTCGGCTACCTGGCGTGCTACCGACGCAACCAGAAGGCCCTGCTGCAGGCTCCCGGTCCGATATCGAGGCACCGCGAGCCGGATGTCGAAGGCGCCCGCCTGATCATCGAGCATGCCCTGGGAGAACGCCGCCACACCTTGAGCAACGCCGAAGCCAAAGCCATCCTGCGCGCCTTCCAGATCCCGACCTCGCCCAGTATCAACGTCGGTTCGGCTGCCGAGGCGCTGATCGCGGCCGAGGGCCTTGGTCTGCCGATCGCAATGAAGATCAATTCCCCCGATATCACCCACAAGTCGGACGTCGGCGGGGTCCGGCTGAATATCCGCGAGCCGCGCTCGGTGCGCACCGCTTTTCGCGAGATGATGGACAACGTCAAGCGCTTACAGCCGGAGGCCCGGATTGACGGCGTCACCGTCGAGCCCATGTTGGAACGGCCGCATGCACGCGAGATCATGATCGGCGTGGTGCACGATCCGGTCTTCGGCCCGGTGATCAGTTTCGGCGCCGGCGGGACCGCGGTTGAGATCTTCGCCGACAGCAATGTCGCCTTGCCGCCGCTGAACGAGTACCTCAGCAATCAGATGATTAGCGGCACCCGGGCCTCGCGCTTTCTGAAGCACTTCCGCAACCTGCCGGCGGCGGATATGCAGGCGCTGATCGACACCCTGCAACGGATCTCCGAGATCACCTGTGAGCTGCCCGAGATCCAGGAACTCGACATCAACCCTCTGCTGGTCGACGAGAACGGCGTCATCGCCGTGGACGCACGGGTGGTGGTCAATTCGCCGCAGACCAGTACCACAAGGTACGGTCACATGGCGATCCACCCCTACCCCACCGAACTGGTCTCGCTATGGCAACTACCGGACGGCACTGACGTTGTGGTGCGACCGATCCGCCCGGAGGACGCCGAGATCGAGCAGGCCTTCGTCGAAGACCTGTCCGCCGAGAGCAAGTACTTCCGTTTCATGCAGAGTCTCGACCGGTTGACGCCGCAGATGCTGGCCCGCTTCACCCAGATCGACTATGACCGCGAGATGGCACTGATCGCCGTGGTCAAGGAAGGTTCAGATGAGGCCAAAGTGCTCGGCGTGTCCCGATACGTCAGCAACCCGGATCGTCACTCCTGCGAGTTTGCGCTCGTCATCAGTGACGAATGGCAGCAGCAGGGCATCGGACGGGAATTGATGCGGCGCCTGATGTCGGTGGCGCGCGATCGCAACATCGAGGTAATGGAAGGAGAGGTGCTGTCGAACAACACCAAGATGCTGAGCCTGTGCGAACGCCTTGGTTTTCGTACCGCTCACGACCCGCAGGAACCGGACGTTGTGCATGTCCGCCGTCATCTATGATCTCGGTATAACCGGCCCCGCGCCGGAAACGAAAAAAGCGCCTCCCGGCGCTTTTTTCTTATTTGGGCATGGCCCGGGCCTTATACGGCGAAGGATGAACCGCATCCACAGGTCGTTTGCGCATTCGGGTTGCGAATCACGAACTGCGCCCCCTGCAGCCCCTCCGAATAATCGACCTCCGCGCCCATCAGATATTGCAGGCTCATCGGATCGATCAGCAGCGTGACGCCGTCGGTGACGACTCGCTCGTCACCCTCATTGACCGTTTCATCGAAGGTGAAACCGTACTGGAATCCAGAACAGCCGCCACCTTGGACATAGATTCGCAACATCAGCTCGTCGTTGCCCTCTTCCTTGATCAGCTCGGAGACCTTGAGCGCCGCGGCCGAGGTGAAAACTAACGTATCCTGACTCTCGACGGCCTGTTGTTCAGACATGGCGTAATACCTCACATGACTTGTTTCGCACGCTCGATCGCGTGCCGGATATCCGCTGAATTATGCAATAACCTAGTACTGCGGTCCACTATTTCGCTGCGTCTCGCTCATCGACCGACGTCGCCTCGGGAATCAGAGACGGCGTCCCCTCGGTACCGTCGTAGCCGATCATGCGCGGCTCCTGCTCGTCGGTATGCACCAACTGACCGTTCACCTCGGCACCCATGGCCATTTCCAGCAGACGATAATAGACGGTGCCGGTGACGCGCGCGGCCGAGGCCAGCTCTGCCCGCCCGTTAACGTAGACATCGCCGACCACGGTGCCGTTCAAAATCAGGTTGTCGACCCGAACATCGCCCTCGATCAGCCCAGGCTCGCTGACCGTGATCGTGGAACTGCTGTCCGAGTCGCCGGTGACGTTTCCCTTGATCACCCCGTCGAGGTGCAACCCCTCGGTGAAGCTCAGATTTCCCTGAATCTCGGTGCCTTTGCCGATCACCGTGGAAACCTTTGGGGGCTTGAATCTCTTCATCCTGGACATCATCGACTCCTGTGCTGAATGGGCCAACGCGCGGCGCGGCAGTGCCGGCGCGTGCGGTCGGGCGTAATGTGCGGGACCGTCACGACACCAACCGCACCCAGTCGAATGCCTGCTCGATCGGCTTGGCATTCTTGGTCTTGGGCTTCACCTCGATAATCAATGACTGCGGTTCGAACGCCTCCGGCAGACTGAGCGTCCCCTCGACGTTCTGGAAGTGCCTGAAGCGCATCTTCACCGAAGTCTGCTCACCGGCAGTGAGATCCTTCAACTCCAACTCCTGAGCCTTACCATTCTTTTCACCGGAGATTTTGATCAGGATCTGGCCCTGGGTGGCGGATTTCTGCTCTTTCAACTGCGCC
This sequence comes from uncultured Gammaproteobacteria bacterium, assembly GCA_963765415.1. Taxonomy (GTDB): domain Bacteria; phylum Pseudomonadota; class Gammaproteobacteria; order Chromatiales; family Chromatiaceae; genus CAVXWS01. Next base: position 13,641 of record CAVXWS010000083.1, read on the forward strand.
ACCGTAAAGGAATAGGTGTAACTGCGTTCGGCCGAGTTGGGAGATAAACGCACGTCCTTGATCCGCAGCGAACTGTTGCTCGCGACCAGTCCGCGCAGCAACGCGACTTCGCGACGCAGTTCCGAACGCTCGGTCTGCAGTGCAAGCAGATCGCGCTGCACCCGACGCGCAGCATCGCGGTCTATCTGGCTGGCGCGCTCGTAACCGGCAGCCTCCAGGCGCAAGCTCTCGACCTCCTGTTCGAGATTCTTGATCCTCGCCACGTAGCGGGATCTCAGATCGGTGCTGATCTGCTCATCGGAACTGCCCTGCTGACGGCCGAGCTCGAACATCTGCCAGGACCAGAGCAGCAGCAGGCCGAAGAAAGGCAGCAGCCACCAGATCAGCCGACCCTTGCTCGGCTGAACGATGCGCGGTGTACCGACCAGCCTGGGCTTACCCAAAGACATTCGACGCCACCTCTCCTCAGGGCGACAGGGCGACCTGCTCGAGCCCAGCGGTCTCGGCCAGTCCGAACATCAGGTTCATGTTCTGCACCGCCTGTCCCGCGGCGCCTTTGGTCAGATTGTCGATTACCGAGAGCACGACCACCGTCTCGCCACCCTGCGGCCGATGCACCGCGATCCGGCAGTGATTGGCACCGCGAACACTCCGTGTTTCCGGGTGCGAACCTGCCGGCAGTACATCGACGAAGGGCTCGGCGGCGTATCTTGCTTCGAAAATCCCCTGAAGATCGACGTCGCCCGGGACCCGTCCGTACAGGGTGGCGTGAATACCGCGGATCATCGGCACGAGATGCGGTGAGAAGGTCAGGCCGATCTCGCCGCTGCGCACCCGGGCGAGCACTTGCCGGATTTCAGGGAGATGACGGTGACCAGCGATTCCGTAGGCCTTGAAGCTCTCACCCACCTCACCCATCAGCATCGCCGCATTGGCGCCGCGCCCGGCGCCGCTGACGCCGGACTTGCAATCGGCGATCAAGGAATCCGGATGGACGATGCCGGCCTCGATCAGCGGGAGAAAACCGAGAACCGCGGCCGTCGGGTAACAACCGGGGTTGGCCACCAGTCCGGCGCCACGAATCCGCTCCCGATTCAATTCGGGCAGCCCGTACACGGCCTTTTCCAGCAATTCCGGACAGGCGTGTGGAATACCGTACCAGCGCTCCCACTCCTCGGGGTCGGTGAGGCGGAAATCGGCGGCCAGATCGATCACCTTCACGCCGTCATCGAGCAATCCGGGCGCCATTTTCATGGCCGTGCCATTTGGGGTGGCGAAAAACACCAGATCACAGGCGGCCAGTGCGTCCAGATCGGGCTCGGCGAATTCCAGATCGACGATGCCACGCAGGTTTCCGAACAGGTCCGACACCCGCCTGCCGGCGTCCGACCGGGAGGTAATGGCCCGAAGCTCGGCCTGCGGGTGGCGCGCCAGCAGCCGCAGCAATTCCGCGCCGGTGTAGCCAGTACCACCCACCACTCCGATTCTGATCATGGTTAGAGTTGTCTCCCTCGTCGCTGGCAAGGTCTGCCCAAACACGGGCTGGCAGTGTAACGCAAAGGTTGCGATTCTGGGCGTGATAAACTGCGGAGCGCTCGAGCCCGGCCGACCTCCCCGGAAGCATCGAAACACCAGGGAAATGCGGGTATCGGGCCTGCAAAGGAGCGCTGCCGCGGCGCCGCGGATCGACCCGACGATTGCGGACATCGACAGGAACTTAAGCAATGGAAACAACTCAAGCCATCGCCCTGATCCTCGGCGCCTCCTGGGCCTCCGGGATCAATCTGTACGCGGCGATCCTGGTGTTGGGCTGGCTGGGCTCGAGCGGACAGGTCGATCTGCCGCCGGACCTGATGGTCCTGACCAACCCCATGGTGATGACCGCCGCCGGGGTGATGTACACCATCGAATTTTTTGTCGACAAGACCCCGGGGGTGGACACGGGCTGGGACGCGCTGCACACCTTCATCCGCATACCCGCCGGCGCCTTGATGGCCGCCGGCGCCGCTCAGGGCTTGGAGATGGGCCAGGCCGCGGAGCTGATCGCACTGCTGGTCGGTGGTGGCGTCAGTGCAACCACCCACGCCACCAAGGCGAGCAGCCGGGCCCTGATCAACACCTCCCCCGAACCCTTCTCCAACTGGACGGCCTCGGTGACCGAAGACGTGTCGGTAATCGCCGGGCTGTGGACCGCGCTGCATTATCCGGTGGTCTTCATCGTCCTGTTCGTGGCCTTCATGATCGCCGTCATCTGGCTGCTGCCGAGGCTTTGGCGGGCCCTCAAACGGGTCCTGCGCGCCGTCGGGCGCTGGTTTGGCCAACCGGAAGCGCCAGGCAGACCCGCTGACGGGGGCACGGCTCCAGGGGCCCCACCAGGCACCGAAGGTCTATCAGAACGCCGTCGCGCAGTGCTGAAGGAGCTCTACGACGACACCTCGACCGAAGGTCAGAGATGAGAAACACCCTCCGACAGGCCACGGCGCTGGCTTTGAGCGTGATGATGCTCGGCGCCTGCAGCGAGGTCTCGACAGAGGGGTCGCGGGAATCGTTGCCGATCCACCAGCTGACCAACATCGACGGCGACGCGATCGACCTGACCGAGTTGCGCGGCCGGCCGATTCTGCTGAATTTCTGGTCTACAACCTGCCCCAGCTGTTTGCAGGAGATCCCAAAGCTGATCGAGCTGCACAGAGAACTGGCGGGGCGCGGACTGACGCTGATCGGCATCACCATGCCTCATGACCGGCCCGATCGAATCGTCGAATTGCGCGCTCAAATGGACATCCCCTACGCCCTGGTGTTCGATCCGATCGGGCGCCTCAATCAGGAGTTCGAGACCCGCCAGGTCACCCCCACGCACCTGTTGGTCTCGCCCGATGGCGAGATCGTCCTGCGCCGCCAAGGCCGGCTGGATTTCACCGATTTGAAAAGCACCATCCTCACCATGCTGCAGGGATAGTCCATCGCCGATGCTCTGGCTTAAGTCGTTTCACATCATCTTCCTGGTTTCCTGGTACGCGGGGCTTTTCTACCTGCCGCGCCTGTACGTCCACCACGCCATGTCCGAGGATTCTGCAACCCGTGAGCGGCTGCAGACCATGGAGCGCAAGCTGTTCTGGTTCATTACGCCCTGGGCCGTTCTGACGGTGGCGCTTGGCTTTGCCCTGATCGGCTACTACAGCTGGGATGCGTTTCTGCAGATGCACTGGCTGCACGTGAAGATCGCACTGGTCCTGGTCCTGATCGGCTTTCACATCTGGTGCGCCAAGCTGATGCTGGATTTTCGCGGCGACGACAATCCGCATAGCCATGTCTGGTTTCGCTGGTTCAACGAGTTTCCGCTGCTCATTTTAGTGGCGGTCGTCCTGCTCGCCGTGCTCAAGCCGTTCTGACCCGTGATGAACGGCAGATCCGCCCCGCAACCCGCTGAAGGCGACAAGCGGCGCCGGCCACACCGGCGCAGCATCGATCCGGCCCAGGTCGCCCGTACCCGCCGTATCCATATCGCCGTTCTCTTGTTCGTCGTGCTGTGGGCCTATGTCACGGCCCTGGCCGGGGACTTCGTCTGGAGCGACGATCGCGACCTGCTGCAAGGCGGGCAACGCCTGTTGAGCATGCAGGACCTGGCCGCGGCACTGCTGTGGACCACGGAGCAGTATGCCGCCCGGCTGGAGGGCGGCATTCCCGCCGTCACCAACGGCAGTTGGCAACCGACCGTCATCCTCAGCTATACGGTCAGCTGGATGTTGTTCCGCGACTGCAGCTTCTGTCATCACTTCGAGAACCTGCTTTGGCATGGCCTGGTGGTGCTCGGTCTTTATGCACTGGGGCGCCATGTACTGAATCTGCGTCGCCACGGCCCGGCCATCGCGTTCTGGGCCGCCTTTGGCTTCGCCGTGCATCCGCTTGGAGTCAGCTCGGTCGGCTGGGTCGGCGGCCGCCCGGTGCTCCTGGTCGCTGCGCTGTCCGTCTGGTCTCTGGTGCTGTTTTCCCGCCTGCCGGCGACCTCGAAATCGCATCGCAAGCACATCAACCGCTGGCAGCTCGGTATCGCCTTCTGTGTGGCACTGGCGCTGGGCGCGGACGAGCGGGCGTTCATGCTCCCGTTCGCCGCCTTGCTGATCGCCTGGTTCGAGAGCCGCGAGCGGGGGCGATCCGGGTTCAGGGGCATGTCACAGCATCGTCGACTGGCGCTCCTGGGGATCACCGCCGTGTCCCTGGCCATCGTGTTCTACCGCGGCACGAAGTTCGGCTTCCCCGGCTTTGCCGGAGACTATCCGGGCGCCGGCCTGATGGACGGCCTCGGCACCGCGCTTCGATTGTTCTGGACGCGGGTGTACAGCGTCTTACTGCCGGGCGAGCCGATCGTATCCGACGCCTTCCCCGTCACCACCGGCTGGGACGTCAGCGAGTTCGCCGCCCTCGCTGGGTTGATCGCGGTGATCGCCGCGACCGTATACGCCATCCGCCATCATCACCCCCTGGGGCTCGGCCTGGCCTGGTTCCTGCTCTGGGGACTGCCGGGCTCGGGGGTGTTTCCGCTGCAGCGGTACTACCACGAGGCAAGCCTCTACCCGGCCTATTGGGGCCTGATGTTCGGTCTGGCCTATGTGCTGTTTCAGGTGTGGCGTCCACTCGGGCGGCAGATGGTCCGCGGCAGCGAGGCGATCGTATTCGGTCCTATTCTGATCTTGACGCTGGCATTGACCGCCTCGAGCAATGTCCGCTGGCATTCCGATTCGGCCCTGTTCGAAAGTGAGATCAACAACGATCCGCATTATCGCGAGGGGCGTGTGATGCTGGCCAAGCTGGCCCTTGATCGGCGGCAGCCCGAAATCGCGCTGAACCACGGTCTGCTGGTCGAGCAATCGCGCGAAGACAAGAGTCTCACCGGGTACATTCCGGAGTATCAGCAGCACATGCAGCTCGGGCGGGCGCAACTGGCCCAGGACCTTGTCCAGGACGCACGCCTGAGCTTCGCTCAGGCCGTGGCGATCAACCCGGTCAGTGTCCGCGCCCTACAGGGGCTGGCGGCGGCCAACATCGCCCTCGGGGAGAACTCGCAGGCCGAGGCAAGCCTGCGAAGGGCCTTGGCGCTGTGGCCAAACGACGCCGGCCTCAGAATGACCCTGGGCGAGCTGCGCCTGCGTGAGCAACGTTATGAAGAGGCGTATGACGTCTTTCTTCAAGTGCTGGCTGACGGCCGAAGCGATTCCGTCGTCCGACTGGCAGTGGCCAGGGCCCGAAACGGGCTCGGCCAATACGAACTGGCCGAGAGCGACCTTCGACGCGCCTTGGCCGAGCGAGACACCCCTTCCGCGCGCGCCCAGCTGGCCTGGACTCTGTGGCGGCTTGGCCGCGAGGACGAGGCTCGGTCGCAACTCGAAGGGATTCAGGGCAGACTGGCTGAGCTGCTGTCGACCGACCAGTACACGGATCTGCGTGCCGGACTCGCGCCCATAACGGAATCACCCGCCGACCAGGCTGCGACACCAGAGACCGAAGCCACGCCAGAGCGGGAAACCGCCAGCGAAGAGGAGCTGTTGTTGGAGGCCGTCGAGCGCTATCGATGAACCGGCTCGAGGCGGAACCAAGGCCCGACCCCGAGCGGGCTAGGAACAGCCACCACCGCCCTGCGACGAACCGCAGGTGCCACAACCGCCGCCACCGGCCGGCTGCAGGTTGTTGAAGACGAAACGGGCGTCCCCGTTGCCGGCGTCGACGAAGTCGATCTCCACTCCCTTGACGTGTTCGAGAGTCCCGTTATCGACCACGACGCGGAATCCATCGAAATCGCGGATATTGTCTTCGCCGCTCAACTGGTCGGTGAAGGTCATGCCGAAGCTGACGCCGCTGCAGCCGCCCGGCGTGGCGAACACGCGAACGCCCTCGATGTTGTCCTCCACCTGGCCAATGAGTTCGGCCATTTTCGCCTGGGCGGCAGAGGTCAAAGTCAGGTCTTGTTCAGTCAATGCGTTGGCAATAGCAGTCATGGTTGATTTGTACCCGTAAATATTCAAACTCTGGAATTTACCACAGGACAACGGAAAAATTCCCGAGTTTTTTACTCGGATTTCGGTCGAGGCTTGGCGTCACACTGAGAGCAGATTACGCGCCGAAAGCTCGTAGAGATGCCGCTCGGCATCGACCAGGTGCTTGCCCCAGTGCACGCGGAAGCCGCTGCGCCATCCGCGCAGCGCCGACAGCGGATCCGCCGGCGACATATCCGCGACACTGAGCCCGTACTTGAGCTCGCAGTAGATGTCGGTCAGGTCATCGGCCAGGCTGCCGCTCATCTGCTGGCCGTCGTTGCCGGCATCGAATTCCATCCAGTAGGCGTCGCGCTCGCCGAGCATCTCATGCAAGCGGCTGAACAACTCGAAACGCGCGTCCAGATCGGCCTGCATCGGCTCGCCTTCATCATCGATCAGCGGCTCGAGGGCCGATACGGCGGCGTGCAATTTGGGCAACAGTTTGGTCAGGTGCGGCAGGAACTCATCACCCATCTCATCGATCGACTCGATCAGCACGCAGTATTCTCGGGCCATGGTGAGCATCGAGTTGGCTTGAGGACTCATTTTCGTGTTCTCGCTGGGCTGCAATCGCGTTGCTTGTCTGAGTGTAGACGAGGGTCACCGGAGTTGCGGCGAGCCGACCCGGCATGGCCCGGCGCGCGCATGGTTTAACAGCATATCAGAATAATGTGATGCTATGCCGCCTGCAATGGCGCTCAGATCTCCATCATTTCGAAGTCCTCCTTGCCCGCCCCGCACTCCGGGCACTTCCAATTCAAGGGCACAGCCTCCCACTTGGTGCCGGGTGCGATACCATCGTCGGGAGCACCTTCAGCCTCGTCATAGATCCAGCCGCAAATCACGCACATGTACTTCTTCATCCAATGGTTCTCCAATAGCGAAGTGCGGATTCTGCCACGACCGAATCGCACATAAAACGCACCAGGGACTGCTGACTCATGACCGATCGCGACGCACCGGGCGCAGAAAATAGGGAAAAACCCGCTATCGTCCTGTCGATTTCGGGGCACGACCCCAGCGGTGGCGCCGGCGTTCAGGCCGATATCGAGGCCATCGTCGCGCAAGGATGCCATGCGGCCTCGGCGATCACCTGCCTCACCGTGCAGGATACGATCGACGTCCATCGACTCGAACCTGTGTCGGCCGATCTGCTGCTGGCTCAGGCCGAAACGGTGCTCAACGACCTGCCGGTCGCGGTCATCAAGATCGGCCTGATCGGCAGCGCCACCAATGCCGCGATAATCGCTGAAATACTGGCTGAATGGCCGCGCATCCCGGTCGTCCTCGACCCGGTCCTGAGCGCCGGCGGCGGAGCAAACCTGGCCGGCCACCGCTTGGTCGAAGTGATATGGGACCAACTCCTGCCGAGGACCACCCTGATCACACCCAACCGCGCCGAGGCCCGACGTCTGAGCGGCGAATCGAATCTGACGGCAGCGACCACCGCACTGCTGGAGCGGGTCGGCGACGCCTTGCTGCTCACTGGCGCCGACGAGAGCGAAGGCAAATTGGTCGAGAACCACCTGTCGCGCAAGGACGGCAGCGAACAAAGCTTCAGCTGGCCGAAATTCGCCGGCGATTTTCACGGCTCCGGCTGCACCCTGGCCTCGGCCTGCGCGGCGCGCCTGGCCCTGGGCGAGGACCTCTCTATCGCCGTCAAACGCGCCCAGGCCTATACCTGGCAGACGCTCGGCGCTGCCCAGGCCCTGGGCGGCGGCCAATTGCTACCAAGAAGAGTCCGTTGTTGAGTCTGCGCGGTCTTTACGTCATCACCCGCGACCGGCCGGATGCGAGCGGGACCCTGACCGACCACGTCGAACAGGCCCTGCGCGGCGGCGCAAGGGTGGTCCAATACCGCGACAAGTCCGGCGATCGCGCACGTCAACACCGGGATGCCGCGGCCCTGGTGCACCTGTGTCGTCGCTACCGGGCGCCGCTGATCGTCAATGACGATTTCGAACTCGCCCGGGCCGTTGGCGCCGACGGTGTGCATCTTGGGCGCGAGGACGGTGATCCCGTGGCGGCGCGACAGCGGCTCGGCAACCGTAAACTGATCGGCGTGTCCTGCTACGACCAGTTCGACCTCGCCATTGCCGCCGCCGAGGCCGGTGCCGACTACGTCGCCTTCGGCAGCTTTTTCCCCTCGCCGACCAAGCCGCAGGCGGTGCGCGCCGATACCGAACTGCTGCGTCGGGCCCGCCGATCACTGCCGGTCCCGGTGGTTGCGATCGGCGGCATCACGCCGGAGAATGGCGGCGCCTTGATCACGGCCGGGGCCGACATGCTGGCGGTGATCAGCGCGGTTTTCGACCAGGCGGACATCAGCGCCGCCGCCCGCGACTTCTCAGACCTGTTCGAGCAACCGGAGGACAACACCTCATGAGCCGTTCCCACGACCTGTTTCAACACGCCCAGCAGCACATCCCCGGCGGGGTCAATTCACCGGTGCGGGCATTCAAGGGCGTGGGCGGCGATCCGGTATTCATCGACAGCGCCGCGGGGCCCTTCCTGTTCGATGCCGATGGCCAGCGCTACATCGACTATGTCGGCTCCTGGGGGCCGATGATTCTCGGCCATGCCCACCCGGAGGTGATCGAGGCGGTATCCGAGACCGATCCAAAAGGGCCTGTCCTTCGGCGCGCCGACCGAGATCGAGATCGACGCATGGCCGACCGGGTCTGCGAGCTGGTGCCGAGCATGGACCTGGTGCGCATGGTCACCTCCGGCACCGAGGCGACCATGTCCGCCATCCGCCTGGCGCGCGGCTTCACCGGGCGCGACAAGATCGTCAAGTTCGAGGGCTGCTACCACGGCCACTCCGACTCCCTGCTGGTCAAGGCCGGCTCCGGCGCCCTGACCCTCGGCGAGCCGACCTCGCCCGGCGTGCCGGCAGCCTGGCCGAACACACCCTCACCCTGACCTACAACGATCTCGAGCAGGTGCAGAGCGCGTTCGCCGAACGGCGGCGAGGAGATCGCCTGCGTCATCGTCGAGCCGGTGGCCGGCAACATGAACTGCATACCGCCCGTAGCCGGGCTTTCTCGAAGGCCTGCGCGAGATCTGCGATCGCTACGGCACGGTGCTGATCTTCGACGAGGTGATGACCGGCTTCCGGGTCGCCCTGGGCGGCGCCCAGGGCTTGTACGGCGTGGCTCCCGACCTGACCACGCTCGGCAAGGTGATCGGCGGCGGCATGCCGGTCGGCGCCTTCGGTGGGAAACGCGCGATCATGGAAAAGATCGCCCCGCTCGGCCCGGTCTACCAGGCCGGCACCCTGTCCGGCAATCCGGTGGCGATGGCCGCCGGTCTCAAGACCCTCGAGCTGCTCTCGCAACCGGGTTTCCACACCGCCCTGGCAGAAAAAACCGAACGCCTGGTTACCGGGATGGTCGCCGCGGCCGGCAAGGCCGGCGTCGCGTTGAGCGAGAATCACGTCGGCGGCATGTTCGGCCTGTTCTTCACCGAGGCCGAACGGGTGACCGACTTCGCCGGCACCACTGCCTGCGATCAGGAACGCTTCAGGCGCTTCTTCCATGCCATGCTCGAGCGCGGCGTCTATCTCGCGCCCTCGGCCTTCGAGGCCGGCTTCGTCTCCGCCGCCCACGGCGACGCGGAGATCGAGGCCACACTGGCGGCGGCCGAAAGCGCCTTCGCCGAAGTCGTGGGATAGACTCAGGAATTCGGACGATCCCTTTCTACCCCCTCTTCTCCCGGCCCGAAGGCCACATCGTCATGATCACGGGGCCGATGATGCGCATCGTCCGCGATCGATGCGGTTCGTGTTACTCACCCACATATATGTTGTATGTGTTGGATACGGTCGAAATCGGCTAGGTTCGCCCGGTCCGGCTCAGCAGATCGCCGAGTTGCTCGAGCAGGTCGTTGCGCTTCAGCGGCTTGGTGAGAAAGGCCTTGCCGCCCGCCTGCTCCACCCGCGCTCGTACCGCATCGTCATCCGCGGCACTCATCATCGCCAGGGGGCCGCGCCAACCGCTGTCGCGCAGCAGGCCGGCCACCTCGTCGCCCGAGATCGCGCCGAGTTGCATGTCGAGCAGCACCAGATCCGGTCGGCCGGCTTGGGCCAGGCGCAGCGCCTCGTCGCGGCCACGCGCCAGCATGACCCGGCAGCCGGCGCCGTCGAGGTAGGCCTTGAGCAGTGTGCGAATGTCCTCATCATCATCGACCACCAGCACGGACGCCCCGCGCAACGCCTCGGGATTGATTTCGCGCACGGCCCGGCGCGGCGGTGCGGCGCAATGAAAGCTCAGACGCGTGCCCTTGCCCAACAGTGACTTGATGGTCAGTTCACCGCCCATCTGTCTGATCAGGGCACGGCTGATCGCCAGACCCAGCCCGGCGCCGCCCGCGTAGCCGCTGGTCGTGGTCTCCTGGCGGAAGGCCTCGAAGACCTTGTCCAAAGACTGCGCTGCGATCCCGGGACCTGTGTCGACGACCTCCACGAACAACTGATCGTCACGCCACTCGATCTCGACCGAAACACTGCCCTCGCGGGTGAACTTGAAGGCATTGCCGATCAGATTGATCAACACCTGACGCAGTCGCAGTTCATCGATCCACAAACGCTCCGGGATAGACGCGTCGAAGATCCAGGCGAATGCCAGGCCCTTTTGCTCGGCCATCGGCCGGAACATCTCTTCGAGCTCTGCGCCGAGGGCCCGAGCGTCGCACACCGCCGGGTGGACTTGCAGCGCGTCGCTTTCCAGCCTGGCCTGATCGAGCAGGTTGTCGACCAGGTTGAGCAGATAGCGGGCGCCGCGACGGATGGCGCCGACATTGTGCCGCACCATGGCCGGATCGCCGGCATCTTCACCGAGCAAATCGGCGAAGCCGAGCACCGAGGTCAGCGGGGTGCGGAACTCGTGCGATATGCGGCCGATGAATTCGCTTTGCATCCGATTGGCCTCCTCCAGCTCCGCCCGAGCGGCCTGCAGCTCGCCAAGTAAACGTTCGCGCTGCTCGGACAGCAGGCTAAGATCGTGTGCCGTCTGTTGAAACTTCGCCTGGCGCTGGTGCTCGCGCGTGACATCGACATAGGCCAGCCCCCAGCCGTCCTTCAAGACGACGATATGGATGTCGGCCCAGGTGCGTGCCGGCGTCTCGACCGTCTCCAAAACCGTGTAGGCCTCGGGCTCGGCCACCGTACCCTGCAGGAACGACAGTTGCTCACCGACGTCATCGCCGGCTTGGATCTCGGTAAATCCGTAGTGGCCGCCGTCTCCGAGCTGCTCACGGACCCGGTAGTCCGTATCGACGACCAGGAAGAACGGCCGAGCATGACGACTGAGCACGCCGTTGACATAGCTCTTCAGGCGCGCCAGTACCGACTCGTTCATGCGTCGGACCAGATGGCCTCGGCCAGGGCACTGAACGCCGCCTCGACCCCCTCACCGGTCTTGGCACTGGTCTTGGCCCAGTTCCAAGCCTCCGGTATCGCCGCCTCGTTGACCCGCCATTGTTCATCGAGATCGGCCTTGTTCAGCAGCAGGCGAAACGGCGCCCCGTCGAGCAGGTCCCGCGCCTGATCGTGCAGCGATATCACGCTGTCCAGGGTCCTCGGTCGGGTACCGTCGGCGACCAGCAGATACGCCGCCGCGCCCTTCAGGTAGCGGTTCTCGACCGTCGACAGGACCTCCGTGCCGGCGATATCCCAGAGCACCAGCTTGACCGGGTCACCGTTGGCGAGCGTCACCATGCGGGTGTCGACTTTGACCCCGACGGTGGTCAGATAGGCGTCGGAGAAGGTGCTGTGGACGAAGCGCGACACCAGGCTGGTCTTGCCGACGCCGAAGTCGCCGATCATGCAGACCTTGCTGACCTTGACCGCCAACTCAGCGCGCCGCCGCGGTCTGCAGATCGACCTCGAAATCGACCCGTCGCAGGGAGAAATCGATCTGCCGGTTGTGACCTGCGCTCGTTCTGGCCCGGGCGCGCAGGTCCGCTTGCGGCACGGCGGAGGCCAGGCGTTCAACCACAACGCGGGCGCGTTCGTAACTGAGCCGGGCATTGCCGGCCGGATCGCCGATACCGTCGGTCTGACCGCTGACCCAGACTACCGGGTGCAGCCGCAGCAGCTCACCGAGCGTCAGCAGGCGCTGAATCGAATCGACCAGTTCGGCCAGGGTGTCGGTCTGGTTGGCCTCAACCTGGACACCGTCGGCGAAGAAGACCCGGAGCGACCCGATCCGCTCGACCAGGTTGTCGAGCTCGATCCGCTCGGCGGGCCGAAGGGCGTCGTGGCGGATCTCGGTCAGGGCGCCAAGATCGCTCAGGCGCGGCTCGATCGCCTCGATCCACTCGGTCGGGGCCACGCCAGTCAGCGTCAGGCGGGTATCGTCGAGTCCGATCTCGACCTCAGCCGGCGGCTGCAGACGGCGACGGACCTCGTCCAGCAGCAGAGATTCGGGCGTCGCCAGTCGCGAGCCATCGAAGCTCTGAATTCCGGGCACGGTGGCGGCAAGCAGTTCGGCCCGCGTGCGCCAGTCGTCGCGGGCAACGCCGCTGGCAAGCAGGCGGCCGGGCGGCTCGAGTCTGAACTCCACCTCGGCCGGCGCCTGCAGACGCTGCCGGGCGCGGGCCAGCGCGATCGCCGGGGCGGCATCCTGATAGTCACGCAGATTCAGGTCGACCTGCTCCGGAGAGAGCTCGACCTCGGCCAGCAGCTGCGACACCGGCCGCGCCAGCGGATCGCGCAGACCGTGGACAACAAAGCGCGTGTCCTGACGGCGAATCTCGGTCGGGACATAGCCGGGCTCGACACTCAGCACATGAGCCAGTCTGGCCTGGATTGCATCGAGGCGTTGTGCGATCCGGCGATCCTGCCACAGCTCGTAGCCCCACCAGCCGAGCAGGGCGAGCAGGATCAAGAGCACGATGGCGAAGGCCGGTGAAAGCCCGCCGCTGCGGCCGCTCGGCTTCACCTCCGAGACCAGGCAGCCTTCCAGGGTCGGCAGCACGGGTTGCAGCGGTCCACGATCACCGCTGAAACCGCGCAGTTCGGTACCGAAATCGCGATGGATCGACTCGAGCACCTCGTCGAAGCGCTCGCGCAGGGCGCGCGGGGGCATGCCTCGGATCACGCAGGCCAGATAGGCGTGCGGGCCGTGCTGCAGCCACACGGTGTGGTCCCCCATATCGACCGAGTCGATCGGTTCATCGGCGGCGAAGGCATCCTTGACGAAGTCCTGGATCGCCGTGAGCATGGCCGAGACCGCGTCGGAGTCGCGTTCAACGACGGTCTCATCGGCGACGTGTTCGATCAGCAGACCGGTCTCCGGTTTGATCAGAAAGACCTGCTCGACCCGAAATGCCAGGGTATTTCGCAGGATGACCTCGCCGAACGGGACACCGGTGCGCATGGCCTCGAACCGCCAGCCCAGACCGCGCGCCGAGAGGCTGTGGTCCAGGGTCTGGTTGATCGATTGCACCAATCCCTTGAGCGCGTCGGCGATGTAGCGCCGGATGGCCGGCCCCATGACCGGGAACAAGGCCTCGGCGAGTACCGTGGGATTGCGTTTTACCGAACGCTCGATACAGCGATCGACCGGCTGGGACATCGAATCGAGCAGGGCCGGATCGGCCCCGCGCAGCCGAAACGATCGAGGCAGCACTTCGGAGACGTCTTCCGCGCGCAGGCTTGCGTCTTCAACCCGGTGCTGCAGATCTTTGAGGTCGTCTCGTTCGGGCCCCAGCAGGAGCTTTTTTAGGTCTTCTAGGGAACTCAAGGGATCGGCCTGTTCGGGCGATTACTCCGAACTCGGCTCGCGCAGGCGAGCGACGAGCTCTTGCATCATGTCGGCCAGGGCGCCGCGGGCGATTTTGTCACCGCGCAGTTCGCTGATCTGCTGCTCCAGCAGTTGCCGCAACTGCGTCTGTTCGGAATCGAAGCGATCCTGTAAAGCGATCGACTGTTGTTCGAATTCGCGCTTGATGTCGGCTTGCTCATCGCGGATATCGGCATCCAGTTGCGCCAGGCGTTGACCCAGGTGGGCGCTGTCATGAGCGCGCTGTGCCCGCTCTTCCTGCAGCACCGCGCCGAGTCCGTCGATCGACTGCTGCAGGCCGCGTTCCCGGCCCGCCAGCCGCTGATCGAGGTCCTGACTGAGGCTGGCGTACTGGCGTTCGAGTCGCTCTTCGATCTGCGCGAAGCGTCGTTCGATATCGCGCACCTGGTTTCCGAACAACAGCTCACGGATCTGCTCCATGCTGCTGTCAGTGTCACCGCCGGCGGTCATCAGCTTGTCGTTCTCGAAGTGGGCCTTGGCCATTGGGTGGACTCCTGATGGCAAATGCGAATCCTGCTGCATGTTCTTGTTTATTAGCCGTTAGTCTAGTCGATTCTTGTTCAAGACTGCCGTGAGAACGCCGCCGACGCAACTTTTTCCCGGTGGCCGTGCGAAAGACGAAAAAAAGCCCCGCTCGAAAGCGGGGCCAAATCACTGCTGCGCCTTGGAAAGAATGGCGATGAACTCGTTACATGACTTTGAGTTTGCGCAAGGTGTTGATGGTCAGCTGACCCTGTGCCAGCCCATTGGCCTTTTGGAAGCTCTTCACCGCTTCCATGGTCTGCGTACCGAGCGTACCGTCGATCGGACCTGGGTTGTAACCGGCGCTCTTGAGCGCGGATTGCAGACGCTTGATCACACCGGGGCTGGTATTGGTCTCACACAGGATCTCGCGCCACGCGAGACGGCCGTCGCTGACCATCGCGCGTTCGGTGACTTCCTGATACTCGGCCGGGATCTCGATGGTGCGCTGCTTCGGCGGCTCGACGATCTTGCGGACTTTGATGGTGTCGTATTGGGCCGGGATCGACACCTTGGTCGTCTTCGCAGGCTCGACCAGCACACGCTTGCGAATGGTCTTGTACTGAGCCGGAATGGCGACCTCACGGACCGACGCGGGTCGAACGACGACGCGCTTGCTGACGGTCTTGTACTCGGCCGGCATCTCGACCAGACACATGATCTCGCCGGTGGCGTCGTCGATCTTCTCGATCGGACCACGACCCTTCTTCCAGGCGGTGTAGCCCTTGCGGACCAGCACCTTCTCACTCACGTTGTCGTACTTGGCCGGGACCTCTTCCAACTTGGTAGAGGCCTCGCTCACCAGGACACGCTCTTCGGCCCAGTCGTACTTGGCCGGGATGACCTTCAGCTCCTCCGAGGCCTCTTTCACCAGTACGCGCTCGTCAACCATGGCGTACTTGGCAGGCAGGGTCTCGACGCGGGAACTCGCCTCGCGCTTGAGCATGGTCTTGCTCGCGGTGCGGTATTGCGGCGGGACGAAGACGCGGGCATAGCATTCACCCGGCTTGGCCTGGGGCGGGAGCAGGCTTCCGCCGGTACTGGCCGGCATGGCGGATGCACTGCGTTGTTCCATGTCGCGAATCTGGGCGGCACGCATATCCGCGTCCTGCTGAAGCTGGCCCAAAGACGCCTTCAGCGCGTCGTTCTCTTTTTCCGCCGCGCCCAGACGACCCATCAGATCGCCGTCCTTGGGTTGGGTGGTGCCGCAGCCGGTCAATCCGGCCGCCACGACGCAAATCGCCAATCCACTTACTAGGGTTCTGTTCACTGTTGATTACCTCCTCGGTACTGAGACTTGTTGAGTGAATACTCCACCGGCTAACAGCCGGTGGCTTTCGGTTACGGCTGAAAGCCGGATCGATCGGCCGTTCGGCCGATTGCCCCCTCCCCCACCGGGACGACTCCGGGGATGGAGGAGGTAGAACGAAGTTCGAAACCCGAGTCGAGAGGGCCGGGGTGAGGGGATCGGGATCAACCCGTTCAATTTGAAACCCCTCATCTTAACCTTCCTCCTTTGGGAGAAGAAACTGTTCCATCGGTCGCCTCAAGGCGAGGGATTTGCGGATCCCCCCATCGAGGACTGTAAACCCGTGCATCTCCGGACGTGCCCGATCGGCCTTTCGTTTTCGCTGGATCGCACTTCCGCCGACTGGGCCGGTCCAGTCGTACCGGCAACACTGCAGCGACCGTGCCAAGCATAGAGAATGACCGACCTGTCAATACGAAAGCTAAGCAATTACTATTTTTTTCATGGACTTAGCCGACAGGCATTGGCGTCGACCCTGGCCGGGACAGGCGCCCGAGGGGTCGCGCAAAGCCTGGTAGCGGCCGGTCCGAGCCTGTTTCTGTCGGGCTGCAACGACAGACTGACCTGTGGAACCGCAGCGGGGCAACCCCATGTGGGCGCTCAAGTCCCTTTCGGCGGCAGCAAACCCCACGCCGAAAAAAACTTTTTTCTGTTTTAATTCAGATAATTGAATATTTCTTCCGGGGATTGAATCGATTTCCCGGATGCTCACCATAAGACTCGGCATGGTTCATGCAGCACATCGATCGTCGGCTGCGTTTAGGTGGGTCCGTCCGCTCCCTCCTTAGGGCCCACCCAGCCGACACTATTGACACAACCTGAGATTTCTATAAAGGAGGACACAAGATGTCCGTCGCAATCGACAAGATCAGAGGAATTACCCAACCGTTGGCTGAAGCGCTTCGCTCGGCGGGCATCCGCAGGAGCGAGCAATTCCTCGAAAAAGCCACCACGCCGCAACTGCGCAAGCAACTCGCCGAGCAGGTGGGCGCCGACGCCTCGGTTATCCTGCACCTGGCCAACCGCGCCGACCTGTCGCGCATCAATGGGATCGGCGGCGTCTATTCCGATCTCCTGGAGCAATCGGGCGTCGACACGGTAAAGGAACTGGCGCAACGCCGTCCGGCCAACCTTTATCGCACCATGCAGGACGTCAACGACAGTCAACAACTGGCCAAGATGCTGCCGAGTGAAGACACCGTGTACAGCTGGGTCGCCCAAGCGAAGAACATGCACAAGGTGCTCGAGTATTGAGTGATGACGGGCGGCCGGGGTCCGTTCCTCCCGTTGCGTAGCCCGGCCTCCCCCCTTTGACGACACGGTGCTGACGGCGCTGAGCGATCAGCTCCAGGATCCGATAGTCTCGGTCGAATCGTTGCAGCTACCCCAATTGACGCGGCTGCCGATCGGGAAGCAACTCGCGGCGACCCCGCGTTCAGTGCCGCGACTGGCGTTTTCCTTTCATGTGCGGCCAGATTCGGTCCCGGTCAGGATCATGACCTGAATCGTGCAGACACCCCAGATCCTCATACAACGCCCGAATACCAGCGAACAGTTCCACCAGGGGCCGTGACATTCAGCGGGCCGGCGACTTGATCGCTGCAGGTGTCCCGACGACCGACGCCTACGCTGGCCAGCTCCAACTCGGCGCCCAGCGCCTCGCCACACCATCGCCGCGCTCGGCACTGGCGGCCCAGCACGACCACGTTGTCCCTGCGCGCCTTCGGATAGACTTTCCTTCATCGCAGGCCAGGCACAAATCAGCCTCGCCCCTCGATTACCAGGTTCTCGCCGACTTCGCTTCGCTCTATCGCCGTCAGCGGGGGACGGGCTTGGACATATGCCCCCTATTCGTAGATCACCTCGATACGGCGCAGAAAATCCGCCAGGTCTTCGAGACAGCTCTCGGCCTGACCGACCTGCTGGGCGATTGCGGACTGCTCCAGCCGCGTGCCTATCTCGGCGAGCATGGCGAAACCGTAGCCGCCACCGGAGCCGCGGATGTTGTGACCGATGCGTTGCAGGCGAGCGAAATCGCCGATTCGCAGGGCGTCACGCGAGTCGCGCAGGTCCACCTTGCGGTTGTCCAGATACCTGGGGATCAGATCGGCGAGGTCCGCATCGATACGGACCTCCAATGCTTGCTCAATCATCTCTGCAATTTGACCGTGAATCCGACTTCGTTACCGGAACTACAACTGCAATAGGCACGCCAATCTGCGAATTCTCTTCGGCTACCGGGGATTACGCGCAAGCTTGCCCTGGGGACCGGCTGTCCCGGTCGATCAACTGTCGTCGTCCGACGACTTTTTCGCATCTTTTCTTCGAAACGCCGCCGGGTCCAGTTCGTGTCGAGCGAGCAATTTGTAGAACTCGGTGCGGTTGCGCCCGGCCAGCTTCGCGGCATTGATCACCTTGCCGTCGGTGGTGCGCAGCAGGCTGGCCAGGTAGCGGCGTTCAAAGGCCAGCTTGGCCTCGTCCAGCGGCAGAATCTCTCCGGGCTGCTCGCGCAGGGCCTCGGAGGCCAGGCTCAGCGGAATCAGATCGGAGGTGCTCAGCACCACGCACTGCTCGACGATGTTCTGCAGTTGACGGACGTTTCCGGGCAGCCGTGCCTGGGTCAGATAGCGGCTCGCCTCGGGGGAGAAGCGCTTGCGCGGCCGCCCCATGCGCTTGGCGAGGGTCGTAAGGAAATGATCGAGCAACAGGACGATGTCCTCGCTGCGCTCGCGCAGCGGCGGCAGCCGCAGCGGCACGACGTTGAGACGATAGAACAGGTCCTCGCGAAACTCGTGATCGTCGACCATCTTCTGCAGGTCGCGGTGGGTGGCCGAGATGACCCGCACGTCGACCGGCACCGCCTTGATCGACGCCGACCGGGCGGACCGTGGAAGTCCTGCAGTACGCGCAGCACCTTGGCCTGCAGCGCCAGGGGCATGTCGCCGATCTCATCGAGAAACAGGGTGCCCTTGTCGGCGGTCTGGAACAGGCCGACATGGCGGGTGACCGCGCCGGTGAACGCACCCTTTTCGTGGCCGAACAGCTCCGATTCGAGCAGTTGTTCCGGCAGCGCGCTGCAGTTGATGCTGACGAATGGCTGGTCGCGACGGGCGCTGGCAGTCGTGAATCGCGCGCGCCAGCACCTCCTTACCGGTGCCGGTCTCGCCGTTGACCATCACCGTGCTGTCGCCGGCGGCGACCAGTCTGGCCCGGCCCATCACCTCCTGCATGGCGCTGGAGCGATACACCAGCTCGCGGCCGAAGGAATCTTCGGGCTCGACTCGCTGGCCGGCCGCCGAGTCGAGCACCTTGGCGATCTCTTCGAGCAGCGCGGCGCGCTGGATCGGTTTGGTGAGGAAGGCCGACACGCCCAGATGCGCGGCCTTGAGGGCGTCGGGTATGGCGGCCTTGCCGCTCAAGATCATCACCGGCATCACCGGATCCTGACGGTGGATCTCGGACAACAACCGCAGGCCGTCCATGTCGTCCATGACCAGATCGGTGATGACCAGATCGGGGCGCTGCTGCTCGATCCGGGCGAGCGCCTCACGCCCGCCGACGGCGACATCGACCCTGACGCCCGCCAGGTCCAGCCAGCGTTGCACCAGCGCCAGGTGATCCGGATCGTCGTCGACCACCAGCAGGCGCGGCGGCGAGTCGGGATCGAAGCTCAGTATCTCGGTGTTCTTTGGGTCCATATCTCCAGCCGGCGACTCGCAGTTTCCTACTAGTGTACTCGGCTTGCCGCCCGAATCGGCGGCGGCACGAGCTGGAGGTGTTAGTCTTGCCGGCTATGGCGGAATGGCTGGACGCACTGCTGGAGTGGACCCGTCTTCACCCCCTGTGGGCGGGGCTGGTGGTATTCCTGGTGTCGTTCGCCGAATCCCTGGCGATCGTCGGCATGATCGTACCCGGGGTGGTCATCATGGTCGGCATGGGGGCCTTGATCGCCGCGGGTGCCGCCGATTTCTGGACGATGTGCGCCTGGGCCGTAGCGGGAGCGATCGCCGGCGACGGCCTGAGCTACTGGCTGGGGCGGCGCTATCACTCACAGCTGCGCCAGCGCTGGCCGTTCTCGCGTTACCCGGGCAGCCTCGATCAAGGCGAGAGATTCTTTCGCAAGTACGGCGGTATCAGCGTCGCCTTCGCCCGTTTCTTCGGTCCCGGCCGGGCTATGGTGCCGCTGGTCGCCGGCATGTTGTCGATGCGCCCGCTGGCCTTCTTTGCCGCCAACGTCGGCTCGGCCCTGATCTGGGCCCCGGCCTATCTTTTGCCCGGGGTTGCCCTGGGGGCATCGCTGGAGATCGCCTCGGAGGTCGCGCTGCGCCTGGCGCTGCTGCTGGTGCTGCTGATCGGCCTGCTGTGGTTCGTCGGTTGGGCGGCGCACCGGCTGTTCAGCCTGTTACAGCCGCGCTCGCGTGAGTGGCTGCAGATACTGCTGGAGTCTGGCGGCCAATCGCGTCTGACGCGTCGCATCGCCCGCGCCCTGGCCAATCCCGAACACCC
Source organism: uncultured Gammaproteobacteria bacterium (assembly GCA_963765415.1). GTDB lineage: Bacteria > Pseudomonadota > Gammaproteobacteria > Chromatiales > Chromatiaceae > CAVXWS01. Next base: position 33,815 of record CAVXWS010000083.1, read on the forward strand.
GGAGGCCCGCGGTCTTGCCGCCTTCGCCGGCCTGCTGCTGGTCTCTACGATTGCTGCCGCGATTCTGCTCTCCGCGCTCCCCTGGCAATCCCTGGACGGGCTGGTAACGCGCACCTTGACCAGCCTGCGCACCCCGGGCGCGGATCGCCTGATGGCTGCTTTCGCAGCGGCCGCCGAACCGCCGGCGGCGATGGTGCTGGCTCTTGGTCTGGCGCTGTTTTATCGGCTGTTCGGCAAACGCCTGACCATGACCCACTGGCTGGGCGGAATGCTGATGGCCGCACTCGGAACCCTTGTGCTGGCGCTTGCTCCGATCGAGGCGGGCGCCAGTCTGTTCCCTGACCGCGGCGCCCTGATCGCCGCCGGGCTGATTGGTCTGCAGAGCATTATCCTGGCCGGAAGTGTCGGTCTGGCTCGCCGCTGGCTGTTGTATGCGGCCGGCGCAATCGGCGTGGTACTGATCGTGTTCGCCCGACTCTACCTCGGCATCGCCAGCTTCAGCGGCACCCTCGCCGCGCTGTTGCTCAGCCTGGCCTGGGGATCGGCGGTCGGTGTCGCCTATCGCACCCATGCGGTCCATGAAAGGCTCAGTCCACGCCAGGCCCTGGCCTCCGCCGCACTCGCGCTGGTCGCCGTATCCGGCCTGGCACTGACCCGCCCCCTGGAACCGCCCGCAGCACCACCGGTTCGGACAGTGCTCATGACTGAGAGCGACTGGCGCGCCGGCCAGTGGCGGCGGCTGCCCACCACCCGCGCCGACCTTCGCCGCGGCGGCGATCTACCGCTGAATCTGCAGTATCTGGGCGACCCCGAATGGCTCGGCACTCAGTTGCTGGCCCGCGACTGGCAGATCGTCTCGCCGCCGGTCCCAGCCGACTACACTCGCTTGCTTTCAGCCTCGCTTCCCCTGGCGAAGCTGCCCGTATTGCCGCATGTCCACGACGGCCGGCACGAGAGCTTCGCCTGGTCGCTCGATCTCGACCGGCGCCGACTGGTGCTGCGCCTGTGGCCGAGCCGGTGGCGCGACGCCGCGTCCAGTCGACGCTACTGGTTCGGTACGATCAGCTGGCAGGAAAAGCGGACCAAGTTCGGGTTGTTGAGCTACGCAGTCACCGTCGGCCGGTTCAACACCGCGGCCGATGTCCTGATCGGGCAACTGAACGAAGACGCCGGGGTTTCGATCATGCGGCTGTCCGGCGACAAGGATGCCACCGACTTCGTCCTGCTCGCCCGACCCGCGACGCTCAGCGGCGAACCGTCGAGCCGTTAGTCGCTCCCCCAGCGCGGCATCAAATCGTGCTCGATCCCGAGTTGATCCAGCACCCGGGCGACCATGAAGTCGACCAGTTCGTCGACCGTCTGCGGCCGGTAATAGAAACCCGGGTTGGCCGGCATGATAACCGCACCGGCGCGCGACAGACGCAGCATGTTCTCCAGATGGATATCGGAGAACGGCGTCTCGCGCACCACCAGGATCAGTTTGCGCCGCTCCTTGAGCATAACGTCAGCGGCACGGTCGATCAGGTCATCGCAGATACCGCCGGCAATCGACGCCAGGGTGCCGGTGGTGCAGGGACAGATCACCATCGCCGCCGGTGGATTCGAGCCGCTGGCGACCGGGGCGGTCCACTGCTGACGGCCGAACACCCGCAACTGCCCGGGCGCGGCGCCGAAGCGTTCACCGAGAAACGCCTCGGCTTCGGCCGGCCGGCCGGGAAGTTCGAGATCGGTCTCCATTTGCAGCACCACCTGTGCCGCCTGGCTGTACATCAGGTAGACGTGACGGCCGCGACTTGAGCAGTTGTTCCAGCAGGCGCAGGCCGTAGGCGATGCCGGAGGCGCCGGTCCAGACCACGGCGATGGGTGTTGTGGGGGTGTCCATGCGCGTCTATTTAAGCACAGGGAGCGTCGAAGGCAGTTTCTGACCGTATCGCGACGAGCACGAACTTGAATGCGATAACGGTGGCGCAGGCTGGCGAGCCGCACCCGATCGGCGCGTTCAGCGTAGCAGCCGACGGCGCACCAGCACCACGGCCAGGTAGAAGCTGATCACTGCGTAGGCGATCAGCACCGCGATATGCCCCATGACCCCTTCCAATGGCAGACCCGCAACCAGCGGGCGGGCCAGGTCCACCGCATGCGACAGCGGCAGGACCTGCACCAGATCCTGCAGCAGCGGCGGCAGCGAGTCGATTGGATAGAACACCCCGGAGAGCAACATCATCGGCGTGATCGCCAGAACGAAGTAATAGTTGAAGAAGTCGTAGCTCGGCGAGACCGCGCTCATAAGGATCGCCGGGCCGGCAAAGCATAGGCCGGTAAGGAACACCACGGGCAGCACCCAAAGCGCCTGCCAGCCACCCACTACGCCGAGCAGCTTGGCAACCACCAGTATGGCGAGGCCGCTGAACAGGCTCTTGGTCGCACACCAGAGCATCTCGCCGCTGACGATCTCGTCGACCTCCAACGGCGTGGCCAGCAGGGCCTCGTAGGTGCGCTGAACGCTCATTCGGGTGAACACCGAATACATGCCCTCGAAGCTCGCTGTGGTCATGGCCGATGAGGCGATGATCCCTGAGGCGAGAAAGCTCAGGTAGGGCATGGACTCGATCTCGCGGATGAAGAAGCCGAGGCCGTAGCCGAAGCCGAGCAGATAGAGGATCGGCTCGCCGAAGTTCATCACCACCGCCGGGCCGATCAGCTTGCGCCACACCAACAGGTTGCGCCGCCACACCCGCAGGGCGCCGCGGCGAAAGCTTGGCAGTCTCCACAGCTCCGCGCCCATCAATCGCGCAGTTCCCGGCCGGTGAGACGCAGGAACACGTCCTCCAGCCCGCTGGAGCGGTGCACGAAGGTCAAACCCGGGGCCTCGCGAAGATCGGCCAGCAGCGGACCGGGGTCATGCGCATAGCAGTAAAGACTGCTCCCCATCTGCTCGGAGCGATAACCGGCGGGACTGGAGAAACGGTCCAGGGCACCGTCCTGTTCGGCACGGATCTCGATCACCTCGGGCTCGACATGCCGGGCGACCAGCTCTCGCGGCGAGCCCTGGTCGAGGATCCGACCGTGGTCCATGATCACCAACTCGTCGCACAGGCGTTCCGCCTCTTCCATGTAATGGGTAGTCAGCAGCAGGGTGATCCCTCGTCCGCGCAATTCCGCCAACCGCCCCCAGATCACATGTCGCGCCTGGGGGTCGAGGCCGGTCGTGGGCTCGTCCAGGACCAGCATCTCCGGCTCGTTGACCAGGGCGCGGGCGATGGTCAGACGGCGCTGCATGCCGCCGGAAAGCGAATCGGTCTTCGCCCCCGCGCGCTGTTCCAGGGCGGCGAACTCGAGCAAACCGGCGATCCGCCCCTCCACCTCGGCGGGTGCCAGGCCGAAGTAACCGGCGTAGACCCGCAGGTTCTCGACGACGCTGAAATCCGGATCCAGGTTGTCGGCCTGCGGCACCACACCCACTCGGGCGCGAACCCGGCGGGCCTCCGCCGGCATGGGCAGGCCGAATACCGATAAGCTACCCGCGCTGATCGGGGTCAGGCCGAGGATCATCCGCAAGGTCGTCGTCTTGCCCGCCCCGTTCGGCCCGAGGAAGCCGAAGCAACGTCCTGGTCGAATCGCGAGATCGACGCGATCGACCACGCTGAGGCGACCGTAACGCTTGGTCAGGCCAACGGCCTGCACCACCGGGTTGTTTGATCGGGATGTGCTCATAACGAGGGGGATCGGCGACGGAACTTAAGATTATCAACCCGGCCGTCCGTACAGCCGGCCATCCGTATAGATCGAATTCAGCTGCCCTGCACCCGCCAGCCGCAAGGCGTCAAACCACCACTGTAGCACCCTTCGACAACGCCGCCTGCACGCAGGTGGACGGATGATCCGGTAACGCTCACCAAGGCCTACGGGCCCGAGCCCGACGCGCTAAGCTAGCCTTGAGAGAGAACGTCGGGCAGATCGTAAATGAGTCGCACCCTGATCGGTCATCGCGGTGAACCGGAACACTGGCCCGAGAATTCACTCGATGGCTTCCGCGCAGTTCTTACAGCCGGCGCCCGATACGTCGAAACCGACATACAGATAACCGCCGACGGCGTCCCGGTTCTGTCCCACGACGCATCGCTGCGGAAGATCACCGGGCGGAATCGGCTGATCGCCGAGACATCCTTCGAGACCGTGCGCCAGCTGCCGGCGGGGTATCCGGAGCGGTTCGGCGATCGCTTCAAAGACGGACGCATCGCCGCTTTGACCGAACTGGCCGGGTTGCTCAGCGAATGGCCCGAGGCGCGCGCCTTTCTGGATATCAAGGAGTCAAGCATTGCGGCATTCGGTATCGAGCGGGTCGTCGAGGCAACGCTCGATGCATTCGAGGGCGCCCGCGCGCAATGCATCCCCATCTCGTTCGACTACTCGACCCTGCAGCACCTGCGGCTGCAGACCGACCTTCCGGTCGGTTGGGTGCTGCCGGAATGGAACGAGCGCAACCGCGAGCTCGCCGCTCGCCTCAACCCCGACTACCTGTTCGTCAACCGCAAGCGGCTGCCACCACGCGCCGAACCGCTGTGGCCCGGTCCCTGGCAATGGGTGGTCTACACGGTCAATCAACCGTTCGAGGTCAAACGCTTTCTCGCACGCGGCCTGCACATGATCGAGACCGACGACTTCCGTCGACTGCTGCGCGAGACCGAGCCGCATGACTGAGCGTTTCGACATCGTCGTTATCGGTGGCGGCATTCACGGCGTCGGCGTCGCTCAGGCCGCAGCATGTGCGGGCTACAGCGTCATGCTGCTGGAGAAAACCACACTGGCGCACGGCACCTCGAGCCGTTCCAGCAAGCTCATCCATGGCGGCCTGCGCTACCTCTCACACCAGGCCTACGGGCTGGTTCGCGAGAGCCTGCGCGAACGGGCGCTCCTGCTGCGGCTGGCACCCGATCTGGTGCGCCTGATTCCCTTCCACATACCTGTTTACCCGCAGACCACACATCGGCCGCTGCACCTGCGCGCCGGGCTGTCGCTGTACGCCCTGCTCGGCGGCCTGCATCGAGAAAATCTGTTTTCCCTCCTTCCAAAGCGCGCCTGGGGCGATCTGGACGGCCTCGAAACCGACCGGCTGCAGGCCGTATTCCGTTACTACGACGCGCAGACCGATGACGCGGCCCTGACCCGCGCGGTGATGCACTCGGCCATCGCTTACGGCGCCGATTTGCGCTATCCGGCCACATTCACCACTGCGAGGATTCACGCGCAAGGCTGCCACATCGCCTACCGCATGGCGGATACGGAGCACGAGTGCAGCGCCAGCGTCCTGGTCAACGCCGCCGGCCCCTGGGCGGACAAGGTCGACAGCTGCATCACCCCGCGGCCGACGCCGGTGGCGATCGACCTGGTGCAGGGTGCGCACCTGGTACTGCCCGATCCCGCCCGACACGGCGGCTACTACCTTGAGGCGCCGCAGGACCGGCGCGCCGTCTTTCTTCTGCCTTGGCGCGAAGGCTCGCTGATCGGCACCACCGAGTACGTCTTCGCCGGCGACCCGCAGGAAGTCAAAGTCCTCGACCAGGAAAAAGCCTATCTGCTGGCGGTGCTGCAGCATTATTTCCCGCGGCGATCCACCAGGGTCGTCGAGTGTTTCGCAGGTTTGCGGGTGCTGCCGACCTCGGCCGACGCGCCGTTTCGACGCTCGCGCGAAACCCGACTGCCGGTCGACGACCCGACCCGCCCGCGTCTGCTGTCGATCTACGGCGGCAAACTGACCGGCTACCGGGCCACGGCAGAGAAGGTCGTGCGAAGGCTCTCACCCACTCTGCCGAGCCGCCGCCCGCGCGCGCGCACCGACCAGGTGCCATTGGCGGCGAACTGATGTCCGCCGACCAGACACTCGCCATCGATCAGGGGACACATGCAACTCGGGCGATGGTGTTCGACCACCGAGGTCGCGCACTGGCCATGGCGCAGCGACCGTTGGCCCTGCAGCTGAGAAACGCGAACGAGGCCGAACAATCCGCAGCGTCGATCCGCCGGACCCTGCGCGAGGTGATGGACGAAGTCCTGGCAAATCCAGCGGTGCACAGGCAACACATCAGCGCCGCGGGACTGGCCACCCAGCGGTCCAGTGTCGTCGCCTGGGACCGGGAGACCGGCGAGGCCCTGAGCCCCGTCATCAGTTGGCAGGACCGACGCGCCGCCGGCGATATCCACGCCTACGCCGCGCATGCGCCCGACATCGCTGCCCGTACCGGACTGCGCCTGTCGTCGCACTATGGTGCAACCAAGATGCACTGGCTGTTGAAGCAGAACACGGTCGTGCAAAGAGCGCAGGCCAGGGACAGACTGCTGATCGGCCCGCTGGCAAGCTATATCGCCTACCAGTTGCTCGAGGGCAGACCGGCGCTGGTCGACGATGCCAACGCCTCGCGCAGTCTGCTGTGGAACCTCGCGACGCGAGACTGGGACGCTGAGCTACTTTCCTTGTTCGACATCCCGGCGTCGGCACTGCCGGGATGCCGGCCAATCCTGCACCGGTACGGCCGCATTGCCGGGCATGACATCGCGCTGTCCGCGCTGAGCGGCGACCAGACGGCGGCGCTGTATGCCGAAGGCATGCCACCCGACGACATTCTGGTCGCCAACGTCGGCACCGGCGCCTTCGTCATGCTGCCGACCGGGGATCCGCAGACAAAACCGGCCGACCTACTTGCCGGCATCTCGCTGAGCGGGGCAGCCGTCGACCGGTACTACCTGGAAGGGACGGTCAACGGCGCCGGCAGCGCCGTCGATTGGGCGGCCAGGCGTTTTAGCGTCAGCGAACCCTTTGATCGATTGTCTGACTGGCTGGCCACGCAGCGCGACCCGCCGGTATTCGTCAACACCGTGGGCGGACTTGGCTCGCCCTGGTGGCGAGATGCAGAGGCGCCGAGGTTCCTGGATCGACCGTCCGGCGCGCCGGACGCACTGGCCGGGGTCGTCGAAAGTATCGTGTTTCTACTCCGAGCCAACATCGAGTTGCTGAGCGGACTGCGGCCTTCGGTCGACAAGATTCGCATCAGCGGCGGACTCGCACAGCTCGACGGTCTGTGCCAGCGGTTGGCCGACCTGTCCGGACTGGTCGTGGAGCGTTCCGCCCAGTTGGAAAAGACAGCTCGCGGCATCGCCTGGTTGGCGGCCGGACTTCCCGATGGCTGGCGGCCCGAACGACCGGCCGACACCTTTCCCCACGGGCAGATCGCGGGCTGGAAATGCGCTATCGCCGCCTCGTCAGCGCACTCGAGTGACGCCGCGTTGACAACCCACACTACCGATACTCAGTGGTCGGCAACCTTGGTCTTGATCGACAGGGCATGTAGCTCCCCGCTGTCGATCTGCTCGCGCACGGTTGCCATCACCAGGCGCTGACAGGCGAGCAGCCCCTTGCCTTCGAAGTCTTTCGAGACCACCAGGGCATCGAAATGCTCACCGTCGCCCGTAGCAATACGTTTTTTGTTTATGTTCTTCTTCAACATTTTTTTTTTATGTTCGTGTTTACTAACTAGTACGTATTGCTCATCGATTACCAATATCAATGCGACAAAAAGTGAAATCAATAATGTAGAGATAATCGAAACACCAATCTGAAAGCCGATTACCCGCACCATGAAATTATCGGCGAAAATAAAAGGTAAAAAAATGGCGATGGTCGTAAGTGTTGCCGCTGAAACGGACCGAGCCATCTGTTTTGTGCCTGCAATAGTTGCCTGAAGTGCATCCGTTTCTCGCCGTGCAATACGATATATATTCTCAAGTACAACAACACTATTATCCAGCAGCATACCAATTGCCAGGGCTATACCCACCAATGTCAAACTATTCAAACTGATATCAAACGCATAAAAGAAGTTAAATGCGGTTAGTACTGATATTGGAATTGTTAAAGCAATTATTAATACAAGTTTAAAGTTGCGGATAAAATACCACAATATAATCACAGCAAGTAATCCGCCCCAGAGAGCAAGATCAAAAATCAGGTTAATATTGTCTTCAAGAATTTCAGCACTATCCTGCTGAATTACAATTTCGATATCCTGATATGCTAAACTATTGTTCAATCGCTCAATGACCGAACGTGTTTCTTGTGCAAGATTAATCAAATTAACCTGGGTATCGCGCACCAATTGAATGGTTACTGCTTCTTTGCTGTTTACCCTGCTGATTGATGTTTCTTCCTGCACATCAAAACTGATATCCGCAATATCACGTAGTAAAATATTGCGGGCTGCATCAACCACGATGTTCTCCAGTTCACTAACACGTGTATACTCGGCTACTACATTCACTGAGTTTCGTAATTGATGATTATTTACATTACCCACAAAAACCGTATTTTGACGGTATTGCGAAATAAGAGATCGAATTCTACCCGGTGTTATACCAAATGCTTCAGTAATTTCATTGTTTAAAACAATATTAACAGAGGCAAGACGCCCACCAAATACTTCAACATTGGCAATACCATCAATGGATTCAAATTCTTTGGTTATCTCACGGTCGATTATTGTGCGGATACGGTCAACTCCGCCACTTCCACGTACCTGCAGATTCATAAACATGTTTGCAAGATCCTGCGTATCGATTTTAATTACCTGCACAAAATAATCGGATGATATGTCTAGTTTGGCCGCATCAATTTTTTCCTGCAACTTCAGAAACGCATATTTCATATTGGTGGAAGCATTATAGCTGATATAAATCACTCCGCTGCGTCTTCCGGCAAACGACTCAATCATTTCAACGGATTCAAGCGTTCCAACCGCACTTTCCAAAGGGATTAAAGCTTCTCTTTCCAGATATTCCGGATCCATTTCGCGTGCAGACATAATCTGAACCAGCAAATTGGGAGGTTCAATAAAGGGTAATAACTCGAGAGCTAGTTGTTTATATGAGATATACCCCAAAAGGGATAAGCCCAAAAACAACATCGAAACAAAAACACGGCGCTGGAAAATGGATAGTCTTTTAATCATCTTTTGAAGCTTAAACTTATCATAACCATATATTAGCTTAAATATTAATTATTCTGAACTCGGATGAAGAATCTTCTGGAAAAATAACTCTGACCTGTTAAGCACTCATTTTTAAATTTCTTAGCTTTTCAACATAAAAATATACAACCGGGATTACAACTAGGGTAAGTGTCGTGGAACTTATTAACCCACCAATCACAGCGATGGCCATTGGCGCTCTTAAGGCAGCACTTTCTCCAAAGCCAATTGTCAAAGGTAATAATGCCAGTATTGTGGTCAGGCTTGTCATAATGATCGGTCTTATCCTTTGCT
>CAVXWS010000084.1:0-7157 GCA_963765415.1 uncultured Gammaproteobacteria bacterium
GTGTAACGTACTGGTTCGGTTGGTATTGTTCAGCCGCCTCGTCGCTCGTATCGCGGCAACGCTCGGACAGCCGAAACGGCGGAAAGACGATGGCCGCAGCGGTATCGCGGGTCAGCTTCTTATCGAAGTTGGCCACGGCGATCGGGACGATCAGCGGCTCTGGGTCGATCGTCGCGGCCAGGCGGAAGGCGCCGGTCCTGAAGGGTCCAGGCGAGGCCATGGTGAAGGAGCACCGACCCTCCGGGGCGATGACCAGATTACGTCCGGCCTGGATATGTCCCGCCGCCCGCTCGATGAAGCGACGATGACGCTGCTGGCGGGTGATCTGCTGATCGCGGTCCTCCTGGTCGACGTCACCGGGGTAGACGTAGATGTAGTCGAGCCGATCGAAATAGTTCTGATAGCCGTACCAACCGAACTCCGGTTTGCGCACCACCCGCACCGGCGCCTCGCCGTAACGGCGATAGAGGATCATGCTGGAGACGAAGTGACTGTCCAGCGTCAGCCGAAAGCCGTTCGGCAGCATGGTGTCCATGTGATTCTCGAGATGATTCATGATCACCAGATGGCCCGGCCGCGGCGGCAGGTGTTCCTCACCGGCGATTCGGTAGCTGATCTTGCTGAACAGCCGATTGAAGGCCTCCATGCTGAGTCGGCGCACCTGCTCGGCGTCGAGCTCCTCCGGCGCATTGGCAACCGCCTCGTAAGCGGCCTGCAGATCCTGATAGAAGTCGAGCTCCCGATGCAGGCCCCGCAGGACCTCCAGGCAGAGCTGGGCCAGGTTGCGCTCGCCGTCGTCGCCGTGACTGCGGGTCAAATCCAGGGCATGGAAGGCATCGGCCAGAGTCAGGCGGTTCTCCAGCAGGTACGGGATCTTATGCAGCGCCGAGGTCACGGGCAGGGTCTCGGCGTGCTGCTCTAGCAGGGCGCGTACCGCGACCTGCTCCTCGCGGTAACGCCGCGCCACCAACCGGACCCGGGTGAAGCGCAGGCGCGAACCGATCATCTGCAGAACCCGCTGCATCAGGCGGATGCCGAACTCCGGCTCCTGTTCGGTGAGCTTCTCCAGGGAGACACTGGGGATGGCGAGCACCGTCGTCTTCTCCAGCGCCACGGCCGAGGAGTGATAGCGGCGCGGATCGACCAGCGCCGACCAGCCAAGCGGATCGCCGGCGATGTCGATCGCTCGCAGGAAGACACAACGTTGGCCATCGCTGTCGCAATAGGAGATGCCGATGCGCCCCCTGACCAGCAGATACAGGCGGTCGGCGATCGCGTCTTGATCGAACAATCGATCTTGGGCGGCGAAGTTCTGCACAACCGACTGGTCCGCCAGCCAAGCCAGAATCCTGGTCGGCTGGTCTTCGAGAAACGGCGATTGGCCAAGGAACTCGACCATGGCCTCGGCCGAGCGCAACCGCTCCGCCGACCAGACCGGCTCGAGATCGGCGGGCGGCAGATTCTGTCCGGACTGCGACTCGGCGGTATCCAACAACATCGAACGCTCGGACTCGAGGTGCAGGGCCATCGACTGGGCAACCCGGCGCAGCAACCTCAGCGCCGAGCGCGGCTCGTCCTGCAGCAGCCAATCGAACACATGGTGCGGCACGCGCAGCAACCGGCAGGCCCCTGCACAGCGCACGTCGGAGGTGTAGCGATAAGGCGCTCGAAACACCGCCCAGCCGATCACCGCTCCCGGCTCCTGACCGATGCCCACCAGCAGTTTGCCTACCCCCTCGACGTGGATCAGGAACTGCACCTGCCCTGACAGTAGAACGTAGAAGGCGATTGCGCGATCGTGCTGGCGAACGATCAGGCTATTATTTTCCTGATCGACGATCTCGGCCGCCGCCGAGATGGTTGCCAACACCTCGCGCTTGAGGTTCTGGAACAAGGGTAGACTCAGCAGCTCCTCGACTGACACCATGCGCGATGAATCCTCCAACGGTCGTAGTGACTCGCAACCCTCTCAGGAGCTTAGTCGATGCGTCGCCAGTTCAAGCCACCGCTGACCCGACCTGAGGACTTCGACGCCTTCTGGCAGAGCACGCGGCTGCAGCTAGAGCAGGTCGATCCGCAGGTTTCCGAAGAGTCCGCCCTGCCTGCGACTCAGGACGGGATTGCCGGACGATTGATTAGTTTTCGCTCCTTGGGTCAGGCGCGGATCTCGGCCTACGCGCTGCAATGGACCGACGACCGGCCGCGCCCCCTGGTGATCTACAGCCACGGCTACGGCTGCCAGTGTGCGCCTCGTTGGGACTGGGCCGCACGGGGGGTGAATCTCCTCGGGGTAGACATCCGCGGCTTCGGTTTATCGGAGCACGCCCTGCCGCAGCGATCGCGCTGGGGTTATGTCTTGACCGGCATCGAGACCCCGGAGACATCGGTGCTGCGTCTGGCCGTGAGCGACTTTCTCCAAACCGCCCGCGTCGGCCAGATGCTTTGCGCCGGGCGCACCAGCCGAACCCTGTTCCACGGTATCAGCTTCGGCGGCGGTCTGGCGCTGATGGCCCAGGCCATATCCGGGAGCGCGGACATCCTGGCGGTCGGCGTGCCGACCTTCGGCTGGGCCGAAGGCCGCAACCTGTTCGTCCAGGCTGGCTCCGGCGCGGAGATCAGCCGTTATCTTCAGCACCGAGCCGACCAGGCCGAAGATGTGATGCTGGTGTTGCGTTACTTCGATGCCATCAATTTTGCCGACCACATCCGCTGCCCCACACTGTTGGGATTGGGTCTGGAAGATAGCGTCGTGCCGGCCAAGACGGTCTATGGCATTGCCAATCATCTCGCCGGTCCGGTCGAGCTGATGGAATTCCCGGTCAGTCACACCGATCGGCCCGAGGAACAGCTCTGGCAGGGATTCGAGTCGCGCTGGCTGGACCTGGCCTTGCACGGGACACCGCCGGATTTCGACCGTGGCGACACGGCCCTCGAGGTCCCTGACAAGCCGGCGGGTGGATCTTCGGCTTAGTCAGTCGTCGGAGCCTGCCCCCGGAGGGACCTCGACCGTCAAGACCGGTTTACTGCAGCGACGTACGACCCGGTATGCGGTGTTTCCCATCGATGCGCCGGACCTACCGCCCTGACCGCGCCGGGCGATGACCACCAGGTCGAAGTCCTCGCTGTCGGCCTTGTGCAGAATTCGTTCTACCGGGTTTCCCGACTCGACCACGACATCGTAGGAGACGTAGGGCGCGTCTTGCTCGCCGAGCGCCTCCTTAACGATGGCGTCGAGATTATTCCTGATTGCAGCACCGCCGCGCTTGCGCTGTATCAGCGTCTCGCGCGCCTCTTTCAATGTCTGATTCTTCAAGACGTCCCACATCCGATCGTCGATATAGCCGATCAACTGCCGTTCCAGCTCGTCGGTCTCGACCACATGATAAACCGTCAACTCAGCGCCGTATTGGTGCGCAATGCTGGCCGCGTAGGGAAAGGCGTGCCGTCCACCCTCGGACAGGTCCGTGACATAGAGGATTTTGCCGAAGTTCATCTTCGGCAGTTGATTTTCTTTGCTCATGCCTGAACTCCCAAGGTCGAACGGCGATCGGCGTCGATTTCAATGACTACCCCGTGCGACATTATTTCACCCTGTTCTCAAACCTTGGCCGACTTCCGGAAGTAGCCAACCCAGATGCCGCTCAACAGCCACGAGTACGCCCAGGTGCCAAAGAAGATCAGCACGAAGGCCACCGCGATGTCGGTCGAGCTGCCGTTCAGCGAGAAGCCCGGCACATAGCCGAACAGGAACGGCCCGAGATAGAGAAACTTGGCGAACTTGAACGCGGTGAAGGCCGTCTTCCACATGTTCGCCTTGGCGATGGTCGCACCGGCGAAGGCCGCGATACACACCGGTGGCGTGATGTTCGAATCCTGCGACAGCCAGTAGACGATCATGTGCGCGGCGATCTCGTTGACGCCGAGATGGATCAGGGCCGGTACGGCGACCACGGCGGTGATCAGGTAGGCGGCGGTCACCGGCACGCCCATACCCAGCACCAGCGACGCCAGTGCGATCAGCAGAATGGTGAAGAACAGCCTCGCGGCATCGCTTTCACCCCATTGCTCGGCCAGCTCGATCACGATGTCGGCAAAGGTCAGCACCAGGCCGCTGTAGGTCAGTACGCCGATGATGATGCCGATCACCCCGACGGTCGCGCCGATCTTCAGACTGCTCTCCGCACCCGACCGAGCCGCCTCGACGAAGCGCATCGGGGTCATGCGGGTCTCCTTGCGGAACCAGCTGACCACGATGCAGGTGACGATGCCGATGATCGCCGAATAGCCCGGCGAATAACCCATCAGCATGAGGATGGTGATGACCACCAGCGGCAGGATATAGAACCACTCCTTGCGCAGGATCTCCATGGCGCTTTTCTCGGATTTCTCGCCGACGATATTGTACTGCTTGGCCTCGTAATGGACCATCACGAAGACGCTGAAGAAATACATCAGCGCCGGGAAGATGGCGACCAGCATGATCTGGGAATACGGCACGCCGGTCAGCTCCGCCATGATGAAGCCGCCGGCGCCCATGATCGGCGGCATGAACATCCCGCCGATCGATGCCGCCGGTTCGATGCCGCCGGCGATGTGCGGCCTGAAGCCGGCCTTCTTCATCATCGGGATGGTGAAGGCGCCGGTCGATACCGTGTTGGCGATGGCACTGCCCGAGATGGATCCGAACAGCCCGCTGGCGATCACCGAGACCTTGCCCGGGCCGCCGATCTTGTGCCCGACCGCGGCCAGTGGGAAATCGATGAAGAAGCGCTGCGCGCCGCTCTTTTCCAGGAAGGCGCCGAAGATGACGAACAGCAGGATGTAGGTCGCCAGCACGTTGGCCATGATGCCGAACACGCCGTCGCTCTTGTAGAAGATGCTGGTGCACAGGTCCGGGAAGGTGTCGCCGGCGTGCTGCAGCGCCTCGGGAATGTAGGTGCTGTAACCGAACACCCCGTACAGCAGCATGACGGCGCCGATGATGACGAACACGGTGCCGACCACGCGCCGCGCCAGCTCGATTCCGAGCAACACGCCGACCATGGCGATCCATTTGTCGAGCGGCGTCTCCACACCAGCGCGGTAATTGATCGCCTCGAAATTCGCGATCCAGTAGCCGATGGTGACGACCGAGGCGGCGATCAACAGGTAGTCGACAACGCGACCGACGCGGGTCTTGGAACTGTACAGCAGGAAGGCCAGCACATAGGTGATCAGGACGTAGATACCGCGGTGGTACTGGGTCGCCGCCGGCTCCAGAACGGCTGAGTAGGAGTAGAACAGCACCAGCCCCAGCGCCATGACATCGAACAGCCGCTTCTCGAGCCAGTGGAGTCGATCGTACATTGCAAGGATCCTCTTGCCGATGAAGTGTCCGTAACAACGCAACGGGGCCTTTCCCGGGCCCCGTCACGCGCGTCTTCATGCAGAGATCAGAGGATCCCCTTCTCTTTCCAGAAACGCTCCGCCCCCGGATGCAGCGGTGTGACGATGCCCTCGGCTCCGCTTTGCACCGACATGCCCTTGAAGGTCTTCTTCTGGCCCTTCATGTAGGCCAGTCCTTCGTCGGTGTAGATCTTCGACAACATGTCATAGACGATATCGGCTGGGACATCCTTATTCGCCACCCACAGGGCCGAGTCCTGAAAGGAGGGTACGTCCTGATCGACACCCTTGTAGGTACCGGCCGGCACTTTCAACTTGGAGAAGTACGGATACTGATCGAAAAAACCGCTCTCGGTGGCGTCCTTACCCAGATCGACCAGTTCGATGTCGTTGGTCTGGGCGGCCATAATGATCGCGCCACTGGGGAAGGCGGTGAACAGCCAGAAGGCATCGAGTTGATTGTTGCCGAACGCCGCCGCGGCGTCGTTGTAGCCCATGGCGTTACGCTCGATCTTGTCCCAGACACCCATGTGGGTGAAGAACAGTTCGCAGTTGGCAAAGGCCCCGGAACCGGCATTGCCGACGCCGACCTTCTTACCGGCCAGATCCTTGGTGCTGTTGATGCCCGAGCCCTTGCGCACCACCAACTGTGCCGGCGCGCCGTACAGGAAGGACACGGCCATGACGTCTTCGTACTTGTTCGGGTCGTTCTTCAGCCGGCCGTTGCGACCGAGATAGACATGGCCTGAGTACACCACGCCAAAGTCCATCTTGCCCTGATTGACCTTACGCAGGTTCTCCACCGAGCCGGCCGATGACTGGGCCCTGACCCGATAATCCTTGGATTTCTTGATCGGTTTGTAGGTCTGGATCGAGTTGGCGACCACCTGGAAGGTGCCGCCGGCCGGACCGCCACCGAAGACGATGCGTTTCTTCGCTGCGAGCGCCGCAGACGGCACCAGGAGCGCACCGGATATCAGCGCTACTCCGGCTACCAAAAGGGTTCGTCGTGTCAGATTCATACTCAAGCCTCCGAAAGTACTAGATCTATTGTGTTGCGCGGCTCAATTAAGACTATTTCGGGGCCGATACCGCGACAGCCCCGAAACTCCCGCCCTTTCGTTAATGACTTGGTTCAATCATCCCGGGTAGTTAGACGAGGGACCCGACCATACGATGATTGGTTGTCTTTAAATGGGCGAACCAAGCGAACCAATCGTATAACCGTAGGCGAAGAATTCAGATTCTGCCGAATCTCACTCGCGTGTAACGACGATCGATTGCGACAATCTTGTTGCAAATCAAAGTCCGAGCGATTTTTCTCCAACCTCCTTCCGGCCCTCGGCACCTTTATCGGGTCAGATCAACCGTCGAGCTGCATCACCGCGTCCATCTCGACTCCCGCACCCCTGGGCAGCGAGGCCACGCCGATCGCCGCCCGGGCCGGATAGGGTTCGGTGAAATACTCGGCCATGACCTGATTGACCAGGGCGAAATGCCCTAGATCGGTGAGGAAGATGTTCAGTTTGACCACGTCCGCCAGGCTGCCGCCGGCGGCTCGGGCAACCGCCTGCAGATTTTCGAACACCCTGCGGATCTGTGCCTCCATGTCCCCTTCGACCAGGGTCATGGTGTCCGGCACCAGGGGAATCTGGCCGGAGAGGTACACGGTGGCACCGACCTTCACCGCCTGTGAATAGGTACCGATCGCCTGCGGGGCCTGGTCGGTGCGGATGATCTCTTTGTTCATCAGGTGTCTCCTTCAAAGGTTT
>CAVXWS010000085.1:0-21285 GCA_963765415.1 uncultured Gammaproteobacteria bacterium
AATGCCTTTGGTCGGGAAGGCGGTGTCGAGGTTTCTTCGAGTTGCGTGAGCAGGTCTTCCGCGTCCTTGATGAAGCCCTGCACCAGGCTGGCGACGAACTCCAGGCCGCCGCCGAGTTCTTCCAGACCGCGGAGGACCTCTCGGTCGATCGTTCCTCTCGACGTGCGCGAGGCTTGATACGGGCCGGCCTGTCCCTCGCTTCCGGACGCCGCCCCGCGGCCTGGAGTGGACGCCTTGGGGCGTTCCTGGACGACCTGATTGATTGTTTCCAGCAGGCTTCTGGCCAGAATGGGCTTGGCGATGAAAGACTCGGCACCGGCCTGGATACACTGCTCGCGCGCCTCCGGAGTGACGTCGGCCGACAGCATCACGACTGGCGTGGCACCCTCGTTGGTATGGGTGAAGCGATAGATTTTCAACGCCTCCAGTCCGTCCATCACCGGCATCTGGATATCGAAAAAGGCAACGTCGAAACGGTGTGTTTCCAGGGCATCCAGGGCCTGTTCGCCGTTATCGACCAGATAAACCCGATGTCCGGCCTTCTCCAGTATGCCTTTGATCACCTTTTGATTAGTCTCGTTGTCTTCCGCGACCAGGACCTCCAGCGGCGGCAGAACCTTGCGCTCGCGGGTGTAATGATCGATGAAATTGGCGATCTGCGGATCTCGGATTGCGCCAACATAGACCGAGTGCAGGGCACTGAACAGGATCGTCTTGTCGAACGGTGTGGCGAGCACGGCGGAGAAACCGGCCTTCAATAAAACGTTTTTCCAATCCTTGCCCGGTAGGGGCGGCGTAATCAGGACGAAAGCCAGGTTTTGCAGCAGGCGATCCTGCTTTGCGGTTTGAACCAGTTGGATCGGGTCCGAGGTCATGCCGCGACTGTCGATGATGACGGTGTCGTACGGAATGCCTTGAGTCGCGGCGTTGATCATCTCGGCGATCGCCTGGGCAGCCCCCTCTCGCCGTCGGGCCTCGATATTCCAACCGGACAGCAGATTCGTTACGCGGTGGCTCTCGTAGTGATCGCCGGTCACGACCAACACCCGGCTCTGTCCCAGCGTCAGGCTCTTGGCCTGCATTTCTGCCTCGGCCGTCTGGTCGATGAAGGGCACTTCGATCCAAAAAGTGCTGCCTTTCCCGGTCTCGCTGATCACACCGATCTCGCCGCCCATCAGTTCCACAAGCTGCTTGGTGATGGTAACGCCGAGTCCGCTGCCGCCGTAGCGTCGGGTAGTGGACTCGTCGGCCTGGGTGAAACGATCGAATATCCGTTGTTTGGCCTCGTCGGAGATACCGATGCCCGAGTCCGTGACCTCGAACCGGATCCAGGCCCCGCCGCCGTCATGCTTGTTATTGGATGGAGAGACGATCAGTTCGATCCCTCCCTCCTCGGTGAACTTGATCGCATTGCTGACCAGATTGACCAGAATCTGCTGCAAATGATGTTCACCCCCGTGCAGGACGTAGGGCAGCTCGGGAGAGATGCGGTAGTCGAACTTGAGGTTCTTTTTCTCCGCCGGTAGCGACATCATCCGGGCGGTGTTGCCGACCAGTCGATGCAGGTCGAAGTCGACCTCGTCGAGCTGCATCTTGCCGGCCTCGATCTTGGAGATATCCAGGACGTCATCGACCAAAGCCAGCAGGCTTGCAGCGGATACACTGATGGTGCGCGCGTAGTCTTCCTGTTCGCGGTTCAGAGGGGTGGTAAGCAGGAGATCGGCGATGCCGATGACTCCGTTCAGCGGCGTCCGCAACTCATGGCTCATATTCGCCAGGAAACGGGACTTGGCCTGATTGGCCTCTTCGGCCTTCTGTTTGGCTTGGTTCAGACGCTTGATCAGCATCGCGACATACGCCGGTAGTACGACAAGCCCGATCAGTAGTCCGGCCCCAAGAGTCGCATGTTCTTGCCAGTAGGGATTCAGGGCGAGGATGGTGGTGAAGCCAAGGGTGCTCAGTACACTCGCAAGCAAAAGGTACGGGGCGCCGTAACGGAAGCCGTTACCGACGATCACCCATAGGTAGACGATATAAAATGGAACGGTTGTCGCACCGAAAAAGAACATTCCGTAGGTTGTGCCGCCGACGTCGTTGAGAATCCCAATGACTCGACGTGCTATGCACGGTTCCGGCTTGGCGGCGACCCAAACGAGTAGGACGAGACTAAAGAGCAGAAACCCGACTGCTGAAGAAAGCGCCAGTGCGAGCAGCGCGGAAGGATGGAAAAAATGAGAGACGGCCAGGTAGATCACCATGGCCGATATGATCCCAATCCGCAGCAAGCTCTGTTCGAGCTCCGGATCGATGACGTTCCGCTGCTTGCCGATAAACTCCAGAATTGTTCTGGTCTGAGGCATAGTGCTCAAGGATCAGACGGCCTTGGGCTCGCCGGCAGCAGTAAACAGCTCGCGGGTCGCCAGAATGCGGTCGAGGTTGATCATCAGTGCCTCGACGCAGGCCGGGTCGAAATGCCGCCCGGACTCGCTGTGGATAAGATCCAGGGCCTGCTCCAAAGGCCACGCCTGCTTGTACGGGCGCTCCGAGAGCAGGGCGTCGAGCACGTCGGCGATCGCCACGATGCGTGCCTCTATCGGAATGGCCTCACCCTTCAAACCACGCGGATAACCCCCTCCGTCGAATCTTTCATGATGGCACCAGGCGATCGTCGCCCCGAATTGGAGGTATTTCGACGGGCTGTCACGCAAGATCTCATAGCCGATGCGGGCATGATGTTTCATCACCGAGCGCTCTTGGGTGTCGAGCTTGCCGGGTTTGAGCAGGATCCGGTCGGGGACCCCGATCTTGCCAATATCGTGCATCGGAGCGGACTGTTCGATGACATCGCAGTAATCGGAGTCCTTACCCAGGGTCTCGGCGATCAGCCGCGCGGTATAGGCCATGCGTAACACGTGATCGTTGGTCTCGTTGTCGCGGTATTCGCCGGCCTTGGCCAATCGCAGCAGGGTTTCCTTTTCCCGCAGCTGCAATTCGCGGGTCTTGTCGCTGATTTCTTTTTCCAGCCAGCGCGCCCGGTCGCGAATGATCGATTGTTGCTGACGGAGCTTCAGCAGGTTCTTACACCGGGCCCGGCACTCATGGTGATCTATTGGTTTGGTGAGGAAGTCGGTAGCTCCCGCCTCGAGCGCCCGGTACTTGGTGGACTGATCATCCATACAGGTGATGATAATGACCGGAACATCGACGCAAGAAGGGATATTCCGCAGCCACTGGGTGAATTCGACCCCATCCATGTTCGGCATCTTGAAATCGGTCAAGACCAGATCGTGGGAATGGTGCTTTGCCCACTCGAGCGCCTTCACCGGATCGGAGAAAGAGATGGTTTCCGTTTCATCGCCGATGGATCGGATGAGTTGCTCGAGAATCATGCGGCTGATCAACTGATCGTCAATTATCAGCACTCGAGACATCGACAAAGTCCTCAATTCGTGACCTATTTCCGGATTCTACGTCAGTTATTTTATTGTTGACAGCATCTTGCGAGATTCTTGTAACGTTACTTTTAATTCTTTGACCGATATGGTCGCGCTCTCGCCGGGGATTCGGCGACGGCAATCGGATTTAGCATCTTATTGACAGCGGCGGCCGAAGGATTTTCTTAACCGCTTTAATTAATCCGAAAGGCGGCTATCGCAGCGGGGCTACTGAGGTCAAAATGGTCCCTCATGCGCAGCTTGCCAAGGCTGCGTGGTAAAGCACATTGGACTTTCATGATGTACTAATCGAGGTACGATTTGAACGACAGAAAATCACTGAATCTGTTTCAGGTGTTCAAAAGTGTGATGGCTTCATTTTTCGGGGTGCAGAGCAACGAGAGGCGCGAACGGGATTTTTCCCAAGGTCGCGCACGAGATTTCATTATTGTCGGGCTGGTACTGACCGTACTCTTTATCTTGCTGGTCTACGGTATTGTGCAACTCGTGATGTCGCTCGCGGTGAGCGGATAGGGGCGAACGCGGGATCGAAATCGAACTCGCGTTCGCCGGGATAAAGAAGCGAATCAGTACATGTGTTGCCCGCCGTTCACCGACAGGGTCGAGCCGGTCATGAAATCGGCGTCATCGGCGACCAGGAACAGAACCGAACGGGCGATGTCCTCCGGTTTGCCCAGCCGTCCGGCCGGGATCTGGCGAATGATCTTCTGCAATACATCCTCGGGAACCGCCCGAACCATCTCGGTATCGACGTATCCGGGCGCCACCGCGTTGACCGTGATGCCTTTCGCCGCGCCCTCCAGGGCCAGGGCCTTGGTGAAGCCGTGAATACCGGACTTGGCGGCCGCGTAGTTGGCCTGGCCGTATTGGCCGGCTTGGCCGTTGACCGAGCCGATGTTGACGATCCGACCGAATCCCCTGCTGCGCATGCCTTCGATCACTGCACGCGATGTGTTGAAGCATGAGCTCAGATTGGTCCGAATCACGTCTTCCCACTGTTTGAGCTCCATACGATGCAGGGTGCCGTCGCGGGTGATGCCGGCGTTGTTGACGAGAATCTCGATCGGCCCCAGATCCTTCTCGATCTGCTGAATTCCCGCTTGTACCGCGGCAAAGTCCGAAACATCGAACTTATACGCCGGGATGCCGGTATTTGCGGTAAAGGTCTTGGCGGCCTCGTCGTTGCCGCCATAGTTTGCGGCAACGTTACAGCCGTTATTCTTCAGCGCGAGAGAAATCGCCTCGCCAATGCCGCGGGTGCCGCCGGTTACCAGTGCTATTCGTCCCATCGATACCTCCTTTTGGTGGTTCTGTCGTTTTGATCTATTGTTGCAAGGATTCGCTGATGTGGATTCAACGAACAATCCTCGACAGTATGGCTCAGATCTGAGGCAAGGGAAGTTGTCGACCCATTTGCGATCCGCCGGGTAAAGACTCGGACAGACTGTGAGCGTCCTTATAGATCGAGGTAAAGACGACCGGGATTCAGGATGCCCTTGGGGTCGAAGGTCTTTTTCAAGCCCTGGTGCAGGCGATGTCGAACTGGGTCCAGGGGCTGGAACACCTGGCCCTGACGATCGCCGTGGCGAAAGAGGGTGGCATGACCGCCGAGCGTTTCGGCCTGGTTGCGGATCTGTTCGGCTGGATCTTCGCACCGGAGCCAGCGCTGAGCGCCGCCCCAATCGATGATGACCGCCCGCTCGCAGTGCAACCGGGGTGAGGCCGGGGGAAGCGACAGGCGCCAGAGGGGCTGCGAATCGCGAAAGAATTCGAGACGATGGTCGCGTAGATCGGCCCAGAAATCGTTGTCGCTCGCCTCGCCTCCGATCCGCGATGCCCATTCTTCGACCCCCGCCTCGTTGCCGGTCAGACGCAGGAACAGCCGGTCGTCGAAATGGCATGCCCCAGACAGAGGCGCCGGTTTGTTGGCGTAACGGCGCATCAGCCCGAGCGCGCCGTCGCGTTCCTTCTCCAGAACCAAGGTGCGTTCGACCGGCGGCCGTGGCAGCACCTTGATCGAGATTTCCAGAAGCGCCCCGAGTGTGCCGAGTGCGCCGGCCATCAGACGCGAGACATCGTAACCGGCAACGTTCTTCATCACCTGTCCGCCGAAGCTCATGACCTGACCGACGCCGTCGAGCAGCTTCACACCGAGCACCAAGTCGCGCGGCGCGCCGCCCCAGGGCCGTCGTGGGCCGCCGAGACCGCTGGCGATCGCCCCGCCCAGGGTGGCGGTGTCGGTAAAAAGAGGCGGCTCAAATGACAGCATCTGACCATTTTCGGCGAGCAGGGACTCGATTTCCTGGATCGGTGTACCGCCCCGTGCGGTCAACACCAGTTCGGTCGGCTCATAGTCGACTACACCGCGGTGTCCGGACAGGTCCAAGGGCTGCGCATCGACCGCGCGGCCATAGAAGGCCTTGCTGTTGCCGCCCTGCAATTCTAGGGCGTGGCCTTGTTCCGCTGCGTCCAGCACTCTGGCTTTCAGGTCTGAGGTCAGGTCGGCATCGGGCATGAGTCGGAGGTCCTATCGAGGAATGGTGGCAACGCCTGGTCAGAACCGTTCCAGGTGCGGAAATCTCAACTGTCCATGATGCACGTGCATGGCACCGAACTCGGCGCAGCGTGCCAGGGTCGGGATTGCCTTGCCTGGATTAAGCAGTCCGGGCGGGTCGAACACCGCTTTGATCGAGTGGAAGGTGTTCAACTCCTCAGGCGGGAATTGCACGCACATCTGGTTGATCTTCTCCAGGCCGACGCCGTGCTCGCCGGTGATGGTGCCGCCTACCTCGACACAGAGTTCGAGAATCCTGCCGCCGAAGTCCTCGGCCGTTTCCAATTCACCGGGCTTGTTGGCGTCGAACAGAATCAGCGGGTGCAGATTGCCGTCGCCGGCGTGAAAGACGTTAGCGACGCGTAGACCGAATTCGCCTGACATCCGTTCGATTTCCTTCAATACATGGGCCAGGTGCTTGCGCGGGATCGTGCCATCCATGCAGTAGTAGTCCGGCGAGATTCGACCGACGGCGGGGAAGGCCGCCTTGCGCCCGGCCCAGAACTTGGCCCGCTGCGCCTCGTCGGCGGCGGTGCGAACCTCGTTGGCGCCGGATTGCAACAGTCGTTCGCGCACCCGGGCGATGTCCTGCGAGACCTCCTCGTTACTGCCATCTACCTCGCACAGCAGGATGGCCGCGGCGTCGACCGGATAGCCGGCATGGACGAAATTCTCTGCCGCGCGGATGCTTGGGTTGTCCATCATCTCCAGCCCGGCGGGCAGGATGCCGCCGGCGATCAGGTCGGCCACGGCCCGACCGGCCAGTTCGGCCGAATCGAAAGCGGCCATTACCACCTGAGCGCGCTGCGGAATCGGTAGCAGCTTGACGGTGACCTCGACCACCACGCCGAGCATACCCTCCGAGCCGGTCATCAGGGCAAGCAAGTCATAGCCGGGTGCATCGAGCCCGCCGGCGCCGATGGTCACCAGTTCGCCGTCGATAGTCACGACCTTGAGGGTGAGCAGGTTGTGCACCGTGAGACCGTATTTCAGGCAGTGCACGCCGCCGGCGTTCTCCGCCACATTGCCGCCGATCGTGCAGGCAATCTGCGACGAGGGGTCTGGCGCGTAGTACAGGCCGTAAGGCTTGGCCGCCTCGGTGATGGCGAGATTGCGCACCCCGGGCTGGACCCGGGCACAGCTGTTGGCGGCGTCGATCTCGAGGATGCGGCTAAAGCGCGCCAAAGACAGCAGTACGCCGTCCTCGCGCGGCAATGCGCCGCCCGACAGTCCCGTACCGGCCCCCCGCGCGATCACGGGTACGTTCGCTGCCTTGCAGATCCGGAGCGTTTGCTGCACCTGTTCGACGCTGGTGGGAAGCACCACCAGCAGCGGTACATGGCGATAGGCGGCAAGCCCGTCACACTCGTAGGGCGCCAGCTCTTCGGGCTGGGAGCGTATCGCTTCGGCCGGCAGCGCCTTGAGCAACTGCTCGGTCAGGCGCGCGCGGCTGCGGTCGAGTACAGCGGGATCGAGGCTGGGTTCGGCGACGAAAACGGGTGAGGATTGCTGGCTCATCGTTCGCTTACCAGGTATGAGTCAATAGTGCCATGATACGCCCGCCGTCGACGCTGGTGGGAGCGGGCTGGTGTTTATTCCAAGAACATACCATCTAGGGGGGCTCTCTAATGGCCGTACCTGTCGAATACTTTAAAGGTGCCAATGAAAAACTGGTCAGCAAGTCGAAAGAAAAAGGCGTGGCGAACTCGGATCAACTGCTGGTTGCCGCCGCTAAACCGGCGGGACGCAAGGAATTGGCGGCGCACTGCCGATGTGACACGCGCGAAATTCTAGAATTGGCAAACCGGGCCGACCTCTCGCGCGTGAAGGGTGTGGCCGGGGTCTATTCCGACTTGTTGGAGAAGGCCGGGGTCGACACCGTCAAGGAAATGGCGGGGCGCAAACCGGAAAACCTGCATGCCAAGATGGTCGAGACCAACAAGGCCGAAGGCTTGACCAAGCAACCTCCGTCGGCAGGTCAGGTCGAGGGCTGGGTGAAGCAGGCGAAGGAACTGCCGAAGCTCCTCAGTTACTGATCGGACGAGCGTGCATGCGGCGAAAGGCCGCAGATTGAAGGAAAAAAGGCGGCTCGAGAGCCGCCTTTTGTCTCAATCGCGGCTTTGACCTGCCATGTACAGCCAGGTGTCGACCACGGTGTCCGGGTTGAGTGACACACTGCTGATACCGCGCTCGAGCAGCCACATGGCCAGGTCCGGATGATCGGATGGCCCCTGACCGCAGATGCCGACGTATTTGCCCTGCGCCCGGCAGGCGGTGATGGCCATATCGAGCATCTTCAGCACGGCGGGATTGCGTTCGTCAAAGGATTGGGCGACCAGCGAGGAGTCCCGGTCCAGGCCGAGGGTTAGCTGCGTCATGTCGTTCGAGCCGATCGAAAATCCGTCGAAATACTGAAGGAAGTCATCGGCAAGCAGCGCGTTCGAGGGCAGTTCGCACATCATGATCAGACGCAGGTCGTTCTTGCCGCGCTCGAGCCCGTTCTCCTTCAGCGCAGCGACCACGCCGGCGGCCTCGTCGGTGGTGCGCACGAAAGGAATCATCAGTTCTACGTTGCTGAATCCCATGTCGTCGCGGACCCGCTTCATAGCCTCGCACTCCCAGTCGAAGCAGTCGCGGAAGGATTCCGAGACATAGCGCGACGCCCCACGGAATCCGATCATCGGATTCTCTTCACTCGGTTCGAAGCGTTTGCCGCCGACCAGGTTAGCGTATTCGTTCGACTTGAAGTCGGACATCCGCACGATCACCGGATGTCGGCCAGAAGGCCGCGGCGATGGTCGATACGCCCTCGGCGACCTTGGCGATGTAGAATTCTTTCGGACCCCCGTAGGCGGTTACCCGCCGGTATATGAACTGTTGATCCTCGTCGCTCATCGAATCCAGGTTCATCAGCGCCTTGGGGTGGATGCCGATCATGTTGTTGATGATGAACTCGAGCCGTGCGAGGCCGACTCCGGCGTTGGGGATCTGGCTGAAATCGAAGGCCCGGTCGGGATTGCCGACGTTCATCATGACCTTGACCGGGATCTCCGGCATGCTGTCGAGCGCGTGTTCGGTGTGTTCGAACTCGAGCTGGCCGGCGTAGACAAAGCCGGTGTCGCCCTCGGCGCAGGAGACGGTCACATCGGCGCCGTCGGCGATCGATTCGGTGGCGTCAATGCATCCGACCACCGCCGGCACACCCAGCTCTCGAGCGATGATGGCCGCGTGGCAGGTGCGTCCGCCACGGTTGGTGACGATCGCCGCGGCGCGTTTCATGATCGGTTCCCAGTCGGGGTCGGTCATGTCGGTGACCAGCACGTCGCCCGGCTGGATGTGGTCCATCTGATCGAGGTTGGAGACAAGCTTGGCCTTGCCGGCACCGATCCGGCCGCCAATCGAGCGACCCTCGGCCAGTACCCGGCCGCGTTCCTTCAGCTCGTAGCGTTCGATGATGTTGCCGCTGCGGCTTTGCACCGTCTCCGGGCGGGCCTGCACCACGTAGAGCTTGCCGTCGATTCCGTCCTTGGCCCACTCGATGTCCATGGGCCGGCCGTAATGCTGCTCGATCTCGATGGCCATCCGCGCCAGCTGCTCGACCTCGGCGTCGTTGATACAGAACAGGTCGCGCTCGGTATCGATGACTTTTTCCGTCTTGACCGGGCTTTCACTGTCGTCGCCGGAGTAGATCATCTTGATCGCCTTATCGCCGAGGTTGCGCCGCAAGATGGCCGGTCGGCCCGCTCGCAGCATCTCCTTGTGGACGTAGAACTCGTCCGGGTTGACGGCACCTTGCACCACCATCTCCCCCAGTCCGTACGATCCGGTGATGAACACTGCGTCGCGGAAGCCGGACTCAGTATCCAGGGTGAACATCACGCCCGAGGCGGCGATGTCGGAGCGGATCATTTTTTGAATACCGGCGGACAGAGCGACCAGACCGTGATCGAATCCCTGGTGCACCCGGTAGGCGATCGCGCGATCGTTGAACAAGGAGGCGAATACCTCGTGGACCGCCTTCTTGATGTCGTCCAGACCGGTGACGTTGAGGAAGGTCTCCTGTTGACCGGCGAAAGAGGCGTCCGGCAGGTCTTCGGCGGTGGCGGAGGAGCGCACCGCCCAGGAGACCTCCGTGCCGTACTGTTCGAGCAACTTGGCGAAGGCCTGCTCGATCGCGACGTTCAAGGCGGCGGGGAAGGGAGTGTCCATGATCCAGCCGCGGATCCTCGCGCCGGATTCGGCCAGTGCCCTGACGTCGTCGACATCCAGTGCGGCGAGCGCGGCATTGATTCGGTCGGCCAAGCCGTCTTTCGCCAGAAACTCGCGGTAGGCGCTGGCGGTGGTGGCGAAGCCGCCCGGAACGACCACGTGATTGCCGGAGAGGTTACGGATCATCTCGCCTAAAGAGGCGTTTTTCCCGCCGACCTTGTCGACATCTCCCATCCCGAGTTGGTCTAGCTCGATCACGTAGTCATTCATGATAATTTGGTTTCCTCAGTTCCTCAGTTTTCGCTGAGCGTCTTGCACTACCTGCCCGTTCAGCGGGAGGCAACGGACGCTTCTGCCTTTGACGAAGCTGTAATTGTGCCTTAAAACCTTAGTCTTGCGGCAATGCAGCACTAAAATCGGATATTCCGGCTATGAATCGCACCTTGTTTTTGGTTTCTGATCGCACCGGTATTACGGTGGAGACCTTGGTCCATACACTGATGACCCAGTTCGGCGATCTGCCGGAACGGCAGATCACCCTGCCGTTTGTCGACAATCAGGCTAAAGTACTTGCTGCGGTGCAGCAAATCAATGCCGCGGCGGATGCGGATGGGGTCGCGCCGATTGTATTCTCCAGCCTGGTTGATGCCGACCATCGGACGGAATTAAAGCAGAGTCGGGGCGCCGTATTCGATTTTTTCGATGTTTTCCTCGACCCGCTGGCCGTCGAGTTGGGGATGGTGCCGAATCAGGCGATCGGTCTCAGCCACGGCATGGGCGAACCGAAGCTCTATGACCAGCGGGTCGCGGCGGTCAACTTTGCGCTCAACTACGATGACGGGGTGCGTCTGAAAAATCTCGACAAGGCCGAGATCATCCTGGTCGGTGTATCGCGCTCCGGCAAGACCCCGACCTGCCTCTATCTGGCCATGCACTACGGCGTACACGCCGCCAACTACCCCTTGACCGAGGAGGACTTCGAACGCCACGGACTGCCGGACAAGCTCCGCGAACACCGGCAGAAGCTGTTCGGCCTGACCATCTCCCCCGAGCGTCTGCAGAAGATCCGCGAGGAACGCCGTCCCGGATCGGACTATGCCTCGCTGAAGGTCTGTCGCAAGGAACTGATGGAGGCCGAGAACCTGTTCAAGCTAAGTTCGATCCCGTATCTCGACAGCAGCGCCATTTCGATCGAAGAGATCGCCGCGGCGATCATGCACCAGACCGGCATCGTGCGACGGGCCTACTGAATCCAGAGACTTCGGTCCGCGGGGTGCGTAAATTCGCTTCTCGCCTCCGGATCGGCGCAGCCGTTGGCGGCCATGCGAAGAAAACGATAGAGGCGCTAAGTACACTCGCGGCCGAATTCGCTCCAGTGCTACGTGCTCATGGAACTGCCGGCGTCGCGCGCTGCGGCGATCCGACGGAGGCTGTCGGCGGCGCTGACGCAGCCGAGGGGTATGACCACCAGGGTCAGCACGGTCGAGACGAACACACCGAACATCAGCGAGATGGCCATACCCTGGAAAATCGAGTCGGTCAGAATGACGCTGGCGCCGCCGATCAGGGCGAACGCGGTGATCATGATGGGCCGTGTGCGTGCCTTGCAGGAGCGCAGAACCGCTTCGCGAACATCGATACCCTGCCGGACCTCCTCGACCGCGAAATCGACCAGCAGTATCGAGTTGCGGACGATGATGCCGGCCAGAGCGATGAAGCCGATCATCGAGGTGGCGGTAAAGTAGGCGTTGGTCCCGGTCAGCAGGCTCATCAGCCAGTGGCCGGGGATGATGCCGAGCAGGGTCAGCGGGATCGGCGCCATGATGATCGCCGGGACCAGGAAGTTGCCAAACATGCCGACCACCAGCATGTAGATCAACAGCAGTGCGACGGCGAAGGCGGCGCCCATGTCGCGGAAGGTCTCGTAGGTCACGGTCCATTCGCCCGACCATTCAAACGCGGACCGGCCGTTGTCTTCGGGTTTTCCCATCATGGCGCCGGATAAGACCTCGCCGTCGGGGGTAGTGTAATCCTGCAGCTTTTCGTCGATCGCCATCATCGGATAGATGGGCGCGCCGAGGCGGCCGACGGCATCGCCGACGACGTATTCCAGCGGTCGAAGATCCTTGTGATAGATCACCGGATCCTCGGGTACCTTCTTGAAGTTACCCAGTTCCGCCAAGGGGACGGTGCTGCCCTCAGGGCCGGGGATCGGCAGGTCGGCGAGGTTGAGAGGGTTGGCCCGCAGTGCCAGGGGTGCCTGCATCACGATCCAGGTCGGCTCCAGGGCGCTGCCTTCACGCACGTCGGTGATCTTGTATCCGCCCATGGCCGCGGACAGAGTCTCGATTACGGTACGGGTGCTGATACCGTTGATCGAGGCCTTTTGGGTGTTGATCTCGAAGCGCCAGGCGTCGTAGGGCTCAATCATGTAGCTGTCGACGTCGGCCAGGCCGTCGGTCGACTCGAACACCCCGGTCAGGTGGTTGGCGACCGCGCGCCGGGTTTCCGCGTCGGGGCCGTAGATCTCGGCCACCACCGACTGGACCACCGGCGGTCCCGGCGGCATCTCGGCGACCGTGATCCGCGCCCCCAGAGCGCGGGCGTAGGGCGTCAGTAATGCGCGGGCCTGCTCGGCGATCTCGTGACTGGTTCGGGCGCGTTTGCTCTTGTGCAGCAGCTGAATCTGGATCTCCCCCTGCCAGGCCTCCTCGCGCAGATAGTAGTGGCGCACCATGCCGTTGAAGTCGAACGGCCGCGCGGTACCGGCGTAGGTCTGCATGGCGGTGATCTCCTCGATCTCGCGCAGCATCTCCGCCATCTCGCGGACGGTGTTGCCGGTGATGGGCAATGCGGTGCCCTCGGGCATATCGACGATGACCGCAAACTCGGCCTTGTTGTCGAACGGCAGCATCTTCACGGTGACTGCCGTGGTGTAGAACATCGTGCAGACCAGGAAGAAGGCGATCACCAGACCGGCCAGGAGCATCGATCCCTTGAACCGGCTGTCGAGCAGCGGTGGCAGAAGCTTGCGGAACAGTTTGTCGAGTTTTTCGTTGGCCTTCTCTTCCTTGTGCTCGGCCTTCTCCAGCGCCGCCAGAGACGGCTTGATGCGCATTGCCAGATACGAGGTGAAAGCGAATGCCGCGAACAGCGAGATGATCATCGCCACCGAGCCGAGGATCGGGATCGGTGCCATGTACGGCCCCATCATGCCGGTGACGAAGGCCATGGGCAGGAGCGCGGCGACCACGGTGAAGGTGGCGAGAATGGTCGGGTTGCCGACTTCGCGCACCGCATCGACCGCCGTCGGTGTGTCCGTTGCGCCTTTAATCAGCCAGCGCCGGTAGATGTTTTCGACCACCACGATGGCGTCGTCTACCAGGATGCCGATCGAGAAGATCAGAGCGAACAACGACACCCGGTCGATGGTGAAGCCCATGACGAAGGCGGCAAACACGGTCATGAGAATGACGACCGGGATGACCACCGTCACCACGATGGCCGGTTTCAGCCCAAGCGCCCACCAGACCAGGATGGTGACGATACCGGTCGCGACGACCAATTTGAACAACAGTTCGTTGACCTTCTCCTGCGCCGTCTCGCCGTAGTTACGGGTCACCTCGACATGAACCTGGTCGGGGATTAATCGACCCTTGAGCGACTCGATCATGGCGAGGATGTCGTTGGCCACGGTGACGCCGTTGCTGCCGATCTTCTTGGCGATGGCGACGGTTACCGCCTGCTCTCCGTCGGCACCAAGGTCGGCGCCATAGGCCTCGGCATACGAAGGGCCGGTGTAATAGTTGACCAGGTTGTCGATGTCATTGAGAGCGCGACGGACATTGGCGACGTCGCGCACGTAGACCGGCCGGCCGTTGTTGACGGTGACCACCAGATTTTCCACGTCGCGCGCCGATTTGAGGAAGGCTCCCGCGTAGACGCGGTAGCTGAGATTGTCGGCTTCCGACTCGCCGGTCACATTCTCGTTGTTCGCCCCGCGGATAACTGCCGCGACCTGCCCGGGCGTGACGCCCGAGCCGGTGAGTTTGTTGGGGATGATCTCGACCCGGATCTCTTCTTTGCGGCCGCCGACCACGAAGGCCTGGCCGGTGTTGGGGATCTGCTTGAGCTGCTGCTGCAGGTTGAGGGCCAGGCGGCGCAGACTGCCGGAATCGATCTCCTTCGACCACAGAGTCAGGGTCACCACCGGGACATCGTCGATTCCCTTGGCCTTGATCAGCGGCGGCATCTGAATCCCGGCCGGCATCTTGTCGAGATTCGACGCCATCTTGTCGTGGACCTTGACCAGAGAGGGTCCGGTTTCTTCGCCGACCTTGAAGCGAACCGTGACGACTCCCTGGGCGCGCATGCTGGCCGAGTAGACGTGCTTGACGCCCGGTATCTCGCTCATGATCCGTTCCAGCGGTTCGACGGCCATGTCGGAGACCTGCTGTGCGGAGGCGCCGGGATAGCTGAGGAAGATGTCGATCATCGGCACCGAGATCTGCGGGTCTTCCTGTCGCGGTGTGGCCATCAGGCCGAGGATGCCCATCGCAAGCATCGCCAGGAACAGCAGCGGCGACAGCGGCGAGTGAATGAAGGCCTGCGCGGTCTTGCCGGCGAGGCCCAGATCTACGGGGGCCCGCCCACCGGTGGAGCTCTGGTCTTTTGCGGACACGAGGTCGGTTCCTGGGTCTTTTGATTACGGGCGGGTACTGGCTTGCGGTTCGCCGTCGGGTGCAACGATGGTGCCGGAGCGCAGCCCGGGCGGCGGGTTGTCGACCAGCAGGTCGCCTTCGCGCAAGCCGGACAGGACTACGCACATTTTGTGTCCGGCGTCCTCGCCCAGACGCACCACCCGCAGCCGCGCACGCCCGTCGGGGCCGACCCCGAACACCAGCGGCAGCCCGCCTTTGCGAATCACCGAGGTCTTCGGGATGACGATGTCAGAGGACTGCGAAGACGACAGATCGGGGACGCTGACCTCGGCATACTGGCCGGCGGTCGCACCCGTGCCCTCGGGCAGGTCCAGCTCGACCCGCACCGTATGCTGATTTGGATCGGCGGTTGGAAAGATGCGCGAGATGCGCGCAACGATCGACGGGCCCCTGCCATCGAGTTTGACCGCGATCGGCATACCCTCGACCAGACCGGAGCGCAGACGCTGGGGTACGTCCGCATGGATCTGGTAACCGGCCGCCTCGCTGAAGGTGAGCATGGGTTGGCCGGGTTGCACCGTGTCGCCTTCCTCGACGTGTACCTTTTCGACCACGCCGCTGAACGGCGCGATGCTCTTGGTATCGCGCAGGATGGCCTGTATCTCCTTGATCTGGGCCTCAGCCTGTTTCAGCTGGGTGTTGGCCTGCGCCAGAGCGGTCTCGCGCGCGACCAGGTCCGATCCGCGTTCGGCGCCGCGGTTGCGCATGCCCATCATGTTCTGCATCGGGTTGGTGAACATCTGGTCCATCATCGACGGCATGCCCATGCCGCCCGGTGCCTGAGATCCGGCCCGCGATTGCGGTGAGGTCAGCTCCCGGTTCAACTGGACCCGAGCGTTGCGGATTGCGGAGTAGGAGACGTCGCGGGCCGCAACCGCGGCATCGAGCTTGGCTCGCCAGGCCCTGTCGTCGAGTTTGATCAGCGTATCCCCATCGATGAAGTTGTCGCCCTCCTGGCCGGCAATTCTCTCCACTCGCCCGGGCAATTGAGCGGTCAGCTCGACGGTCTTTCTAGCGGCTACGGTACCGGCGATATCGATGCTCAGCGGGGTGTGTTCCCGTTTGACGGTGTACAACTGGTACTGCTCTCCGTTCGATCCGGGTACGGGCCCGGCAATCAGAGAGACCGCAGCGGCGAGCAGGGTTGAGACGATCGTGTTTTGGCGCATACGAACCGATCCTCACGACGGGGCTTATCCCGACAGCGTCTGGTTGTTTCCAATCCGCAATGATCGGGAGAGCCCGTTCTGAAGCGGGTGCCGGAAGCGCCGGCAGAGTTTCCTTTCCAAGGTCGCGTGCCGAAGGCGCACGTCATCGGCGACGGAGGCGTCGAAGTCACCCCGGCCAGCGAGCGCGAACTATATAAAAAAACCTTGATTTAGTCGACCAGGAACGGCTGTAAGGATCCTGTTTTTAGTTAGGAATTGGGTCGAGAGCGGCATTGGTAACGATCGTTACAAGTATTAGACTGAGCTTCAGGTTTACACGATAAACAATTGTTTTTTATTGAAAATAGCTGGAGCTACGGGACTGCCGGCACTTGGCCCTGATTTTGTCGTGGTTTTGCGTGCTCAGCGTGCCGGGCCGGCTCGAGGGCTTTGCTTTGTGCCGAGCTCCACGGGCCAGGAACGTGACGAATCCCGTGTTTCGACCGCGCGCCGTCACGCCGCGGCATTCGACCCCTCGCGGTAATGCGGGTCGGTCCAGCACTTGGGCAGGCCTTCGCCAGAGGAGAAGCGCAGCGCCTGCTTGGCAAACATCTGGGGCTCCGGGAGTTCTTCGCCGACGTTGTACCGGCCTTTTACGCGCTCGTTGTACGGGTCGAACAAGGCGCTGAGATCCATGATTTCGACCGGATGGCCGGATGTTCTGTCAGTGAGAAACATGTCAGTCACCTCCGCGAGCGGATGCCGGTATGGAAAGCGGTCTTCTCGGGGGAATGATAGACCCACGCTTTGCTCCCGGCCCGGATCCGGGATCGATGCCCGACAGGCTCGACTGGACCGCACCCGGTGTTTCGCCCGCAAGCGAAGGCAGCGGGGGCGCTGTCCGGGTCGTGCGCTGGCGTGCGACAATCTCCGTGACGCGGCAGGGCAAGGGCGTCTTTGCGTTTTTCCTTCCGAGCCGCGCGCCGCGAGACCGCAACGAACCTGTTCATCGTCGAAGTCGACGCCACCGGATCGCCCATGAAGCCCGCACTTGAAGAATCAATCGGAAATCGCGAATCGCCGCAGGGCGATCGACTCGAGCTCCTGGTCGATGGTCTGGCAGAACAGGGTTGGTGCGTGGTGGACGGTCTGTTCGACGACGAACTGCTCGACAATCTGGCGGCGGAGGCCGAATCTGCGCTGAGTGGCCGACATTTTCACCCGGCGGCGATCGGTAAACAGGTGGAGCGGCGTGTCGACCGCCGAAACCGGAGCGATCAGATCCTGTGGCTTGACTCGAACAGGCCCAGTGCGGCGCAACAAGGCTACTGGGAATTCATCGAGGCCCTCAGAATCCGGCTGAATCGCGACCTCTGTCTCGGTCTGCGGACGTTCGAAGCACAGTTCTCCGCCTATCCGCCGGGGGCCTATTATGCCCGGCACATCGACCAGTTTCGCGGCGACGACACCCGCGTGGTGACCTGTATTGCCTATCTCAACCGCGACTGGAAGGTCGAAGAAGGTGGCCAGTTGCGCCTGTATCTGAACGAGGAAACGACGCTCGATGTCCAGCCGGAGATGGGCAGGTTGGTGGTCTTCCTCAGCGATCGATTCTTCCACGAGGTTCTTCCCGCACAACGGCTGCGATTTGCGCTGTCCGGCTGGTTTCGGCGGTTCGACCCGCTGGGCTGAGTCGCCGCGCTCCACACCGGGCAAAGACCTTCGGTCAGCCGTTGCCGTAATTGGCCGGCGAACGCGGCGCTTACTTGCTCTCGCCCATACCGCCGTGATGCATGTGCTGGTGGCCCATCATCTGCATGACGCTGCGCACCGGTGCGACCAACGAGGCACTGCTGCCGTCGTCGAAGCTCAGCTCGAGCGTGACCTGGTCGTTCGGCGTCAGTTGCTGCTGCAGACCGATCAGCATGACGTGATAGCCGCCCGGTTGGAGCTCGGCGCTGCCACCCGCCGGGATTTCGATCTGCTCGACCTGGCGCATGCGCATCACGCCCCCGTCATTGATGTGATTGTGCAATTCCACCCGCTTTGCGACCGGGCTGGCTGCCCTGACCAGGGCGCGATCGACGGTGCCGGTGTTCTTCAGTATCACGAACAGAGCGCTGTTCGGTTGTCCGGGTGGTACCGCACGGGCGTAAGGGTCGACTATCTGAATCTCATCCGCGGCGTCGGCGGCGAAAACAGCGCTCTGGGTCAAGAACGCAGTGGCGGCCAGCAGGCCGCGCAGGAATGACGGAGACATCATGATTTCAGGGTCCTCTCGAAAATCTTTTCGGGTTTGTGCAGGGACGACCGGATGATCGTCGAGCCCGGGATTCAGCCGCCAGCAGGGACAGGCTCAGCATCCGGGCGAATGGCCGGTGTGCCGAGCGGTCGAGGCTGGGAGATGCGGATCGCCAGGTCATAGCCCGGCGAGTACAACCACCCGATCCCGGCGTGTCAAGTCGGCGTGTCGTTCAATTGGACCGTTATTGGCCTTATCCTTGCGCGAACCATTCGTATTACGCCAAGTCGTATGAAAAATGTTCAACGCCTCGTAGAGATCATGGCCCGGCTGCGCGATCCGCGTTCGGGCTGCCCCTGGGATCTGAAACAGACCTATCGCAGCATCGTGCCTTACACCATCGAAGAGGTGTACGAGGTGGCCGATGCGATCGAGCGGGACGACCTCGACGAACTGCGTGAAGAGCTCGGAGACCTGCTGTTTCAGGTGGTGTTCTACGCCCGGATCGCCGAGGAGCAGGGCCGATTCGATTTCGACCAGGTGGCCGGCGGTATCGCGGACAAGATGATCCGCCGCCATCCGCACGTGTTCGCCGACGCCGACTATCGCAGTGAAGCGGAATTGCGGCATGCCTGGGAGCGGCAAAAGCACCGTGAGCGTGATGCGAAGCAGATCGAGGGGGCCCCGGATACGCCGGCGCAAGGCGTGCCGGCGCACCCGGCGACCAGTCACATGGCCGGCGTTGCTCAGGCTCTGCCGGCATTGATCCGGGCCGAGAAACTGCAAAAACGGGCGGCCCGGGCCGGGTTTGACTGGCCCGACGTCGACGGGGCGTTCGACAAGACCCGCGAGGAGCTGAGTGAGATCGAGCAGGCCTTGGATCACGGCGATCCGATGCACATCGCCGAGGAATTGGGCGACCTGCTGTTCGCCTTCGTCAACATCACCCGCAAGCTTGGGGTCGACGCCGAACAGGCGCTGCGAGCGGCCAACGGTAAATTCGAGCGACGCTTTCGCGCCATGGAGCAACACCTGGCCGAACAACACAACGGGCCGATGGAACAGCTCGATCTGGATACGCAGGATGCCGCCTGGGAGGCGGTCAAACGGGCCGAAAAATAGGACTCAGTGGAGGCCGGATGGCCGTCCGAACGAGTCGCTCGTCGATCAAGATCCTGGATTGGGATCGGGTGCGGCATGCGGTATCGTGATGACGGCAAACCGCGTACGCAGAGGAGATCAAGCGTGAGGCTCTGGTTAAAGAATGCACTTGTGGTCGTGTTCGCTGCCGTTGTGGCGACCGGATGCAGCACCAATCCGGTAACGGGCAAGTCCGAACTCAGTCTCGTCTCGACCGAGCAGGAGATCTCGATCGGCAAGCAGAACTACGGCCCCTCGCGGCAGGCGCAGGGAGGGGATTATGTCGCCGACCCGGAGGTGCAGCGTTACGTGCAGGGTATTGCGGCAGCGGCTGGCGGCGGTCAGCGACCGCAAGCTGCGCTATGAGTTCAGCGTCATCGATGACTCGACCCCGAACGCCTGGGCACTGCCCGGTGGCAAGATCGCCGTCGATCGAGGTCTGCTGGTCGAGAATGGAGAGTGAGGCTCAGTTGGCTGCCGTGCTCGCGGCACGAGATCGTCCCAGCGCCGCCCACCATGGCGCCCAGGGATGCAGCCGCGGTGTGCTGCTGCAGGGTGCCCTGATCGCCGCCAGCGTTGCCTTGTCCGACAGCAGTCAGTGGCAAGCCTCGCCCTCACCCGGGCACAGCTAACAGCAGGGTCTCGCCGAACCTTGGAAAACATACACCTGGACACAGGTAAAGCCCGGGTTGCTGGGCATGCAATCATGGCCACACAGATCAGACACAGCAAGACAATGGTGCTCTGTGCAGAACCTTGGTTCATTCTTGGAGCACGAACCAGAACTGGTCCTGGGCCTGTTGGCCAGGCAGTGGCCATGGCCAAGGCACTGGAGACAGCAGCCGGGCGTGGTGGGTGAACAAACCCAGCAAGATGGTGGGGCCACGGCAGCTGAACCCGAGATCACCACTGTCGCTGGGACCAACCAGCCTGGGCCTGAGGCCTCGGCCACCTGGAGGGTGAGCAGGACAGAGGCCTGGAGCCTGGTGAACCGGCCTTGACAATGAGAAACCCCCGTCGGCGACTTGGCCGACCCGGGACAGCGGAGGCCCGGCCGGGGAGTCTGCCCAGCTGAGCTGCCACCTCTTCAGCCCACAACATCTGGCTGGCAATCCTGGTAGCTCACATTCCCCAAGCGGAACACCGTCACTACCGCTCCTCACGGGATCCATCATCACTAAAATGGAAAGAACAACTCTAATCATAGCAACCTTGATTTCAGCACTCATTCATTTTCATTTCGTATCACGCAGGGCATGGGGCAAGGCAGGGAACACGAGGGCCGGGCAGGGCCAGCAGGGACACTGCTCATTGAGCCGCCGCCAGGAACTTTCGATTGTCGCCACGCCTGGCGTGGTCCGAGATGATCCGGCTGGCCAGCCCAAGTGCTTCGTCGAGCAGTTGCTGGATGGCGTGGTCAGCTTCGTCGATACCTGGCTGACGGGGAAGTCGTGCCGGGCGAAGCCCGTTGGCGGCAATTGGGCTGATGGCCTACACGCTGTGGCTATTGCCGAGCCTCTTCGCGTCCGTGGCCATTGGTGCCACCGCGCGGTCGCCCGCATGATTGGCGCCGGAGACGATGCCGGCGCGGCCGCGTGACCAATCAGGCGGTGCTTGCCGGCGGCTGCTTCGCGGCGGCGGCCTTCTTGATTGCTCAGCTGGCGGCTCCTCGGTACTCTTTCAGCCATGAACCTGGAAGGCGAAGCCGCCGAGCTGGGGATGGTGTACTTGCGTTGGATTATCCAATAACAATAATATATATGTGTGTGTGTGTATGTTTATGTTTATACTCTTTCTATACTGTTTTTTTTTTTTT
>CAVXWS010000086.1:0-19909 GCA_963765415.1 uncultured Gammaproteobacteria bacterium
ACCTCTCTCCCCACATCCATTGCCCGGACCAGAAGGTGGCGCAGGCCCAGGCGCCGGGATACCCGGCGACCTTGCCGTCCGCACCGACACCCTTTCCCCCCAGCAGTGAGCCGCCAGACGCTGCGGGGGAACGAGGTATGAAACATACCGATGGCGACACTTATGAATCCGGGTGGCTCGATTGGCTGAAGGGTCTATGGTAAGCGCGAGGGTTTACGCGGACGCCGGCGCATGCCCCATCCCTGCGACCAACGATCGAGCCGATATCAGCACCGGCCTGCGAGGACCACTGAATGCGATTGACCGTATATCTATCCGGTGAGATTCATACCGATTGGCGTGAAGCGGTGAAAAAGGGCGCGGCCGATTCCGGGCTCGACATCGTATTTACCTCAGCGGTCACCGACCATGCCGCCAGCGATGCCGCCGGCGACCCTCTTGGCGAGGAGACTCAGCCTTTTTGGCGCGACCATAAGTCTGCCAAGATCAACACGATTCGCAGCAAGACGCTGATCGAAGCCGCCGACCTGATGGTTGTCCGTTTCGGCGACAAGTACAAACAATGGAATGCCGCGTTCGACGCCGGGTACTGCGCGGCGCTCGGCAAGCCCTATATCACTCTGCATGGCGAGGACCTCATCCACCCCTTGAAGGAAGTCGATGCCGCGGCCCTGGCCTGGACGACGTCCACCGATCAGGTGGTCGAGATTCTGCGCTATGTCTCCGCGCAGCAGTAGCCCTTAGTGTCGGATCCGATCCGAAGCGGAATCGAGGTGAAACCGATTGGGCGAATCGTCGACAGAATCGGTTTCTGATCTCGTCGGTTTCCGGCGTGCGCAGGCGTCTTGGTCCAGACGAGTCGGCTGGCGCTGAGCGGCAAGAATAAGGCTCAGAAACCGACCGACACTCCCACGCCACTGCCATGGCTGCCCACGCCAACGCCCACCCCGACCCGCGGCTGGCTGCTCTGATAACGGGTCTGGCGCCGGTCCCAGAGCTGGAGTTGTTCGCCCGAGACCGCCGGGTAGCGATAGGAGCGCCCGGCCACTGTCCCGTCCTTGAAGCCGAGCAGAGGTCCGGCCACGGTCACCTCGCGACCGGCGGCATAGTCTCGCGGCTCCAGAAAACCGCGGCTGTCGATCAGGAACCTGCCGTGAGTGCGGGCATCGACGTCGGGACGACCACTGGACTCGAGCGGGTAGCCGAGTACTTCCAGGATTGTTCGATCCGCTTGATTTTCGGTCGCAATAATCACCCCGCCCCAAAGCAATCGGCGGCCGCGCGGCACACGCTCGGTATCGCCCGACAAGGCTTGCGGGCTGACCGAGTCATCGCCGCCAAAAGTGTCGCGCACACTCGGCTGGCTGCTGCAGCCGAGCAGTGCGCTGACAAGAATGGGCAATAGGAGATGCAGAGTCTTCATCGAATCACCAGTATCGATGGTAGGGCCAGCCATACGTGCGCGGCCACCAGGGATCGTAGAACGGATCATAAAAAGGCCCGGGATAGAAAGGGTCGTCAACCCACCAGGGCCGTGGCCTGACCGGCCTGGGTGCTGGCCAACGATACCAGTCACTCACCTCGATGACCGGGTACGGATAGACATAGTCGCCGATCCTGACCTTACGCACGCCACTGATCTTGCCGAACACCGTGATGCGCTGCCCGGCCTGGTAATCCGCCGGGTCTACGAAGCCGGTAATCCGGGCAATGAAGCGCCCTTGCGCGTCGGCATCGGAGCGTGGCTCCCCTTCCTCGTCCAGGGGTCTGGCGAGGATCAACAGATCGGAGTCGGTGGCGCTGTTGAGCACCTCGACAAGCTCGCCGCCCCAGCGTACCGGATGACCTCGATACTGTTCGGCCTCGGCCTGCACGGCCTCCAGCACCGGGTTGTCTGCCGGCGCACGCTGCAGCTTACTCGGCACCTGACTGGCGCAACCGCTCAGGCCCACGCCCAGGGCTACGAGCACCAGCACCGACTGGAAACGAACAGGTCTCTGATTCATTGCTAACCCTGCACCTCGAGGGACCAAGCACACCCTCTCCATGAGAGACACTGCCGTTCCTCGAGTTCATTTACGGTCGACGTCGCTTCGACCGAAACTGCAGGCTTTTCGATCAGAGTATTAGGATGAACTTATTCTTAATTGACGATGATCAACCAGCGGACCGGGCGATCGTCGTAGTTTAGGAACTGCAGTAGCAAGATGCATCAACATAGGAGGGATCGTCATGAAAACCGCATCACGCACATTACTCACCAGCGCTGCATTGTCCGTTGCACTCGCCGTACCCACCGCCGCAGAGGCATGGTGGGGTGGGGGTCCGGGTTGGCTGGGCGATGGCTGGGGTGGCGGCGGCTTCAGCATGAGCTTCGGCATGGGTGGCGGCGGCTATGGTCGTGGTTACGGCTATGGTCGTGGTTACGGCTATGGTTACCACCCGTACTATCTCGGCTATCCGTACTACGGCTACCCAGCGTACGGTGTGCCCCACTACGCACCGGCTGCGCCCAAGGCCGCAACGGTCGAAGCACCGGAGGTTGCCCAGAAATAGAATCGCCTTGAATCACGTGCCGTACGGCGCCAGACGAGTCTCATCAGACCGGGTGGCGCCGACGGCCGTGAGTGTGAACAGGCCCTGCAGACTTAATCGGCTGCCCGCCTCGGATGAACCGGGCTTTATGCCTTCAAGCCGCGGGTGCGGCGATTGATCCCACAGCTGGGACATTCTCTACGCACCTTGTCCCAATAAGCCTGATCGGCTTCGCGCTGCCTGACACGTATGCACTTGCGCCAGTAACACCAGCCGTACCAACCGGCGCCAGCGGCGGCCACGATTGTCAGTTCCATAATCCATCCACCTCTGTATACATCGATTTCGATGTGGGCGACGGTCGGTCAATCTAGCGAGACTCGTCCCTTCGCCTTCACTACAAAGTAAAGACCGACAAAGCCATTCCCGCTAGTATTCCTGTTGGCCGTAACGGAGGCCGGCCGGGGCAAATTGCGGCAAATTTGATTTGGTGCAAAGACCGGGGTCGATGCATCCGAACCGTGGACGTGTGTCGAAGGTCCCCGATGATCATCCACATAATCCATCTATTCGAACGTATTTATATTTGGGCTTTCTTGTGGATCTGCCGGTCACCGGACCGCGTGTTCACCCTGAACCTTTGACGGCAGACGGGGGCACAGGCGGCGGCGCCGAGACCGCCCGCCACTGCTCAGAGCAAAGACCATTCACGACGAAGATAAAGAATATCCCACGGGAATCGCTATCTTGGTCGATGACGAAAATTGCACAACGACTACCGGACAACCTGCAACGCGAGCGGGACCTGAAGACGCCCCTGCAGCGGGCATTGAACCGCGTGCTCTTCGATCTTCGTTCTCCGGTCGGGCGAAATTTCAATCTCCTGATGATGGCGCTGATCATCGCCAGCGTGCTGTTGTCGATGTTCGCGACGATCGAGGCAGTCTCGGAAAAGAGCCGGGAGATGATTCACCTCGCCGAGATCAGCGTCACCATCATATTCGCGGCGGAGTATCTTGCCCGTCTGTATGCCGGGCGCTGGCCGATCCGATACTTCTTCAGCTTCTACGGCCTGGTCGATCTGATCGCCTGGCTGCCCCTGATGCTGTTCGACCAGACCTTCCTGGCGATCCGTCTGTTGCGGATCCTTCGCCTGCTCAAACTGCTGCGATACATGCGCGCCATCCGGCTGCTGTTCTCGTCGATGCTCGATGTGTTCGACTTGTTCTTCGTCGTGCTCGCGGCCTTGTTCGTGGTCATTCTGGTGTCAGGCAACCTGATCTTCTTTATCGAACCGGAGACCTTCGAGAACGCCTATGTAGGCTGCTGGTGGAGCCTGGTAACCATGACCACGGTGGGCTACGGCGACCTGATTCCACAGACGGTCCTCGGCAAGGTGCAGGCAGGGGTGCTGATGCTGATGGGCATTACCGGGTTTGCCCTGCTGACCGGCACGATCTCCATCAAACTCGGAGAGCATCTGCAGACCCGCAAGAATTGCAACGCCTGCGCCTATCGAATGGGGCAGGACGCCAACTACTGTCCGCATTGCGGCGCGACGCAGAACCGGGAACCGGGTCCATGACTCGACCAGTGGGCTAGCTTCGGGCGTAGAGCCACTCCAGCAACGCATCCTGGACCTTGTTCGCGCGCCAGTCGGCCCGCTCGTCGTTGATGATGAACACGACCACCCAGCGCCGGCCCCGTTGGTCGAGAAGGTAACCGGCCAGGGCCTTGACCTCGTCCAGCGAGCCGGTCTTGATGTGACCGCGCCCGACCAGCGGTGTCTTCTTCAGCCGTTTGCGCAGGGTGCCATCGACACCAATGATCGACATCGATGACATGAATTCCGGCATGTAGGGATCGAAGTAGGCGTCGCGCAGCAGCTGGCCGAGCAGTTCCGCGGAGATTCGCGTCTCGCGCGACAGACCGGCGCCATTGTCGATGAACAGGCCCTGGGGAGGCACACGCCGCTCCGCAAGCCATTGGTCGATCACCCGACGCGCCTTGTCCAAGGTCGCCGGTTCCTTGAGGCGCTCGCTGCCCAGCGTCAGGAACACCAGCCGTGACATCAGGTTGTTGCTGAATTTGTTCATACCGCGAACGATCGCGCCCAGAGGCTGCGATTCGAGTTGGTGGAACTTTCTCGCCGAGGCGGGCAAGCGGCCGTCGCGCACCTTGCCCGCCAGTTGTCCACCCAGTTCCGACCAGAGCACCCGAAAGGTGCCGGCGATCTGCTCCTGCGGCTCGACCAGCAGCCGGGTAAAGGTCCGCTCATTACACTGCGCGCTGAAACGGCCCTTGAACTCGAGCGTCGGCAAAGCCCCCTGGCGAGCGATACTGATCGACGGCCAGCGCGCACCGCGCCGACAGGGACCTTCGATCAATTCGGCGCTGTCGACGATGCGCAGGTTATCCAGCGGCGGATAGGTGAAGGCACGGATTCGGCCTTGTTCCTGATCGGGCAGCAGGGTGACCTGGGTGGCCTGAAAGTTGAGGCTCAGCGCGTGAGGCAGGGCGTTGTAGGCCCGAGTCGGCTTGCCGTCGAAGGCCGCGCGATCGATCTCGACCGGAGCGATAAAGCTGTTGTCGATCACCAGATCTCCGCCGATCTGCTCCAGACCGCGGCCGCGCAACTGACGCAGAAACTGCCAGAATTTCTCCGGCGTCAACAGCGGGTCGCCGTAGCCCTTGAAGACCAGATCGCCATCGAGTCGGCCGCCGCTCAGCGCCCCGTCCAGATACGCCTCGGTCTTCCACGTGTAAGCCGGGCCCAGCAAGTCCAGCGCCGCGAGCGTCGTGACCAGCTTCGCCACGGAGGCCGGATTGCGCGGCCGGGAGGCGTTGACCGCCAACAAAGGCTTGCGCGCCACCACACGCCGGACATAGAGACTGACCGAAGACTCGGGGATCTTCAGCTTGCTCAGTTCGCTGCGGACCGGGGGCGGAATCGATGACGCGGCCGTCGAGACGGGAGACCATGCGCTCATGCCGGCGAGCATCACGAGGAGAACGAATTCGAGCCGCCGACCCGCGGATCGTAACCAGCGACTGAGGGCATAACGGGGTCTCGAGGGGCAGAGGGCCATCGGCAGGGCTGAGTGTCGCTTCGGCGGCGGATGACTGATGATGACTGATTATGTGATTCGCATCATCTCAGACGCCAGCGCTGTGCCACCGGCACGCGGGCTGGGAACATTTTCGCGCAACCAAGCGACACGGCCTTAGCCAGACCAGGGCGGCTTCGAGGCGCCGGCAACCGCATCGCGACAAGATCGGCCGGTTCGAAATTCGCCCTTCCATCAGGCATCCAACAAGGGTACGAATACGGTCTAATAGCCGGCGCCTTGGGCATCGAGTGGTCAGGGGCGACGCCGGCATCGAGGAGCAATAGATGAACCAAGTCCCTTCCATCGACGCCGCTCAGCCTGCACGCCAAGGATTCAGCGGTACCCAGGTCATTCTGATCGTCCTGGCGAGCGTGCTGGTCACTGCCTTGATCGCCTTCTGGCTTATTCGAACCTTTCTGTTCCCGGCTCAATTCGAACCCGTGGCACTGACCGACCAGGAGATGGCCGTTCTCGAGCAGAAACTCGAGCGTCTGGATGCGTCCTCGCCACCGAGCGGCCTGGAGAGTCCGGAGAGTAAAGACCGTTGGGGCAACGACGACATGACGCCCCAGCCCTATCGCGAAGATGACGCCAACCGCACGGTGGTCTTCAGCGAGCGCGAGCTCAATGGCCTGATCGGACGCGATCCGAAACTGGCTGAACGGGTCGCACTCGATCTGGCCGACGACCTGATCAGCGCAAAGGTCCTGGTCCCGATCGACGAGGATTTTCCGTTGATGGGCGGACGCATCCTGCGGATCAAGACGGGTCTGGTATTCGACTACGCCGACAGCCGACCGATCGTGAAGCTCAAGGGCGTGACCCTGATGGGCGTCCCGCTGCCGAACGCCTGGCTGGGCGGATTGAAGAATGTCGACCTGGTCGCGGAGTTCGGCGGTGAAGATGGATTCTGGAAGCTGTTTGCCGAAGGCGTCGCCGATATCGAGGTGGGTGACGGGCAACTGAGGGTTCGGCTCAACGAGTAAGCTTTCGCGCGGTCCGCAGGAACACTCCCTCCGGGGCGATTTCGAATGCCGACTCTGGGCCTTCGTTCAAGCCGCGGAAGCCGTCGCCGCACACCCCCTCGGCACACAGGTATGACGAGCCTGTGTAAGTCGCAATCGCGCGCGTATTGTGCGTGATCTGGCGCTGAAAATCCGTCCCAAGGAGCGAACTCACCCGAAGTATGT
Source organism: uncultured Gammaproteobacteria bacterium (assembly GCA_963765415.1). Taxonomy (GTDB): domain Bacteria; phylum Pseudomonadota; class Gammaproteobacteria; order Chromatiales; family Chromatiaceae; genus CAVXWS01. The sequence continues at coordinate 6,836 of CAVXWS010000086.1, forward strand.
TAAAGTCCCGTTACGTCGATAAGGGCGAGTCCTGATCGACGTTTGGGATTGCAGAATAAAGACTCGGAGCCTCAGTTATCTCGCGCCACATAGATTTCGACGCGCAACGCGCAACCACGGAGAGTGCGCTGTGCCTGTGGCGCTGATTCGCTGAGCGACCGCGCAGCAACCAGGGGGGACATAACCGGCGGCGCGCCCCTCTGCTTGTCGGGCCATCGTCCGGTTCGTGAGGATTGACGATAGGCTTCACCCACCAAACACCATCATCTCCGAAAACCATAAAGTACAGGACTGTGATTATGTCGGAAGCGAATCAAACGCTCGAACGTTCGAAGAAATTGACCCCCATCTATCACGTCGCGTCGGTCGAGCGCAGCGAGATGCCGCAAGAGGACGCCGAGGGAAACTGGTATCGTTACGTCTTGGAAGGCGGTCGGAATCCGATTACCGGGTATCGCCGCGGTACGCTGCGCGAGGTCAAGTCTTACGCTCAGCAATGCGCCGACGAACTGAACGAACGCAACAGCGGCAACCGTTCGGTTTGGTCAGTCAGCCAAAAGAGAAAATAGCGCAACTCAGTCCCTTTCCCAGCCAGGATTGAAGACCGGGCCGGTCCGACAAGCTGTGTCGTTCCGGCCCGTCTCTTTTCTGCGTCAAAATATCGGCTAACGCCGTCCCCGTCCCTCGAGTGGGCCACGCGATTCAGACAGAGCGCGGGCACCCTATCGCCCGTCCTGAGACCCGGACGCGAGATTCCACCTCGCGCACGCAGGTCCGTGTCGCCCCGAAACGACAATCCACTTTTGTTCGATGCACCAAAAGCGACCACTCCGGAAACGGAATTCTCTTCCTAAATTCTCAATAACGATCTTAGAGAGTTGATAAATCGTAATAATTTCTTCGATTTGATTAAGTATATTCAATCATTCTACTCATGGCACATCTGTTGCAGTGCAATATCCGCGAAAAATTTAATCTTATCGGGAAAGCTGAACCATGGACCTAGAGATTCGTGAAATCGACTGCGCAAAACTTCAAGAACTGTTGCGCACATACCCTGACGAAATGGCCGTCATCGTCGAGATGTTGCAGGAGCTCGACGAACTCCCCTGCCAAGACATCGCTGCCTGACGGCGATCGCGGTGAACGCGAGAAAGATTCTGGCAGGCGCCGCCATGCTTGCCCTGGCAGCCAGCACGGCGGCCGAGACCCTGGAGGACTTCGCCTATCAAAGCGGGTCGGATCTCGGCCGCGCCTTGTACTGCCGGGAGCCCACAAGTGGGCTGCTTGGTAAGTTCGGTAACACTCAGCCGATCCACAAGCGTCATCGGCAAGGCTCGCGAGCGCCGGACTAGCCGTTGCGTGTCAAGCGAGCGAAACACCGGCGATGGCGCTTGTGGACCGGCCCGAAGGGAGCCCCGCTACCTGGCCAATACCGCGTTGCACTTCTTGAAAAGGGCCTGCCATTCCCTGCGAAGTGCGCCTTGTCTTGGCCAGGTAGCGGGGCTCTGAGAATAACCGAACTTACCAAGCAGCCCACTAGGTCCTATGCAATGCTTGCCGAGCAACGATTGCGCCGTGCGGCCCCGAGTGCCGAGCGCCGGGCCTCTGCCTTGGTGTTGTTCCGCGACGCGGCTCGCCTTCGGGCGGCTTACGGGCCCATCTCGGAGCGCTGCGACGAGTTCCTCGAAGACTATCGAGTCGTATTCCGGAAACTGCGACAGGGTGCCCGCCCGACCTCGACTCACGTCGAGGGCCGGCAAATGTTGGCGCGGGCCGAGCGGCCCGGCCTCGCCCCGGTTTCCATCCTTGGAATCCTTCGCTTCGGGGACTGACCACGGCTTGACCGCAGCCACAGGTATACAGGTATAAAGGTGCCGCTCATCCAGTGAAACAGGAAAGGGCCGATAAACCCGGACCGAGTCGGTATCCGGGTGAAGGGCCCCGGTGTAGATCGGGGGAGCGTCTCCGCGGAGCCGTTCTGCCGGAGGTCCAGTTCACCATGCTGGACGACCGTCTCCGGGGCCTTCGCCGCGGCTACCCGTTCGGCATATCGCGAATCGCCTTGTCGGTGGTTGTCGGCCTTGACTCATCCCCCGCCCCAGCAAGGAATTCAAGTCTCCACCAACTCGATTTTTGCTGTCGGGATCTGCACACACACACCCGCCGCCAACGTGTAAGCTTCCTGCATCGATGCTTTAGCGAGTCTGACCGACAAGGCATGTCCCTGACCTTTCTCCGATACCGACGCGACGACAGCCCCGGCAACGCCGACCGCGGGTTCGACAACCGCGTCGAACGCGCCGTTCGCGAATCGAAATTCATCGGCATCGAGCGCTGTCCGATACGGGCCAAGCGGTTGCTCGCCCCGGGCGAGCGACGCTGCGGAAAACACAGCGGCAAGCGTCGAATGGCACGATGATTGTCATCGTGATGGGGATCTCGGGCGCCGGTAAGACCACCGTCGGCCGGGCACTGGCCGAGGCAAAGGGGTGGGCGTTCGTCGAGGGGGATGATCTGCATCCGCAGGCGAACATCGACAAGATGCGCCGCGGCGAACCGCTCGACGACGGCGATCGCGCGCCCTGGCTCGAGCGTCTGCGCACGCTGATCGTCGACCGATTGGCGCAGCGTGTCGACAGCGTGATCGCCTGCTCGGCGCTGAAGCAGGCCTACCGCGACAGGCTGCGCGCCGATCCGGACCAGGTGCGCTTCGTCTACCTGCACGGCGCCGAGGACCTGATCCGGCAAAGACTGCGCGCGCGGCCCGGCCACTTCATGCCGGCGGAGCTGTTCGACTCGCAGCGCCAGACTCTGCAACCGCCCGAAGGCGCCATCGAAGTCGACGCCGCCTGGCCGGTGGCCGAGTCGGTGCGGGCCATCTCGGCCGCACTCGACCGCGAACCGGGCTAGCGATATGGATGCGATGACCATGAGCGCCGATACCCGGATCCTGCTCGACGGACTGGCCTTCCCCGAGGCGCCGCGCTGGCGCGACGGCCGTCTGTGGTTCACCGATCAACACGCCCGGCGCGTCGCCTGGGTCGACCCCAACGGCGCCAGCGGCACGCTGATCGAGATGCCGGATCTGCCCGGCGGTCTCGGCTGGCTGCCCGACGACACGCCGCTGGTGGTCGCCATGACCGAGCGGCGCGTCTACCGCATCGAGGCGGGACGACTGCAGTTGCACGCCGACCTCGGAGAACTGGCCAGCTTCCACTGCAATGACATGCTGGTCGACGACCAGGGCCGGGCCTACGTCGGCAACTTCGGCTACGACCTGCACGGCGGGGCCAAACTAAGCCCGGCCGAACTGATCCTGGTCGAACCCGACGGCCGCGCCCGGATGGTGGCCGAACGCCTGATCTTCCCCAACGGCTGCGTGCTCAGCGCCGACCGCCAGCGCATGATCGTCGCCGAGACCTTCGCCCATCGGCTGACGCAGTTCGAGGTCGGGCGCAACGGCTCGATCGGCAATCGCCAGGTCTGGGCGCATCTGGGCGAGGCCACACCCGACGGCATCTGTCTCGACGCCGCCGGCGCCATCTGGGTCGCCAGCCCCGGCACCGGCGAACTGCTGCGCGTGCTGCCGGGCGGTAAGATCGAACGCCCGGCGCTTACCCACGGCACGCCCTACGCCTGCATGCTGGGTGGCAACGATGGCAGAACCCTGTACGTGTTAACCTCCGAGACCGACGATCCGCGCGCCGCCGCCGAACGTCGATCCGGCCGGATCGAGACGCTCCGCGTCGAGGTCGGTCATGCCGGGCTGCCCTGATCGGCGCGGAACCGGCCACTCGAACAGCAGCATCCAGCTATCGCCAACTCAACCGAGAACAAGGAGCCGTGAGCCATGGCGCAGACACATGATCAACCCCTGGTCGGCCAGCGCGCCCTGGTCACCGGCGCCAACTCCGGCATCGGTGCGGCCACGGCTCGGACCATGGCGGCCGCCGGGGCCAGCGTAGTCATCAACTATCTGTCCAATGAAGACGCGGCACACGCCATCGTCAACGAGATCGAGACCGCCGGCGGCCGGGCGATCGCGATCCGCGCCGACGTCAGCCGGGAGGACCAGGTCGAGGGCATGTTCGCCGAGGCGACAGAGCGGCTCGGCAGCCTCGACATCCTGGTCGCCAATGCCGGCATCCAGCGCGACGCCCCGTTCCAGGAAATGACCCTCGACCAATGGAATATGGTGATGAACGTCAATCTCACCGGCCAGTTCCTCTGCGCCCGCGCAGCGGTGCGCGAGTTCATGCGCCGCGGCGTGGTGCCGGACCTGTCTTGCGCTGCCGGCAAGATCCTCTGCATGTCCTCGGTGCACGACGTCATCCCCTGGGCCGGGCACGTCAACTACGCCGCCTCCAAGGGCGGCCTGCTGATGTTTATGAAGAGTCTGGCGCAGGAGGTCGCGCATCTTCGCATCCGGGTCAATGGTATTTCGCCGGGCGCGATCCGCACACCGATCAACCGCGCCGCCTGGGAGACACCGGAGGCGGAGGCCGAGTTGCTGCGGCTGATCCCCTACGAGCGGGTCGGCGACCCGATGGACATCGGCCAGGCCGCGGTCTGGCTGGCCTCGGACGCCTCCGACTATGTCACCGGCACCACCTTGTATGTCGACGGCGGCATGACCCTGTACCCCGGCTTCCGCGAAGGAGGTTGAGCGCATGACATTACCTTTACTGGTCGGCTTCGGCCGCGAGATCTGTGGCGACCTCGAGGCCGCGGAGCGGCGCGAATGGTGGCTGGCCAACGGCGTCGGCGGCTATGCCGCCGGCACCATCGCCGGCACCTTGACCCGGCGCTATCACGGCCTGCTGATCGCGCCCTTGGGCGATTCGCTCGATCGCCACCTGCTGGCCGCCAAGGCCGATGCCGAACTGGTTCTGCCCGATGCGAGCGGCGAGGAACAGACCTGGCCGCTGCACAGCAATCGCTGGGCCGACGGCGCGATCGCCCCGCAGGGCCATCGGCACATCGAATGCTTCGAGCTCGACGGCCGCATGCCGGTCTGGCGCTTCGCCATCGGCGACCTGCGTCGTCGAACAGCGCATCTGGATGGACATCGGCGCGCAACACCACCCATGTCGCCTTTCGACTGCTCGCCGGCCAGCAGGCCCGGCCACCGCGGTTGCGAATGCGATCTGCTGGTCAACGCCCGCGACCATCACCACGTCGCCCGCCGCGACCAGTTGGAGCCGACGGTGGATACCGTCTACGACCGACTGCACGTCAACCTCGGCACTCCCCATGATCTGCGCATCCTGGCCGACGGCGCCGACCTCGAGGCCGCGCCGGCATGGGTCGAACACTTCGACCTGACGCTCGAGGGCGAGCGCGGCCTGGAACGCTGTGAAGATCATTTCGCGCCGGGATCGCCGAGATCGAACTCGCCGCGCATACCTGGCGCGGCCTCAGCCCTGACCATCGAAGACGAGACCGAGACCAATCTCAACGGCAGCCGGCAACGCTTTCTGGTGCGCGAGGCCAAGCTGCTCGCTGCCGCCATCCCGGTGCTGCGGCGGCAGAAGAGCATGCCCAAATGGGTCGGCCAGCTGGTGCTGGCCGCCGACAGCTTCCGCGTTCCGCCGCCAGTTGCCCGATGGCCGCCGACGGCGAGTCGGTGATCGCCGGCTACCCCTGGTTCGGCGACTGGGGCCGCGACACCATGATCGCCCTGCCCGGCCTGACCCTGGCCACCGGCCGCTCCGAGGCTGGCGCGCGAGATCCTGGTCGACCTTCGCGCGGCCTGATCGACCAGGGCATGCTGCCGAACGTGCTTCCCGGGCGACGACGCGCCGCTCGAGTTACAACAGCGTCGACGCGGCGCTGTGGTACATCGAGGCCTGGCGGGCCTATCTGCAGCCATCATCCCAACGAGCAGTTACTCGAGCAGCACTTCCCGCTGCTCGAAGACATCGTCCGCCACTATCGCGACGGCACCCGCTACGGCATCGGCGTGGACCCGGCCGACGGCCTGCTGCGCGCCGGTGAGCCAGGCGTGCAACTGACCTGGATGGACGCCAAGGTCGGCGACTGGGTGGTGACGCCGCGTCATCGGCAAGCCGGTCGAGATCAATGCCCTGTGGTACAACGCCCTGCACGCCATGGCCGGTTTCGCCGCGCCTGCTCAATCGCGATGCCGCGGACTACACGCCAGCTTGCCGAGAAGGTCGGCGCCGGCTTCCGGCGCTTCGTGCGTGGACCCGACGACGGGCTGTTCGATGTGCTCGACGGACCCAACGAAGGGAAGCGGCGACGACCCCTCGGTACGGCCGAATCAGATCTTCGCCGTCAGCCTGCCGCACTCACCGCTGAGCGACGAGGAACAGGCCGAGGTCGTGCGCGAATGCGGTCGCGACTTGCTCACCAGTCTATCGGTCTGCGTTCGCTGGCACCCGATCACCCCGACTACCGGCGGTCGCTACCTGGGCGATGTCCGCGCCCGCGACTGCGGCCTATCACCAGGGCACGGTCTGGGGCTGGCTGCTCGGTCATTACGCGCTGGCCGAATACCGGGTCAGCGGCAATCGCGAGCAGGCCGCAACTGCGACTGCGTACCGCGCGCGATCAGCTGTTCGACGCCGGTCTGGGGACGATCAGCGAGATCTTCGACGGCGATCCGCCGCATCCGCCGCGCGGCGCCCCGGCGCAGGCCTGGTCGGTGGCCTGCATCCTCGAGGCCTGGTGGCGCCTGAAACAGTGACTGACGCGACCCCGGCCGATACCGGCGACCCGCGCATCCAACCCCGAGCGCCAGCGGCTCGAGTCTCAGCGCGCCGGAACCGAGAACTGGCGCCTGTGGGGCCCTTATCTCGCCGAGCGCGCCTGGGGCACGGTGCGCGAGGACTACAGCGCCCACGGCGAGCGCCTGGGAGTACTTCGATCACGACCAGGCCCGCTCCCGCGCCTATCGCTGGAGCGAGGACGGCCTGGGCGGCATCTGCGACGAACAGCAGCGGCTGTGCTTCGCGCTGGCGCTGTGGAACGGCCGCGACCCGATCCTCAAGGAACGCGCCTTCGGCCTGACCGGCAAGCAGGGCAACCGCGGCGAGGACGTCAAGGAGTACTACTTCTACCGCGACGCCACGCCCAGCCACAGCTATCTGCGCTATCTGTACAAGTACCCGCAGGCGGACTTCCCCTACCAGCAACTGGTCGACGAGAACGCGCCGTCGCGGTCGGGCCGAGCCGCCGTTCAACCTGCTCGACACCGGCGTCTTCGACGAGCAGCGCTACTGGGACATCGAGGTCGCAGTACGCCAAGGCCGCCCGGAGCGAGATCCACCTGCGCATCACGGCGCACAATCGCGGCCCGGAATCGGCCGCGCTGCATCTGCTGCCGACGCTGTGGTTCCGCAACACCTGGTCCTGGGACGACGAAGCGCCGACCGCATGCCCAGGCTGCGCGAACACCGCGCCCCGGACGGCGCCGCCTGGGCGGTCGAGGCCGAGCACCCGGACGCTCGGCACTTACTACCTCTACGGCCGAGCAGCCGGCGGAGCTGCTGTTCACCGAGAACGAGACCAACGCCGAGCGCCTGTGGGGCCTGGCCAACGCCGACGCCCTACGTCAAGGACGCCTTCCACCGACGCGTCATCGATGGTGACGAACGGGCCGTCAACCCGACCCGCAGCGGCACCAAGGTCGGCGCCTGGTCCAGCTGGCAGGTCAGCGCCGGACAACACATCCAGCTCGATCTGGTATTGGCTCAGCGAGACTCGCCGACCCCTTCGCCCGCAGCCGAGGTCGTTGTTCGCGACCGCGCCAGGCGCGAGGCCGACGATCTTCTACGACGACCTGCTGCCCGAGGCCGGCCCCGAGGACCAGCGGATCCTGCGCCAGGCCCTGGCCGGCATGATCTGGAGCAAGCAGTTCTTCCACTACGACGTCGCGCGCTGGCTGGATGGCGATCAGCTCGCCGCCGCCGAAGGCGCGCCACTGTGGCCGCAACCGCCACTGGCGGCATTTCAAGGCCGCCGACATCATCTCCATGCCGGACACCTGGGAGTACCCCTGGTTCGCCGCCTGGGATCTGGCCTATCACTGCGCCGCCCTGGCGCTGGTCGATGTCGATTTCGCCAAGGACCAGATCGAGCTGATGCTGCTCGGAGCGCTATCTGCACCCCAATGGCCAGATCCCGGCCTACGAATGGGCCTTCGGCGACGTCAATCCGCCGGTGCACGCCATGGGCGCGCTGAAGGTCTTCCGCGCCGAGCGGGTACAGCGCGGCGCCGGCGATCTGCGCTATCCTGCAGCGGGTCTTCCACAAGCTGTTGCTGAACTACGCCTGGTGGATCAACCGCAAGGACGCCGACGGCCACAATCTGTTCGAGGGCGGCTTTCTCGGTCTGGACAACATCTCGGTCTACGACCGTTCCAAGCCGCTGCCGCCCGGCTATCAGCGCTGAAGCAGGCCGACGCCACCGGCTGGATGGCGATGTTCGCGCTCAACATGACGGTCATGGCGCTGGAACTCTGCGCCGCCAGGACCCCGACTACGAGGACATGGCGATCCAGTGCTACCAGCAGTTCCTCGCCATCGCCGAGGCCATCGCCGGCAACGAAGAGACCGGCACGCCCTCGTTGTGGGACATGGACGACGGCTTCTTCAAGGACCTGCTGGTCACCCCGGACGGCAAGACCCACCGCATCGATGTCTACTCCTGGGTCGGGCTGATCCCGCTGTTCGCCTGCGAGGTCGTGGACCAGCGCCTGCTCGAGCGCGGCGCCGCGCTTCCGCGCTCTGCTCGCACGAGCACAAAGGCGGGCTGTTCCGACGGCAGCTATGTCTGCGCCTGCCCGGACTGGGACGAACGATCGCGGCGAACACCTGCTGTCGCTGGTCGATCACAGCCATGCTGCCGCGCATCCTGCAAGCGCCTGCTCGACGAGGAGCAGTTCCTGTCGAGCTACGGCGTGCGCAGCCTCAGCCGCGCTGCACGCCACGCAACGCGACCTGGGCAACCTCCCGGGGATCGGTCGGGCGCTGATCGACTACGTCCCGGGCGAATCGACCACCGGGCTGTTCGGCGGCAACTCCAACTGGCGCGGGCCGATCTGGATGCCGACCAACTATTCACTGGTGCAGGCGCTGGAGAAGTTTCACCGCTTCCTCGGCGACCGAATTTCAAGGTCGCCGTGCCCTGCCTTCGGGCGAACCGAGCTGAACCTGCAGCAGATCGCCACCCTGATCGCCGAGCGTCTGAGCGACCTGTACCGCCGCGACGGCGCCGGCGAGGTCCCGGCCCTGCGCCGCGACAGCCCGTTTCAGAACGATCCGCACTGGGCTGACCAATTCTTCTTCTACGAGTATTTCCACGGCGAGACCGGCCAGGGACTGGGCGCCGCGCATCAGACCGGCTGGACCGGCCTGATCGCCAACCTGGTCATGCGCCGCTATCAGAAAGACATCACCCCCTGGAGCGGGCTGGATCGGAGCGAGACCGCCTCGCCGATCGACGAGATCGCCTGAAGGCGCCAAGGCAGTACAGAAATACCGACTGGCGCCGACCGTGGGACTCAGTTCGCCGGCTGTTGCAACCCGAGCGTTACCCGAACAATCCCCGGGTCGTCGGGAGCCCGGCCGGCCTGAAAGCCGAGTATCTCGCAGAGCTTCAACATGGAGCGGATCTCGTTGAGAACGTCGCCGAAGATCTCCTTCATGCCACGGCTGCGGGCATCATCGATGATGCGTTTCATCAGCACGATTCCCAGACCCAGCCCGACCATGTCGTGGCGGACCACAATGGCATACTCGGCGCTGGTATTGTCCGGGTCCGCGATCAGGTTGGCGACGCCATAGATCTCGGTTGTCCCCGGGGTGCCGGGCTCGGTCAGCACCAGTCCCATCTCCCGTTCGTAGTCGATCTGAGTGAACCTCACCGCGGCAAAGCGCGACAGCGTCCGTTTCGGGGCAAAGAAGCGCAATCTTACCTTTTCCGGTGTGAGTTTCGTGAAGGCCTCCTGCAGTGCCGGCTCATCTTCGGGCACAATCGCTCGCAGCCGGAACTCGCGGCCGTCGCCAACCGGTATCAACTCCTCCAGTTCTTTCGGGTAAGGGCGGATCGCCAGCCGTTCGGTCGCCGCCTGTGGCGACTCGGCGATCTGTAGACACGACCTTCTCCGAGCGCCTGAGTGACCAGATCTCGAACGCCCTCGGTATCGGCTGTGAAGCCCTCCGGGACCGAAGGCGGCGTCATAGACGTCGTCGTTACGCCGCGAGCGCGCCGGTGTGGGTGGTCGCCGCTCTGGCGCTTTGCGCATGACGACCGGCCTTGACCACGATCACCGGTTTCATCCGTGCTGCCGCGCGGGCGGCCGACATGAATTTACGGGCGTCGGAGACCGCTTCGATGTAGAGCAGGATCGCCTTGGCCTCGCGTTGGTTGGCGAGATAATCCAAGGCGTCGCCGAAGTCTACGTCCGCTCAAGGCGCAGGAGCTCGGCTTGCCGGAGGGCGATACGTCGACGCTGTTGAACCATGATTGAAGCAGAGCCTGACCTGACGCCCGACCAATGGAGCAGCCAGATGATGACGAACGATGAGATCCGGGCGATCACGCTCGATGTCCTGACCGGAATCGCGCCCGATGTCGATCCGACAACACTCGACCCGGACATCAGTTTTCGCGATCAATTCGAGTTCGACTCGGTCGACTATCTCGGCTTCGTCTTGACCCTGGAGAAGCGGCTCGAGATCAAGATCCCGGAGATCGAATGTCCGCGGCTGTCGAGTCTGAACGGCTGTATCACCTATCTGTCAGCGAAACTCGACGTCTGAACCAAGCCTCGGGATCGCTCTTCACAATGCTGCCTTGGTGCAATTTGCAGATCAACTGCTTCTGCTTGTCAAGGTACGTCGACCTGGATGGTCTTACGCCGCCGCGAGGCGGACTTCGGCAGCTCGACCCGTAGCACACCCGTTGTGTAGCCGGCGCTGGCCTTGGCGGTGTCGACCTGGTCAGGCAGCGGGATAGCGCGTTCGAACCGCCCATAGGCGCATTCGGTTACGTGGTATTGACCTTCGGTACGCTCGCTCTCGACTTGCTTCTCTCCGGATATCACCAGGTAGTTGTCGACAACCTGTATATCGAAGTCATTCTTCTCCATGCCGGGCGCCTCCAAACGCACCACGACCTTGTGGTCATCGTCGAAGACCTCCGCGGTCAACACGCCCCAGCCACTGCTGCGCGTCGCCAATTCTTGGGCTTGCTGCGCGCCACTCTGTCCTTTCTTGCCGGGGGTAAAGCGGGTCAACGCGCCAGCGGCTCGGCGGTAGAGTTTCTGCCACCCGTCGACCATAGAATCCCAGGCCTCGTTGAGACCTTCTCGTAGTTGATGCAATGTAGACATGATTCAGCTCCTTTTAGAGTTCCCAATCGGGGATCCGTAAACCCCTCGCGTTCAGGCGACCGACTAGATCAGTTGCTTGTCCCTCAGGAGGGTGTCGCAAAAGTCCGCGCGCCCATCGGGACGGTCATCGTCAGCAAAGAGACTCTGTTCCGCGCGTAAGCCGTGTCCCTCCGGGTCGGCCCCCAGCGGCACCATCGATCAGACAGAGACGCTCAGCGATTCCAGTTCGCCCGCACCATGTACTCACCCGGCTGATACTGGATATCCAGATCGCCCTTGTACGCCCTGCGCAAGGCATGACCGACGCCGTGGACCAGGTGGGGATCGGTGAACGTAAACACCTCCCCTTCGTCCTGCGTCTCGGCACCCATCAAGCGCTTCAGCGGGTGTTCGGCTTTTTCTTTCTCGATCGTGTGTTCGATCAGACGCAGAATCTCCTCGCGATGGTCGCGGAAGAACTCGCCACCAACGCTCAGAAATCCGGCCGGCAGCTTGTCGCGAATCCGCGCACAGGCCGGACAGAGAGTCTCGTGCGCCGCCTCGGGAGTGTCGGCCCATTGCCAGCGTCCGTGCAGATACACAGCACTACACTCCGGGCAAACCGTCGGCTCGCTCAGTTTGAGTTTGCTGTGGTAGGGATCGTGCTCCAACTCCTGGAGCAGGTGGTCGCCTCTTGTCTTGCCCGGCGATCTGAGGTTGTATCTCGTGTCGGTCATGGCTTGACCTCCAAGGTGCAAGGCGGAGAACCCGCCTGTACAGCAATTAAATTCTGATCCCACCAACGCCGACTTGTGTTGACCGGCGTCAAGGTCGCCTCCGCATCGGCCAGCCTGCCCGTTTCGAGCCGGTCCTGGCGAATGCCGTGCTTAGAACCATGACGCCCAGGTCCTCCGATGGCCGCTTGCAGCGTTTCCTGAACGAAGGGCGACAAGTCACCGCCTGGATCGATAGCACGAACCCGGGAATGCCCGCTGACGCAACCTCAGGACTTGGCCTTTTATGCTCACTGCTTACCCGGAAACCCGCTCTGATCGACAGCGGCCTCGTGCTCCGGCGGCGCAACAAAAACCCATCGTCGTTTCCGGTTGAAACAAGGCCTCGCCACCTGGCGGGCAGCCCCGGTTCTCAGCCTGATCTATGGCGGCGTGTTCGCTGCAATCGGAGTCATCATCACACTGTTTGGGCTGCAGCAGCCGCAGTTCATCTTGACCTTCTGGAGCGGTTTCCTGCTGGTCGGTCCTATGTTCGCTGTCGGCTTGTACCGAATCGCGCAGTTGCGCGGGGTCGATGACGGGATCGGCCGGGATAGCGGCGTCAGGACGCTGCGCCAACGAGTGGGACCGGCGGCCTTGTTCATGCTCATGCTGACCCTGGTCATGCTCGCCTGGGTGCGTTTCTCGGCCATTGCCGTCGCCCTCTACTTTGGTCAGATGGAGCCCGGCATAGGGGCATTTACCAACGCCTTGAGCAACTCCGAAGGCCTGGTCTTCCTGCTGCTGCTCGGCGGCGTCGGCGGGGTGTTTGCGGCCCTGATGTTCGCCCTCGGCGCCTGGTCCCTGCCCTTGATGATGGATGGCAAGGCGGGCCTGATCGTGGCAGTGGTCAGCAGCTTCAAGGCGGTCGTCGAGCAGCCCGTGACCGATGCTGCTTTGGGCCGCGATCGTTGCCGGCCTGACCCTGGTCAACAATGTAACTGAACCAAGTAGAAGAC
>CAVXWS010000087.1:0-48454 GCA_963765415.1 uncultured Gammaproteobacteria bacterium
GCCGCCGACAGAATTGGAATCGCCGATAAATACTCTATGTCGCTCAACGCACCCTCAATACGCACTCGCCATTTTTCGTCACCGATTTGCAGGCTACCCGCCGAATGGTCACGAAAATACGCCGTGATCGTGTCCGAGACATCCGTGGGCGATATACCCAAGCCAATAAGCTTTTCGGTTGGAACAATACCTGTATTTCCGACGTATTTTCTCCCGCCACGTTTGCACGTTCTACACCGCTCAGCCGCTCAATATCTTCTTTTACAATGCGCGCCTGTTTTCTAAGACTTTCGTTATCTGCGACGCCGGTTACAATTATCAACGCAGCCGGATAGGCGTTTGCCGTGGTGATCTCAACCACTTCGGGCTGCTCCGCCTCCTCAGGCAGTTCCTCATACTTCGTCTGGATCTCACGCCGAAGATCGGCGAGTCGTGTAGAAAAAAGCTCGTCGCTGATATCGCCAAATCGAACCAATATTGTCGAAATGTCTTGTCTGCTATTGCTGGTTACAAACTTGATGTCGGATATTCTCGCTATAGCTTCCTCTAAAGGCTCTGTCACGCGCCTTTCGACATCACTTGCAGATGCGCCTGGGAACTTAGTGGCGATATTAACCCAGTTAAAATTGACCGACGGGTCCCGCTCTTTTGGCATCTTCAAGAAAGCGTAGGCACCCAAAACTAAGACGAGCAAGAAAGTCAGGTTCGCGAAGATATGATTTTGTAGGATCGGCCTGAACATCGCAGGTACGGATTGGCTAGTTCTCGGCCACTCGGACCACATCGCCATCGAGTAGACTATGTCGACCTTCGACGGCGATCATCTGGCGCGGGTCCATTTCAACTTGCGCGGCACGACCTTCGCTAGCCCCGGGCAAAGCGACAAATCTTGACACCCCAGAATCAACAACGAACACACCGATGTCGCCTGCACGACGTACCAGCAGATTCGGTGGCAAGTATGCCTCTGGGCTGACCCAATCCAATCGCCCTGTAGATCCGGGTGGCGCAGGCCCGGCGAGAAAATCTAAACGAACTTCGTAACTTCGCACCTTACTGTCTACTACTGGCAGAACCTTTCGGATTTTTACCGCGTACGAAGAACTCCGACTGACGAAGAAAGCCTTTTCGGCTCTTTGCAAGCTCGCTACATCGCTCTCTTGGACCTGCGCACTGACCTCTATATTGTCCGCGTCCAGAATGCGCGCTGACTTTTGTCCCTGATGTAGCTAACTCACCGACACTGGCCTTACGCTCAATTACGACGGCATCATAAGAGGGAACGCACAACGCACTTGGTTGTCAGGCGCTTGGCAGAGTTCAATGCCGCGCGCTGCTGGGTTTTTTCAGCAGCGTATGCAGCCGCTTCAGATTCTCGTTCGTCTACCTGCTCTTTTGATATCGATTTGTTCTTGGAAAGTCTGAGTGCATTATTTAGCTGGCTCTTACTGAATTGATATCTCGCTTGCGCTTGCTCCAACGCGGCCTCTGCCTGAGTCTGTTGCATCTCGTACCTCTGAACAATCCAGGCGCGCGATCACATCGCCCCGTGCCACTTGATCTCCGACTCTCACCGGAAGCGACTCAATGACGCCAACGATCTCCGCACTAATATCGGCGTTGTTCAAACTCACTGCCGCTGCCGGCGCGGAGTATTTCGGATAGATTGCCACATCCGAAAATGTCTGGACGCTTATCGGCTTAGCGTCCGCCGCCTCGACGGGAAGCAACGGAGCGAATTGTAGAATCAGCCCGATCGGAATTACCCAATTCTTGAAAGTTAATCTTCCATGAAGCCCGACGGATCATTGCTTGTCCAGCGTTTCGGCTTGAGAAACACGGCATGTCAGAAGCCGCGGCATGGACACGAAAATGTGGATGCAAAACATCACCATCTCACTTGCTTACCAATTTTTTTGTATTGCGTATATATGGCAAACACGATTGGCGCTTTACCCTCAGTTAGGGCCGATCAGTCCAAGCCTGGACAAGTCATTCACCCCTGCATCGACTCAGCGGCGTTTTCGTGCCCGGTAGCAGTTTTCTTTGTCACTGCCGAGAGGGGCCGCCGCGTGGAACGGGCAACGGGATAGGATCCGTATCCAACTCGCCCCATAAACACAGCAGTACTTACTAGACGCTCACCCATTAGTCGTTCTAGTTCTTGCTTCAGGCTTCTTGCTTCCTCCAATGCCGAATCATCCCTGGTAAACTGCCGACCTTTGGCCACATACCGAGAAAAAATGAGAGGCGTCATTTCGGGCTGGAACTGGATATTTAGACTCGTAGTTGTTAACCAAAACCTTTGGATCGCGCGACCAGCGTCAATATAATCGTTCAATCGTGTCGGCTCGCTATCGGCAACAATAAGAAAATGAGCTGCTTCGCATCTTCGCCCTGGAATTAGATCGAGTATGACCCGAGGAAGCACCGTACCTGCCAAGTATCGGTTCAGGAACCTTACCTCTGCCCCAACTCTGCAATGCCCAACGCATTGCCTTAAGATTTATCGGATCGAGTCCGACGGCCTGATCCGGAATCCGATCTTCACTATACTGCGCGTCCCATTCAATAATGCGGCGGTGAACCTCGTATGCTTCGGGAATGGTCAGCCGGATATGGGCGTTTCTTGAAGAGCAGTCTCGCCATATCACTTTTTCCTTCGACTCCATCCAACCACTTTACCGAATATCGTGAGCCCATCGACGCTGCCAGCCGCTCTCGGTCGTCATCCTCAAGGTTATCTGTCTTCAGGACTCTGCGTTGGGTTACTCGTTTTTCGATAAAAGGGAGCAACGGATCGGTCGATATATCAGCTGAACCGTCGGGCGGATATAAACAGACGTCGATCTCAGGTGCCGTTTCCGGGGCGTCGTCTCGAATCGAAAATTTCGCAGTTAGGCCCTCTCCAGTCGCAGCAATTCGGATGTTTTCAAGCAACGCGCCAACGGCAATTTGGCTGGCCCTGCCATCGAGATCATAAACACACCAGTCACGCGTATCGGACCCGTGGACAACAAAGCTATCGGCCGAAAGAATCTCAAATTGCCAAGGCTGGGTGTTGTCCCCACTTGGAGCCCACCGTGCTAAGTCTAGAATTCGCTCAATGGACGTTTCCATAGCTGTATTCGTACCGTTAGAGAGAGTTAGTTTCTGTGGTCCGCGAGAAAGGATTTACGGGCGAAATAGAGAGCTAGCCTTTGTAATGGATGTTTATTTCCACCAGGCCTTTTTACTCGGGTAAGCCTTCCCGTATAAGCATCGAATTGAAGCGCAACCGGTGCCGATAGCAATTTCCCACGACCGAGTAGAATCTTAACGGCCTCTCCGGCGGCAATTCCGGCGCACAGCTCACAACCTATCGGTGTTGAAGGCCCCTTGCGACCGGCGAGATCGATCGTTGAGGGATCGACAAGGGATTTCTTATGTAAGCCCCCTGGCGCTAGCCCGATAAAAAACCTGAGGTACTGTTCATTCTCAGGATGTCCTTCAACCTGAAAATAGTCTTCAAAAGACATCGACCCCGGAAGAAATGTCAACACTGCCGCGCTGAATCCAAGCGGCGCCGCGGTTACCGCGGGGACCCCGCTCTCGTGACAGGCACTGAATACCGCTCGACGAGCGGCCAAGGCAAAGAAGTCCAGCCCGTCCAGGTAAAGATCGGCGTCCTGAAGAAATTCGCTAGCGTTGTCCGTCCCGATAGGCTTATCGTAGATTCTCAGATCGAGCTCAGGATTGATGTCGAGGGCCATTTCGGCCAGCGTATCTACCTTGGGAGAGCCGACGCTTCGCATCGTCGCACCGACCTGCCGATTGAAATTTGCGATCTCGAAGACATCAAAGTCTGCAAGCGTGAAGGCTCCGATCCCAAGTCGCGTCAGTGTCAGAAGGTGACTGCCCCCCACACCACCGAGTCCGGCGATGGCAACACGCCGGTTGCGGGAGACGGTCTTGCTCGTCGCTCGTCAACCAGCCAATGTTGCGCGAAAACGCGGTCGCGTAATCAAAGTCCCTTATCATGATCGCTGGTAATCGGCCGACGCGGACCCGACTTTAGAATTAAATTCGTACATCAGACGAGAATTGTACTCTTCACGCAACCCGCTTCAGATTCATCTGGGAATTAGCATCTTAAACGACGCAGAAGGTCGGAGGAGGCGTCTCAGCGCCCGGTTCGGTGGAGCACTCGATCCCCATCGGCACCACCCGAAGCATGACTTAGGACAGGAACACGGGCTATGCAAGCGACCGTTAATCGAGCGCCAGGCGTGAGCACTTCACCCTTTCAAACCAGGGCGCAAAGCTCGTCGAATCTAGACAACGATACAGGGGCGGAAATACGAAGCTCCGCCGTAGTAGGAATGAGAGCTCGACTGATCGCCTGCAACGACCGAATGAATTAACCGATAGACATCCGGGCGACGGCACTTAATATCCGACAGCAGGTCTTCCACGCCGGCAATCATCGGCTGGCGCTTACCGTGGTAATCGATCACGGGCCCGACTTTGTGAAAATCGATGCCCAGGCGCGACAAATGCCGCGCCAAGGATCGCTCCATGAGGGCCATCCAATGTTCGGTCCTCGTGTCTTGGCTCATCCTAAACAGCAAGGCAATAAGGCCCCAGGCAATCAACTTCGTCGGGAAACCGGACAGGAATTGTACGTCCGAACTCATCGCCCCATCCGAAGTCCTCAGCGCCTGGGCGACGGCCTTCTTCGAGACCGCGAAACGAGAGACTTCGGCTACCTGCTGGCTTGTGTGGTCGAATCGCTCGATTAGAGAGGGGTCGAAAATGTGGGCACTTGCCTCTTCGATGGGGAGAAAAAGAAGACTCGCCGAGGCCGTCGCGAGATATCAGCCTCACCACGCCAACGACCAGACCCGATTTCTTATGACGAACCAGCGCGTGATTAGCGCGCTCATCGTAGCAATCCGCCTCTAATCCCGCGGCAAACCGACCCGGGTCTTCGAAACCACGTTCGGCGCAGTAGACCTGATATCGGAGTCGATAGACCTCTCGTCTCAGCTCACGGGAATTCGCGACTTCCGCAGAGAAAAATCGGTGAAATAGTTTAACGGTGTCTGGCTCAGTGTACCTGTACCGCCGGAGAATTGCGATACGCAGTTGCTAGCTGTCCCATCAAGGCGCTCCCCTTGGTGTGTCTTGGCATCTACCAAACATCAGCTAGCTCGGACAGGCGCTTGATCGCGCTCTTTAATTATATCCGTTCGATGCATTCGACCATGAGGTCTTTAGAGAATCCAGACCTTCGATCGCGAGTATCCTTCAAGCCGGAAGCTAACCAATCCCTATCTACGCTTCGGATCCTACTCCTATGATCGGAAGTACGTATGTGAACTGCGCCACAGAGTCGAAGAAACGAAAATCCCAGTGTCAGGAAGAAATATCCGGAAACGGACTCTCGCTTCAGTCGGCTTGCTCAGCTTGGCCCGGGATGGAGCCCTTGCGCGGCGAGATCCGGGATGCCTATTCGCCCTTTGTCGGTCAAGACCTCCCAGACATCAAGCCGCTCCCGTTTGACTCCAGTCAACATGCGCGCGACCCCAGTGAAGCACGGCTGACGTCTTCCATGGTAGGTCACCTCAGGACCTAGATTCGTAAAATGAATCCCTATCCGGGTCAGCAACCTCAGCAAAGCACGCTCCATTACGGAGGACCAAACCCGTACATCATGTTCAGCGCTCATGGCGATGAGCGAATGAATCAACCCGAGGGTGATATGCGGAGCGAGCCTCCGGTCCTTCATGTCCCTGCGCATCGCCAACATGGCGGCCAGGGATTCGTCGGTAACGCCCGTTGGCGACCCCCCCTCGCCGATTCGGCGGCGAAATGATTTCGAGACCGCAAATCGGGAGACCTCACCCATCCGGGCTCTCAGGCCTGGAGGCAACGATGTGAAGCTGAAATCGCCACAAACTCGGTCGATGGGCAGGCTTCCAACCGGTCGAGACGGGTCGGGCAGCACGAGTCGAACGGTGCCCGCGATCATGCCGGTCGGCTTATGAATCAACAGGCTGTGAACCGAATCCCGATCGTATTCGTCAGCTTCTTTCTCGTCTGGATACTGCTCGGGGTCCTCAAAGCTGTGCTCGACACAGTAGACGTGGTATCGAAGCTTGAACGCTTCGTCTTGCAACTCGCGGGTCGATGCAGGGATTGTCTGGAAATACTGGTGATAGGCGTCGTACAGACTGACCTCTGAATCGGCTACCTCGGTTGACTCCAGCATTGTCGCCAAGACCTAAACGCAATATGGGCAGTTGCGGCTGACCCCACTGATGATCGCGCCGAAACCTTATTGGTCTTTTATTGCGGCAAAGCAGCACCCAACTTGAGTCAGACGAGGCTGCCCCTCAGGCTGAACGCCTTGAACCGTGGTGGCCCCGGGCGGCCAAGTCATCAGATTGGCGACGATGGACAAGTCATGCCGTCCTGCCCGAACTCAACCAATCACCCGAGCAATACGCAGAACGGCACTCAAGGCCTTGATCCTCTTCATGATTCCCGCCAGGTGCTTGCGGCTCCGCACGGCGATCACGAAGCGCAGGCTGGAGCTCAGGCCGTCGCGTTCCTCACTGCGCACGTCCTCGATGTTGCTCCCTTCCTCGGCGATGATGGAGGCGATGGTCGCCAGCATTCCGCGCTGGTTGCCGACGTCCACCCGGACGGCAGTGACGTACTCGCCCTGCACGTCCGGCGACCACTGAACGTCCAACCAGCTCTGGCCCTGTTTTCGGAAGTCACCGAGATTCGGACAACCCTGATGGTGCACGACCACGCCGCGGCCGGGGCTGAAATTGGCGACGATCGGATCGCCCGGGATCGGGCCGCAGCACTTGGCGAAGCGAACCACCATGCCCTCGGTTCCCTGGATCGTGAGTGAACCCGCCGCCGCGGCGTCGCCCGGGATCAAAGCGTCCTCGGTCCCGCCTTGCAGCAGCCGGGCGACCAGCTTGGCCATGCGATTACCCAGCCCGATCTCGCCGAGCACGACGTCGAAATTGGCCACGTTGAATTCATTCACGGCCTTGGCGATCCGCTCCGGATCGATCTCTTCCAGCGTCAGCCCCATCACTTCGAGTTCACGATCGAGCAGCCTTCTGCCAAGCTCGGCGGCCTCACCGACCTCCAGCCGCTTCAGATAGGAACGGATCGCCGCCCGCGCCTTGCCGGTGACCACGAAGTTCAGCCAGGCGGGGTTCGGTCGCGCGTCCGCCCGGTGATGATCTCGACCGATCTGACCGCTCTTCAGGCGGGTGCGCAGCGGCGACCAGCCGCCGGTCGACCTTGGCCGCGACGCAGCTGGTTGCCGACGTCGGTGTGCACCGCGTAGGCGAAATCGATCACCGTCGCGCCGCGCGGCAGCACCAGGATCTTGCCGCGCGGGGTGAAGACGTAGACCTCGTCGGGGAACAGGTCGACCTTGACGTGCTCGAGGAACTCCACCGAGTCGCCGGAACCGCTTCTGCATCTCGAGCAGGTCGCTGCAGCCAGTGCGGCGGCGCTGTCTGCGGCGGAGTGCCGTCGTGCTCGCCGACCTTGTAGCAGCCAGTGCGCGGCGATCCCCGCCTCGGCCACCCGGTGCATCTCCTCGGTGCGGATCTGAATCTCGATCGGCAGACCGTAGGGGCCGAACAGGACCGTGTGCAGGGACTGGTAGCCGTTGGCCTTGGGGATGGCGATGTAGTCCTTGAACCTGCCCGGCATCGGCTTGTAGAGATTGTGCACCGCGCCGAGCACCCGGTAGCAGGTATCGACCCGGTCGACCACGATCCGAAAGGCGTAGATATCGTGCCAGATCGCTGAGCGAGGCGTGTTTCTCCCGCATCTTGCGGTAGATGCTGTAGATGTGCTTCTCGCGGCCGTACACCTCGCCAGGCAGGTCCTCCTGACGCAGGCGCTGGCGCATCGCCGTCTCGATCGTACCCAGCGACCTCCTTGCGGTTGCCGCGCGCTGGTACGCAGGGCCTGCGACAACACCCGATGCCGCCAAGGCCAGTAGGCCGCGAAGCCCAGGTCCTCCAGCTCGTGGCGAATGCTGTTCAGCCCAGGCGATTGGCGATCGGCGCGTAGATCTCCAGGGTCTCGCGCGCGATCCGCCGGCGCCTTCTCCGGCCGCATCGCGCCCAGGGTGCGCATGTTGTGCAGTCGGTCGGCCAGCTTGATCAGGATCACGCGGATGTCCCGCGCCATCGCCAGCAGCATCTTGCGGAAGTTCTCCGCCTGCGCTTCGGCGCGCGACTGGAACTCGATCTGGGTCGAGCTTGCTGACCGCCGTCCACCAGCTCGGCCAACTCGGCTTGCCGAACAGCTCGGCGAGCTGCTCCTTGGCGGTCTCGGTGTCCTCGATCACGTCGTGCAGGATGGCGGCCATCAGGCACTGGTGGTCCATCCGCAACTCGGCCAGGATCCGGGCGACCGCGACCGGATGGTAGATGTAGGGCTCACCGGACAGGCGGCTCTGACCCTCGTGGGCCTCGGCGCTGAACAGGTAGGCGCGATAGACCTCTTGGATCTGGTCCGAACTCAGATACGACTCGAGGTCGCTGCACAGATCACTGATGAGATAACGTGCCGAACCGCCGAAACGGGCGCTGGGTGCGCCCGGCTCTGGGATGGGGCTGAGGTCGGTGGCGATGTCCGACACGGTTCCGGGCTCCGCGACTCCTCTCCGCTGGTCGACCGTCGCCCGGCGACCGAGAAAGGAATTCGGGGGCCGTCAGTCCTCGTCCGAGTTGATACTGGCGGCGCCGAGCTCACCGGCCAGGGCGGCCACCAGTTCCTCGTCGATCGACTCCTCGGTGGGTTCCGGCTCCTCGACCATCTGCTGACTGATCAAACCGTCGGCGATCTCGCGCAAGGCAACGACCGTCACCTTGTCGTTCTCCCAGGCGACCAGGGGATCGACGCCGTTGGTCAGTTGCCGGGCGCGCTTGGTGGCCAGCAGCACCAGGTTGAAACGGTTGTCGACGTGATCGAGGCAGTCTTCTACGGTAATTCGCGCCATTGGTTCTCTACTCCGGGACTAATTCAGGGCCAACGTTCTATAGTACGATTCTACGCGCGGCGCGCCAAGCGGCACAGTTCGGATCCGGCATTCAATCGGCCGGCGGCGCCAGCATCTCGCTCAGCGCCTGACGATGGCGCTCGGCCTGTCGCACCAACCGCAGCCGCTCGGCGGCGACAATCGCCGTCAACTCGAGCAGGGCCTGATCGAACCGGTCGTTGACCACCAGATAGTCGTATTCCGGGTAGTGCGACAGCTCGCTCTGGGCATCGCGCATGCGCCGGGCAACGATCTCGGGGGCGTCCTGGCCGCGCCCGGCCAGGCGGCTCTGCAGGGCCTCGAGCGACGGCGGTGCGACGAAGATCGACACGCAGTCGGGAAACCGCTGGCGGACCTGACGGGCACCCTGCCAGTCGATCTCCAGCACCAGATCCTGGCCCGTGTCGAGGGACTCACGCACCGTCGCCTCGGCCGTGCCGTAGAAGTTGTCGAACACCTGGGCCTGTTCGACGAAACCACCCTCGTCGGTGATCTTCTGGAAGACCGCGGGTTCGACGAAATGATAATCGATCCCGTCCACCTCGCCCGGGCGCATCGCCCGGGTGGTGTGCGACACCGACACCCGCAGGCCCTCGTCGGCAGCCACCAATTCGCGCAGCAGGCTGGTCTTGCCCGCCCCGGAGGGCGCGGAAACGACAAAAAGAATACTGGACTGGTTCATAGTCGATCGGACCGCCGTGATTACTCGATGTTCTGCACCTGCTCGCGCATCTGTTCGATCAGCACCTTCATTTCCACCGAGACCGCAGTGGTCTGGCTGTCGGCGGACTTCGAACCCAGGGTGTTGGCCTCTCGATTGAGTTCCTGCATCAGGAAGTCGAGCCGCCGGCCGACCGCCCCGCCCTTGTTCAGCACCCGCTCGACCTCGTCGAGATGGGCGCCGAGACGGTCCATCTCCTCGTCGACGTCCATCTTCTGCGCGAGCAGGGCCATTTCCTGCTCGATCCGACCCTCGTCGAACTCTTCGCTGATCTCGGCCAGGCGAGCCCGCAGCCGGTCCCGCAGCCGCGCGACCACCTCCGGCATGCGCTCGCGCGCCAGGCCGACCTGCACGCGCATCGCCTGGCAGCGCTGCCGAAGCAACTCCTGCATCCGGGCGCCCTCGCGCTCGCGCGTCGAGACCAGGGTCGCGATGGCGCGCTCGAGCAGCTCGATGGCGGCGTGCTGTACCGGGCCGAGATCCTGACCCTCGGTCTCGAGCACCCCTGGCCAGCGCAAGACGTCCATGATGGCCGGCGACGGCGAGTTCGGCAGCCGACCGGTCATACTGTCGGCGGCCGTCAGCAGTTGCTCGACCAGACGATCGTTGACCCGAACGGTCTCGGCGGCGGCGGTACCCGGGCGATAGCGCAGGGTGGCGTCGATCTTGCCCCGACTCAGGCGTTTTCCCAGTCGCGAGCGCAACTCCGTCTCCAGCACTCTCAGCTCTTCCGGCAGGCGAACGCCGATCTCGAGAAAACGCTGGTTGACGCACCGCAATTCCCACACCAGCTCGCCCAGTTCGTTGCGCTACTCCTCGCGGGCAAACGCGGTCATACTGCGGATCATTCGGACCTCGGGGGCATTTCAAGACGGTCCCCAGTGTACACAGATCGATTCGTCGGCAGGCGCCCGTTTTGGCGGTATGATTCGATCATCCGAACAGACACCGAGGTCCCGCACCCTCCCGGGCCGTATGACTGCGAATGTCCACCGCACCGCGTGACCACTTGCCTGCGGGCACCCGACTGGATTGCTACCGTATCATCAAACTGATCGGCAGCGGCGGTTTCAGCCTGATCTATCTGGCCGAGGACGAGGACACGCACGACGAGGTGGCGATCAAGGAGTACCTGCCGAAGCGCTTCGGCCAGCGTGAGGGCAGCGGACCGGTCGAGGTGCGGACGAGAGCCAGCAGTCCGGCTTCCACCGCGGCCGTCGCCTGTTCTACCAGGAGGCACGTCCTGGCCGACATGCACCATCCCAACATCGTCAATGTCCGCAACTGTTTTCTGGCCAACAACACCGCCTACCTGGTGATGGACTACGAACCGGGCAAGAATCTCGGCCGCTACATCAAAAAGCGCCAGGGCGGGCTCGAGCACCAACTTTCATCTTGACCGTGTTCCCGCCCCTGCTCGATGCCCTGGCACTGATCCATGGCCGCCATCACCTGCATCTGGACATCAAGCCGAGCAATATCCACCTGCGCCCCGGCGGCAACCCGCTGCTGCTGGATTTTGGCGCCGTCTACCACCTCAACCCGAGCAACCCGGAACACAAGGCCCAGGTGATCACGCCCGGTTTCTCGCCGCTGGAGCAGTACCATATCGATCTCCGGAGTGGGCTCCTGGACCGACGTCTACGCCGTCGGCGCCACCATGCGCGCCTGCATCGAGGGCAAACCGCCACCGCCGGCGATCGAACGGCAGAAAGAGGACACGCTGCAACCCGCGGTCGAGCTGTATCGCGACCGATACCCTGCCTATCTGCTCGAGGCCATCGATTGGGCCATGGCCCTGCAAGCCAAGAACCGGCCGCAGACCGCAGCCGATCTGCGCCATGCGCTGATGCTGCCGACCGACCGGCCGACCCAACCCGGCGAGATCGCAGCGCCCAGGGTTGAAGGCCGCGCCGAGCATCTACGCACCGTGCAAGGTCGGCGGCTTCAACATCGACCCACTTCTCGAGGACACCTCATGAGACCGAGCGGCCGCGCGCCCGATCAGATGCGTGAACTGAGCTTCACCCGCAACTTCACCAAACACGCCGAGGGCTCCGTGCTGGTCGCGTTCGGCGATACCCAGGTGCTCTGCACCGCAGTCCGTCGACGAGCGCAGTCCCGCGCTGGCTGCGCGACCAGGGCACCGGCGGCTGGGTCACCGCCGAATACGGCATGCTGCCGCGCTCCACCAACGAGCCGCATGGGGCGCGAGGCGGCGCGCGGCAAGCAGGGCGGGCGCACCCTGGAGATCCAGCGCCTGATCGGCCGCTCGCTGCGCGCCGCGGTCGACCTGGGCGAACTGGGCGAGCGCACCATCACCCTCGACTGCGACGTCATCCAGGCCGACGGCGGCACCCGCACCGCCTCCATCACCGGCGCCTTCGTGGCGCTGCAGCGACGCCATCGATCGGCCTGCTCGAGCAGGGCGGCCTGGCGGCGAACCCGATCATCGGGCCACGTCGCCTCGGTCTCGGTCGGGCATCTACCAGGGCACGCCGGTGCTCGACCTCGACTACGCCGAGGACTCCAACGCCGAGACCGACATGAACGTGGTCATGAACGACGCCGGCGGCTTCATCGAGGTCCAGGGCACCGCCGAGGGCGCGCCCTTCTACCGGCGAGGAGATGGACGCCATGCTCGGCGCTGGCCCGCAAGGGCATCGGCGAGATCATCGCGGCGCAGAAAGCGGCGCTGGCCACCTGACCAGACAGCGAGAAAAGCCCCGCATGCACCCGCACCCAGCCCCCAGAGCCGTACTCGCCAGCGGCAACGCCGGCAAGCTGCGCGAATTCAAGCGCCTGCTGGCCGACGCGCACATCGAGGTCGAGCCACAGTCCGGATTCGACGTACCCGAGGCCGAGGAGACCGGCCTGAGCTTCGTCGAGAACGCCATTCTCAAGGCGCGCAACGCCGCCCGGCACAGCGGCCTGCCGGCGATCGCCGACGATTCCGGGCTCGAGGTGGATGCTCTGAACGGCGCCCCGGGGATCTATTCGGCCCGCTACGCCGGACCCGGCTGCAGCGATGCCGACAACAACCAGAAGCTTCTGCGGGAATTGTCAGGGGTCAAGGAGGAAGACCGCAGTGCGCGCTTCCAGTGCGTCATCGTCTATCTGCGTCACGCCGAGGACCCGACGCCGCTGATCTGCCAGGGGACCTGGGAAGGCCGGATCCTGAACGCCGAACAGGGCGACAACGGCTTCGGCTACGACCCCCTGTTCTTCGTCCCGGACACCGGCTGCAGCTCGGCCGAGCTGGATCCCGACACCAAGAATCGCCTGAGCCATCGCGGACAGGCGCTGCGGCAGTTGCTCGCCGTCCTGTCTCAATAAGGAACCGGGGTCGGAGCCGATTGGGACTCCGACACCCTATGGGAGCGGCGCCCTCGCCGCGATAGTGCCTTTACCAAAGCCGATTCGGCGCGAGGCGCGCCTCCCACGGCAAGGATCGACCAACCCCACCGGGAATCTCACACCCGCTCGATCAATTCGATCGCGTCAGGCGCTCGACCGTCTTGAACTCATTCTCGACCAGGGGCGGGGCAATGACCTGCGGGACGTGGCACTGGGTGCAGAAATAACGCCGCGCCGCCAAAGAACCGAGCCTCTCGCCATCGCGGGTCTGATAATGCGACTCGCTGACCGCGGTGGCCTCTTTCTCTTTCGCATTTTCCTTGCTGTGACAGTCCATGCATTTATTCTCTTTGAGGTTCACCGCATAGCTTTCGACCTTGTGCGGCACCACCGGCGGCTGCTCTTCGAAGGTCCGGGCGATCTTCTCCTTGTCCTTGACGATCTTGAGATCCTCGGTCTCCACCGAGCCTGCGGGAATGTCCTGCGCCCCGCGTAAGGATTGCAGCGAGCCGGCCATACCTTGCGCCGACAACAGCAGACCAGCGGTTACTACCCCGATCCAAATCCATCTTTTCATGACATAGCCTCTCTCTTGTTGCCGAGTTCGACGGCCGTTGAACCCTTTCCAAAGCGGGTGGAAAACTCGAAGACATCCTGTGAGCAGACATCGATGCAGCGTCCGCAATTCGTACAGTTACCATCCATAATCACGCGCCCCAGTCCCTTGTCTCCGCCCTTGAGCGCCGGATTGATGACCTGGTGCTCGGGACAGATCGCGTAGCAATCCATGCAATCGTTGCAGTGCTCGCGCCGCGCGGCGCTGACCCGCAGCACGCTGGCCTTGCCCACCAGGCTGTAGAAGGCGCCGACCGGACACAGATGACCGCACCAGCCGCGCCGACTGACGATCAGGTCGAACAGAAATACCGCCGCGACCATGAACCAGGCCAGGCCCATACCGAACACCAGACCCCGAAACACCATGCTGACCGGATTGACCAGCTCCCAGAGGATGCTGCCGGAGAGCACGGCCCCGAGCAGAACGGCGCCGAGCAGCCAGTACCGGGCCTGGCGGGACAGGTGCGCACCGCCCTTGATGTTGAGCCGATGGCGCAGCCACTCGGCGGCATCGGTGACGATGTTGACCGGACAGACCCAGGAGCAGTAGACCCGCCCGCCGACCAGCAGGTAGAACAGCAGCACGATCGCGGCCCCGACAAAGGCCGTCAGCAGCGGCACGTGTCCGGCGAACAGTTCCTGCAGCAGCACCAGCGGATCGGTCAACGGCAAGCACCCCAGCGTCAGACTGGAGGCGAGGTTGCCCTTGACGATCCACCAGCCGAACCAGGGGCCGATCAGGAACAGCGCCAGCACCGCCAACTGGCTGACGCGACGCAGCAACAGCCACTGGTGCGCCCTCAGCCAGCCCTTGGCTTCGAATGGCTCACGACCCGGCGTGGCGGGAACCGCTGCCACCTCAGAGCCCGCCCTTACGATTCAGCGTATCCAGCGGATTCGGCGAAAAAGGCGAATCAGCTGGCTCGCGAATCAGACCCCGCCCTCGTAGTCGTAGCGCATACCCTCGGGCAGGTTGTACCGATGCTCGCGATCCGGTGTCACCAGACTGCCGCCGGCGCTCTTCTTCTGCTCCCAACCGAGCCGGTAGTGCTTGCCGAGCAGGCCCTTGGCCAGGGCGATCGGAAACACCTTGATCGCCGCCTCATCGAGGATGCAGGCCTTCTCGCACTTGCCGCAGCCGGTGCAGCCGTCCGAATGCACCACCGGGATGAACAGCGCGTGCTTGCCGCTGCGCTCGTTGTGCTGATAGTTCAGCGAGATCGCCTCGCCGCGAATCGGACAGACATTGAAGCAGACCTCGCAGCGCAGGCCCTGGAAGGCGATGCAGGCCTCCTGGTCGACCACCACCGCCAGCCCCATGCGGGCGTCGTTGATCTCGGTCAGTTCGGGATCCAGGGCCTCGGTCGGACAGGCCTTGACGCAGGGGATATCCGTGCACATCTCGCACGGCACCTCGCGGGCCTCGAAGTACGGCGTGCCCAGGGTGACCGGATCACCGAGTTCGGCCAGCTTCAGGGTGTCATAGGGACAATCGCGAACGCACAGCCCGCAGCGCACACAGGCCCCGAGGAAGTCCTCCTCGGCCCCGGCGCCGGGCGGCCGAATCGCAGTCGCCGGCAGGGCCCGCGACTGCTTCTGGTACAGACCGAGGCCGAGCACCACCAGGCCGGCGCCGGAGGCGAGGCGAACCGAATCGACCAGAAACCGTCGTCGGCCGGCATTGGGGGCTTGGTCGGATTTGGCGCTCATTGCTGGATGCTCCGTCTCAAGCGGGCGCGGGTCTTTCCCCGCGCCCGCTAACGGCAGACGCCTAGGCCTTCATCACCTTGACCGCACACTTCTTGTAGTCGGTCTCTTTCGACAAGCGGATCGGTCGCGTCCAGGATCAGCTTGTTGACCAGACGACCGGCATCGAAGAAGGGAACGAACACCATGCCCTCGGGCATCTTGTTGCGACCGCGGGTATCGACCCGGGCGGTGATCTCGCCGCGCCGACTGACGATCTTGGCCAGCTTGCCGTCGCGCAGGCCGCGCCTCTTCGCGTCCTCCGGGTTCATGAACACCATCGCGTCGGGGTAGGAGCGATACAGCTCCGGCACCCGGCGGGTCATCGAACCGGAGTGCCAGTGCTCCAGCACCCGCCCGGTCGACATCCACATGTCGTATTCGCCGTCCGGCGACTCGGCCGGCGGCTCGTAGGGCGCGAAGATGATGTTGGCGCGCCCGTCCGGGTTGCCGTAGAACTTCACGCCCTCCTCCGCCGAGACATACGGATCGAAACCGGCGCGGTAGCGCCACAGGGTCTCCTTGCCGTCGATGACCGGCCAGCGCAGGCCGCGCACCTTGTGATACTCGTCGAACTCGGCCAGTTCGTGGCCCTTCTTCGGCCCCTCCAGACCGAAGCGGCGATACTCCTCGTACAGCCCTTTCTGCAGATAGAAACCGAACGCATCCATCTCGTCGTTGTGGTAGGCGTTGCCGCGGTCGTCGGTCACCTGCTGCTTGGGGTACTTGTCGACCGCACCGTTGGCGTACAGGACGTCGTACAGGGTCTTGCCGCGATACTCGGGCTTCTTCGCCAGCAGTTCCTCGGGCCAGACCTCTTCGATCTTGAAGCGCTTGGAGAACTCGACGAACTGCCACAGGTCCGAACGCGATTCGCCCGGCGCCTTGACCTGCTGACGCCAGAACTGGGTGCGACGCTCGGCGTTGCCGAAGGCCCCTTCTTTCTCGGTCCACATGGCGGTCGGCAGCACCAGGTCGGCGGCCATCGCCGAGACCGTCGGATAGGGGTCGGAGACGACGACGAAGGCCTCGGGATTGCGCCAGCCCGGGTACATCTCTTCGTTGATGTTCGGTCCGGCCTGCATGTTGTTGTTGGTGGTCACCCAGTAGCAGTTGAGCTTGCCGTCCTTCAGCATGCGGCTCTGCAGCACGGCGTGATAGCCGACCTTGCCGGGGACGGTGCCCTCGGGCAGCTGCCAGATCTTCTCGGCAGAAGTCGCGGTGCGGCTTCTTGCACCACCAGGTCGGCCGGCAGGCGATGGGCGAAGGTGCCGACCTCGCGGGCGGTGCCGCAGGCCGACGGCTGACCGGTCAGCGAGAACGGGCCGTTGCCCGGCTCGGAGATCTTGCCGATCAGCAGGTGGACGTTGTAGCAGCAGGCCATTGACCCAGACGCCGCGGATGTGCTGGTTGAAGCCCATGGTCCAGTAGGAGACGACCTTCTTGTTCGGATCGGCATAGAGCTTGGCCAGACGCTCCAGCTTCTCCTTGGGCACCCCGGACAGCTCGCGAGGTGTACTCCAGGGTGTAGTCGGCCACCGACTTCGCGTACTCCTCGAAGCTGATCTTGGTCAGCTTGCCCTTGCCCGCGTTCTTCGCCGCCTTCTCCAGCGGATGGTCGGGACGCAGGCCGTAGCCGATGTCGGTCGGCGTCTTGGTGAAGTTGACGTGCTTGTTGACGAAGTCCCGGTTGAACGCCTCGTTCTGGATGATGTAGTTGGCGATGTAGTTGAGAATCGCCAGATCGGTCTGCGGCTTGAAGATCATCCCGTTGTCGGCCAGCTCGAAGCAGCGGTGCTCGAAGGTCGACAGCACGTGGACCTCGCAGCCCGGCTTGGTCAGGCGCGTGTCGGTCA
Source organism: uncultured Gammaproteobacteria bacterium (assembly GCA_963765415.1). Taxonomy (GTDB): domain Bacteria; phylum Pseudomonadota; class Gammaproteobacteria; order Chromatiales; family Chromatiaceae; genus CAVXWS01. Next base: position 17,369 of record CAVXWS010000087.1, read on the forward strand.
GACGCGACCAGAGGATCGGGTGCATCTCGGCCATGTTGGCGCCCCAGAGCACGAAGGCGTCGGCGTGCTCCAGGTCGTCGTAGCAGCCCATCGGCTCGTCGATGCCGAAGGCGCGGATGAAGGCGCCCACGGCCGAGGCCATGCAGTGGCGGGCGTTGGGGTCGAGGTTGTTGGAGCGGAAGCCGGCCTTGATAGAGCTTGGAGGCGGCATAGCCCTCGCACACGGTCCACTGACCGGAGCCGAACATGCCGACCCGCGAGGTCAGTCTGATCGACCGGCTTGCCCTTGTTCTCCTCCATGCTGCGCTTGATCGCCGCCTTCCACTTCTCGGCCATGACGTCGAAGGCCTCGTCCCAGGAGACCGGCTCGAAATCGCCGTTCTTGTCGTACTTGCCGTTCTTCTTGCGCAGCAGCGGCTGGGTCAGCCGGTCCTTGCCGTACATGATCTTCGGCAGGAAATAGCCCTTGATGCAGTTCAGGCCGCGGTTGACCGGCGCATCGGGATCGCCCTGGCTGGCGACGATGCGGTCGTCCTTGACGCCGACCAGTACCGAGCAGCCGGTGCCGCAGAAGCGGCACGGCGCCTTGTCCCAACGCAGATCGTCGGCTGCCGGCCGCGAGCGCCTCCTGCACACCGGGAATAGTCACACCGGCGGCCGCCGCGGTTGCGGCCACTGCCTGGGTCTTGATGAAATCTCTGCGCGTCAGTTTCATTGGGCCGACTCCTCTAGGGGTTCGCTCGTATCCGTGTGTTGATAGACCAGGGCCGCCGACAGCACCCCGTCGATGTACTGAATGCCGGTGACGGTCTCCGCGCACATGCGTGCCTCGGTGTCCTCCACCGTGACGATCAATCGGCCGTCATCCGACTGGCCGTGAAGCTCGACGCCGGGCAGCTTGCCCAGCTCCGTTCGCACCCGCTCGAGGTCCGCGAGGCGGACGTGAACCAGCACGCCGGAGATATTGAAGTCGTTCATGCCGCCGCCTCCGATGGTGTGTTTCGAATCGCGACCGAGCCGGTCGGACAGGGCTGCAGGCAGGCACCACACCCCGTGCAGGCGACTGCCGAGATCTCCGGGACCGCCCGCCCGCCGGTCTGCAGACGAAATCGAATGGCGCCGCTCGGACAATGGTCGCCGCAGGTCCGGCAGGTTATTCCACGTATTGACAGGCAAGAGTCGTCGATCTGTACGCTCAGCGAGTAGGCGGAAGACTTATCCCGGCTGTCGCCGCGCAAGGCACCGGGCTTGCAGACATCGAGACAGGCCGCGCAAAAAGTGCAGGCGCCCAGACGAAAATTGACGGTTGGAAATCCACCATCTCCGCGGCTCAAGATCCCGACCTCACAGGCGCCGATGCAGGCGTCACATCGGTCACAGGCGGTCGTGAACGCGGCTTCGGGCAAGGCCCAGGGTGGTCGCAGCGGGTGAACCTCACTTCTGACCCGACCACGCAACAGCTGACGCCGTCGCAGATCGATCGCACTACTCGTCATGAATCCTCCTTTGGCCTTCTATCTTCCTATCTTCTTATTGAGCTTAGGAAATTGCCCGGCAATAAGAGCATTGGCTCGTTGCCGATAAACTTGAGGAAGGTCAAGACTGAATGGCAGGCTGGGCTTTGGTTGACGCCGCTCAAATGCGACGACACGGGCTCTGAGCCCGCGATCAGCTGGGTCCAAACCCTCAATGCCGAGCGAACTCCTCGTCACCATCACGGCTGTCCAGCCACGCCAGCACCGGATCGATGTCCGTGCTCAACTCGGGCTTCAGCCGTTTGGCCTCGTTGAACGCCGCTCGGGCCAGTTCGTGGCGACCGAGGTGAAGGTAGGCCATGCCCATACCGACGAAGGCGCGGGCCTGTTCGCCGTCGAGCGAGATCGCCCGTTGAAAACTCTTGACGGCATCCGAGTACTGCTGCTGCATGAGATACATGCCGCCGAGGCGGGCGTGCGCGTCGGCGTTGTCCGGTCGCTGTTCGATCACTCGGGCATAGGACTCGATCGCCTCGGCCAGCTTGCCTTCGGCCGCCAGGCGATCGCCGGCTGACAAGCTGTTCTTCGGCGAACGACACCTGCAGGCCAACAATGGCGAGGACAGGGCCACGGTCACCAGGACAAACGTAAAGGGGTAACGCCTCATGGCGCGGTCCTCCACAAGAAGGTAAACGGTGGAAAAAGCCCGGCCAGAAAGGCCGGGCTCGGGCGGGAACTTACTTCAGCGCGCCTTTACCGTAGCGCTCTTCGAAGCCCTTGCGGACCTTGTCGATCTGGTCTTTGCTCATCCCCTCGAAGTACCAGGAGTGCCCTTCGATCGGCTTGAAGTACTTCGCCAGCATCTCGTCGGCGAACTTCTCGTTGCCGTCCTTTTTCATTGCGACTTCCTTCAACTCCGGAATCCACTTCAGATAGGTGTGCTTGGCAACGTCGTAGATGCCGTGCCACCAAGTGTAGTCCGGACCGCTCATCGAGGCGCCGTGACGGGCGCGACGGCCCTCGTGGTGCCAGATCTCCCACCAGGTCCATTCGATCTTGTCGTCGAACGGGGCTGGGCGTGATGTAGCCGGCCTTCTTCAGCTCGCCCATGACGGCGGCGATCGGCTCGGCAAACTTCTCGTTGTAGAGGTCGACCACGTCGTCGAACTGCTTGTAGTGACCCTCGATCACGCCGTCGCTGTGGCAGGCGGCGCAGACCTCCTGCATCTTCTCGCGGCGATCCTGCCAGGTCAGTACCTCGACCACCTTAGAGCCCTTGGCCGCTTCGCCGACCTTCGGGATAGCGCCGCCTTCCTTGACGTCGAACTCGTCACCGTTCTCCAGCTTGACCAGATTGATCTTCTGCGAGATGGGCGGACGCAGGGTCCAGGAGATGCGCTCGCCGACGTTGTGCGTCTTGGGCTGATCGCCGCCGCGGCTCATGTGACAGGTGGCGCAGGTCGGTGCGGCCGAGTAGTCGACACCGGCGACCCACTTGTCGGACTCGAGATTCATTTCGTCCATCTTGGCGCGATAGATGATGCCGTGCTTGGACTCGTTGTAGACCTCGATCTGCGGGTGATCGGGACCGACGTGGCACTTGCCGCAGGTATCCGGTGTGCGGGCCTGGGCCTTGGAGAAGCGGTGACGACCGTGACAGGCGGTGCAGGAGCCCGAGGAGCCGTCCGGATTGATCCGGCCGATGCCGGTGTTCGGCCAGGTGGTCGGGATCGGCTTGCCCTTGTTCTTACCCGAGGTGAAGACCTCGATCTTGGCGCCGTGACACTGGCGGCAGCCGACATTGACCGCGGCGGGACCACCGACGACCTCACCGAGCAGGTTGTCGAGCGAGGCCAGGATCGCGCCGGCCTTGGAGTGATGCGAACCGTCCATCTCCTCGAACTCGGTCTGGTGGCAACGCGAGCAGTCCTTCGGCGAGACGATGATAGAGATCAACTGCTCTTTGTGCGAAAAGGCATCGATGTCATCCTTCTCCGCCTTGTGGCAGTCGAGGCAATTGACGCCCGCCTGACCGTGCTGACTGTTGTTCCATTCCTGGGTCAGACCCGGGTTTTCGGTCGCGTGACAATCGACGCACTCCTGGCCGGCCGGGTCGCCCCAGTCCTTGCCGATTTCACCCGCCGGTCGGGCCGCCCACACGGCGCTGGCAAGGGAATAGATTGCGACCCCGATCAGGAACCGCGACAGAACTCCGGTAATGCGCATATGGACAACCTCCGCGCCCAGGCCGATGGAAGGTTCACCGACGCTGGGGGCTGTTTGTTATTGAGGCCCGATCAGCGGACAGTCCGCTGATCCCGACGAAAGCAACACCCGATGCACAAAAGGCCCATCGAGCCGTACAACCCGGCGTGGACTGACCCCGATCGCCGATTGCCGGAACGATAGATAGCACGCGTATAACCCCGCAAACCTTGAGGCGTCTCAAGAACGCGAATTCGTACACTGGGAAAATTCTCTTGAAACTCATTTATTTATTAATTTTTGATTATCTGAATTACTTGCCAATCTTGATATTCGTCAAGTTATGCTGCCAACTCTGCCCGGATGCTTACGTTGGAACTCCAGGACACGGGCCGTGCCCGACGACCGCAAAGACTGAGTTGGAACCCAGCCGGCTACTGAGATGAAAAAGACCCCGACAGCCGCCACGCCTCACAGCCTGAGCCAACTGCGTCTGCTCTCTGACGTCCAACCGGGCTGTCTGGAGCAAATAGCCGAAAAGGCGTCCGCGTTCGGCATCGAACGCGGCGAGGTGGTGATCGAGCGGGGCCAGCATCTGGACGGTTTTTACGGGGTCCTGAGCGGCACCCTGAAGCTGTATCTGCTCTCCTGCGACGGGCACGAGCGGGTCGTCCGGCTGTTTCAGCCGAACGACAGCTTCGGCGAGGCCATTATGTTCAACGACATCCCCAGCCCGGTGTTCGTCGAGGCCATCAATCGCGCCGAGCTGGTGTTCTTCCCGCGCGATTCGGTGATGCCGATCTTCACCGAACGCCACGATTTCGCCCTGGCGATGGTGCGGGGGCTGGGCCGAATGCTCGACGAATTGCTGACCGATCTCGAGTGCTGCTGTCTGCAGAACGCCCGCCAGCGGATCATTCGTTATCTCTGCGCGCTCGAGCCCACCGATCCGCGCATCAGCGACGAGGTGGAGCTGCCGGCCAGCAAGGCAGTGGTTGCCTCGATCCTCAACCTGTCGGCCGAGACCTTTTCCCGCGAGCTGCACGCCCTGGAGAACCAGGGACTGATCCGCATCAGTCGCCGGGTGATTCATCTGAACGACCGGCGGCGGTTGCTCGAGGTCGCCGAGTCGGCGCAGGAACCCTCCCCTGCCGCGGCATCCGGGTCCGCCTGAGCCTCCGTCCACGAGACAACCGGCCCCGAACCGCTCCGCCTCCGCCCGTCGCCGGCGCCTGACCTATATGCCGTCCTGGATCTTCTGTCGCACCAGATCGATGTGCTGGCGCAGATGGTACAACTGGCTGGCGAACGACAAGGGCACCTGCACGCGGCGGACGTCTTGTTCGAGACGATCGAGCTCGGCCAGCAGCGCGGGGAGATTCCCGGCGTCATCGTGCTTGAAGGCGAAGTCCACCTCCTCGAGCCGGTCGTACCAACGATAGATGCGGGCCCGCATGCGCCAGCTGTAGATCGGCGGCATCACCTTGAACAGCGGCAGCATCAGCACCACCAGGGGCAGCAGCATGACCTTCAGGCGGTCGACCAGCGAGGCCACCCAGAACGGCAGGAAGCGTTGCAACAAGGGCGGGCCGAACTTGTAGTAGCGGCTCGCCTCCTTGCTCAAGGGGTAATCGATCAACTCTCCCGAGGGGAACTGGCCGGCGCGCTCGAACCAGCCGCCGCTGCCGTGAACCTGGTCGGCGGCCTGCAGCATGAGATCGGTGATCGCCGGGTGCAGATTGGCGACGCCGACCAGGCTGGCCGCCGGCGCCAGCAGCCGGATCGGCCGCTGCGGGAGATTCGCGGCCAGGTCGACCGCCCCCTCGGGCAGACTGACGCTGCTCAGGTAGCGATAGCGCCGCACGTAGGCCTCGGCCCGCTCGAAGCTGGCGAGCTCCACCTCGGGGTCTCTCAGCAGCCGATCGACCAGCTCCGAGGCCGCCGAGCTGACCAGGAACACCGCGTCCAGCTCGCCCAGTTCCAACGCCCGGACCGCCGCCTCGCCGCCCTCGTCGCGCAGTATCACGCGATCGAGGACGCCATTGTCCTCCAGCAGGCGCGTCACCAGCTCGTGGGTGCCCGAACCGGGCGGACCGACCGCCACCCGCAGACCGGCCAGCCCCGGGAGTCGGTCCAGTTCCAGCCCCTGGCGATGGAACAGCCACAGCGGCTCGAAGAAGACACTGCCCAGGGCATGCAGGCCGCTGCTCTCGCCGGCTAGGGCTGTACCGCCCTGAACGAGGGCGACATCGGCCTCGCCGGCGATCAGGCGCCCGACATTTTCCACCGAGCCCGCGCTCGGCATCAGCACCAGCTCGATCCCTTCGCGCGCCAGTATCCCGGCATAGCGCTCGGCGAAGGCCTGGTAGGCGCCGGCCGGATCGCCGGTCGACATCAGCACCCGGGTCGGCGGTGCCGGTTTGACGAAGTAAAAGGCCACGGCGAAGGCGAGCACCACCAGCAGCGCCGCAGGGCCGTAGATGCTGATTCGATCCCGCAGATCGGCTTTCGGGTCTTTCATGCGGCCACTCCGCCGGCTAAAGGCACAGTCGGCATCTTAACGAAACCGGCGGCGCTTTTGCGGCGCCGAACGCCGTCACCGATCCCCGGTCCAACCGGACAGACGCCGCCGAGCACTCCCCAGGGTGTTTGCCCCTCGCCCGCATTGGGCGTAGCTTGTGTGGCGCATGTGAATCCGTGGCCGCGAAGCGGCCGTAAAGGTCGAGAGAGCCGGTTCAGATGGCGAACAAGATGACCAAGCCTTACGCACTCGGAGGGTGGATGCTGCTCCTGCTGGCGGTCCTGCTGGCGGGCAACGCACCCTGGGCGGTCACGGAGGTCGACGAGCGCCCGGACGCCGCCCTGGTGATGGAGATCGACGGCAGCATCGGCCCGATCACCGCCGAGTACTTCCGCAAGGGCCTGCGCAAGGCCGAGCAGACCGGCGCCCAGCTGGTCGTGCTGCGCATGGACACCCCGGGCGGCCTGGATGCGGCCATGCGCGACATCATCAAGGACATCCTGGCCGCATCGCTGCCGGTCGCCTGTCATGTGGCGCCGAGCGGCGCGCGCGCCGCCAGCGCCGGCACCTATATCCTCTATGCCTGCCATGTCGCCGCCATGGCGCCCGGCCACCACCCTGGGTTCGGCCACCCCGGTGCAGCTCGGCGGCTTCCCCGGGCTGCCCGACGACAGCGATACGAAACCGGCCGCCGACAAGAACACCGACGGGCAGGACGCCGCCGACGGCACGCCGGCCGCAGACGGCGCACCGACTCGAGCGACAGCGAACCGAAGGGCGCGATCAACGCCGGCAGCGCCATGGAGCGCAAGATCATCAACGACGCCGCCGCCTTCATCCGCGGCCTGGCCAAGCTGCGCGGGCGCAACGCCGAATGGGCCGAGAAGGCGGTGCGCGAGGCCGAGGACCTGACCTCGGGCGAGGCGCTGGAGCACGGCGTCATCGACCTGATCGCCAACGACAGCGCCGATCTGCTCGCAGCAGATCGACGGACGCGAGGTGCAGCTGCTCGGCGAAAGCGTCACGCCTGAGCACCGGCGGGTGCGGCTATCGTCGACTATCGAGCCCGACTGGCGCACCAAGCTGCTGTCCGCGATCACCGACCCGAACGTCGCCTACATCCTGATGCTGGTCGGCATCTACGGCCTGATCTTCGAACTCTCCAACCCCGGCGCCATGATCCCCGGCGTGATCGGCGCCATCGCCTGCTGATCGCGCTGTTCGCGTTCCAGGCGCTGCCGGTCAACTACGCCGGCCTGGCGCTGATGTTGCTCGGGCATCGCCTTCATGGTGCTCGAGGCCTTCGTGCCCAGCTTCGGCGCGCTCGGCATCGGCGGGGCCGTCGCCTTCGTCATCGGCTCGGTCATCCTGTATCGACGACGAGGCCGGCCAGATCGCGTGTCGCCGTACCGCTGATCGCCACGTTCGCCGTGCTCGAGCGTCGCGCTGTTCGTCGGCGTGATCGGCTATGCGGTCAAGACCCGCAGGCGGCCGGTGGTCAGCGGCCGCGAGGAGATGCTCGGCGCGATCGGCGTCGCGCTGGAGGACTTCGAGCGCAACGGCCGCGTGCGGGTGCACAGCGAGACCTGGAACGCGCGAGGCGCTGCGCCCGCTGCGCAATGGGCAGAACGGTACGCGTTACCGCACATCGACGGTCTGCGACTGACCGTGGAACCGCTGGACGAGGAGCATGGAGGAGTTCTGACAATGAACCTCAGTGATCCTAGGTGTCGTGCTGTTCATCGCCGCACTGGCGTTCGCCTCGATCAAGATCCTGCGCGAGTACGAGCGCGGCGTGGTGTTCCTGCTCGGCCGCTTCCGGCAGGTCAAGGGCCCGGGCCTGATCATCATCATCCCGGGCATCCAGCAGATGGTGCGCGTCGACCTGCGCACCATCGTGCATGGACGTGCCGACCCAGGACGTGATCTCGCGCGACAACGTCTCGGTCAAGGTCAACGCGGTGATCTACTTCCGCGTCGTCGACCCGGAACGCGCGATCATCCAGGTCGAGGACTTCCTGCATGGCCACCAGCCAGCTGGCCCAGACCACGCTGCGCTCGGTGCTCGGCCAGCACGAGCTCGACGAGATGCTGGCCGAGCGCGAGCAGCTCAACGCACGACATCCAGACGCATCCTCGACCAGCAGACCGACGCCTGGGGCATCAAGGTGGCCAACGTCGAGATCAAGCACGTCGATCTCGACGAGACCATGATGCGCGCCATCGCCAAGCAGGCCGAGGCCGAGCGCGAGCGGCGCGCCAAGGTGATCCACGCCGAGGGCGAGCTGCAGGCCTCGGAAAAACTGCTCGACGCCGCCGAGATGCTGACCCGCAACCCCGCCAGGCATGCAGCTGCGCTACCTGCAGACCCTGAGCGAGGTCGCCAACTACAAGAGCTCGACCATCGTCTTCCCCTTCCCGGTCGATCTGGTCGAGACCTTCTTTCACAAGCGTTCGGACGATCAGGTGTGAGCCGGTCGGAAACACGCTGGCCGAACAGGGCGCACAGACGAAACCTCCACCCTTGCACCATGGCACTGCTGGTGGTCTTGGGCGCCGCCTCGCAGACCGCTCCGGGCGCCGACCTCGAGGCGGTCGAACGCCTGCTGGCCAGCGGCTCCTGTGCGGATTGCGATCTTTCCGGCGCCGACCTCAGGAGCAAGAACCTCGCCCGGTCGCAGCTGCGGGGCGCCGATCTGCGCGGCGCCGATCTGCGTGCGGCGATTCTGTACAAGGCCGATCTGCGCAATGCCGATCTGCGCGGGGCGCAACTGCAGGGCGCCAGTCTGGGACGTGTCAATCTCGCCGGCGCCAATCTGCAGGGGCTGTCGCTGCCCAAGGCCCGCCTCAGCCGCGCCAACCTGGCGGCGGCCGATCTCAGCGGTAGTGATCTATTGGGCGCCAATCTGCAAGGCGCCGACCTGAGCGGGGCGAGACTGCACAAGGCCAACCTGAACCACGCGCGGCTGGACAATGCGCGGCTGGATCGAGCCGATCTCAGCGGCAGCTCACTGGTGGAGGCGGACCTGCGAAAGCTCGACCTGTCCGGGATCACCAGTCTGACCGCGACTGACCTGAGTTACGCCAGGCTCGACAAGACCCGGCTCAACGGACTCGACCTCTCCGAAGTCCGCCTGCACCGGGCCGAACTGCAGGAGGCGGACCTGACCGATACCAGGCTGCAGAATGCCAATCTGCACCAGGCCAGACTCAACAAGGCCACCCTGCGCCGCACTAATCTCGACCGGGCCGACCTGCGCGAGGCCGACCTGAGGGGCGCCAAGCTGCACGATGTCCGGTTGGCGCAGACGCAACTGGCCGGCGCCAGGCTGAGCGGCAACCTGATCGGACTCGATCTCTCCGGGGCGCATCTGGAGGCGATCGATTTCTCCGGCGCCAATCTCAAGGACGCCGTCTTTCGCGACGCCGACCTGGAAAGGGCGCAATTCGCCAAGGCCAATCTGTACGGTGCCGATTTCTCCGGCGCCAGGCTTCGTAATGCGGGATTCAAAGGCGCCAATCTGCGCAATGCCAGCTTCGATCGGGCGGACATCGCCGGCGCCAACTTCAAGGAGGCGCGCGGATTCTCGCCGCCCTGAACGGGTCGATTGGCCACAGGGAGACGCGGTCGGCCTCAGGTTCCCCCCGCCGGCAGATCGAACTCAAAGCATGTGCCGTGATCGACCTCGCTGTTGACGACGATCCGGCTGCCGTGCAGTTCCAGGATCCGTTTGACGATCGCCAGGCCCAGGCCCGACGAGCTGCCGCTTTCAGGTTCTTCCGGCTCGGCTCGGTAGAAGCGATCGAAGATCAGCGGCATCTGACTTTCAGGTATGCCACGGCCGGTATCGGTCACCGCGACGACGAGTCGCTCACCCTGCGGCTTGACACCGAGCGTCACCCGTCCCCCCTGCGGGGTGTTCTGGATCGCGTTCTTGAGCAGATTCTCCAGCACCCGCTGCACCAGCCCGATATCGGCGACCACCCGCATCCGCTGCGCGCCGACTCTGACGTCGATGGTCACACCCTTCTCGGCAGCAGCCCATTCAAACTGCTGGGCGACGTCCTGCAGCAGCTCGGCAAGCGAGAAGGTCTCGAGAGTCGGCGCCACGCGCGCCGATTCGAGTTTCGACAGCTCGAACAGATCGGCGACCAGGTGACCGAGTCGCTGGCTGTGCCTACGGGTGATCTCGAGATACTGCTGGCGCTTCGACTCCGACAAGACGTCGTTCTTCAGTAACAAGGTGTCGACGTAACCCTGAATCGCGGTGAGCGGGGTGCGCAGATCGTGCGACACATTGCTGACCAGTTCGCGACGCAGTCGATCGTTCTCCTTCAACTGTTCGAACTGCTCCTGGATGCGCGTCGACATGGCGCCGAAGGCACTCCCGAGGCGCTCGATCTCGTCGCCCCGGTGGCCGGGCTGCGATAGGCGGGCTTGGTGTTCGGCGCCGGTTTCCGCATAACTCTGCACCAATTCGGTCAGGCGAGTCAGGCGCCGGGTCAACAAGCGAAAAACCAGCAGCGCGATCAGAAAGGCGACCGAGATGATGGCGACGATCGCACCGACACTCATCTTGCGGACGTAGCTGTCACGGATCGAATCGGCCAGCTGGTCGTACTTCTGCCCGCCGAGAACAGCGTAAAGATAGCCCTGCAGCTGGCCGTCCGAACGCACCTCGGCGGCCGAGAATATCTTCCGTCTCTGCAGCGAGCGCGGATCGGAACCGCGCAGCGGCAGTTCGGCCGCGCCGCTCAGGAACCGCTTTACCGGTGCCAGATCGACCTGTTCGAGTCGTACGCTTTCTCCGGGCAAGGCGTGTCCGAGGATGCGCCCCCGGGTATCGAGCAGATAGATCTCGACCGAGGGATTGATCACCATCGCCTGGCTGGCCAAGGCCGTGAGCGCCCCGGTGTCCACCTGTCCGTTTTGCATCAGAACCTGCGCGCCGGTCACGTACATGGCGATCGGGGCATTGAGGCGTTGTGTCAGCTCCTCGAAATAGGCCTGCGAGCTGTAGCGCTCCAAGGCGAACAGCGCCGACCCGACCAGGATCAGGATCAACAGCAGCGTGCCGGCCAGCTTGGTGAGCAGGGTCCGCATCAGCCGAGGTCGACCCTACGATCGGTATTCAATTTGTAGCCGACACCCCAGACCGTGACGATATGACTCGGATGGGACGGGTCCCGCTCGATCTTCGCCCGCAGTCGATTGATGTGCGAATTGACGGTGTGCTCGTAACCTTCGTGGCCATAACCCCATACGCCGTCCAGCAGCTGGCCGCGACGGAACACACGACCCGGATGCTGGACGAAATGCAGCAACAGATCGAATTCGCGCGCCGTGAGTTCGACCGGTCGACTCGCGACAAAGACTTCGCGCGTGGCCGGATCGATACGGAGGTCGCCGACTTCGATGATCTGCTGAACATCAGGCCGGGTCTGCGCAGCCTGCATGTCCACGCGCCGGAAGATCGCCTTCACCCGGGCCATCAGTTCCGCGACGCTGAAGGGCTTGGTCACATAGTCGTCGGCGCCCAGTTCGAGCCCCAGGACCCGGTCGAGTTCCGAGGACTTGGCAGTCAACATCAGTATGGGCACGCAGGGCCTCTCCTGGCGAACCGATCGACAGATCGACAAGCCGTCCACGCCGGGCAGGCGCAGATCGAGGATGAGCATATCCCACTCCCGCGAGCAGGCCAGGTCCCTGCCCTTCAGGCCGTCTTCCGCCCAGACCACGTCGCGATAGCAATCGCGCAGATGCAAGGCCAGCAGCTCGGCGATATCTGGCTCGTCCTCGACGATGAGGATTTGCTTGTCCTGCACTGACTCGGTTTGATTCATCGGCCCTGTACCCGTGACGCCGCTATTCTCTGCCATCCAAGGATGGACCGGTGATCTCACGGAAATATCACAGGCCGGGTGATTTCATTTGCGCGGCTCCCGGGACAATCCGGCCGGACGTGGCTTGAGGGCGAATAGAATCAGCATCTTTTCGTGACGATCTCGTGAACTCTTCGACCTAGTGTTCAGTTCGGCCCATCGGACTGGCTCCGTCGGGCCGAACACAACCGACACTTACTTGGGAGACGGAGATCATGAGAACGAAAATCAGCCTACTGGGCGCCGCATTGCTGGCCGCTGGCGCGGTCAATGCCGACTCAGGCCACCACGGCACGCGCACCTACGAGGTGACCATCACCAACATCACGCCGGGCCAGACCTTCACCCCGATTCTCGCCGCGACTCATAAAAATAGCGTCAGGCTATTCAAGCTGGGAGCACCCGCCAGCGAGGAACTGGCAATACTGGCCGAGAGCGGGGACACCCTGCCCCTCTCAGACCTGCTGACATCCATGCCACGCCGAGTACTGGACACCTCCGGGACGGGAGATCTGCTCCATCCCGGTAAGACCATGAGCTTCAAGATCAAGGCCAACTCCCGGTTCGACCGTCTGAGCTTCGCCGGCATGTTGATCCCGACCAACGACACCTTCGTGGCGATCAATTCCGTCCGCCTGCCCAGGAAACATACCGTGTTTTCGGCCAAGGCCTACGACGCGGGCAGCGAGGTCGACGACGAACTGTGCGCGAACATCCCGGGTCCGTTCTGCATGGGCGCCGGTCCTTCGGATGAAAACGGCGAGGGTTACGTGCACATCGGCAACGGTATACACGACATCGGCGATCTCGATGCCGCCGAGTACGACTGGCGCAACCCGGTCGCCCGGGTGTCCGTCGTGCGGGTGCACTGAGTAACCCGTCCGGTCGGTCGTCGCGATAAAAAAACCCCGGCCAGACGGCCGGGGCGAATAGGGCTTTGGAGGATGGCATGGCTCAGGGATCGCTTGCGCGACACCCAGACCGGATCGTCAGTCCCTGACCACCCCGACCGCCGCCACGCGGCCGGGGTGCATTCCTAAAGCCTTGGCGCCGGGCGGCTACTCATTCGCCGCCTTGCTGTCGTCGTAGAACTGCTCTTCTTCGGTCGAACCGGTCAGCGCGGTCACCGACGAGGCGCCGCCCTGAATCACCGTGGTGACGTCATCGAAGTAGCCGGCGCCGACTTCCTGCTGGTGCGAGACGAAGGTGTAGCCCTTGTCGCGCGCGGCGAATTCGGGCTCCTGGACCTTCTCCACATAGTGCTTCATGCCCTCGCCGCGGGCGTAGTCGTAGGCCAGGTCGAACATGTTGAACCACATGTTGTGGATGCCGGCCAGGGTGATGAACTGGTACTTGTAGCCCATCGCCGACAGTTCGTCCTGGAACTTGGCGATGGTCGTGTCGTCCAGGTTCTTGCTCCAGTTGAAGGACGGCGAACAGTTGTAGGCCAGCAGCTTGTTGGGGTTCTTCTCGAGCACCGCCTCGGCGAATTCTCGGGCAAAACCCAGGTCGGGCGTGCCGGTCTCGCACCACACCAGGTCGGCATACGGCGCATAGGCCAGACCGCGGGAGATGGCCTGCTCCAGACCGTTCTTGACCCGGTAGAAACCCTCGGCGGTGCGCTCGCCGGTCAGGAAGGGCTTGTCGTTGGCATCGACGTCGTTGGTCAGCAGGTTGGCCGCCTCGGCGTCGGTACGGGCCAGCACCAGGGTGGGCACGCCCATGACGTCGGCGGCCAGGCGCGCGGCGATCAGCTTCTGGACCGCCTCCTGGGTCGGCACCAGTACCTTGCCGCCCATGTGGCCGCATTTCTTCACGGCCGCCAGCTGGTCTTCGAAGTGCACGCCGGCGGCGCCGGCCTGCGATCATGTTCTTCATCAGTTCGAAGGCGTTCAGCACACCGCCGAAGCCGGCCTCGGCGTCGGCCACGATGGGCAGGAAGTAATCGATGTAGCCTTCGTCGCCGGGTCCGATGTCGCGCGACCACTGGATCTCGTCGGCACGTTTGAAGGTGTTGTTGATGCGACGAACCATGGTCGGGAACCGAGTCGTAGGCGTACAGGGACTGATCCGGGTACATGGTCTCGGAGGTGTTGCCGTCGGCGGCGACCTGCCAGCCGGACAGGTAAATCGCCTCGATGCCGGCCTTGGCCTGCTGCATCGCCTGACCGGCGGTGATCGCACCCATGCAGTTGACATAGCCCTTCCTGGCATCGCCGCGGACCAGCTTCCAGAGCTTTTCAGCACCGTTCCTGGCATAGGTGTGCTCGGGTTGAACGGAACCGCGCAGGCGAACCACGTCTTCGGCCGAGTAACCGCGCTCGACGTCGGTCCAGCGGGAATTCTCCGCCCAGTCCTTTTCCAGAGCCTTGATCTGTTCGTCGCGGGTTTGCATAAGTCTTAGCCTCATCGTTGTTGGTTGGGTCCACCGCGGACCTGGTGCGTGTTAGACGACCGCAGCGGTCATCGCTTGCCAGGCCCCTGTAGCTCGGCCCAACCGTACCTTGTTGGTCGCTCGCCGAGTCGCCGCACTGCGCGTCCGGACCCGACGCCCTGGGCCCGCACTCGAAAGTCCGTGGCGACAACGTTCGGACAGGTAGCCGGACGCGCGCCGGTTAGGCGCCGTGACTGAGATGTTTAAAAGACGATCTTTGTCAGCCCCGTTTGCCGGTCTTGGCTAGCCCTGTCTGTCGCCGGGCTTTCGATGCAGTGCGACAATCCGCCCTTCGGCGACTGCCCTGCACAGGCGCGACTCGGACCTCGATTTGTTCAGGTCCCAATCCTTCGGCCAGGTGTTCGCGCCTTCTGAGCACCCTGGTCTCGCCATGCTGCACTGCAATAAATGTAGCGGGTCACCAATATTTGACAACCCAATTGTTTCAATTCTTAATATTTGATTAATTAATGACTCAGTATCGGTCGCCTTATCGGCGTCGACACACATCGGGAGCAGCCGGATGGCGACGGGCAACAAGGCCCCTTACTACAAACAGAATCGGCTCAAGCAGTTGCGCGCCTTCTGCCACGCCGCGCAGACCGGCAGCATCACCGAGGCGGCGGAGATCCTGTTTCTCAGCCAACCCTCGGTGACCCTGCAGATCCAGGCCCTGGAACGCGAGCTGGGCATCACCGTGTTCGAACGCCGCGGACCCAAGATCAACCTGACCCCGGAGGGCGAGGTGCTGTACCAACTCGCCAGCCCGCTGGTGGAAGGCATGGACCGACTGCAGGAGAGCTTCGCCGCGCACATGGGCAATCTCGAGCGCGGCGAACTGAATATCGCCGCCGGCGAGTCGACTATTCTGTACGTGCTGCCCGAGGTCACCAAGCGATTTGCCGACGACTACCCGGGCATCCAATTGAAGCTGCAGAACGTCACCGGGCGGGACGGCCTGGCCATGGTGCGGGCCGACGAGGTCGATTTCGCCGTCGGCTCGATGCTCGAGGTCCCGGACGACATCCGGTACGACCCGGTGATCAGCTTCCAACCGCAGCTGATCGTGCCCAAAGGACACCCGCTGGCGCGCAAGCGGCGAATCGAACTCAAGGACATCGCGCCCTACGGCCTCATTCTGCCGCCGCGCCACCTGTCGACCTGGCGGGTGGTGGAACTGGTGTTCAGCCAGCACGATCTGGAGTTCGACGTCGCGCTGGAGGCCGGCGGCTGGGAGGTGATCAAGAAGTACGTCGAACTCGGCCTGGGGATCTCGATCGTCACCGACGTCTGCCTGACCGGATCCGAGAACCTGGTCGCCAAGCCGCTGGACCGCTACTTTCCCACCCGTACCTATGGCACCGTGACCCGGCGCGGCAAATTTCTCACTCCGGCCGCCGCGCGCTATCTCGACATGCTCAAAGAGCATTATCTGACCAACAACCCGTTCACCGAGGCCGCGCCGCTGAAGAAGAAATCCGGCTGATCCACGAGCCCGGCCGGCCCATCTTCCGAGCGTTAGCCCGCATGTCTCACCAGGTTCGCCCGGTGAGACATGCGGGTTAGTCGACGGCCTGTGGCGTGACCAGTACCCCGTCCGGGTCGGCGTAGAGAAAATGTCCCGGCACGAAGCTCACATCGGCGAAGCGCACCGGCACGTCGCGCTCGCCGCCGCCCTTCTTGACGCTCTTGCGCGGATGCGTCGCCAGTGCCTTGACGCCGATATCGGTCCGGGCGATCACCTCGGAATCACGGATACACCCGTACACCAGAACCCCCGCCCAGCCGTTGTCGACCCCGAGCCCGGCCAGCATGTCGCCAAGCAAGGCACGGCGCATCGAGCCGCCGCCGTCGACCACCAGCACCCGGCCCTTGCCCGGTTCCTCCAACGCCGCCCGCACCAGTGAGTTATCCTCGAAGCACTTGACCGTACTGATCGGGCCGCTGAAGTGAGACCGGCCGCCGAAGTCACGAAACAGAGGGTCGGCGACCTGGGCGGCATCGTTCAACCGGTCGCTGAGATCGGTGGTCTGCTGAGCCATCGGAGATTCTCCCGGTTCATGGTGAGCGGACGTCATAGTTCGGGACATCATGCCGCAGCCGCATGCTGCATCGCAACACTACATTAGGAGAGACGAAGCATGGCTATCGCCAGGGCTCTGTTCTTTGGTCTGCTGATCCTTGCCCTTGGACTGGGCATCGTCGGGCTGCTGCTGCCGAGCCAGACTCACGTCGAGCGCTCGATACTGATCGAGGCCTCACCGGCCGAGATATTCCCCCACCTGGACAGCCTGAGGGCCTTCAACGCCTGGTCGCCCTGGGCGCAAGAGGCGGCCGATACGCGCTACGAATTCAGCGGTCCGGACAACGGGGTCGGCGCGCGGATGCGCTGGGACAGCGAACAGGCGGGCGTCGGCAGCGGCACCCAGGAGATTGTCGCCAGTGAGCCGGGGCGGCGGGTAGTGACCGAATTGAACTTCGGCGAACAGGGCCAGGGCATCGCCACCTGGACCCTGTCCGAGACGGGCGCGGTAACCCGCGTAGACTGGGCCTTCGACACCGAATTCGGCTGGGACATACTCGGCCGCTATGCAGGGCTGTTTCTCGACGGTCTGATCGGCGCCGAGTACGAGACCGGCCTGCAGCGCCTGAAGCAGCTCGTCGAGACCGGCGCCCGCTGAACCCCGCCATCACCTTCAGTCCGAACGGCCAAGCCGCCCGCCCCGGGCCGAGCCCGGCCGGCCTGGATTCGACTTGTTGCAGTGCAGTATGATCGGTGCTTTGCCGCAGACCGGAGCCCGACGATGAGCGACGCCGCCTTCACAGAGATCGACGCCGAGATCTATTGCATCGACACCGGCCTGTACCGGCCACGGCACACCGCCAGCTATCTGATCCGCTCCGGCGGCGAGTTGGCCTTCGTCGACACGGGCGCGGCGAACAACGTGCCGCGGCTGCTCGAGGTGGTCCGCGAGATCGGCCTGACATCGGAGGCGGTGCGCTACGTCATGCCGACCCACGTCCACCTCGACCATGCCGGCGGCGCCGGGGCCCTGGTGGCGGCCTGCCCGAACGCCACCCTGATCACCCATGAAAAGGGCGCACCTCACATGATCGACCCCTCTCGCCTGCAGCAGGGCGCGACGGCCGTCTACGGCGAGGACGAGTTCCACCGCCTCTACGGCGACCTCGAACCGGTCCCGGAATCGCGCGTGGTCGCCGCCGCCGAGGGCGACCGGTTTCCCTTGGGGACTCGCGAGATCCGGTTCATCGATACGCCGGGGCACGCCAATCACCACGGCTGTTTCTTCGAGACCGAGACCCGCACGATCTTTACCGGCGACACCTTCGGACTCTCCTATCGAGAGTTCGATTCGACCGCCGGCCCCTGGGTGATCGCCACCACCACTCCGGTGGCCTTCGATCCCGACGCCTGGCTCGACAGTCTGCAGCGCATGATGACGCTGCAGCCGCTCGCCGCCTGTCCGACGCACTTCGGCCGCCTGGCGAACCCGGGCGACCTGGTCGACGATCTGCGCGCCAGCATCGAGGCCCACCGCCGGATTGCCCTGCGTGAAGAGGCCGACGGCGACGAGGCCGGTCGCGCCGAGCGCCTGAACGCGGCGGTCGACGATCTGCTGGTCACGGCGGCTCGCCAACGACAACCGGCGCTGTCCGCCGAACGGTCACGCGAACTCCTGCAATTGGACATCGACCTCAATGCCCAGGGCCTGCACGTCTGGCTCAAGCGGCGGGCAAAGGCGGCCGCTTCTTGACCCGTATATTGTGCGAGGGCGAACGCCGTGCTGAGACTTTATGGCACACATCACGGGTTTTGGAGTTCGCTGAGGTCACCGGCTTCGACGGTACTTTTTGTCCTGATCGGTTTTCTGAAGAATCCGCCGTTGTCTCTCGCCCGATCCCTTCAAGCAATATAGGATCAACGCTGTGACCGCCCACCAGGGGCCTGTCTATAATGAGACCTTCTTAAACGGCAACGCCGCGACCAACGACGCCAGACAACATGCAACAGAAGACCGACGACCTCCGCATCCAGGGGATCAACGAAGTCGTACCACCCTCGCTGATGCACGAGGAATTCCCGATTACCGAGGCCGCCGCCGAGACGGTGCACCAGGCACGCCACGAGATCCACCGCATCCTGCACGGCGAGGACGACCGGCTGCTGGTCGTGATCGGCCCCTGCTCGATCCACGACCCGACGGCGGCGCTCGAGTACGCGCGAGCATCTGAAGCCGCTGCGCGCAACGAGCTGGCGGACGACCTGCTGATCGTCATGCGGGTCTACTTCGAGAAGCCGCGCACCACGGTCGGCTGGAAGGGCCTGATCAACGACCCCGACCTCGACGGCAGCTTCGACATCAACGAGGGCCTGCGCACTGGCGCGCGAGCTGCTGCTCGACATCAACGCGCATGGGCGCTGCCGGCCGGCACCGAGTTCCTCGACCTGATCACCCCGCAGTACATCGCCGACCTGATCAGCTGGGGCGCCATCGGCGCCCGCACCACCGAGAGCCAGGTCCACCGCGAGCTGGCCTCCGGCCTGTCCTGCCCGGTCGGCTTCAAGAACGGCACCGACGGCAACATGAAGATCGCCATCGACGCCATGCACGCCGCGCGCCCGCCCGCACCACTTCCTGTCCGCTGACCAAGGACGGCCACTCGGCCATCTTCGCCACCACCGGCAACGAGGACAGCCACGTCATCCTGCGCGGCGGCCAGCCGCCCGAACTACGACACCGAGAGCGTCAACATCGCGGCCGAGGAGCTGGAGGAGGCCGGCCTGCGACCGCGCCTGATGATCGACTTCAGCCACGCCAACAGCCGCAAGCAGCACGCAGAAGCAGGTCGACGTCGGCGCGGACGTGGCCGGCCAGATCGCCCGCGGCGACCGCCGCATCATCGGCGTCATGATCGAGAGCCACCTGGTCGGCCGGCCGCCAGGACTGGCACGCCGGGCGCGGCGCTGGCCTACGGCCAGAGCATCACCGACGCCTGCATCGGCTGGGACGACAGCGTGCCGCTGCTGCACGAACTGGCCGAGGCCGTTCGCCTGCGCCGCGAGCACTGAGCGGGCAGACCGGCCCGGGGACCGGCCGCAGCAAGGGGGGAACCCCCGGCGCGGCTAACTCAGCTTGAAGCGCGCGACCTGTTCGGCCAGCTCGGCCATCGCGGCGCGGATCTCGGCGGTCGTGTTGACCACATCTTCGGCCTCGATGGTGCGCTGATCGGCGACCAGGGAAATGTTGGCGATGCCCTGGTTCAGCTCCTCGGCGACCCGGCTCTGCTCCTCGGCCGCGGTGGCGATTTGAGCGTTCATGTTGCGAATCGCCGACACGGCGACGACGATCTTGTCCAGGGCGGCATCGGCGTCCTGACTCTTGGCGACACTGCTTTGGGCGTGGTCGCGACCGGACTCTATCTCGACCAAGGCCTCGCTGGCACGACTCTGCAGGCGGCCGATGATGTCGCGGATCTCCTTGGTCGAGGCCTGAGTCCGTTGCGCCAGGGTGCGAACCTCGTCCGCCACCACGGCGAAACCCCGTCCCATCTCGCCGGCCCGGGCCGCCTCGATCGCCGCATTCAGGGCAAGTAGATTGGTCTGCTCGGCGATACCGTTGATCACCGCCAGCACCTTACCGACCTCCTGACTGTCGATCTCGAGATGCTTCATGACCTCGACCGTGCCCTCGAGCTGGCCGGCCATGGAATTAATGTCCTCGATCACGTCCGCGACCCGGATCCGCCCGGCCTCAGCGTCCGAATCGGCGAGGCGCACCTTTTCCGCCGCCTCGGCGGCATTGCGCGCGACCTCCAGGACGCTGATCGACATCTCGTTCATTCCCGTCGCCGCCGATTCGATCTCCGAACGTTGCTGCTGCGCTCTGCTGCTGGCGTCGGCCAGGATACCGTTGACCTGCTCGGCCCGACCGCGAACCGAGGACGTCGTGGCGTCGACACGGCCGAGGACGGTGCTGACCTGTTCCAGCATGTCGTTGTAAGCGGTGAGGGCGTCAGCGAGTTCATTGTCGCGATGCGTCACCTCGATGGGGCGCGAGAAATCACCCTGACCGACCGCGACGAGTCTCTGCCGCAGGGCCTCGAGCCCCTGCATCAACAGGCCTTCGCCGTAGATCCGCCCGATCGAGATGATGAGCAGTGCGACACCGGCCGCCACCAGGGAAAAGATCTGGCTGCCGCGCACGGTCGCATTGGCGACGGCGGCCATCGTGGCGACACCCTTGTTCATCTCACTGAGCACGATCGACGATTGTTCGTCGATCACGCGCAGACGCTCCGGGGAAGGGGCGTCGAGATAACGATTGATCTCGGCCTTGTAGGTCCCCCATATCCCGTAGACCCGGGCCAGGTGTTGTCGCAGGCCCGGGTCGGCCACCGCCTCGACGCCCGCCTCGGCGTTGCCGTTCAGCAGTTCCTTATGCGAGGTCTCGAACAGCCGGATGGTCTCATTGACCGTTTCTCTCGACTCGACCCCCTGGGCCACCAACATAGCCTCCTTGGCGACCCGCTGGCTGAGCATGCGCTGGCGTCCGGCGAGATCGATGACCGTGGCGTCGTCACCGAGCCTGACCAGCAGCGACCCCACACCCAGACCCGTGACCAGGAAGACCAGCACGAAGGCGAAGAGGAATTGGGCGCGAAAGGTCTTGAGCCCCACGGCCTGGAACAGGGTCTGGAGTAGGCGCGCAATGGCTGGCTTCATGGTCGGTGCGTCCGAGATGCAGAGGAAAACGCGCAGTTAAGGCCCGTTCTGGCTCGAGCCGATCGTGATCTCGAATCGCTGGATCGAGCTCGGTCCTACTGTGCACTCTAGGCTTCGGCGCGAAAGGTCGAAACTTAAAATCTGGCCGCTCGTTTGGAGCCCGGGCAACGCTTACTTCAGAACTCGTCGAAGCCGGCCTTGCGAAACCACTCGCTGGCCTTCGCCTCGTCGCGCTCGACGCCGTTGCCCTCGCGATACATCATGCCGAGCGTGGTCATCGATCCCTGCAATCCCTGATCGGCGGCTTTGGTAAACCATTCCGCGGCCTTCTCGGGGTGCTTCTCGACGCATTCGCCTTCGAGATACATGAATCCGAGACCGTGCTGCGCCAATCCCAGCCCGGCCTCGGCCGCGGCCTTCATGAAGGCGAAGGCGCGCATCTCATTCTCGACCATACCCAGCCCGTTCTGGGCCATTATCGCCATCCGGTACTGGGCCTCGGCATCGCCTTTCTCGGCCAGGGGCGCGAGCAGGCCCGCGGCCTGGCTGAAACTCTTGGCCTCGAATGCGGCGATGCCACTGGAAAGGTCCATGTCCAGCCCGTCATTGTCGTTTGTCATATCTTTTCACTCAGTCGTTGTTTGATCGCTCTCGGCCGGGATGACCGGACGATAGCCCGGAGGGCGGATCGCCACCCGGGTGTGCACGCGCGCGTCGTCGCGCGTCGCCGGAATAGAAACCGAATTGGAGTTCCGGGTTGGCCCGGCCCCGTTCGGCCAGTTCGATCACCTCGACGCTCATCGGCCGGAAAGGCCTTCAGACAATGCGCAGCGCCGTGGTGATTTCGGCCGAGCAAACGGGTAGTTTTCGGGTGCAAGATACCGAGTTCTCCCAACCCAACTCCACCGTAGTTTTTTCAGGGTTGCGCCGGCGGGTTTGGCAAACGCAGGTTTGCGGAGCAGAATTGCCTACTCCCTGCCGCCGCTTCCGCGCCTCAATCGATCGACCGCAACCCATGCAAACCGCCCTTGCCGACTTCATTCGCGACACCCCGGAAGGTCAACGCGCCGACCGAATCCTGCGCGCCTGCGTGCATTGCGGGTTCTGCACCGCCACCTGCCCGACCTATCAGCTGCTCGGCGACGAATTGGACGGTCCGCGCGGCAGAATCTATCAGATCAAGGAGGTGCTGGAGGGTAAACCCGCCGGAGACCACACCCGTTTGCATCTGGACCGCTGCCTGACCTGCCGCTCCTGCGAGACGACCTGTCCGTCCGGAGTCGCCTACGGCGAGTTACTCGACATCGGCCGCGGCCTGGTCGAACAACAGACCCGGCGCCCACCGCTCGAACGTCTGACCCGCTTCGGCCTGCGCAAACTGCTGCCGAACCGCCCCCTGCTCAGGCTGCTGTTCGGCAGCGCCCGGCTGGTCGGCCCGCTGCTGCCGACACGGCTGCGAAAAAAGGTACCGCCGGCGGCCGCGGACACCCCCTGGCCCGAGGCGCGCCATCGTCGCCGCTGGCTGTGTCTGGACGGTTGTGTGCAACCGGTCGCCGCGCCGCAGATCGATCTCGCCGCCGCCCGGGTGCTGGACCGCGTCGGCATCAGCCTGGTTCGCGCCCCGGCCGGCTGCTGCGGCGCCCTCGCCCATCACCTCAGCGCCGAGCAGGAATCGCTCGCAATCGCCCGCCGAAACGTCGATGCCTGGCAGCGGGAGCTCGAATTGGGCGCCGAGGGTCTGCTGGTCACTGCCAGCGGCTGCGCGGTACATCTCAAAGAGTACGGCCGCCTGCTGGCCGACGACCCGGCCTACGCCGACAAGGCGGCCCAGGTGGCGGCAGCGATCAAGGATCCGGTCGAGCTCATGGAACAGGAGGATCTCAGTCCGCTGACGGGGCGATTCGGCACCGAATCCATCGCCTTTCACGCCCCCTGCACCCTGCAGCACGGCGAGCGGCTCGGCGGCCGGGTCGAGCGTCTGTTGAACGACTTGGGCTTCGAACTGACCTCGGTCGCCGATGCTCATCTGTGCTGCGGCTCGGCCGGCACCTACTCGGTGCTGCAGGCGGAACTCTCGGAGCAACTGCGGGAGCGTAAGCTCGCCGCCCTGAACGCCGGGCGCCCGGCCCGAATCGCGACCGCCAACATCGGCTGTCTGATGCACCTGCAGCAGGGCGGCGACACGCCCGTAACGCACTGGCTGGAGCTGCTCGCCGAACGTCTGTGAACACTCCACCGGCTAAAGCCGGTGGCTTCGGGTTACGGCTGAAAGCCGGATCGGTCGGCCATCCGGCCGACTGTCACCCTCTCCCTCAGGGAGAGGGCTGGGGTGAGGGGGATCAAATTAAACCTGAGCATTTCGCTTTCCGATCCCCTCATCCTGTCCTTCTCCCTGGGGGAGAAGGGAGCCTTCGATACGATTCGTTCATACCGCCACCGCTGCAAACCCTAGCACGACACCTATCCATCGCCTGAAGGCGAGGGGTTTAAGGATCCCCTATCGGCGACTCTAAACGTTGAACATGCTAAACGTTCGGCGCGGCCAGCAACCAGTCTCGCCATTCGGCCAGCAACTGCGGCGTGCTCGCCGCCACGGCGATGCGCGGCTCCAGGACCAGACGCTGCTGCCAGTCACCATCCAGACGCTCGAGCAGTCCGCCGGCGGCGCCGGCCTGCTGCAACACCAGGGCGCCGGCGGCATAGTCCCAGAGCCGCTGGCCACCGTGCAGATAAAGGTGGCAACGCTCGGCGGCGATCCAGCACCAATCCAGGGCGACCGAACCGAAGCTGCGCTGCGAGCGGTACGGCGGCCGTACCGCAAGCCGCGTCGCGACTGACGGCCGCAGGCGTTTGAAGTCGATCAGGCCCGAGGCCGCGCTCAGTTCGGTGACGTCGCCTCGCGGGGACAGGGGCTCACCGTTCAACCAGGCACCGGCACCACGCACCGCGGTAAAGCTCTCTTTGCGCACCGGGTCGTGCACCACGCCGGCCTGAACCATTCCATCGACCACCAGCGCCAGTGAAACCGAGAAGAACGGGATACCGGCGGCGAAGTTGCCGGTACCGTCGAGCGGATCCAGGCACCATAGCGGCGTATCGGAATCGGACAAAAGGCGCGCCTGTTGCGCCGCCGGCATCTCCTCGCCGAGCATCCGGACCTGTGGGAAGCGACCGGCCAGCTCCTCGGTCAGACGAGCCTGCATGGCCAGATCGGCCGCTGTGATCACACTGCCGTCCGCCTTCAGACCCGCCTCTACCTTGTGCCAACGACTGCACAATTCCTGTTCGGCGGCCGCCTCGACCTGCGCCGCCAGGGCGAAAACATCTTGCTTACTCTCAATCATGCCGGGCAGGATACCGATACCCGCTTAAGATGAGCGAGCGGAATTATCCCAATTGTCGATGCAAACACACTCAGGATAGGGTGGCGAACCCATGCAACCAGCAAAAATCATTCGGGTCATGAGATTACTCCGCCAGCAATTGCTGGGCGTGTTCTGTCTCGCGTTGTGCGCCGCCAACCCGGCTCAGGCGAAGATCGACGTCGAGACGCAACGACAGCAGTTCGAGGCCGCCGAAAAGGCCTTACAGGCCGGCCAACACAAGACCTTTGAACGCTTGAAGCGACAGCTTCGAGGCTATCCGCTGTACCCCTACCTCGAATATGCCGACATCAAACGCAAGCTGGACTCGGTGCAGACGCGGAAGATCAGCCGGTTTCTGCTCGATCACCACGACACACCTTTGGCCGATCGCCTGCGTGACGGCTGGCTGGACCGACTGGCCAAGCGCGGACAGTGGCGCGAATACCTGCTGTTCTACGAACCCGACAGCAACGTCAGCCGCCGCTGCCACTATGCCCAGGCGCTGCTGCAGACCGGCAACAGGGCGCGCGCGCTCGATCTGGCCGAATCGCTCTGGCTTCACGGCCACTCCCGCCCGAGCAGCTGCGACCCGGTCTTCAAGGCCTGGCGCGAGTCCGGTCGGCAAACCGGGCAGATGGTGTGGCGACGGATCGAACTGGCGGTGGCGGCCGGCGAGCTGCGACTGGCCAAGTACCTCGAGCGATACCTGAGCAATGCCGACAAGGTGTGGCTGAATCGGTGGCTGCGCCTGCACCGCGAGCCGCAACAGGCGCTGCGCACAGAGGATTTCCGCGACGCCCACCCCTATCGGGAACGCATCCTGGGGCACGCGGTTGGACGGCTGAGCCGGTTCGACGAGTACGATGCCCTGGCACTGTGGGCCAAGCTCGAGCCCCGATACCCCTTCTCGGCCGACGATCGCTACGACATCGAACGTCAACTGGCTTTGGCCCTGGCGGACGAAGACTCGGATCGAGCCTACCAATTTCTGCAGGCCGTTACGCCCCGCGCCGAAGACCAGCGCCTGCAGACCGCCTTGCTGCTCGCCGCCCTGCGGCGGCACGACTGGCCGGGTTTTCTGACCCGGTTGGAGCGTTTGCCCCAGGACCTGGCCGAACTCGAACGCTGGCGCTACTGGCGCGGCCGGGCGCTGGAGCAGGTCGGGCGCGGTGAGGAGGCCCGGACGATCTTCCAAGGGGTAGCTCGGGAACGCAGCTATTACGGCTTTCTCGCCGCGGATCGGGCTGATCTGCCGTACACGCTCGACCATGCCGACACCCCGGTCGAGCCGAACGCGATCGAACGCATCGAGGCGCTTGGCGCCACGCGCCGGGCGCGGGAGTTCCTCGCCCTGAACCGCTCCATCGAAGCCAGGCGGGAATGGCGCTACCTGCAACAATCACTCGACAAGGCCGGACTGCGGGCCGCCGCCAAGATCGCACAGGATTGGGGATGGCAGGATCAGGCGATCTTCACCCTCGCCAAGTCCGGCTACTGGGACGACCTGGAACTGCGCTTCCCGTTGGAGCATGGCGAGACGGTGTTCCGTCACTCCGATCAGAATGAACTCGAACCGGCCTGGGTGTACGCGGTCATCCGCCAGGAAAGCGCCTTCAACCGCAAGGCCCACTCGCCGGCCGGGGCCCGCGGCCTGATGCAGCTGATGCCGGCCACGGCGCGGCTGGTCGCGACTCGACTGCTCAACCGGCGGGCGCCGCGCCGGACCAAGCTGTACGACCCCGCGGTCAATATCGACCTCGGCACCACCTATCTGCGCCATGTGCTGGATCAGCTCGGCGATCACCCGGTGCTGGCGACGGCGTTGGCGGATACACATTGGCTTGTTCGGGATCGTACAGCCTCCTTTCCGCTGACGCTGCTGATGCTGCTGGCCTGATAATACTGTTTTCATTTCCCCGTTCCAGCGAATCGTACACCTCCATGGCTATTTCGTCCAGCGACTTATTCTCAGGATTGTCGCCATTGTCGTTATCGTCGTCATCGTCGCACAGAAACGCCGGAAACGGCACAGCATCCAAGGCAATAGACGATGCTGTTGAGGAGGGAAAGTGGGCCCGTTGTTCTTGTTGGTGGCTGTTGCGGCTGGTCTTGATGAGCGATACATTATGGTTGGTCTTGCTGCCGTTGTCTATAAGTTTCACAGGCCGCACTTCGGTGATCCAGGTCTGTTTCATTTTGGATAGTTGGGAAAAGCAGCCCTGGTTCTCGGGACCACAAAACAAGCGACTGACTTGGTAATCGTTTCTTGGATTGTCCTCACTTCTCGTAACAATGGAGTCATCATGCTGATCCCCAGAAACAACCTCCAACCACTTCCTGTTTTCATCTTTGTCGTCCTCGACTTCAAACCCGAACTCATTTGTATTGTCATCTGTATCTTCCCTTGGCTCGTGGTCGTCGACTTTGTTCTCGAAGATTATTACCGCGTCCCTCATTGGCTCATCATTTATGTTATTATCCTTGGCACGGGAGCAATCTTGCTCCTCCCCTTGCACCATCAGACGCTTCCGTCGCTTCGCCGCCAGGTAGAACAGCATCCCGTACGAGACCAGTGTCACGACGAGCATGACAATGCCGGCGACACGAATGGGGCTCCACGTGGGCGGCACAAAGGGCTCGCCTCCAAAAAAGTCGTCTTCTTCTTCCAAGAAGCGTGCCTGTGGTTGTTGCGGTTGCATCATGGTTTCCGAATAGTATGTATGTGCAAGCAAAGAATTTGTGTGATGGGTCCTCCTGCTGGTTCGCAAAGAAGGAACAGACTGCGCTCGCTCCCGGGCTTGCATGTGCTTTCTTATCACTCTCTAGTCCCGAATAAGCCCCTAAGCCAGAAAAAAAGGCGAAGCCAGCCAATCAGATCGTCGGATGGGGAGGTCCTCTGGCGTGTCAACTGGTGTCAACGATTTTGAAAATGTCATTGAGACGTCGCGCCACGTGCAATATAAGCCCAGATACCGAATGAGAATCACAAGGCTGTAGAGAGTGGCGAGCGAACGAACCGCGCGTCTTGTTGTATCTTCCTCTCGTCCCCACTTTGTGTGCCGTGTCGATGAGTGCCGTGCTTTTGTGCCTTACTCTCCTCCTTGCTCTGTTGGCGTATCTTGCTTCTCAGTCTCCTTGTCTTTCCCCTCCGAGCCTCCCGTAGGAAACAGTCGGAGACTTTTGCGCCGTGCTTGGCGCCCCCAGGGCCACCGTTGGCGTGTCGAAGAGGAAAGATACATCATACAGTATCATCATGGCCTCCTCCACCTCGGATGCTCCTTCTCCTACCGCCTCACCACACGGCCTCCATCCCTCGGTCACCCTCCCTCCCCCGCTCACCGCGGAACTCCTCGCGCAGTGTCCCTCACTGCTGCAAGGGGAATCGTTGGACGTGCAAGCGGAAGCGTTGCGGCTGTTTGCGCACCGCTATCAAAGCTGGCGGGGCCTCCGGGCGAGTTCCAACCCGGACGCCCAGCGGCGCGCCCAGGCCTGCGATCCGCCCCTTTTGCTGGCGCGCGCCGTGGAACAGGCCAAAGCCAAGCAGCAACAAAAGAATCCTGCATGCCTCCGCGGCATCTGCCAAACCGCGAGACAAGGAGAGCCACGGAGGGCGATCGACAGTATCATCGAGGAATACGAGTGCGACGTCCGTCAGCACCGCATCGTCTCCCGCGCGGTCTAGTACTTCGACTACGACTACTGCTACTTCGGCATCCTCCTCCCCCGGCGCCGCGACGGCTAGCAGCAGTGACGTCGCGGCCCTGCTGCGGCAGAGGATCTGTCTGGGAGACGACGCTTTTGCTTACACACAACCTTCCCCCTCAGCTCGTCCCCGCCATGCTTCCCCCCTGCCTGCCCCTCGGGCGGCTCGAAGGATTATCGGAACAACAGCAATCCGAAATTCTCACGATCTACACGCACAAGTTCCGCAGCGTGGCCGGCAAGAACGAGGCCATTTGGAACACGCCCAAATTTCAGCGCGCCCTGTTTGTGACGTCGGTGGAGCAGATTGTGGAGCAGATGATACAGCAGGAAGAGGAAGAAGACGCAGGGCGGCTGCAGTGGAGGACCCAGGATTCTTCTGCTTCGTCTCTTGTTTCGACCACCGGCTCACAACCGCCGGAACGGCCCGAATTGTTGCTCCACGGCCGCGACGCGGCCGTCTTTCGCTCTCTGTCCGACGATCAGCAGGAAGCGGCGCGCCAATACTGCCTCCAAATGGCCCATTTGGAGGCGGCTAAAGGCGAGACCCTGCAAAACCCGGCGGGGTTCTTTGCCGCGCATCTCAAGCGATTTCTCCAACAGCAGCAGCAAAGTAGTAGCGGTGGTAGTAGGAATCAACCATCGCGACGACCCGCACGGTCCCGCGGCACCGAACGAGCGTCGTCGGGCATGGCTTCTTCCTCTTCCTCCTCTTCGTCTCCTCCGGCGTTTGAGCTCCGCGGAGACGCGCTCCGCTTGTTCGAGTCGCTGTCCCCGCAACTGCAACAAGAGGCGCAAGCATTTTGCCTCGACGCGACGAAAGACCACCAAACCATCCAGAATCCGGCCCACTATTACGCCTCCCAGCTGGCCCGTTTCACCGTGCCCATCCAGGATCCGTCCGACCAACAACCGGGACTATCCACGGACGTGACGACGACGACGACCGAAGATGTCCCCGAATTCGAGCTCCGCGTCGATGACTCTCTCGCATCCTATCAGTCCCTTTCCAAGGAGCAGCAGCAAGAAGCACGCCAGTTCTGCCTCCAGGCGGCCGCCAAGTGCCACAACAACATCCAGCATCCCGCGGGCTTTTACGGCGCTCAACTCAAAGTCTACCTGGAAAAGACCAAAAAGAAAAGGTCGACTACCGCCGCTGCACGATCCACCACATCAGCGACCTCAACTACTGCTGCGGCAGCAACATCGGCGGATGTTGTCCCCGTGTTTGAGCTCCGTGGCGAGGCGCTCGCCTCCTTTGAGTCACTGTCGCCAGAGCAGCAGGACACGGCTCGTCAATTCTGTATCAAAGCTGCTGCTGCGAACAACGGTACCAAGCAACAACCGGCTGCGAAATTCTACGCGGCTCTTCTCCAGCAGTACCTGGACGACGATCCGATACAAAAGTTGACGCCACAACCACCATCCGAACCATCCTCCGCGACAACCGAGGAGGCAACCGTGCCCGCCTTTTCGCTCCGTGGCGACGCGCTCGCCGCCTTCAAGGCTCTGCCCTACGATCAGCAAGAGGAGGCGCGTCAGTTCTGTCGCGACGCCGCGGCTCAGAGTCACAAAAAGAGCAGCATCATCAAGAACCCCATTGGATTCTACGGTACTCACTTCCAGCAGTACATGGATCAGGGCATCCGGTGACGACGAAGAAGAAGAATCCACCACGGCAGCAGCCGCCGCCGCCCGAATCATCCTCCGAGCCGTCGGTCGGTGAGACGACCGTACCACCGTTCGAGCTCAAAGCCGACGCTCTCGCCTCCTTTGAGTCACTGTCGCAGGAACAGCAGGACGCGGCGCGTCGATTCTGCATGGAATCTGCCAGAGGTCAGAACGTCAAACACCCGATGGGATTTTACAGTGCTCAGCTCCAGCAGTTTCTTATGGAGCACCATCGCCGGACCAAAAAGAATACGGCACCTGCACCGGAATCAATGGCGACGGCTGCGCCTCCCGACACTGCTCCGGACTTTGTGCTTCGGGGCACCGATGCGGTCGCTATCTATGAGTCTCTATCTCCGGCGAGACAAGAAGCGGCTCGTCAGTTCTGTTTGGAAGCTGCCCGGGGCAAGGCCATCCAAAATCCTGCCAACTTTTACGCCGCGCAACTCAAGCATTTCCTGGAAAGTGACAAGGAGGTTTTTGACCTTAGACTCTCCGGCGATCTGTTGGATCTCTTTGACTTGCTGGCTCCGCGCCAGCAGGAAGCGGCGCGACGATATTGTCAAGATGCGGCCCAGAAATCTCTTCGAGCCGGTCGCGCCATCCGAAACCCGGCGGCCTACCACACATCACTCTTTCAATCCTTTCTCAACGAGGACACGGCTTCCGACAATGATGACATTCCGGAAGTCAAGTTCCAAGGGAGCAGCAAAACGCTCTTTGACAGCCTTCCACCACTGGAGCAAGCAGTCGCGCGCAAGAATCTGGAGGATTCGGCTCGTTCCGTGATCGAGTCGGGTAGAGTCGTTCGAACGCCTGCCGCCTTTTATGGGAACATTTTGCAGAGGTCTCTCCAGGATGGCAAGTACGTGGGTGCGATCCCCAAGTTTGAGCTGCGGGAGAACGTGGTGCGGTTGTTTTACAACCTCTCCCCCGAGCAGCAAACTGCGGCACGGAGAACGTGCGAAGACTCCGCCCTGTCTGAAATTCAGCTCGGTCGAGACATTAGCAACCCGGCTGCGTTTTATTCGAAAGTACTCCAGGCTTTTCTAAAGGGTGAGAGAAAGAAGGGGTCGGAGCGGTCC
>CAVXWS010000088.1:0-16895 GCA_963765415.1 uncultured Gammaproteobacteria bacterium
CACCCGGTCGAGGTACCGGTCTGGGGCGAGATCGGCGTCACCGCCGGGCTGCTGACCGATCAGTTGGGTCCCGGCGGCTGGCAGGACCAGCGCGAGCAACTGGCCGAGCGGTGGCAGATCTGGCGCGATGAGAAGGCCCGACGGCGCCAGCGCGACCGCGGCCGTGGGCTGAATGCGGCGGCGGTGTTCGCTGAGCTGTCGCAGGCCTGCCCGGAGGACGCAGTGGTCGCGGTCGACGTCGGCAACAACGCCTACAGCTTCGGCCGCTATTTCGAGTGCCGCCGCCAGCGCATCCTCATGTCCGGCTATCTCGGCTCGATCGGCTTTGCCCTGCCGGCCGCGCTCGGCGCCTGGGCGGTGACGCAGCGGGTCGATGAATTCGCTGGACGCAAGGTGATCTCCGTGAGCGGCGACGGCGGTTTCGGTCAGTACATGGCCGAGTTCACCACCGCGGCGAAATACGGCATGGACATTACCCATGTGCTGCTCAACGACAACGAGCTGGGCAAGATCAGCAAGGAACAGCGGGCCGGCCACTGGCCTGTGTGGCAGACCGATCTGCGCAACCCGAACTTTGCCCACTACGCCAACGACTGCGGCGGTCTGGGGATTCGCGTCGAGCGCCGGGAGGATCTGCCGGCGGCGTTGGCGCAGGCCCTCGCGGCCGAGGGCCCGTCGCTGGTTGAGGTGATGACCGATGCCGAACTCATCTGATCCAGCCCGCAGCGCGCGTATTCGGCGGCCATGAGCGCGTGCACCATCCGCCGTGAGGCCGATCTCGACGGTGTGCTGCAGATCGAGCCGCAGCCCGAGACGCCGCTGTCCGACGATCGCGCGGCGATGGCCCTGGCCAACGCCAAGCCAACGCCCGGCTGGGTGAGCACATGCTGCTGTCCTGGTACGATCGCGACCGTGATTCCGAATCGCCCCAGCACGCCAGTGAATGTCATGCCGGCAGCGCCGTACCCGGCTATGTCGACTACGGCATCCATCATGGCGCGAGTCTGAAGGTCGACATCGGGCAGGGGCGGTTCGTGTTCTTGTATCTGCCGGTCGATCTGGCGACGTTCTAGACTGTATCGTCATGCGTTATCAGGACAACGGTACTGCTCCGCTCGAGCCGGTCTACTCGCAGACCGAGGGTCTGCACTTCATGCTCAATTTCACCGTCAGTCTGGCGCTGCTGATCGGCTGCGCGCTGCTGTGGCTGAGCTTCAAGGGCCGGGTGATGTGGCTGAAGGTCTGGAGCATCGGGCTGATCGCTGCCAGTCTCGCCTATCTCGGCGCGGCGATCTTCGGCCTGGCCCACTAGGCGCTAAATTAGCAACGGCTAGTCCGGCGCTCGCGAGCCTTGCCGATAACGCTTGTGGATCGGCTGAGTGTTACCGAACTTACCAAGCAGCCCACTAGACCGCACCCAGCCGGGGTTACCGCTCAGTCCAGGACAAATCGGCAGCCGGACCCACGACTACAAACGCCACGGGACAACGAGTCTGTATGCGGCATTCAATATCTTGACCGGTCGCATCGTGGGCAAGGTAGCGGCGCGAACCCGGGCCAAAGAATTCCTCTCTTTCTTGCGCCAAATCGATCGGCGCCATCCGAAGGGAAAGGACCTGCACATCATCCTTGACAACCACAGCGCACACAAAACGAAGGAGATCCGAGACTGGCTGGAGGCCAGGCCTTATATCCACTTCCACTTCACCCCAACGAGCGCGTCCTGGTTGAACGCTGTCGAGGGTTGGTTTGCCCAGCTTGAACGTCGCGCCCTCTATCGCGGCGTTTTTACCAGCGTGCCGGAACTCAAGGCGGCACTGATGGACTTCATCGAGGTCCACAATCGCGCGCTGGCTAAACCGTTCAAGTGGACCAAGGATGCCAAGACCATCCTGGCTGCCGTAGATCGAGCACGGGATGCGTTACCGAATTATCCGCATGGCCCACTAAGTCTTTTTCTATCTCATAGATGACCCAGGTATCGAATCAGACGTAGTAAGAAAAAGGACGCACCGCGGTAGTCAAGACGCCGGCGGTCTTTGATTCCATAAGCTGGCGCTTCCGGTTGTTGGCGCCCCCGTGCGTCGGTCGCGTAACCTGTCTACACTCGGCCGACAAAGTGGGGAATCGGCATGAGCGTGTATCCTACGCCCTCGGGACGGCCTACGAAGTGTATTGCTCGGACGGTCTGTCACGATTTCTGACAATTAGGACTTTCCGGCGCCAAGTTCCGATTGAGAGGACATCCAACACCTTTCCAATAACTCTGTCATAGGCTTCTGTCGAGCCCAATAACTTTATTTTCGCAATAGGCATTCCGGGAGAGACCTTATCTAAGGAATTTCATTCGTTAGAAGTTTGGAGATCGTAAAGTTGGAGTGCTCGTTGTCCCCGATGTATTTAATACATACAAATCAATGTAAATATCGCTGAAATTGATCGCAAGCTGGGTTGCGCTGAACGGTGCCGGAACGTTCACCGGTCAGGTGTCGAATTGCTTCAGCGATGGTGCCTTCAGGCTTTGTGTTGCTTTTTCGTCGGAGTATAGTTCTAAAAAAAGACGGCAACGAACCCATCACCAAAGCGACTTTGGTGATTGAGAATCGAAACTCGGGGTTTGTTGCTCAATGGCGTGGGCGCGGCGTCTAACTGCGACCCTAACCGGTATTCCTTGCTCGACGGCATGAGACGGAGGTCGCTGCGTTTATGATACGCAGTGAACCAAGGCCATGGGGACCAACAAGAAACTTTGGGAAGAACCCGCCGGTCGTGCCTTCCAGCGCGGCTATCAACGGCGTTTTCACTATCTGAATGCACAACAGCTGAGCGACCTGGCAAAGCTGCTGACCATGATCCGCGCGCGGCGCGGGCACGCATTGGTAACCGGACCCGGCGGCACCGGGAAGACCACTCTCCTGAAGAGAATCATCGAGGAATGTCAGGCAGATCATGTCTTTCTCGATCATTATCTCACCGCCTCGCAGTCATTCGATGTGCTGCTAGAGGCGCTGTTGCAGCAATTCGCGCCTGGAGTCGAGATTCCGAGTAGCGAAGAGTCGCGCGTCCGCGTCTTGCACGACGCTTTGTCGATGCTTCAAGAAAAACGCCGGGTTCTGATCTGTATCGACGAAGCGCAGGCGGCATCCGACGAAGTGCTGCTTGGGCTGTTCCAGGTCGCGAACGGCGACGGCAGGGACGGTACCGTCCGGGTGCCGCTGGTGTTAGCTGGGACGGACAATGTCGCTGAACGTCTGAGTTCTATCTTGGGCTGCCCGCTGCAGGAGGTCGTCCAGATGGTCTTTCCACTTTCACCACTCGGTAAAGACGAGGTGGTGGTGCACATTCGACATCAGCTCAACACGGCTGGGGTCGAAGACGAAAATTTCTTTTCTGCGGAGGCTATCGAGCGGATCACCAAGCTCTCGGGTGGCGTTCAGAGCGAGGTCAGTTCGCTCTGCGGATTGGCTATGCACCTGACAGAGCTGGATGAGTCGAACCACGTCAGTTTGGACATCGTGAATCAGGTCTCGCGCGATTGCTGGATCACCCCGATCGATCGCATGGAAGCCGAATCGGGGACTACAGAGGCGGTTGCTTGCGAGGTCGTGCCGCACGGCGAGGGAGAGGGGACCGCAAGCATCGGGGTGCCGGACCATCGGTTGCGACGTCGATGGGGTTGGATGGCAATGGCTGCGATGCTCGTTACCGGGTCATTGTCTTACGTCCTTCTGTCTGCTCCCACAGGTGACTTGCCGCGGAAATTTGCTACGTTGGCGGAATCTGTCGAACGTCTTTGGCCGGAGAAATGGCCGATTGATCGTGTTTGGCCATCTCTCGGCAGCGAACCGGTCGACCCGGGTTCCGATGAGATTACTGGTATTTGGAATCCCGGAACAGTCAAGGTCCAGTCCGACGAGGGTCCCGGTACCGGGCTCGCCATGTCGAAGGTGGTGGTGCTTCCCGAACAAGCGACTACGCGATTCGACGGTTTCGGCCCATTGCGAACGACCGAGATACCCGACGATAAATTTGCCGCGGCCGGCGAACCAATACGAGACGATCGAGTGCCAACGGGTCCCGACGTACCGACGTCGAATGATTTCAATCGGAATGCGGACCTGGCGTCGATATTGCCTCCGACAGGCGCGGGTAAGCGAGTGGCGCATCAATCCCTGGAAAGCTCCCAGGTAGTCCCGTCGTACGTCCCATTCAGTGGTCATGTCGCCCGGTTGAGTTGGGAACAAATCAACCAAAAAGACGGCTTTGGCAGCATGCCGTTGCAGATCTTAGATCAATCCCAGCTGATCAGTAGGCTTGCCGGACCAGCGACTGTGCGCACGCGGCCATCGACCCAAGCGCCGACGTTGGAGACTTTACTTCAGGGCGAGCATTTGACCGTTACCGGTCGTATCGACGGTTCGAACTGGTATCAGATAGTAGACCCGTACGGTGAACTCGGCTACCTCTATGCGAATCTGGTCAGTGTCGAAGGACCCGGATCTGGGTCGCGGGTTTTGAGGGGTGATTCAGACCTTGAACTGCGCTTGATACCGTTGGACGAGGGCGAGGCCTCGATACGCGAGATTCCGACATTGTTAACGCGCGCTAGAAAACATTTAGAGGCCGATCGGTTACTGGCGCCCAGGTTCGATAACGCGCTCTATATCTATCGAGAGGTGCTACGCATTGATCCCGATAACGCCGATGCTCAGCAGGGTGTAAACGACATCAAAGCGAAACTGATCGGGCATTCTCAGAGCGCGAGGACGCGAGGTGATCCGGGAGCGGCGAGGCGCGCACTGGAGAAGGTATTGATAATCGACATCACGGATCAACAGGCGCGAGATCTGCTGGATCAGTTGAAGTGATTCCACGAACAGGCGGACGAGTATATCTAGAAAAAGCCATTTGGCTGTATTTCAATCCGGAGAGAAAGATGCGATATATGTCGAACAAAAATACGAACCGAAAATTTCTACCGCTAGTCGGATTCTTGATGTTGATAGGCTTGGGGCAAGGTGTATTCGCGTTGGAGGTGAATCTTGCCGAGAATGTTCCTTTCGTCAAATTCGAGCATGAAGGGCGCGCGATTCGTATCGAACGGATTCAGGATGTCAGCAACAAGCTGGACAACAGCTTTGCCAAGACTTCACGCCCTTGTCCCCCTTTTTGTATTCACCCCATGCGCGCGGCCATCGGTGTCGAGACCGTAGGCGAGCTGGAACTCCTCGATTTTTTAATCACAAAGGTCCGCACCAACCGAGGTCTGTTGATCGACGCGAGATTGCCGGAGTGGTACCGGAAAGGCACCATACCGGGCGCGGTCAATATCCCCTGGACCATCTTGGCCTCGGGTCCGGACAATCCGCATACTGCCCGAATCCTACAGGCCCTGGATGCGCAAGAGCGGAACGGTGAGTGGGATTTTCGTCATGCCCAGAAACTCCTGCTGTTTTGTAACGGACCTTGGTGTGACCAGTCGCCGCGCGCGATTCAAAATCTGCTGTCGCTGGGTTATCCCCCGGAAAAGTTGCTCTACTATCGTGGCGGCATGCAGGTTTGGCAGTTACTGGGTCTGAGTACGACTCTGCCCGAACAATAGCCCCGTGGTTTTGGAGTTCGGGTAGCCGGGTGGAAGACCCCAAGCTATTCGGTGATCGATGGACAGTTCCTTCTCCCTCAGGCAGAAGGTCAGGAAGAGGGGATTCATTTGAATCGGATTGTTCCCGGTCCCCTCACCACAACTCTCTCGCGGCGGGAGAGGGGGCGACCGGCCGAATGGTCGATCGATCCGGCTTTTAGCCATAACCTAGGGCCGCCGGTTTTTACCGGTGTAGTCTCGACCGATTTGGAGCGCGATCATGAACACGATTCGACATTACGGCATGCTACTTGGCTTGGTCTGTGCGTCACTGATGTCGCCGGTCCTGGGCCAAGACTCGAACCCGGACGGTTCCGGTGTCCGGGTTCCGTCTGCAACCGATGCTCAAGAAACCGATGTAACCGGTCAGTCAGAACCGGTAGAGACGACGTCGGCGTCTGTTGCCTCCTCGGTTGAGGAGACGCCCGTTGGCTCAATAGCTGTCGAGAGCGCCACTGAAACCGAGAAAGAGGAATCCGCGGCTGATGGTGCCGGAAACGCCGTCTATCTCGAAGCCTTGAGCAAAGAGGCCAAGGCAGGCGAGGGGAAAGCCCCGTCGACCGCCACGTATCAATCCAGCGGTGCTGCGCGGATCAGTCGGATCCGGAGTATCGTGTCCGAGGCGCTTATCGCTCCCAGCGATCCGGGCACGCGGACCTTGCCATATCCAGAAAAGCCGGTCGAAGATCCGTCGCCTCGACATCGTCGAGAGAAACTGCGTAAAGCGGTAGCCAGTGCTAACGAGGCAACCGATACGTCGGGGAATCGGTATATTTCGACTATACAAGAAGAAGGTGATCGGACCTTTGTGATCGATGCCGAGATCTCTAAACGACCGGCTATCGCGTTGTCTCCGCAAACGCCCGTCGAGTCTACCGCCGTGGCCGTTGCTCCGGTCGGAGGCGAGAGGACGTACCGAGTTCGATCCGGTGATTCCCTGTGGCTGATTGCTAAGCGTTTCTATGGTGATGGTTACCGGTACCCGGTCTTGTACCTGGCAAATAGAGATCGAGTTACCGACGAAGATCTACTCGTCGTCGGACAAGTGCTGCGCATACCTTAGGCGAGTGCAGGTCGGGTGGGACACCCGGCTGGGTGCGGTCTAGTGGGCTGCTCGGTGGGTTCATGTATAGCCCAACGATATCGACAACCTTCTCCGCAAAATGCGGATCGTTGCTGATCTTGAACGTCTTGAGTCGATGCGGCTGCAGGTCCGCCGCTTTCCAGATCTTGCGAACTTGGTAAGGCGTCACACCCGCATGCGCAGCCATCAATCGCTCACTCCACTGCGTCGCTTCTTCGGGCACATACTGCGTGGTGAGCGTCAGCACACGATTGATGGTCTTCTCGTCCAGCGTTGGCGGCCGACCGGGTCGCTGCTCGTCCAGCAAACCGTCCACCCCCGATTCGATAAACCGGTTTCGCCACTTGTGCACGGTCTTGCAGGACACCAATTGCTCCCGTGCGATGTCGCTTGGCGTTTTGCCCGCGTGCAATCCCAAAATGATCTTCGCCCGGGTGATTTGGCCTTGTGGCAAGGTGGTCGAACGCAACCAGCGTCGCAACGTTCTTACACGCCTTGCATCGATGGAGAAATCTTGAGGTCTGCGCATGCCGACATGATACACGCGTTACCCAATTAATTACTCTATTTATCAAGCGAACGACGAGCGTACTGCACCGCATTCAACGGCGCTCTAAATCGAAGGCCCCGCAATGAAGGTGCAATAGCGTAGCGTGTTGCACCGTATCCGCCGGTACACGGTGCATTACGGCTCAACGCCTATTGCACCCTGCGCCAGTTGCATGATCGCTTGCCGATCCAGGTGCTGCAAAATAAGTTCCAAACAGAATGGCGCACTGCACTAACGGGCGGGGTCCAGTCCGGGTTCAAGTCGCGCCAGCAGCTTCGGCAGGGCCAAATCGCAGCGCGCGGTCAATTTCACTCTCAGGTCTCGGTCGGCGCGTGTCTTTCCCAGGTTGACGGCGGCCACCGGCAGGCCGCACTCGACGGCGCGGCGGACGAAACGGTACCCCGAGTAGACGGCCAGCGAAGTGCCTACCGCCAGCAAGCCGTCCGCAGAGGCGAGCCGAGCCATCGCTCGCTCGACCCGGGCGCGCGGCACGTTGCCGCCGAAGAAGACCACGTGCGGCTTGACGATGCCGCCGCAGCTCGGGCAGTCCGGCACCCGGAATTTTCTCGTCGAACCGCTGCGCAGCCGTACGTCGCCGTCGGGTCGGTCGGGGCCGGCGACGAAGTCGAACTCCGGGTTGGCCGTCAGCAGCCGCTGCTGAAAGCCGCTGCGCGCTTCACGCCAGCCACAACTCTGGCAGTCGACCAGGTCGAGCCGACCGTGCAGATCGATCACCCGGCGGCTGCCGGACTTCTGGTGCAGGCCGTCGACGTTTTGAGTGACCAACTGATGAACCCGTCCGGCCACCTCCAGACCGGTCAACGCGCGGTGCGCGGCGTTCGGTTCTGCAGCTTCGACCTTCGGCCAGCCGACCAGACTGCGCGCCCAGTAGTGTTGCCGCGCGCGAGTCTCGCGCATGAAGCGGGCGTGCTGGATCGGTGCGGCGCCCTTCCAGCGCCCGTCGCGATCTCGATAGTCGGGGATGCCCGAGGGCACGCTGCAGCCGGCTCCGGTCAGCACGAACAGCCGCGGATTCCGGATGACGAACTCGGCCAGGGCGGTCAGGCCGGTGTCGCTGCCGGGGGGGTTGGTATCCACGAACGGGTGACTCATGTCGGGTTCGGACGTTGACGGCAGGGCTGCAAGGATGGGGGTATCATCAACAAGACCATTCAGATGTAAAAGGGTTTCATGCAGAACGCTGAGGATCTGGCGAGCCGGGCGATTCGTGCCTTCTCGGCCTTTGACGACCATCCGGGACCGATCCGCTGTACCGAGCTCGGCGACGGCCTGATCAACGAGACCTTTCTCATCGCCTATCCGACCGCCGTCGGAGAGCAACGCCGCGTGCTACAGCGAATCAACGGCACCGTCTTGCGGGACATCGATCTGGTCATGGGGAATATCGTTCGGGTGACCGAGCATCTGCAGCGCCTGGCCAGGGCGCGCTATCCCGACGACTGGACCCGTCGCGCCCTGCGCCTGCTGCCGACCCTAGAGGGCGGTTGGTACATCACCGACGCCGACGGTAACGGCTGGCGCTGCTACCAGTTCATCGAAGGCAGCCACGTATACCGTCGCGCCGACCGGGTCGGCCATGCCCGGGATGCGGCAAGGGCCTTCGGCGACTTTCTCAGCGATCTGCAGGACCTGCCGGTCGACAGCATTCACCCGAGTATTCCCGGTCTGCACGATACCCCGGCGCGTCTGGCCGAGCTGCGCGCCGCCGCCGAACGGGACGAGTTGTCTAGCGCCCGCGGGGTCGCGCGCGAACTCGAGGCCTTGCTGGGCCGGGCGTCGACCGCCGAGCTACTGAACGATCGGCAGTTGCCGATTCGCGTGGTCCACAATGACACCAAGTTGAACAACGTGCTGTTCGATCGCCGCACCGATCGCCCTCTGTGCGTGGTCGATCTCGACACCGTGATGCCCGGCCTGGCGCTGCACGACTTCGGCGATCTGGTGCGCAGCGCCGCGGCCAGCGGTCTGGAGGATGCAGCGAGCGTGCATTTTCGTCTCGAGGTGTTCGAGGCCCTGGTAAGCGGCTATCTCGACGGTGCCGGGGAGATCCTGACCGACATCGAAAGGGAGCTGTTGGCGGTCGCGCCCCGGGTGATCACCCTGGAACTGGCGGCGCGCTTCCTCGCCGATTATTTGCAGGGCGATCGGTACTTCAAGACGACCAGGCCGGGTCAGAACCTCGACCGCTGCCAGGCGCAGCTGGCGCTGCTGGAAGACATGGAGCGCAATGAGGCGCAGATGCGGCGATTGGTACTGGGAAAGATTCGGTGCTGAAGATCGGCACCAGTCCGGTTTTCTTACCAAGCAGCCCACTAGAGTAAGGAGGTGAGTGACTCCAGCCCGTAGGCGCCCAGCGCCACAGTCAGAACCAGACCCAGGACGCAAAAAAACAGGATTGACCCTTCGTAGCACAGGCGCACGAACTGCGCCGTATAAAATTTGTAACTTGTTTGCATCGTATCAGCCTCGAATGCGAGGTTATTCAGAACCTATCTGGTCGCCGTTCCCTCTGCCATCACTCACGCATATTCCATGCCTGTGTAGAAACTTCATGATTTCCAACTGGTTGTGAATTCTGGCGACGTCAACCCAGCGCGCCATGTAAAAAAAGGCAACATTCTTCCCAATCAAATTGCGCCAAGTCACCCGGCCCGGTCGTCAATCCGATTCAGTGAAGGTCAGAACAAGTTCGTCCCGGAGGCCTCAGGCCGATCACGATAACGTCTGGATGTCCACCACCCCAATAGCTGCCCCAGCCGTAACCCGGATAACCCCCGCCAGCCTTATCCGGGGTGGCCGTCCCATCCGTTACCGGGATAGCCGTACCCGTGATCGCCCCGCCAGGGGCCGTCATACTAGTCGGCAATGGTTTTCATCCAGGCCCCGGCAGTCGCGGGACCCAAGATGACCGGCAACAAAACGCTGGGAAGAAATAGTTTCTTCATGAGACCGAACCCAATTAGATTTTGGCGGCAAAAAAAATCTGCATCAGGGCGGAACAGTGGTCAATATTCAAGCCGCACGGCGTGGTTGCAACCGGGTTGCTGCCTCCCGGCACGGGGCGGATTCTGTATCATCTCTCGCCGATGTCGTAGCGAATGCTCAGCACGCAGTGCATACATGGACCGTTCGGCGTGTAGACCTCGAACTCTTCATCGACCTGGCGCTTCAACAATGCCCGGGCCATGGGCGAGTCGACGCTGATCCAGTTGCGCTTGGGGTCGAATTCGTCGGCACCGACGATGCGGTAGGTGACCGCGTCGCCTTGCTCGTTCTCCAGTGTCACCCAGGCGCCGAAGAACACCCGGTCGGGTTCACTGGGGTGCAGGTCGACCACCTTGAGCTCGGGCAGGCGTTTCTGCAGGTAGCGGATGCGTCGGTCCAGTTCGCGCAGCTGCTTCTTCCGATAGATGTACTCGGCGTTCTCCGAGCGGTCGCCCTCGGCCGCCGCCGCCGACAGGTGCTTGACTATCTCGCGGCGCTTGCGCCACAGGTTCTGCTGCTCGTCTTGCAGGTGACGGTAGCCTGCCGCGGTGATGTAGGGCGATCGGGGCGGTGAGGAGGGTCTGTGTTGAGGCAAGAGTGCAGTTCTTTGACGTTTGGATGACAAGGCGGCTCAGAGTGCAAAGGATGCGCTCGACCCGATCGGCGTCTCACGAGCGTTGAACGGGTTTGGCAAGAATGATCGATGGCAAGAACGGGATGGCCACCTCCTGTGGCGGCGCGCACAACATCGGAACCACTGGCCGAATTCGTTCACAGCTTGGCATGGAAGATCGAGTACGCCAGCAGCGTGAGCACCCCGATGCCGGTCATGATTGCCGGGCCGCGAAAGTCCTTGCCTGCATGGCCGGGTCGACGCCTCACGTCGTAAGCCCACCAGAGACCGCCGATGATCAGTGCCGTACCAAGGACCACGACGCTCAGACGGACCGGCTTGCGCGCTCCCAGCCGAAAAAGGTGCCGGTCTTGAGCATCACCAGGGTGCAGGCCTCGATCCAGGGGATGCCGGCCTGATCGAGCCGGGCCTGCAGTGCGGGCGACTCGGTACCGGGATTGAAGATCACCCGGGCCGGGGCCGCGGCTACCAGCTCGTCGATCATCGGCCGCAGACGCTCGGTGCCGACATACAGGGTCAGGGTGTCGATGCGCTCCCGGATCTCGGCCACCGAAGCTTGGGTCAGGATGCCCTCGATCTCAGCGAACTTGGGGTGGATCGGCGTGACCCTGTAGCCGTGCTCGGCCAGCAGGCGAAGCACCTGGTTCGAGTAGCGTGCGGGCTTCGGGCTGGCGCCGAGTATGACGGCATGATGTTCTGCTGGATTCATAGGGTGCCTCGGTTTGATTCCGGGGATCAGTCTGCCGATGTCGGCTGTTCGACAGCTATCTTCGCATGCGCCGGAACATTGTGCGCTCAGTGTCGCGTAATCGAGTCAGGCCGCTCGGCCTCACTGTCGAGCAACGCGACGAAGGCGCTCAGTCGTTCCCCCGGGTCAACGGTTTCAAGCAGCAGCTGTTTGTCCGGCTCGCTCAGCGGCAGAGCCATGCTCAGGCTGTTCATCAGGCGAAGGGGCGACAGGCGCTCCAGCACCGACCAGTCAACGTCGAGCTGCTTCAGCTCGAAATAGCGCTTGAGCGTTCCAATGAGCAGATCATGCTCTGCGCTCAGGGCGCTCTGGTCATCGACATAGTCCCTAGCATAACGCGACCATTTCGGCACGATCATTCGGTAGCCGCGCGTGGTCGGCAGTTCTTCTCCCAGGTCGAAGCGGCACACCCCACTCAGCACCAGTTCGATACGGCCGTCGTTGGTCTCGCGGTACTGAGTGATCCGGCCCGCGCAGCCGGTTTGGTAGAGTGCGGTGTCTCCTTGCCCGTTTGAATCGGGCTGGATCATGCCGATCATCCGGTGGTTGCTGAGCGCGTCGCTCGCCATATTCAGGTAGCGCGGCTCGAAGATGTTCAGTGGCAGCTCGTTGCCCGGCATGACGATCGCCCCCGGCAGGGGAAAGATCGGCAAGGTCTCAGGCAGCTGTTCGAACGGCGCGATGAACGGGTTGCGGCTCATGGGTTATCTCCTGGGCGTTGCTGTGACCGCTTTCGGAGTGCAGGCGCGCAGTACGCTGCACTCGTGCGTCGGGTCGCGGCATCGGGCCGGTCCGAACCGGTGCCCGGTTTACAATTCGATACCGCTATCGACAACCGATTGGCCCGTCGGGTTCACAGCGACACCTCCCGGGTGTTGCTGAACCGCGACTCGAGCCGAAATCCCGCCCAGATCGCAGGGATCTTCGACCAGACCATCTAAAGATACTTTAGGATGGCGGCCTTAGTTCGCTCGGAGGACACCTCGTGATACGCAACCTATTCTGGCTGTGCGTGCTCTGGCTGCTTGCCGGTCCGCTCGCGGCTGAACAAAACGTCAATCCCTCGATTAATCGCAACTATGACAGTCCCAATGTCCAGCAATGGAAACGGGTGTTCGAGCGCGACGGTCGTGAGGTCTGGGACCATCGCGAAGACATACTCCGTCACCTGCGCCTGCAGCCGGGGCAGAAGGTTGCCGATGTCGGCGCCGGCACCGGCTTCTTCACCCTGATGATGGCCCGGGCCGTTGGGCCGCGAGGGCGAATCTATGCCGTCGACATAGCCAAGAACTTTGTCGATGCAACGGTGCAGCGGGCCAGGGATCATGGCCTGCGCAACGTGGTCGGGGTGGTCAATGATCAGCACGGCGTGGGCCTGCCGCCGAACAGCGTCGATCTGGTGTTCCTCAGCGACACCTACCATCACTTCGAGTACCCGCGCTCGACGCTGCGCAGCATTCACGCCGCACTGAAACCGGGTGGCGAGCTGGTGCTGATCGATTTCCGCCGCGTCCCGGGACTGAGCAACCCCTGGGTTCTGAGTCACGTGCGAGCCGGTCAGGTCGAGGTCACGGCCGAGGTGGTCGCGGCCG
Organism: uncultured Gammaproteobacteria bacterium; assembly: GCA_963765415.1. GTDB lineage: Bacteria > Pseudomonadota > Gammaproteobacteria > Chromatiales > Chromatiaceae > CAVXWS01. The sequence continues at coordinate 13,256 of CAVXWS010000088.1, forward strand.
GGTTCGAGCTGACAGAGCGACTCGATTTCATGCGCGGCCAGTTCTATCTGCGCTTTCGCAGGCAATAGGTCGAGCCGGTGCCCAGCGAGCAGCGATTCTGTTCCCTGGCGGACGGGCGGCGCCTGGCTTATGCGGAGTGGGGCGCGCCGGAAGGGGTGCCGGTGCTGTATTGCCATGGTTTCCCCGGCTCACGACTGGAGGCCCGTCTGGGCGATGCCGCTGCGCGGCGGATCGGGGTCCGGCTGATCGCCCCCGATCGGCCCGGGTTCGGCGCCTCCGATCCCCTGCCTGAGCGCGGGCTGCGCGACTGGCCGGGGGATCTCGCCTCCGTGGCCGACCGCCTTGGGCTGGAGCGCTTCCATCTGCTCGGTGTCTCCGGTGGCGGGCCCTACGCCCTGGCCTGCGCCGGGCCCGAGGCCGGTCTCGGCGAGCGCCTGCTGGGGGTGTCGATCGTCTGCGGACTGGGGGAGCTGGCCGACACCAAGGCGAGCGCCGACATGGCCTGGCCGGAGCGTTTCGGTATTCGCTTCTATCAGCGTCTGCCCGGAGTGGCCGACTGGTTCTACGGCCGGGTCGCCGGGTCGCTGTTCCGGGCCCATCCCGAGACGATCTACTCGATCATGACCAGCCATCTGCCGGCCATCGACCGTGAGGTCCTGGCCGATCCCGGCACCCGTGCGTCGATCCTTGCCTCGTTCGCCGAGGCCTTCGGCCAGGGGGGAGAGGCCGCCGCGCAGGACCTGGGCATCTATACCCGCCCCTGGGACATCGACCTCACCCGGATCCGCCGACCGCTGCAGCTGTGGCACGGCGAGGCGGACACCATCGTCCCGGTCGCCATGGGGCGACACCATGCCGCCGTCCTGCCGAACTGTGACGCACGTTTTCTGCCCGAAGAGGGGCATTTCTCGCTGGTGGTACGGCAGCTGGAGCCGATCCTGCGCCGGCTGATCGGAGCCTGAGCCCGCGTCCGGCGAGGCACCGGACGGTCTCTCGCTGAGTCGCAACGGCGATCGGGTAAGCAGTCTGTCGGACTCGGCGCTGTTTGGCTGCAAATCCGTGGAGAGCGATCAACTGCACCGATCAAACTCGTCAAACAGTCCCGGCTATTCTCCTCGTTCGATAAACAGATCTGATTCGCGCCCACGAATTTTCGCTTCAAACGGCTAAGCCCGACAGACTGCTAGAATGCGGCGCAAATCCACACAGGTTGAGGAGTGAAACGTCTATGGGTATCGCGGTCTTGTTGCACGTCGTCGCAGTGGTGATCTGGGTCGGTGGTATGTTCTTCGCCCACCAGTGCCTGCGTCCGGTCGCGGCCGATCAGCTCGAGCCACCGGTCCGGCTGTCGCTGTGGGTGGGGGTCTTTGGCCGGTTCTTTCCCTGGGTGTGGGCCTCGATCGCAGTGATCCTGGTCACCGGGTTCTGGATGATCTTCGCCGTGTTCGGCGGCATGGGCGGATCGGCGCTCTACATCCACGCCATGCTCGGACTCGGTCTGCTGATGGTGGCCATCTTCCTGCATGTCTTCTTTGCGCCCTATGGGCGCCTCAAGCGCGCCGTGGCCGCGCAGGACTGGCCGGCCGGGGGTAAGAGCCTGGCCCAGATCCGCATGCTGGTCGGCATCAATACCGTCATCGGCCTGCTCACCATCGCGGTCGGCGCGGGGGGGCGCTACCTGGTCCCGGTGCTGACCGGATGAGTCCGGAGGAGGTTCTGGGCTTCTGGTTTGCGGAATCGGCGGTAAAGCGCTGGTTTCGCGCCACGCCCGAGTTCGACGCCGAGGTCCGCCTACGCTTCGAGCCGACCTGGCGGGCCGCCGCGGCGGGCGCGCTCGGCGCCTGGGAGGCGACGCCGCGCGGGGCGCTCGCCCTGGTGATCGTGCTCGATCAGTTGCCGCTGAACATGTTTCGCGACCGGCCGGAAGGCTATTCGACCGAGGCCGCTTCCCGCGATGTGGCCGAGCGCGCCATCGCCAGCGGCTTCGACGCCGGCTTCGACGACCGGGAGAAGGCCTTCCTCTACCTGCCCTTCATGCACAGCGAGGCGCTGGCCGATCAGGACCGCTCGGTCGAGTTGTTCGAGGCCGCCGGGCTCGCCGACAACCTTCGCTGGGCTCGCCACCACCGTGACATCGTCCACCGTTTCGGCCGTTTTCCGCACCGCAACGTGGTGTTCGGCCGCCACAGCAGCGCGGAGGAATTGGACTGGCTGGCCTCGGACGAGGCGTTCAAACCGTGAGTATCGCTCGGCCCCGCCTGATCATTGTCCAGCCCGGGCAGAAGCTGTCGAGCCTGGCCGACGTCGACGGCGACTTCGCCGACTGGATGCTTGACGGTATGGGCTGGAGTCGGACCGAGGCGACCGTGATCAAGCCGCATCTGGGCGAGCCCCTGCCAAATCCGGCCGAGGTCCCGGCGGTCCTGGTGACCGGGTCCTCGGCGATGGTGACCGATGGTTCGGACTGGATCGAGGCGGGTGCCGCCTGGCTGCGACAGCTGGTCGAGAACGGGGTGCCGGTGCTGGGGATCTGCTTCGGCCATCAGCTGCTCGCCCATGCCCTGGGCGGACTGGTGCGCGACAATCCGAACGGCGTCGAGGTCGGCACGGTGTCGACCCGGCTGACCCTGGGGCAACCCAGGATCCACTGTTCGGCGCCCTGCCTCCGGCCTTCCAGGTCCAGGCCAGCCACCGCCAGGCGGTGGTCGAACTGCCCGTGGGAGACGGAGCGGCTGGCCGCCAGCAATGTGGATCCGAACCGCGCCTTCCGCATCGGTGCCAGCGCCTGGGGGATCCAGTTTCACCCCGAGTTCAATCAGCGAATTGTGCGCGGCTATATCGACCACTATCGGGCTGATCTGGAGAAGTCGGGGCGCCCGGTCGAGGCGATGATCGAGCAGACCGAGGACCTGGCGCTGCCGACACAGCTGCTGCGCGGCTTTGCCCGGGTGCTGGGAGGGGGTTAGTGTCCTGTCCCACAAACAAAGTACCACTCAGCGCTGCCAGAATTTCCGATTCCCTCATGCAATTTGCAGGTCAGCGGGCCGGGATGGCCGGCCCGTTCCAGATCGTTCGTTTGATTGAGGGTGGTCGGCATGTTGGCGCCGACGTCGCCAAGAAGCCTCGGTCCTGGCCGGCGAAAGAGGTCAAGAGCAGGTCGATCTCCGGGCGGTGCTCGGCCTCGATCTTCGTGTTCAGCGTATCTGTTCATGCCGGCGAATACACCGCCATAACCGCCGGCCGGGGGCCGTTCAGGCCGCCTCGCGCACCCCGTTCGACCACCAGATGCGGCAAGCGCCCTCGTCCGAGACCATGCAGGGGCCGATCGGGTTGCGAGGCACGCAGGCCTTGCCATACAGCCGGCATTGGTTTGGATAGATCTTCCCGAGCACCACCCGGGCACAGTCGCAACCGGGCGGCATCTCGCCTTTACGGTGGCGATCGCGTTCGTTGTAGTCGGGGAAGTTTTGCGGGCATCGTGCGCCGCGTCGGGCCGGGCGAAGGGCGAAACCGGAATCGGGGATGGTGCTCGATGCCGCGCCAGTTGGCGTCGGTCACCGCCATGGCGGTTGCAGGTACTCCTTGGCCAGGGGGTTGCCGCCCGGACGCACCAGGCCGCGATAGCAGTTGTCGAGAAACG
>CAVXWS010000089.1:0-53567 GCA_963765415.1 uncultured Gammaproteobacteria bacterium
ATCGCTCGACCGTTACGACGAACTCGGCGAGACCATGGTGCGGCTCGTGACGTTCTCTTCCGGGGCGCAGGAACTCGGCGCGGAATGGATGACCATCGCCGAGGCCCGCGCGGAGTTGGCGACCGTCAGTTCGGGAGGTTCCACCAACTACGATGCGGCCTTGACAACCGCGGAGGGTGCCTTCACGGACATCGGCGCTATCGCAGGGGCGCAGAACGTGGCGTATTTCTTCTCCGACGGGGAGCCGACCGCGCCCAATGGCAGCGTCGGGGTCAACCCGTCCGAGGAGACCGGTTGGCGGGACTTCCTGGTCAACAACGAGATCAAGTCATTTGCACTTGGCATCGGCAATGGAATCAGCACCAGCACTCCCTTGGATCCGATCGCATTCGACGGCCAGGGGGCCAGTGACCTCGATGCGGTTCTCGTTTCCGATTTTGCCCAGTTGGACTCCGTATTGGCCGCAACGTTGAATACGGCGGCAAGCGGTTATTTGCACAGCGACGGGACGATCGGAGGCGGTAGCCTGTTCGGTGCCGACGGGGGCTATATCCACTCTCTGGTTTCCGAGGGAACGACCTATACCTACAATTTTTACACCGGTACGGTATCGGTAAGCGGTACGGACCGGTCGGTGTTCGATTCGGCGACCGAAACCTTGAGCATCACGACCACCCAGGGCGGTGTTCTCACCGTCGATGTTGCGCAAGGGGTCTATTCTTACCTGGCTCCGGCTGGAGCGTCTTCTGCCGATGCCGGCACATCGATCGACTACACAATTGTGGACGCCGACGGGGACGCACAGTCTTCTACTCTCATCATCGACGTGGTTCGCACCACCGTCAGCATCGACAGCGGCAGTTTCAGCGGCACCGATGGTCCTGATCTGCTGATTGGCCGTCCGACGACGGCGGGTAACGAGCTGACCGCCTCGGTCTCGGCAGGCAGCACCTACTCTACCGGTGCAAATCAGTTCGCATTCAACTTCGGCAGCGCATTGGCGGGAATCTCCATTTCCCAGATCGTCATCGACCTCAGGGCCGGTGCGGATACGAACGCAATCTTCGATGTTGCCGGTTCCAATTCGTTTGGCCCGGCACTGGGGACTCTAACCGGCTTGAATGCCGCGGATGCAAGCTTTTCCCCGGCCAATGGTCAGGTCGACGGCCCGGTGATGACGATCGATTTCGCACCGGGTGCGTTTACCGCAGGGTGATGAACTCCGCTTCGGCGTAGATACGGACAACCTCGGCAGCGATGCGGGTGCGGACTTCGCAGCGCGTGGTGTCACCTTCACGGTGACTTACAGCGACGGCAGCACGGCGACCATGGCCTACGAGTCTGACGGCGCCGGCGGGTCTGTCGGCACGCTGGTGACCGACTTCACGTCGGATGGCGTGATTATCGACGGAGGTGCCGGTGACGACATCCTGGTCGGCACCGATGCCGACGATACGCTGGACGGCGGCGCCGGAATCGACGAGGTGAATGGCCAGGGTGGCCACGATATTCTGATCTTCGATGCACTCGACACGGTGGTCGATGGAGGCGCCGGCGAGGATACGCTGAAGATCGATGGCTCGGTCAGCAACCTGGGTGCGACGGTCAGCAATATCGAAGTCGTCGACATGGCCGATTCCAGCGGTGGGGATTCATTGAGCCTCAGCCTCTCCGATGTCCTGAGTGTGACCGATGCGGACGATGTCTTGTTCGTCGAGGGAGATGTCGCAGACAGCGTTACCCTTCAGAGTGCCGACGGATGGTCGCAAATATCGGATGTATCCGACCCGGATTATCGCGACGGTTATGCCCTGTACGAGGCCGGCGGCGCCAAGCTCTACGTCGACGACGAGGTGGACGTCAACCTGGTGCCGTAAATCCCCGCTGGCGGGGAAGTGGAATCCCGGTGATAATTCGCCCGCGGCCGCGTGCAGTGCAGTAAAGATCGGTTTTCGCCGACGGGTTGCGGATGGTGCAGGCCCGCCATCGGGACATGCGCGGCCGGGGTCGAATCTCATACTTAGGATCGAGGCTAGATGAAAAGAAGTTGGATGCTCGCGCTGGCGCTGTTGGGGCTTTTCCCCGGGCACGCCGCCGCGATCGATCTGAAACAGGCGGTGGAACAGGCCCTGCTCGGCAGCCCCGAGGTCTTGGCGGGAGTCCAGCAGCGCCTCTCCCTGGACGAGCAACTCAACCAGGCCGATGCCGGTTTTCTGCCAAATGTCGATCTCACCGGGGGTATCGGATACGAGCGGACCGACAGTCCGGGTACCCGGGCGGTGGACGGTGACCAGGAGCTGCTGCGCCGGGAACTCGGCTTTTTGCTCCGGCAGATGCTGTTCGACGGCTTTACCACCAAGCATGAGGTCGATCGCCAGCGCGCACGGATTGTCGCCAAGGCGCAGGAACTACTGGGTGTCGCTCACTCCACGGCGCTGAAAGCGATCGAGGCCTATTTCGACCTGGTGCGCTACCGGCGAACGAAATGGTTCGCCGAAGATAATCTGCGCACGCACAAACGCATCCAGGATCAGGTCCGTTTGCGCAGCGAAGCGGGGGTGTCGCGCAAATCCGATCTCGATCAGGTCAATGCCCGCGTCGCGCTGGCCGAGGCCAGTCTGATCTCGGCCGAGGCCAATGTCGCCGATGCCGAGACCACCTATCTGCGGGTGGTCGGGCAGGAAGCGCCGGTCGAGCTGACCGTGCCGGATCAATCGCCGGATGGTCTGCCGGAGTCCCTGGAACTGGCGCTGGAGCGAGCCTATGCGAACAATCCGGTCCTGAAATCCGCCGACGCCGACATTGAAGAGGCCTGGGCCCAGAATCGCGTGGCCCAGGGCGACCTCTATCCGCGGCTCGACCTCGAGGTCGCCGGGAACCTCAACGACAATATCGACGGCGTCGAGGGGCGCAACGACGATCTCTCGGCCATGCTGCGGGTGCGCTACAACCTGTACGACGGGGGCTCCGATCGGGCGCGCATCCGCCAGACCGCGCACGAGGTCAATCAGGCCAAAGAGATTCGCAACCGCACCCGGCGGGAGTTGGAAGAGTCCATGCGTCTGGCCTGGAGCGCGCTGAAGTCCACTCAGCGACAGCTGCGTTACCTCGACGAGCGGGTTCAGTTTTCCGAGGCTACCCGAGACGCCTATCTGCGCCAGTTCAATATCGGCCAGCGCACCCTGCTGGATCTACTCAACACCGAGAACGACGTATTCCAGGCTCGGCAGTCACTGATCAATACCCGCCGCGACGAACGGGTGGCGCACTATCGTATCCTGGCGGATCTCGGTGAATTACTCACCGTGCTCGATATCGCGGCGCCGGCCGAGGCCGCAGTCAACTGATCGATCGCCGTTCGGCGCCCTTCAACCGCTTCTTTGTTCGACGCATCCGCACGGTCTGAGGCTTGCCGGCCGGGGCGTTTCGTCGCGTCTGGCTGAAATGGCCAACATCAGCCAGGATGGCCGCGCTTTCGGCGCATTTCCGTTTTTTCCGCGAAGCAGCGAAAATCAGGACGCTAACACCATACTTAATAAGATTTCTGGAGGATGCAATGCGGTCTGTAAAACTGGTTTTGATCTTGATCTGGGTCTGTGCTGCCGGGATCGCTCAGGCCGCCGAGGGCCTGGTGATCCGCGAGAGCGAACACGACGTCGAGCGAACCATGAACCGGCTCGAGCGGGCGGTCCGGGTCGGTGGTTTTCGGGTTTTTGCCCGAATTGACCACAGCCGTGCGGCTGATCGGGTCGACATCCGGCTGCGCCCGACCCAGGTGCTGATCTTCGGCAACCCCAATGCCGGATCCCTGTTGATGGCCAAGGGTCAGTCGATCGGCATCGACCTGCCGATGAAGTACCTCGTCTGGCTGGACGAGGCCAATCGGGTCCAGATCGCCTGGAATGCGCCCGATTACCTGGCGAAGCGTCATGGGGTCGATGGTGTCGATGCTGTGCTCGCGAAGATGAGCGACACATTGGAAAAGATGGCCGAAGACGCTGCAAGACGTTGACCCAAAACCATTGCTGATGCAGTCGCCGCCCGGGACCAAAGCACCGTGACGGATCCTGTTCCGAACGACCCGCGTTTGATCCAGCTTTTCGAGGACTGGCGGCGCGCCTGCGAGCAGATCGATCGAACGGCCGCTCTGGCGGCGTCCGAGAGCGCCGAACTCGAGGTCGTCTGGCGCGGCAGCGACTTCGTGGGCCAGGCGATGCTGCGCGATCCCGCGGCCTTCTTCGAACTGCTCGATTGCGGCGATCTGCATCACCGCTATGCGTCGGGCGACCTGGCCGGAAGACTGCGCACCCGCTTGACTGGGGTCGTCGACGAGGCGGAGCTGCAGCGCCGGCTGCGCTTGTTCCGCCGTCGCGAGATGATGCGAATCATCTGGCGCGACCTGGCCGGTCTGGCGCCGCTCGGCGAGACCCTGGAGGACCTCTCCGAGCTCGCCGATCAATGTGTCGATCAGGCGCTTGAGGCGCTCTACGCCTGGGCCGTCCAGAAAGACGGTACGCCGCGGGACCGTGAGGGCGTCGCACAGCATCTCGTCGTGCTGGGTATGGGCAAGCTCGGTGCCCGGGAGCTGAATCTCTCCTCGGACATCGATCTGATCTTCGCCTACTCCGCCGCCGGCCAGACCGACGGCACCCGGTTGCTCGACAACGAACGTTTTTTCACCCGCCTCGGACAGGCGTTGATCAAGGCCCTGAACACGGCCACCGTCGATGGTTTCGTGTTCAGGGTGGATATGCGCTTGCGACCGTTCGGCGATGCCGGTGCCCTGGTCTCGACCTTCGACGCGCTCGAGGTCTACTACGGGACTCAGGCCCGCGCCTGGGAGCGCTACGCCATGATCAAGGCACGGGTGATCGCCGGCGACCGAGAGGCCGGCGAGAACCTGAGCGAGATGCTGCGGCCGTTCGTCTACCGTCGGTACATCGACTTCGGTGCGATCGAGTCGATCCGTGACATGAAGCGCATGATCGAGCGCGAGCTGCACCGCAAGGGCATGGACGCCAACATCAAGCTCGGTCGCGGCGGCATCCGCGAGATCGAATTCATCGGCCAGGCCTTTCAGCTGGTGCGCGGCGGGCGTGATCCGGACCTGCAGATCCGGCCCATACTCGCGGTGCTGCGGCGCCTGGGCGAGAAGGGCCTGCTGCCGGGCTATGCGGTGCGGCAGCTGGGCGAGGCCTATGAATTTCTGCGCCTGACCGAGAACCGGATCCAGGCCTGGCAGGATGAGCAGTCGCATCTGCTCCCGAAGGGCGAGGCGGACAGACTGCGCCTGGCGCAGAGCTTGAACTTCGCGAATTGGGATGAGTTCGCGGCCGCCCTCGAGCACCATCGGGAGCAGGTGCACCAGCAGTTCCAGAAGGTCTTCGCCACGCCGCATGCCGAGGCACAGGCGCCGGAGGCGCGCCTGGCGATAGTCTGGGACGGGGTGTCGCCGCGCGAGCTCCTGCTCGAGCGCCTGCTCGAGGCCGGTTTCACGGAGCCGGAACAAACGCTCGAGCGGCTCGAGACATTCCGCGACTCCCGGGCCTGCCGCTCGTTGTCGACCCGCGGCCGGCAGAGGCTGGATCTGTTGATGCCGCTGCTGCTGCAGGCCGTCGCGGCGATGCCGGCCGCCGAAGTGGTGCTCGAGCGCCTGTTGCGGCTGCTCAGTGCCATCTCCCGCCGCACGGCCTATCTCGACCTGCTGGTCGAGAACCCGCTGGCACTGTCGCAGCTGGTGCGCCTGGGGAGCGAGAGTTCCTGGGTCGTCAGCCAGCTTATCCATCAGCCGATCCTGCTCGACGAGTTGCTCGACCCGCGGCGGCTGTATTCACCGCTGCAACGCGCCGAGCTGCGTGCCGAGCTCGACGTGCTGATGATGCACATCGATCCGGTGGACCTGGAGCAACAGATGGAGCGGCTGCGCCAGTTCGCCCTCGGTAACCGGTTGCGGGTGGCCGCCGCCGACATCGCCGAGGTGATCCCGCTGCGGGTGGTCAGCGACTATCTGACCGAGATCGCCGAGACGGTTCTGGAGCGGGCGGTCCATATCGTCTCGGCGCACATGCTCGCCAAGCACGGCCGCCCGGGCGGGCTGGCGGGCGAGGGGGTCGGCTTCGCCGTGATCGGTTACGGCAAGCTCGGTGGCATCGAATTGGGCTACGGCTCGGATCTGGACATGGTTTTCCTGCATGGCAGCAACGACCTGAATGCCGTCACCGCAGGGCCGAAGTCGGTTCCCAACCCGTTGTTCTACGCCCGCTTCGGCCAGCGCCTGGTGCATCTGCTCACCACCCGAACGCCGGCCGGTGTGCTGTACGAGGTCGACATGCGCCTGCGGCCGAACGGCAATGCCGGGCAGTTGGTAAGCTCGCTGGCCGCGTTCGAGGCCTATCAACGCGACAGCGCCTGGACCTGGGAACAGCAGGCCCTGCTGCGCGCCCGGCCGATCGCCGGCGACCCCTGGGTGATGGCCGAATTCGAGGCCATTCGCCGCCAGATCCTGACTCGGGAGCGCGATCCGCAGGCCCTGCGCACCGAGGTGGTCGAGATGCGCGAGAAGATGCGTGCCTCCCTCGACCGCAGCAGCGCCGAGAGTTTCGATCTGAAACAGGGCCACGGTGGTATCGCCGATATCGAGTTTATGGTTCAATATGCGGTTCTGCGATGGGCCAGCCGGTACCCGGACCTGCTCGATTGGACCGATAATCTCAGGTTGCTCGAGGGTCTGGCGCGGCATGAACTGCTGGGCGGCCAGTCGGCAGAGTTGCTGGCGAATGCCTACCAGGTGTTCCGCGCGGTCTACCATCGCCAGTCCCTGCAAGAGGCGCCGGGTCTGATGTCGCTCGATGAGTTGAGAGAGGAGCGGCAGATGGTGCGCGATATCTGGGCCGAGCTGATGCTGTCGGAGTGATGGCGGTGACGGTGATTCGGTCATGGACCCGCACCTGAACCGGTGCGGCGCCGCTCGATGTGTAGTTGGAGAATTTGATGCAAACGATGGCGGATCGCGACGGGGTCATCTGGCTCGACGGAGAAATGGTTCCCTGGCGCGAGGCGAAGACCCATGTGCTCACCCACACCCTGCACTACGGCATGGGGGTGTTCGAGGGCGTGCGCGCGTACAAGGCCGAGCAGGGCACGGCCATCTTCCGGCTGGAGGAGCACACCGACCGGCTGTTCCGTTCGGCCCATATCCTGGGCATGGACATGCCGTTCGACCGTGAGACGCTCAACGAGGCGCAGCGCGCCGCGGTGCGCGAAAACGGCCTGGAGTCGGCCTACATCCGGCCCATGTGCTTCTACGGCTCCGAGGGCATGGGTCTGCGCGCCGACAACCTCAAGGTGCACTGCATGGTCGCCGCCTGGGCCTGGGGCGCCTATCTGGGCGAAGACAACATGCGCCGCGGCATCCGTATACGGGTCTCGTCGTTCACCCGCCATCACGTCAACATCACCATGTGCAGGGCCAAGGCCAACGGCAACTACATGAACTCCATGCTGGCGCTGAAGGAGGCCCTGGACACGGGCTACGACGAGGCCCTGCTGCTCGACGCCGAGGGCTATGTGATGGAGGGTTCGGGCGAGAACATCTTCATCGTCCGCGACGGCGTGATCTACACGCCGGACCTGACCTCGGCCCTGGACGGGCATCACCCGCAAGACCGTGATTCGGCTGGCCGAGGAGATCGGCTACCAGGTGGTCGAGAAGCGCATCACCCGCGACGAGGTCTATATCGCCGACGAGGCCTTTTTCACCGGCACCGCGGCCGAGGTGACGCCGATCCGCGAGGTCGACGGCCGCAGCATCGGTGCCGGAAGCCGCGGTCCGGTGACCGAACAATTGCAGACCCAGTACTTCGACGTGGTCCACGGCCGGGCGCCGGAGTACCTCGATTGGCTGACCACGGTCGGCTGAGAACGTCCCGGCGGATCTGGGAGTAGATGACGAATGGCTGAAGCAAAGACTCAACAGCAGGCAGTAAATCGGGTCAAGCGCGCGGACCTGCCTCTGAGCTGTCCGCTGCCCGGGGACGAGGTGTGGAATATGCACCCGCGGGTCTATCTCCCGATCGAGAAGACCGGCGAGGCCGTCTGCCCTTACTGCGGCGCGAAGTACCACTTGGAAGATTGAACGCCGGCGGCCCGGTTCTGGTCGTTGGGCCGTCTTGGGTAGGCGACATGGTGATGGCGCAGAGCCTGTTCAAGGCGATCCGACGGGCCGAGCCGGATACCGCGATCGACGTCCTGGCCCCGGCCTGGAGCGAACCCCTGCTGACACGCATGCCCGAGGTCCGGGAATCGATCGTCATGCCGCTGGAACATGGCCGCTTCGCGCCGCGGCGACGCTGGCGGCTGGGGCGGGGGCTGCGCGGGCGCTACCTGCAGGCGATCGTTCTGCCGAATTCCTGGAAGGCGGCGATCGTGCCCTTAGCCGCGCGTATTCCGCGCCGCACAGGATGGCTCGGCGAGGCGCGATACGGACTCCTGAACGATGCTCGGCGGCTGGACAGACAGCGCCTGCCGATGACGGTGCAACGCTTCGTCGCGCTCGCCGGCGACGCGGCTGATCGCCAGGCCCCGGAGATCCTGCCGCCGCAGCTGGAGGTGCGGGCGATCGATGTGCAGCGGGCGATGCACGACCTGGGTATACGCAAGCAGGTCCGCCGGCCCGTGCTGGCGCTCTGCCCCGGGGCCGAGTTCGGTTCGGCCAAGCGCTGGCCGGCAGCCAGATTTGCCGAACTGGCGCGGCGGATGGTCGAACGCGACTGGGACGTCTGGCTGTTCGGCTCGCACAAGGACCAGGAGGTGTGCGCCGAGGTGGCGGTGCAGGCCGGCGCACATTGCACCGACCTGAGCGGACGCACCTCGCTTGCCCAGGCGGTGGACCTGCTGTCGCTCGCCGACGCGGTGGTGAGCAATGACTCGGGTCTGATGCACGTGGCCGCCGCGCTGGATCGACCGTTGGTGGCCTTGTACGGCTCTTCGGATCCGGGTTTTACTCCGCCCTTGAACCTACGACATCGTATCGTTCGTCTCGGACTCGACTGCAGCCCCTGTTTCAAGCGCGAGTGCCCGCTGGGACACACACATTGTTTGACCGAGATGAGCGTCGGACAGGTCGACGCGGCCGTGAATGAGCTCTTCGGGACCCTGAGACCGTGAAGGCTTGACAGAAGGGCCTATGCTTCCTCAGGAGGGTGTCGTAAGAGTCCCCTCTCCCATTCCGGGACGACTCCAGGGATGGAGGAGGTAGAACGAAGTTGGGAACCCGAGTCGAGAGGGTTGGGGTGAGGGGGCCGAAAGGCCAAAAGGCCTTGTTTTTCCTGGTCCCCTCGTTCTAGCCTTCTCCCGGCGGGAGAAGGGATATAGGCTTTTGCGACACCCTCCTCAGCGAGAAGGTTGGGATGAGGGGAGCAAAGGACCGGTGGCGGACCAGAGTCACAGACGTGGATCTCGACCCGGACCCCGGACATGCTTGGAAATGATCGTAAGCTTGAGAATTCGATGACCCATCAGGACAGCAAGGAACCGGACAAGAGCCCCGACGTGGTCTGGCACCACGCTACCGTGACCCGCGAGCGGCGTGAGGAGCAGAACCGCCACAGGAGCTTCCTGCTCTGGTTTACCGGCCTGTCCGGCTCGGGCAAATCCACCCTGGCGCACGCGGTGGAGGAGACCTTGCACCGGCGCGGCTGCCGGACCTATGTACTGGACGGCGACAACGTCCGTCACGGACTCTGTTCGGATCTTACTTTCAGTGAGGACGACCGGCGCGAGAACATGCGCCGGATTGCCGAGTCGGCCAAGCTGCTGGTCGATGCCGGCACCATTACCCTGACCGCCTTCATCTCGCCCTACCGCGCCGAGCGCCAGCGGGCCCGCGAGCGCTTCGCCCACGGAGACTTCCTCGAGGTCTACTGCAGGTGCGGCCTGGACGTCTGTGAGCAGCGTGACGTCAAGGGGCTGTACGCCAAGGCGCGAGAGGGTCTGATCAAGAACTATACGGGGATCTCTTCACCCTACGAAGCGCCGGATAAGGCCGAGTTGGTGGTCGAGACCGACCGGCTCTCTCTCGAAGACAGCGTCGAGCGGATCCTCGACATGCTGGTCGAACGCGGCCTGATTCAACTGGAGTAATTTGCACGTTCTGCTGGTCAAGTCATCCTCCCTCGGCGATCTGGTGCACACCTTTCCGGCCGTGACCGACGCGGCCTCGGCAATCCCGGGGATCCGCTTCGATTGGGTCGTTGAGGAGGCCTTTGCCGAGGTCCCTGCCTGGCATCCGGCGGTCGACCGGGTGATCCCGATCGCTCTGCGCCGCTGGCGCAGGGATTGGCGCAAGGCCTTCGCGGGCGGCGAGGTGCAGAGTTTCTATCGGGCCCTGCGGGAACGGGCCTACGATCTGGTCATCGATGCGCAAGGGTTGTTGCTAAAAAGTGCTGTCGTCGCCCGCTTGGCGCGAGGGCCGGCGGCGGGTTTCGACCGGCGTTCGGCGCGTGAGCCGCGGTCGTCGCTGTGCTACGAACAGCGCTACTCGGTTTCCAGGGAACAGCACGCAATCGATCGCAATCGGCATTTGTTCGCCTCCGCACTGGACTATCTCTCTCGGCCGGAAGGTATCGACTACGGGTTACGATCGCAGCCGGCCGAGCAGTTCTCGGTCCTGCCGTACGTGGTGTTCCTGCCGAACACTACCTGGGAGTCCAAGCACTGGCCGGAAGCCTACTGGGCGGAGTTGACCGCGCTGACGATCGATAGTGGTCTCGGAGCGTTGATTCCCTGGAGTTCGCCTGACGATCGCTTGCGTGCTGAGCGAATTCTCAAGATGGGCGGCGGGGGAGCGTTGTTGCCGCGCATGGGTCTGACGGCCCTGGCGAAAACGATGTCGGCGGCCAACGGGATCGTCGGTGTCGATTCGGGGCTTAGCCATGTGGCCGCGGCGCTCGGTGTCCCGACCGTGGTGGTCTATGGGCCGACCAGCACTCGTTTGACCGGCGCCCGCGGATCTCGGGCTGCTGCCAAGACGGCGGTATTCGATTGTGCGCCATGCATGCGCCGGCACTGCGTTTACCCCGGCGAGTCGCGCATCCGGCCGGCGTGCTTTGAGCAGTTGGGACCACAGCAGATCTGGCGATCGTTGAATGAACTTTGGGTGCGCGAAACAACCGATCTACCCACCGATGACACCAGGCCTGGGAGTAAGGTTTGAATTCGAGTGTTCAATATGAACTTGGAGCCGCCTATCGGTGGTCGTTCCAGCGGCATGCCGAGCGCGGTGCGCAATGGGCCGCCGTGTTCATGGCGATCGCGCTGGTATTGCCGACCGCCTGGCTCAGTATCAGCGAGGTCCTGCTTTTGCTGCTGTGGATCATCAGCGGGCGCTATGCGCTGAAGTATCGGCGTATTCGAGCGAATGTCGTGGCATTGATAGCAATTGGATTATTCTGTCTGTTGCTGATCGGAACCCTTTACTCGCGCGTCGGTTGGTCGGAATCGTTAGACACGGTCGACAACTATCTGGCTCTACTATTTATACCGATCGTTGTCTCGATCTTTGATGAGACGATCTGGCAAGACCGAGCCTATTTCGCCGTGCTCATCGGGGTCTTGATCATCGTCGGCGTTGCCTACCTTCGTTGGTCTGGACTGTTGCCGCCAGCCCATGGCGTACGCATGGCCTTTAAGAATCACATTACCGAAGGGGTGATGCTGTCCTTTGGTTGTTACATGATCGCGCATCGGGTCGTGCTCTCGCGAGAATCTCGTGTGGTTTGGTTATTGGCATTGGGTTTTCTGATCCCCTTGTTTTTGTTTTTCTATGGAGGAAAGACGGGTTATATCGTTTTTGCGTCATTATTTTTCTTGTTCGTGTGGCAGCAATATGGTTTGCGAGGTCTTCTGCCAGCCGTCGTCTTACTTATCTGCGCCGGTATGATGCTGTGGTTCACATCAGGCATATTTCAAGAAAGGGTGTCGTCTGCGTTTAACGGGTTTATAGAATACAAGCCGGGACTTGTTGCCGATGGATCTGTCAGTATGCGTCTTGAATTCTATAAACATACGCTGACGCTTATCAAAAAAAATCCGGTATTAGGTGTTGGTACAGGTGGGTTCTCGGCAGGGTACAAAGAGGTAGTGAGAGATATGAATCTGCCCTCCATATTGATTACCGAGAATCCTCACAACGAATATCTCTTGCTCGCGGCTGAACTCGGAGTAGGCGGTGCGCTGTTGTTCATCCTGCTCCTGCTCCTCCAGTGGGCCAAGAGCTTCGGTTTGAACCCACAGTCGAGATTTGCCGCGCAAGGTGTGGTGGTTGCGATGGGGGTAGGCTGTCTGTTCAATTCGCTTCTACTGGACTTCACCGATGGAGCCTGGTTTGGACTCGTCGCTGGTATTGCATTCTCGAATGCGCGTCCCAGGCTGGTGGATTGACGCCAGCCGTTCTTGCGCGCCGGGTATTCACGGAGCCAGTGCCTAAAAGAGGTATGAGGTGGGGCCTGTTCATCACAAGGCGAAGACCGAGATCAAGCGTTTCGCCTTGGCCGACTGCTGCTGCTGGAGGAGGGTGGGTTTCGAAATGTCGAGGTGCGTTTCCTGAGGTCCTGGAGATATCGCACCGGCCTCGAGCGTTTGAAAGACATCGGGACCGCGGTCAAAGACTTGGAGCCTTCGTTCAATGCGACCCGTCTACGGTCGCCGTCGCTGCACTACAGCTATCACGACCTCGATGAGGTACTGCAGAGGATCGATCGCTACTCGAGCGCCGGCGCCGAGAACCTGCGCTCGCGCAAACGGGATTCACTGCGCAAGGCGATTCGCCATGGGCTATGGACCTTTCTCAAGAACTATGTTCTGCGCCTCGGGTTCCTCGTCGGCAGGAAAGGCTCCATGCTCGCGGTATCGAATGCCGAGGGTGTCTGTTATCGCTATCTGAAGCTCTACTACCTCCAGCGCCCGCAGGCGCAGGAAGTCGATGCACCAAGCGCCTGACGTCGCGGTGAGCGTCGTGGTAACGACCTACAACCGTCCTGAGGCCCTAAGGCGGGTGCTTCAGGGGCTGTTGCGCCAGCATCATCTGCCCACAGAAGTGCTCGTCGCCGACGACGGATCGAACGAGGGTACGGCGTCCATGGTCGCGAGCCTGTCGGGCGATTCGCCCGTACCCCTGCGGCATGTCTGGCAGGAAGACGTGGGCTTCCGCGCTGCGGCGGTGCGCAATCGGGCCGCCGCCAGGGCCACGGGGAATTACCTGGTCTTTCTCGATGGCGACTCGATACCCTGTCCGACGTTCATCGGACGACATCGATATCTCGCCGAGCCCGGTCGCTTTGTGGTGGGAAATCGCGTGCTGTTGAACCCGATGCTGACCCAGAGGGTCGAGGCCGGCGACCAGCAGCCGTGTGACTGGTCGCCGATCGACTGGTTGCTTTTTCGCCTCCGGGGGCAATGCAATCGACTGCTGCCTTTGCTCTACTTCGGCGACGGCCGCTGGCGCAAACGTCGGCCGAGAGAGTGGCGCGGGGCGCGAACCTGCAATCTTGCCGTGTGGCGGTGTGACTTTCTGGCCGTCAACGGATTCGATGAGCGCTATCAGGGCTGGGGACACGAGGACGCCGACCTGGTCGCGCGCCTGATCGCCGACGGCGTGTTTCGCAAAGACGGTCACTGGGCGGTACCGGTTCTGCATCTCTGGCACCCGGAAAACGACCGGACCAATGAACGCGAGAATCTCGACCGGCTCAAGACGGTGCTCGATGGCACACAGGTCCAACCTCGGACCACCCTGGGTGTTTCCCAGTACCTGGATTGAGCATGGCGACCGGCCCGCGACTCTTGCTGATTGCAACCCGTGAGATCGGCGATGTCTTGCTGGTCACGCCCCTCGTTCGTTCCCTGAAGTCGGCGTATCCGCGGTCGGACATCGACGTGCTGGTTTTTCGCGGCAAGGGCGGCATGCTGCAGGGCAATCCGGACGTCAGTCGGTTGATCGAGGTCACCGAGAGTCCCGGCTGGGGTGAATTCTTCAGCCTGCTACGTAGATTATGCCGCCGGTATCGGCTTGCGGTAACCGTTCAGTCGGGTGACCGACCGATGCTGTATGCGTGGTGTGCCGCGTCGAGACGCTACGGGATTGTCGCCAGCATGCGTCGACAGGAGGCCTGGAAACGCTGGATGCTCGATGGCTGGACTTTGCTGGACAATCTTCGGACGCACACCGTGGTGCAGAATCTGAGGCTGGCCGAACTGCTGGGAATCGAACGCGACTTCGCCGTCGTCCCGCCTTTTGATCCGGCCAGCGCTGACAAACTCGCTGCTCTGTTGGGCTTTGATTTCACGACTGAGCCCTATGTGGTTCTGCATCCCTATCCGCGCTGGCGCTACAAGCACTGGCGGGATAAGGCCTGGTTGCGGACAGCGGAGTTCATCAACCGGTCACGATTGCGAGTAGTCCTTACAGGAGGGCCGTCCGCGCACGAAATCAGCGGCTGCCAGCGCTTGGCGAATTCCTTGAGCTTCCCCGTTGCCGACCTGGCGGGGCGACTGAGTCTGGCCGATCTAAGCGTCTTGTACGAGCACGCTAAGGCCTATGTCGGACCGGATACCGCAACCACCCACCTGGCGGCGGCCTGTGGAACGCCGGTCCTCGCGATCTATGGACCGAGCAATCCCATGAAATGGGCGCCATGGCCGAAGGCCGTGGCGCTGTCGCCGAGCGAGACCAGCCCTTTCAAGAACCGCGCCCCGGTGCAGAAGATCGGCAACGTCTGGGTACTGCAGCCCGGCGATCCCTGCGTGCCTTGCTATCAGGAGGGTTGCGATCGGCATCGCGGCAGTGAGGCGCAGTGCCTCGAGCACTATCCCGAGACAAGGGTGACCGAGATTCTTTCGACCCTTTTTGACAAATAGGGGCTGCGGTCGAGCCGATTCGGTGTCTCGGCAGTCGTACCGCTAGGGTTTGAATTGTGTCTTGTACAGATCGGCATACTGCCCGCCGTTGGTGAGCAGGTCTTCGTGGTTTCCCGTTTCAACGATCCGGCCGGCGCGCATGACCACGATCTGATCGGCCCGCTGAATGGTGGACAATCGATGCGCGATAACCAGCGTTGTTCTCTTGTGCCGCATGGCATCGAGCGCCTCTTGCACGGCCTGTTCGGACTCGGAGTCCAGCGCCGAGGTGGCCTCGTCGAGAATCAGGATGCTCGCGTCCCGCAGCAGCGCCCGGGCCAGCGCCAGACGCTGTCTCTGCCCTCCGGAGAGCCGAACGCCGTTTTCCCCGACCTGAGTGTGAAGGCCTTCCGGCAATCGATCAATGAATTCCAGGGCATGGGCCTGGCGGGCCGCCGATCGTATCGCTTCGGGCGTCGGCATTGATGACATGCCATAGGCGATGTTCGCGGCGATGGTGTCATTGAACAGGACAACGTCCTGGCTGACCAGGGAGATGCGGCGTCTGAGTTCGTTCAATCTCAGTTCCTGGATGTCGATGCCGTCGAGCAGAATCCGCCCTGCTGTGATGTTGTAGAGACGCGGAATCAGATTGGCGACGGTCGTCTTGCCGCTGCCGGAAGCGCCGGCCAGCGCGGTGGTCATGCGTGGAGGTATGTCAAGACTGAACCCTTCGATCGCGACGCGTTCGGTGTTGTCATAACCGAACGTAACCCCCTCGAATTGTAAATGCCCCTGTCCCTCCAGGGCCGAGGCTTGGCCCGAATCGGGCTCCGGGGCCTGATCGATCAGTCCGAATACCGATTCCGCCGCTGCGAGTCCGCGCTGCATGGGTTCATTGACCCGGGTGAGACGTTTGATCGGAGAGAACAGCAGTCCCAGTGCCGTGAAGAACGCAACAAAGCCGCCGACCGTGAGCTGGTCTTCAGTGGCGCGTGAAGTACCGATATAGATGACGATGGCCATAATCACGGACCCGAGCAATTCGACGATCGGGACACTCGACGCCGAGGCAACTCGAATCTTGAACTGAAGTCTTCTTACCCAATTGGCCTTTTCATGGAAAAGGTCTTGTTCATAGGCCTGCCCACCGAAGATCTTGACGACCTTGTGACCGCGTACGCTCTCTTCCAGCACGTGGGTCAGATCACCGAAGGCGTTCTGAAGCCCTCGGCTCAGTATCCGTAGTCTCCGACCCACGATGACGACCACTACTGCGATTACCGGAAACAGCAGAAACACGAACAGACTGAGTTTCCAATCGAGCCAGAAGACAAAGGCCAGCAGGCCAAGCACCGTAACGCTGTCCTTGATCAGTACGGTCAGCGATTCGGTGGCCGCGTCGGTAACCTGCGTGACATCGTAGGTCAGCTTGGAGATGACGTTGCCGGTCGACTGATGATCGTAATAACGAGTCGGCAGCGAAAGCAGTCGATCGAACATCTGGCGGCGTAGGTCCAGCACCACTCTTGTTGAGACCGCCGCAAAGGCGGTCGCATTGATGAAGCTGGTAAGGCCTCTGACAAAGAACAGGCCGATGATGCCAAAGGGCGCCCAGTATAGGTAAAACTCATTTCTCTCGACAAAGGTGCCGTCAAGAATGGGTTTCAAAATAGCCGGTATGGCTGCTTCGGTCAGGGCGAAGCCGATCATGGCGAGGATGCCTATCGTAAACCATACGCTGTAGGGTCGGACCTGACGCAACAGGCGCCGATAAAGAATCCCTGATTTGTCTTGCGTAAAGTCGATGCCGCTTGATTGGCTGGGTGTCACCTGGTCAGTTCGCTTGATGGTGGCGGTCGGTCACTGGGAGGACGGGAAGGCGATCAAATTGCTGCCCGCGGTGGGCACACCTTGCCCATTGCCGGGTCCGGTCGCAGCCTCCGAAAATTGATGCTCCGGCACGAGTTGGCGAATCTGGGTCATTAACTCCGCCTCATTGTAGTGGTCGACCGCAGACTTCATCTGATTTAGCGAATTGCGAAGTCTGACTAAGTCAGCGGTCTGGTGCTCTGCGAGCAGAATCTTCGATCGCCCGGTCGGTCGCAGAGATTCGCTTTCGTAGAACAATTCTTCGTATAGCTTCTCGCCGGGCCGCAAGCCGGTGAATGCGATCTGAATATCCGTATCCGGCTCTTTACCGGAAAGTCGGATCATTTGCTCGGCGAGATAGCCGATCTTTACCGGCGCGCCCATGTCGAGCACGAAGATGTCTCCTCCGGTGCCGATGGCGGCGGCCTGTAAAATCAGTTGCGTCGCCTCTGTTATGGTCATAAAGAAGCGCTCGATTTCCGGGTGGGTCACGGTCACCGGACCGCCGCCGGCGATCTGGCGCTGGAAGAGGGGTACCACGCTGCCGGCGGAGCCCAGCACGTTTCCGAAGCGAACAGTCGAATAGCGTGTGTTCGACTCGGTGTTGAGCGCCTGACAATACATCTCGGCGATCCGCTTGCTAGCACCCATGGTGTTCGCTGGATTCACAGCCTTGTCGGTAGAAATGAGTACAAACTGTTCAGCGCAGAAGGTGTTTGCGGCATCGGCCAGAGTCTGGGTGCCAAGCACGTTGTTGCGTACCGCCTCCCGGGGATGGGGCTCAAGCAAAGGCACGTGTTTATAGGCGGCGGCGTGAAAAACGATCTGTGGCTTGTACTGCTCGAAGACAAAACCAACCGTCACCGGGTCGCAGACGTCCCCCAGTCGGGAAATGAGTTGGACCCCAGGATGCGTGTTACGCAGTTCCATCTCGATCGAGTACAGGTTGAACTCTGAATTTTCGAGAAGAATCAGTCGCTCAGGTTTAAGCTTGGCAACTTGTCGACACAACTCGGATCCAATAGAGCCGCCCGCGCCTGTGATCAGGACTGCGCGGGCGCCGATGGCCGAGCGGATTTCGCTCCAGTCCAGGGCAACCGGGTCACGTCCGAGCAGGTCCTCGATCGAGACCGGGCGAATCGCCGAGACGCTGACCCTGCCCGAAACCAGCGCCTGGGTCGTAGGCAGTGTGCGGAAGGTGACGTCCGTGCTGCTACATATGTTCACGATGCGCCGCATCTCCGACGAGCGCGCGCTCGGTATGGCGATGAGGATCAGATCGATGTCGAGGTTTTGTGTCCATTGCGGGATCGAGTCGATCTTTCCCTTGACCGGAATGCCGTGCAGATCCTGACCCTGCCTGCGCGGGCTGTCGTCGACAAAGGCTACGGGTTGGTAACCGAAGCTGGTGGTGCGCAGCAGGTCACGCGCTAAGGCCTCTCCGGCACTGCCGGCGCCCACGATCAGCACCCGCTTCGAGTCGCCGAACGCAAGTTGATAGTCCTTCAGCCAGCGGTAGATAAAGCGCGGTCCCGAGACCGCCAGTACCAACAGAAGCCCGTACAGAATGAGTACAGAACGGGGAATATCGTCCAGACGATAGATCGCAAACAGTGCACCCAGTATGGCGAGTGCGCCAACAATCACCGCTTTAAGAATTCGTAACAGATCAGGGATGGAGGCGAAGCGCCAGACTCCCCGGTACATTCCGAAGACCGAAAAAGAGATCGCCTGCAACAGGATGACGACCGGCAGACTCTCCAGAGCCCGGTCGAAATACGGCGCAGGTATGGCGTCGAGGTTGAAGCGCAGCCAATAAGCACCCAGCCAGGCGATCGGCACCATGACCAGATCGTGCAGCAAAATGAACTTTGGCCGCCTGAGCCGGCTGACAAAATCCTTCATGCTAGCGTTGTGCGTCCTGCAGGACGGAACAGGTAACGTCCGCCGTCCGCTCCATGTCTTCTGCCGTTAGGGTGGGGTGGACCTCGAACATCAAGCTGGTCTCCGCGAGTTCCCGTGCGTTCGGCAGCGGTCCGTTTTGAACAAGGTCGAGTTCCTGGAATGCGGCTTCATTGTACAGTTGACCGTAAGTCCCCGTGAAACAACGCACTCCAAGTTCAGCCAGCCGCGCGATGATCCGTGTCCGCGTCCAGGCACGCTTGAGTCGGTCCGGCCGCAGAAAGGTGTAAAACTTGTAGTAGGCGT
Organism: uncultured Gammaproteobacteria bacterium; assembly: GCA_963765415.1. Classification (GTDB taxonomy): domain Bacteria; phylum Pseudomonadota; class Gammaproteobacteria; order Chromatiales; family Chromatiaceae; genus CAVXWS01. The sequence continues at coordinate 18,973 of CAVXWS010000089.1, forward strand.
GCCCGAGGTGGTGCGGCGGCACAGGGGACCTCAGCACGCCGATTGGATCGAATGCGCTTGCCAGAATCGACGCGTTTGTCTGCCGTCTCGTCCGCCAGTCGGGTAGCTTTTCAAGTTGCTTCAATCCGATTGCAGCTTGTATCTCTGTCATCCGCCAGTTGGTGCCGAACTTTTCGTGCGCCAATTGTTGAGTCGTGGAGCCGGCCGCGTTCGCGGGATATTCCTTGAAGCTCCTGCCGTGATCTTTGTACGCCCAGGCGGCGAGAAAATCCGTCTCATTATTCAGCACCAGCATGCCGCCCTCTCCTCCTGTCGAGATGATCTTGTCCTGGCAGAAGGAGAAGGCTCCCATGTCACCGAGACCGCCAACCGGTCTTCCCAGATACGTCGCGCCATGAGCTTGGGCGCAGTCCTCGATCACATACAGTCCGTGGGAACTGGCAAGTTCTACGATGTCATTCATCTCGCAAGGCCAGCCGGCCAGGTGGACGACGACAATGGCTTTGGTGTTTCGAGTAATCTGGGCCGCAATGGATTCCGCGGTCAGGTTCTGACTGTCGAGATCCACGTCTGCGAATATGGGTGTAGCCCCAACCAAAGGTACACAACTGGCCGAAGCAATAAAGCTGCGCGGTGTCACAATTACCTCGTCGCCGGGGCCGATCTTTAAAGCCTTGAGGGCTAATTCCAGGGCGACGCTGCCGTTCGCCAGGGCAATGCCGAATGGTGTACCGCAATGCGCAGAAAACCGGCTTTCGAACGTTTTACCTAATTCACCCGTGTGGTAGTTGACAAGGCCCGATCTGAGAACTGAAACCGCGGCCTCGATTTCATCGGCGCTATAGTACGGCCAGCGACGGCACTCAGAGCATGGTGTTTCAGGTGTCTTCCGATTCATCGTCGATCGCTAGTGGTCTGGCGGGAACACCTACGACGGTTTGCCCGTCACAGACATTATTGATAACCGCTGAGCCGGCGCCGACCATTACATCATCCCCGATCGACACATATTCTTTTACGACGGACCCAATACCAATCCAGGATCGAGATCCTATCTTCACACCTCCAGCAATATGAGCACCAGGAGCAATATGAACCCCGTCCGATAAATGACAATCGTGGTCTACAGAAGCGGACGTATTTATAATGCAACCGCTGCCCACTATAGCGCCAGCCTGAACGACCGCTCCTGCTAACACAACGGTGCCAAAGCCTAATGCCGCCCTTGGGCTGACCCAACTTGATGGATGCACGAGTGGCGGTGATTTTAACCCTGAACGACTCAACAGCCGGAGGTGTTCTAGGCGGTCGCGCGCATTTCCCAGCGCAGCATAGCCCACTGAATACCGATCGCGGAATAGCACTAAGTTGCTGGGTTTGTCGAGCACGACAAAATCACCGGATTCACGAAGCTCAGGATACTCATCGTCCAATAAGACGATTTGGATTCTCGGATTCAATACCGTGAGTGTGTCGGCAACGACGCGGGCGTGGCCTCCGGCTCCGATCACTAGGCAAGTCATAAGCATGTATCGTTAGTCAGTTGAGTCGTCGTGGTGGAGCATCTGCCTGGACTCGAAGTCATAGGGCGTATGATCTACAAGCCAATGAATTATTGAGAGAATATTCACTCTCAGATCTCAACCATGCAGCTCCTGCGGTCTATTAAAAACCCACAGATTACGTTATTCTTCATATCACAGAACTCGATTTTTCTAAATCGGACGAAGCGTCGATTTCGGCCGGATTATCTTCCCGTCTACATGCCCTACCCTGCGAGGGCTGGCAAACTATCTGAGCCGTGTTTCATAGCCGGAACGTGGAATTCGAGGCACACCGTCTAGAAGCCACGATCCCAGCGTCCAAAACGGTAGCATTGTCTGGGTGCAATGATCATACATCCAAACGTCCCGCTTTCGGTCCACTTCAACGGCAATAAATGGAGTTTTTTAGGAAGGGTTCTTGAGATCAACGATTAGTCAGTCCGCTGCGTATAAGTGTAGATCTGGAAGGTAACATTACGTCGGAGAATGGTAATGAGGAAAATCAAGCGTTTGGCGCGCGGTGTGTTGCGGCGAATTCGACTGTATGCGGGTATTCGGTTCCGTAAGATAAATCCAGCCGAGTCAACGCGATTGCATTTGGGGTGCGGGAATATTCGTATCCCGAATTTCTGCAACGTGGATATCCTTTCTTCTCCAGCCGTCGATGTCGTATCTGATATCTCGAAAATGGAAAACTTCAGAGACAACTCCGCGGAACTGATTTACGCATGCCACGTCCTTGAACATTTCTCTCATCATAGAGCTCTTTCTGTATTGAACCGTTGGTACGAAGTCCTGGCACCAGGGGGAAAATTACGTATCTCCGTGCCTGATATCGATCGTATCGTGAAGATCTATCAGGATAACTGGCAGCATTTCCAGACACCGGGTAATTCACCATGGATTGGGCTGCTTTATGGGGGGCAGGGCGATCCCTATGACTTTCACAAGACAGGCTTCAATTTCTGCTGGATGAAGCACGTCCTCGAAGGCATAGGGTTTGTGGGAGTTCAGGAATATCCGCACGACCCCCACTTTGTACCGGGTGTCTCGGACGCTTCCCTGGCTAAAGAGCCTTTTGGCGAGTTCTTCTCGCTCAACGTCCTTGCGACCAAGCCGGTATGAGTGAACTGCCAAAAGATACCCTCGTTCTTGAGCCGGGGCGTGCGAACAAGCAGTATTGGACCGATCTGCTTCGTTACAAAGAGTTGTTTCTGATGTTATCCCGGCGCGATATTTCCGTTCGGTACAAGCAGACAGTTATCGGGGTGCTATGGGCGGTGCTGAGGCCGGTAATCACGATGCTGGTGTTCACCTTCATCTTCGGGCGAATTGCCCAGTTGCCGTCGGAAGGAGCGCCTTATTCCCTCCTGGTGTTCTCGGGTATGTTGCCGTGGTTTTTCTTTTCCTCGTCAGTCAGCGAGAGCAGCGGCAGCCTGGTGGCGAATGCGAATCTCCTGTCAAAGGTCTATTTCCCTCGGATCCTCGTGCCGGCCAGTTCGGTGCTCGTCGCCGCGGTCGATTTCATGATCGCCTTCGTATTGCTCCTGTTATTGATGGCGTATTTCGAAGTTGCACCCAGTTGGCGACTGCTAACGATCCCGTTGTTCCTGATTGTCACGTGCTCTGCCGCGCTAGGTATCGGTTTGTGGTTTGCATCGCTGAACGTGCGTTACCGGGATTTCCAGTTCATCGTCCCATTTCTGCTGCAGTTCGGGATGTATATATCTCCTGTTGGGTTCCAAGCATCGGTTATCCCCGAGAAATGGCAGATGGTTTATGCCCTGAACCCGATGGTTGCGGTAATCGACGGATTCAGGTGGGCGGTGCTGGGTGACAACTTCGTATTACGCTCGGCGCCATTAATGATGTCGATAGGGATTTCGGTCTTGTTACTGATATCGGGGATCATTTTTTTCCGGCGCTTCGAGCGCGGCATGGCGGACGTGATTTGACCATTACGCCGGTACTATCAGTAAGTGGGTTGTCAAAGCGATTCAGGATTCTTCACCGTGCCGAACAGAACCGAACGCTCCGGGAAGAGATCGCCTCTGCAGTCGTAGGCGCAGTAACGAGACCGCTGAAAGCACTCAGCGGGAGATCGGGTGATGAGTTTGAGGATTTCTGGGCCCTGAGAGACGTCAGCTTCAATGTCAGCGAGGGCGAAAGGCTGGGAATCGTCGGCAGAAACGGCGCGGGGAAATCCACACTTCTTAAAATACTCAGTCGTATCACCGAACTGACGGAGGGGCGGGTTGTACTGAAGGGGAGGGTGTCAAGTCTATTGGAGGTGGGTACGGGTTTTCACCCTGAACTGACAGGCCGAGAAAACATCTTCTTAAACGGTTCGATTCTTGGGATGAAGTTCGAGGAGGTGCGGCGTAAGTTCGAACAGATAGTAGACTTTGCCGAGATCGAAAGATTCCTCGATACCCCGGTCAAGCGCTACTCCTCCGGTATGTATGTTCGTCTCGCATTTGCGGTTGCGGCGCACCTGGAGCCGGATGTCATGATTGTGGACGAGGTGTTGGCAGTGGGTGACGCCAGCTTTCAGCGGAAATGTCTTGGGCGTATGGAGGAGTTGAGCCAGACGGGTCGAACGATCCTTTTTGTAACTCACAACATGGATGCGATGGTCGCCCTTTGCAGTCGGGCTGTGATCATTGAGAAGGGGCGCCTCGTGTTCGATGGATCACCTGCCGAGGCGCGACAGCAATACCTGTCGCAGGTCTCGTCGGAGCAATATTCCGTGGAAAGGAATGCCGGACGTGGTGGAAGCGGCGGCGTCGAGATTTCGCACGTATGGATCGATGGTACGCAACATGATGCCATTGAATCCGGGCAACCGCTGGCCCTGTGTGTAGAGGCGACAGTCGAGGAACAGTATCGAAACAGACGGGATCTCCAGGTGGCATTTGGTATCGACACCTTAGACGGTCAGCGCATCTTTACTGTGCTTTCGTCTTGGGAAGAGGGCGATGACATCGACTGCTCAAAGGGGGCATTCAGTGTGGTTTGCGACATCGATCAGCTCCCGATTATCCCAGGCCGTTACCTTGTTAGTGCCACGGTACTTTTTCGTGGAGATACCCTCGACAGTGTGCAGCATTGCGCGACCTTCGGTGTGAATCCTCGCAGACGCACCATGCACCTCGAGCGAATGAAGGAATGGGGGCCCCTGGACCTACCCTGTACGTTTAAGAACATCAGCTGAGAAAGTAAAACACCATGAGTCAGACCGATATCGAATATGTAAGAGCCCTCTACCTAGACTTATTGAAACGTTCCCTCACGAACTGGATTCATGGCCACGAAGAATTTGTACCTGTAGAACAGCCGAAGAAGAGTTCTCTGTTTAAAGCTAAAAGATTACCCGACGGTATGAAACTCGTGCGTCAGCAAGCGTTCGACCAGAAGAAACGTGCCCTTGGCCAGGATTGGCCAGTGCCACTTCTGGCTCATACCATGATAGGCATGAAACGCTTGGATAATCTGCAGATGTGTATCGATTACATCATATCGGACAATATTCCCGGTGATTTCATCGAGACTGGTGTTTGGAAGGGCGGTTCGACGATATTCATGCGCGGGGCGCTTAAAATATACGGCGACGAACTACGTAAGGTCTGGTTGGCTGATTCGTTCCAGGGACTGCCGCCGCCTAACGAGGAAGAGTACCCTGAGGACAAAGGTGACCTTCACCATAACATCGACAGTCTGCGGGTTTCGCTGGAGCAGGTGAAGCAGAACTTTGCCGGATATGGTCTATTGGACGATCAGGTCGCATTCCTGAAAGGTTGGTTTAGCGATACCTTGCCGAGCGCCCCTATGGAGCAACTGGCGCTGTTGCGTTTGGATGGCGACATGTACGAGTCCACGATGCAGGCTTTCCGTAGTCTTTATCACAAGCTTTCATCGGGCGGCTTTGTGATCATAGATGATTATTGCATCCCTTCATGCAGGAAAGCCGTGCACGATTTTCGTGAAGAAATGGATATTTCGGAAGAAATCGTGGATATCGATGGGACGGGTGTGTACTGGAGGCGTTCCGCACTGACGTAGTGCGAGGATGATACGTAGCGCCCTATGAAACACACGCGAGGATCCACAAGAGGAATATTCGAACGTCCGGAGCAAAGCTTCGCCTTCGATCCCCGCTCGCTAGACTGGATCCTGGCCGATGAAGCGAATCCATTGAACCGTATTGTGCAGGTCGTCCTCGATGGAACAAGGCTGCTCGATGTGGGAGCGGGCAATGGCGTGCTGGCTCGCCTCCTTAAACATGTTGGAAGGGATGTGGTCCTGGATGCGGTCGAGCCGGACCCTATTGCCCGCACTATTGCGGAGCCGCACTATCGCAGCATATTCGGTGGCGACCTCGCGGCCTTTATAGAGGCGTCATCTCAGGGGGAAGAACTGTACGATTTCATCGTTTTGGCAGATGTGGTCGAGCATATTGCGAATCCGCGGCCCATGCTCGAACAATTAAAGCCGTTGTTGTCGCCTGAAGGTCGAATCATTTTGAGTACGCCGAATATCGCCTTTGCTGCGGTGCGAATCGCGTTGCTTAACGGACGGTTCGACTACGTTGATTCCGGTATTCTGGAAAGAACCCATCTGCGTTTTTACACATTGAAGTCCCTGTCTTTGCTTTTTTCTGAGGCAGGACTGTTTCCCCACGCTCAGTATCATTGTCTGCGTGATCCGCGGGGGATGGAAATCGAGATAGACGACCTGCCGATGTCGCGGATTCTTCTGAAGCTCTTAGCCAGGGACAAGCTTTCCCGTGTCTACCAGTTCTTATTCGTGTTGGGAACGTCCGTTGGTGCGCCCAACCTGAAAATCCAAGAGCTGGGTTTGCGCCAGGCGAGGAGAGAAGGGTATGTGCAATCCTTTGTGCGTCGGGTAAAGAGCAGGGTTGGAACATCACTCGGGGTTTCTAGGTATTTCTAAATGGGACCCGAGGTATCGATTTGTATTCCGGCCTATGAACAGCCGGAATTGCTTAGGCGAACCATAGAGTCCGTGTTAGTCCAGGATTATCAGGACTTCGAAATTATCGTCACCGACGACTCGGAATCGGATGAGGTTTACGAACTCGTCAGGAAGTGGTCAGACGATAGCCGTTTTGTTTACAGGCGCAATGCTGTCAGACTTGGTTCCCCAGCTAATTGGAACGCGGCGATGGACCTTGCGAGCACGGATCTCATCAAGTTTCTTCACCATGACGACTGGTTGACAAGCCGCGATAGCCTAGGGCGTTTTGTGGAGGCAATGCAGATGAACCCGGCGGTAACGCTGGCGTTCTCCGCGGCCAATGCCTGCGAAAACGATGGCAGCCTAATTTTTCTTCATGCGCCAAGTGTTGAGCAGGTCGATTCATTCAGACGTAGTCCTCTGACTCTGCAGTTTGCGAATTTCATCGGGGCACCCAGCGCAACGATATTCAGAAAGAGGCCGGAATTTGCTTTCGATACGAAGTTCAGCTGGGTTGTGGATATCGATGCATACATCAGGTTGGTCGGCCCGAGTCCGCAATGTATCTATCTGCGGCAACCGCTCGTATCTATCTCGTCCAATGGCGCCCATCAACTTACCAGAAAGTTCAATGAAAGCCGCATCGCTCGCGCGGTAGAACACCTGTACATTTACGAAAAGCTCACGCCCCAGGGCGTCGGGGCGCGCTGGCTGGGCATTGAGTTTCTGTGGCAGCTGTTGCAGGGATACAACAGTGAAGAACTTGCGGTACTGTCAAAGAAGCGCGCTGGCGAGCCACGTACACCGGAGGAGATCATAGTGGTCAGCTTGCAGCGGCTGAAAAGATGGGGCTCAAGACTCAGGCTCAAGGTTCAGGGAAAGCGCGAGAGCGTTGTTGCGCGGTCGAGAGCCAATGCAGAGAAGCTGAGTTATTCGCAATGTGGCGAAGACATGATCGCGGACTTCCTTTTTGCGTGGTTGGGCGTGGATAGCATTCGCTACCTCGATATCGGTGCTCATCACGCGACTTGGCTAAGCAATACCTACCATTTTTACCGTGAAGGCCATCGTGGAGTGTTGGTGGAGCCCGACGCAGACCTTTGTCTGGAGCTACGGAAAGCGCGACCTGAAGACGTGGTATTGAATCTGGCGGTGAGCGTCGCAGGCACTGACGAGATCGATATGTACGTCATGTCTTCTCGAACTTTGAACACTCTTGACAGGGAACACGCTTTGGCGTTGGCGTTGGCGAGCGGGGGGCGGGAGAAGATTGAAGCGGTGCAAAAGGTTCGGCGTGTCGGCATCAATGAAATGCTGGAACGAGAGTTCGGCGCTTCTCCGCCAAACTTCGTGTCATTGGATATTGAGGGGCTGGATTTCGAGATCTTGGAGGCCTGGGATCACGAGCGCTATCTTCCCGAAGTATTTTGTGTCGAGACTCTTACCTATACCCAGGATAATTCGGAGAAAAAGCTTGATGATATTATCGAACTGATGATCACTCGCGGTTATAGGGTTTATGCAGATACCTATGTGAATACGATATTTGTTTCCGAAAAGGCCTGGGCGGAACGCCTTTAAAAGAGAGTGCGAGAAAATTGTTGTGACGAAATTACATTTAGGCTGTGGTACGCGGTACTTGGAAGGTTATGTCAACATTGATCATCCTCCAAAGGCGCACACCGTCCAGGTTTCGTTCAAGGCAGACCGATACGCAGATATCCTTGATCTGGATTTCAGCTCGGGAAGCATCCAGGAGGTACGTCTACACCACGTATTCGAGCATTTTGGCCGGCAAACCGCATTGGGCCTGCTGTGTCGCTGGAACGATTGGTTGGAGCCAGGTGGGATTTTATGGATCGAGACGCCCGATCTTATGCGCTGCGGATGGGCAATGGTTTCACCGTTAACCTCCGAAGACGCGCGGCAGCAAATTATGCGGCATGTATTTGGTTCCCACGAGGCATCCTGGGCCGTTCATTGGGACGGGTGGTACAAGAAGAAATTCGCTGTGACCCTAAATGCCCTTGGCTTCACCGAGCTGGAGTTCGTGCAAAGTCGTTGGGGGGTGCTGCGCAATATTGAAGTAAAGGCTAAGCGGAGCAGTCGTATCTATGGGGTGGAAGAATATCGCGGCATCGTTCGCGGCCTGCTGGAGAAAAGCCTCATTACCTATGAAACGAAAGAATCGGCGGCTGTTGTCAGTGAATCCGAGGATAGGATGCTCGAGTTCTGGATGCGGGACTGGGAGACCTGTTACCTGGGCAAGGTAGTCAGGACCGAGAGCGGTTCTTGAACGAGGTCGATTGCATGAATCACGTCACAGTCTCTGCGGTTGTGCCAATGTACGGGGGAGAAAGTACTATCGCCGAGGCGCTGCACTGTTTGCGCGAACAAAATATGGACGGCCTGGAGATTCTCGTTTTCGATGATGGTTCGCCTGATCGTTGTTCCGAGATTGTCGAAAAGGTGCAACAAGACAGCGGCGATGAAAGACTCATACTCCATCATCATTCGAATCGCGGACTCGCCGGCACCCTCAATCGTGGGATCGAACTGGCGAAGGGAAAGTACATCGCCCGTCTCGATCAAGACGATCTCATTCTCGGCCAGCGTCTGGTCAGGCAGAAGGAGTTTCTCGATGCTCGTCCAGAGGTCGCCATGGTCGGAACCTGGGCCCGGATCTATGTGGGCGATACGCCTTCGGACAGGTACCATCACCATCCCACTTCCAGCGATGCATTAAGACTGTTCCTGCTGTTCGATAATCCCTTCGTACATGCTTCCATGATGATAAGGACAGAAGTCCTCAGAGAGGTCGGCGGTTACAGTGAGGATAGATCACGCCAGCCTCCCGAGGACTACGAACTCTGGTCACGTATAGCGCGGCGCTACGAAGTTGCCAACCTTCCTAAAGTATTGACCGCCTACCGCGAGATGCCGGGCAGCATGTCCAGGGATGCTGCGAATCCCTTCCTGCCCAAATTGCTGCGGATATCGGCCGAAAATCTGCATGCCGCAGTCGGTGACATTTATGGTTTCCATGATTGCCTGAGCCTCTCCGGGCTGTACCATAATGCGGGACAGGTCCCAAGGCGCCTTTCCAAGAAAGAGGCGCTGGCAATGCTTCGATTGGCCATAGTCCGCATCGGCGGTCCGCCTGAAGCGCGCTCGACCGAGTTTGAGGATGTCGCTTCACGCATGCTTCGCCATATCGAGCATCGCTATCTGCTTAGGCGCATACCCGGCCCCCTGCGTTCTGTGGCCGCGGGTATCAGGAAAACATTCTCACGTGTTGCCGGCCAATGACAGAATCGACAACGACCCTCGTGTTTGGCGGTGCGGGCTTCATTGGGAGCCACCTGGTTCATGCGCTGGTCAAGGAGGGACGCCGCCGTGTCAAGGTAACTGGTCGCCTTTCTGGGCCGCGTTTCCCGCTGCCGGAAGGGGTCGAGTACCTCCGCGCCGATACGATCGACGAGGCCAGGCTCGATGAGCTTTTGGAAGAGGCGGATGAGGTCGTGGACCTGGCCTACTCGACGGTCCCCAAGACCAGCTTTGATGACCCGGTTCTCGATGTGATGTCAAATCTCCCGGTCACGGTCGACCTCCTGAAAAGAGCTTCGGAGCATTCTCTGCGTCGTTTCCTGCTCGTTTCATCCGGCGGAACTGTCTACGGCAATGCGCATCGTCTACCGATTGATGAGTCACACCCGACAAATCCTTTCTCGCCCTATGGCATAAGCAAGCTCGCGACAGAAAAATATGCCTTCATGTATCACAAACTGGCGGGGTTGCCAGTGGTGGTCGTCAGACCCGGGAATCCGTATGGTCCAAATCAGTATGGAAATCTAGCGCAGGGCTTTATCGGTGCTGCGCTCCACGCTATCGTGCGCAATGAGAAGGTGGTCGTGTTCGGCGACAGGGGCACCATCCGGGACTATATATTCATCGAAGACTTGGTTGGCGGCCTGCTCGTGGCGTTAGATTCGGGCGTTGCAGGTGACATTTACAACATCGGTACGGGAATCGGTTACGACAACCTTGCGGTGCTTCACGCACTTGACGATGTCGTCAGCGGAGATGGATATGCGGTCGAATGGGAGCACTGGGAATCTCGTCCATTCGACGTGACGTCGAATGTATTAAGCTCAGCCCGTCTTACATACCTTACGGGCTGGAGACCCGAGATAGATCTGTCCACGGGTCTCGCTGAAACCTGGGCGTGGGTGAGGCGGCAAGTGGAGTGTAAGTGAAGATCCTGTTTTGTGTAGAGTTTTATTATCCGAGCGTCGGTGGTGCGCAGGAGGTTGTGCGTCAAATTGCGGAAAGAATGGTCACCTATGGACATGATGTAAGTGTCGCAACCACCGACATTCCTTCTCGGGCGTCAATGCGTCATAACGGGGTCCAGATTGAAGGGTTTTCTGTTCGTGGAAACCTCGCTCGTGGTCTTGACGGGGAAGTTAAAAGCTATCGGGATTACTTGTCGACAAGCGATGCGGATATCGTATTTTTCTATGCTGCACAGCAATGGGCCTTTGATGCGGCTTGGCCCTTGCTGAAAGGTATGCGTGCGCTCAAGGTGCTGGTCCCTTGCGGATACTCCGGTCTTTACGATCCCGTCTACCAGCATTATTTTAGGAAGTTGGAGTCCATATTGGCCGGCATGGATGCTGTCGTGTACCACGCCAGGTCATATCGTGACTATCAGTTTGGCGAGGCACTCCGGCTAAAGAACGCCGTGGTTATTCCGAATGGGGCGGACCTTTCGGAATTCGATGTGGCGATTGATCCCGGTTTTCGCGAAGAGTTTGGTGCCACAGACTCGACGTTCGTTATTCTGACGGTAGGGACCTTGACCGGTTTAAAGGGCCACATGGAACTCGCCCAAGCTTTCATAGAAGCTGATTTTGGTGATCGTGATGCTCTGTTGATATTGAACGGCAACTGGCCAGAGCGTAACGGAAGGCGGCTATCGGTTCTTTCAGCGGTTACTAACCTGGTCAGTGAATACGGAGTGATTTACACAATACGCCACGTTACTAAGGTTGCACTCAATTCCTTCGGCATATCGGTTGGCAAGAACATGTCGATTGAGGGCTTCGCCTCCAGAGTCAATAAAGACAGCGGCAACCGAAAGCGCGCAATGGTAATCGACCTGCCCAGATCAAAGCTCGTGCAGGCCTATCTGCAGTCTGACCTGTTTGTTTTCGCGTCGAATATCGAGTACTCGCCTTTGGTCTTGTTTGAAGCATGCGCGGCCGGATTGCCTTTTCTGACAGTACCGGTGGGTAACTCCCCCGAAATCATAGCCTGGACCGGCGGAGGAGAATTGTGCGATGCACCCGTGGACAAACGGGGATTTACGAGGGTCCAATCGCATGAGCTCGGGGAGAAGATCTCGGCCATGTCAAGGGATACGGCGCGCCTGCAGGCGCTTGGACGCAGTGGTCATGAAAAGGCGTCTGAGAGATACAACTGGGACTCCCTTGCCGGCGAGTACGAGTCTTTGTTCCAACAACTGCTCGCTAGTGGGCCAAGCGGATAGTTCTGTAACGCTCAGCCACGGCACAAGCATTGTGGGCAAGGCGCAGTCCGCAGGGAATGGCATGCCCTTTTCAAGGACTGCAACACAGCCCACAATGCTTGTGCCGTGGCCCTTCGGGAGCCGCTGTGCGAGCGCGACTCGGTGTTGCGTTTCTTGCCAAGGGAGTGACCATTGCCTGCGAAACGCGCCTTGATTCACGCTCGCACAGTGGCTCTGAGCATTACAGAACTATCCGCTTGGCCCACTAGGCTAGCACCGGAGGAGGATGCTGTCGGCAGGGAGCAAGCGGGTTGATGGATGAGGTCTCCATTCGTCTTGTCGGTGGACTCGGCAACCAGATGTTTCAATATTCCGCGGCTCGCGCCGTTGCCCTCAGAAGTGGCGTTTCGCTTAAGCTTGACCTGTCGTGGTTTGGGGCCGATCCCGACCGTAAGTATGCGCTTTACCCTTTCAGTATCGATGCTGAAACCTGTATAGCGAACACGCAACCTCCGAAAAGTCTTGTTGCGCGCATCAGTCGCCGCATCCGAAGGGGTTCCGTATCCCGCATGGGCGGGGCGGCCTACTACGCGGAAAAATCCTTCCTCTATGACCCGGCGATTGAAACATTGCAACCCCCCGTGGAACTGGACGGGTACTTTCAGAGTGAGCGGTACTTTGCTGTTTACCGAGAACAAATCATTCAGGACTTCACCTTGCGGGAAGGCCCCGAGCCGGCTGCCCGCGAGTTGCTCGATCGGATATGTAGTTCCGAAGCGATAGGGCTGCATATTCGGCGTGGCGATTATGTTAGCAATGCGGCAACGAACGCTTATCATGGCACTTGTGCGATGGATTATTACGAGTCTGGTCTCGATGCCGTGCGTCAGGGTATGAGTCGGCCACAATGCTTTGTTTTTTCCGATGACCCACGGTGGGCCCGGGAGAATCTGCGGACGGATATCCCAACAACCTTCGTCGATGTACATGGCGCAGATCGAGCGCACGAAGATTTGCGCCTGATGAGAGCGTGCAAAAGCTTCGTGATAGCAAACAGTTCGTTCAGCTGGTGGGGTGCTTGGCTCGGGCAGAGCGACGGCAAGGTGGTGGTGGCGCCCACGCGTTGGTTCAAAGATGAGAAAATGGACACCTCGGATCTCCTTCCTGATGATTGGTTCCGGCTATGAGTTCAGCGCCCTCATCCACGGGGCGGGGGGGCGTCCGGTGTGGGAGTGACGAATCTCATCTCATCACCTTGTCTGTCGTTCTGTGTGTAAACAAGAGTACTCCCTGGCTTGCCGATGCCATACGGAGTGTGATTACACAGGAGGACCCCGACTTCGAATTCCTCGTCGCTGCGAACGCCTGCTCTGACGCCCTCTGGGAAGAACTGCAGATACTGATCGAGAACGATTGCAGAGTGCGCCTGACGCGCAGCAACGTGGGCCAACTGGCCTTTAATCTCAATTTGCTCGCCGACAGCGCCAACGGTGATTACCTGGTGCGCATGGATGCGGATGATCTTTGCGAACCCCACCGCCTTGCCATATTGCGCGAGGAATTGTCACGCGATCCCGTTGATGTGCTGGGGTCTGCGGTCACCCTGATTGACGAGAACGACGAAGTCGTGGGGCAGATGGCATTTCCTTCGACCTCGGAAGACATCAGGCGTGCACTTCCGTCGCGCACCGTTTTCTGTCATCCCTCCGTGGCAATCAGACGGGAGTTTCTTTTTTCGATGCGCGGTTATCTTGGTGGTTTTACTTCCGAGGATACGGACTTGTGGTTGCGCGCGTGTCGTTCCGGCGCGAGCCTTCGTAATCTACCTCAGGCTCTGCTTCGTTATCGTGTGCACACTGGTCAGTCGATTGCTTCCGGTCGCGGCTATGCGGAGGTTGCGTCTCACTGGCTGAGAGAGTTGCTGGTGGCTCCGGGGTGGTATCCGCTCAAGGGTTTCGCGATTGCGCTCGCCAAGTCGATCGGTTCTCGCTTTCTCCCTAATGTGGGGCGCTATTTGAAAGCCAACCCCCGGGGTTAGTTTTCCCATGAAAAACAGGCCAAAGCTGCTGTATTTCGTCAGCGTGAACTGGTTTTTCTGCTCTCACTTTCTTGAGCGTGCAATTGCCGCGCGTAGTGCCGGCTACGATGTGGTGGTCCTGACAAATCCGGAAGAAGACGGGTGTTGCGTAGAGGCGAGCGGATTGCGCTTAATCCCTTTAGAACTCGACAGGCGTAGTCTGAATCCCTTCGTTGCCTTGCAGAACCTGCTGCATGTGATCGCCGTGTACAGAAGGGAACGGCCTGACCTGGTCCACCACGTCGCGCTAAAACCCATTCTGCTCGGCACCCTTGCAGCGCGTATGCTTGGCATCCGAAATGTCATCAATGCGATCGTTGGCATGGGGTATCTGGCGACGTCGGAGAAGCTGCTTGTGGGTTTGCTTCGACCGGTGCTGAATGGTTGGCTGAAATACCTTCTTAACCCTCCAGGAAGTCGCGTTGTTTTCGAAAACAACGACGACCTGACGACGTTCGTTGAAAATAGACAGGTACGTGCGGGGGATGCAAGGTTGATCCGCGGAGCTGGCGTGGATCCTGGTGTTTATCGTCTGCATAGCCGCGCTCCTGACCCGACTACGGTGGTGCTTGTGGCCCGCATGCTCTGGGACAAGGGCGTGGGTGAGTTCGTGGTGGCAGCCCGCATGCTGCATGAGCTGGGATCGGATGCGCGTTTTCTGTTGGTCGGTGATGTAGATCCAAGCAACCGAGCTTCCATTGATGAAAACCAATTGCGGGCATGGGATGAAGAAGGCGTTGTCAAGTGGCTGGGTCACCGGTCCGACATTGCGGAAATCCTTGCACACGCGCACATCGCCTGCCTGCCTTCTTATCGGGAGGGGCTGCCCAAGTCATTGCTCGAGGCCATGGCGGCTGGATTGCCTTGCGTGACTACGGACGTTCCCGGTTGCAGGGAAGCGGTGCGTGACAATGACAACGGCCTGCTCGTTCCGCCAAGAGATGCGGAAGCGCTGTCTCGTGCTCTCTCTCTTTTGATCGCGGATCCTGCGCTGGCGGCAACAATGGGCAAGCGTGGGCGAGCGCGGATTGAGCAGGAATTTTCGAGCCGCCATATCATTGAGCGAACGTTAGGCCTGTACCAGGAAATGCTGGAGAAAAACTGGTGATCGCGGCTGTCATGCAACACATTGAACGTAAGCGCCCACGAATCGGCATCTATCGTTTGAGCGCGAGTACGGCGACACTTGCTCCTGCCGTCGAGCACAGGAGAAATGTGCCCGTGAAGGCGGACAAGGAGTTGGCGAATGCGCTGCGCCAAATGATCTGGGATCGCGGGTTGTGTGAACGCATGGATCGCGAGGGAATGCGGCTCGCGGAGAGGCCGTTCGCACAGGTGGTCGCCGTCCGGCAGGCACTGGACATCTACCGTGATGCGCTGGCGCGATGAAAGTGCTGGTCACGGGATCGACGGGCTTTGTCGGGCGGGCCCTGTGCCGCCACCTGGAAGGCCGGGGGCACGATGTGGTTCGCGCGGTGCGCCGATCCAGGGGGCGATGCCACGAAGTGGCGATCGGCGATCTCGGTCCGGATACGAACTGTCGCCCGGCGCTCTCGGGTGACGCCGACCCCGTCGATGTCGTCGTCCACTTGGCTGCCCGAGTCCACCGAATACGCGATGCCGCGGTGGATCCTCTGGCCGAGTTTCGCCGGGTCAACACTCTGGGTACCAAGGCTCTGGCGCGGCGGAGCGCCGAGGCCGGGGTGCGCCGTCTGGTGTTTCTGAGCAGTATCAAGGTAAACGGCGAGTCGACGCCCGCAGGCAAGGCTTTCTCCGGCGATGACCGGCCGGATCCGCAGGATGCCTATGCCGTGTCCAAGTGGGAGGCGGAGCAGACCCTGTCGGAGATCGGCCGACAGACCGGCCTGGAGATCGTAGTGCTCAGGCCGCCCCTGGTCTATGGGCCCGGGGTGAAGGCGAATTTCCTCTCCTTGTTGCGTTGGATCGACCGCGGGCGGCCCCTGCCCCTGGGACGCATCCGTAATCGCCGCAGCCTGCTCTATCTGGAGAACCTGTTGAGCGCCATCGAGGCCTGCCTCACACACCCGAATGCAGCCGGACAGGTCTTTCTGCCCAGTGACGGCGCGCCGGTCTCCACCCCGGAACTGGCCCGACTGATCGGAGAGGCCCTGCGACGTCCGGCCAGGTTGGTGCCGGTACCGCTGCCGCTTCTGAGGCTGGCGGCGCGGCTGGTCGGGAGGTCCGGGATGGTCGCGCGGCTGACCGACTCCCTGGTGATAGATAGCGCCCCCCTGCGGGAGCGGCTCGACTGGCGGCCCGTCTGCCCGCTCGCCGAAGGGTTGTCCCGGACCTGCACCTGGTACCGGCAGCATGGCCGCACCTGACCCGATCTGGGAGTCGGCCTGGGATCTATTCGCCTGGCCCGTCTTGGCCTTGATGCTGACTGCGGCCGTGCTGCACTGGATGCTGAGCCGTCTGCCGGGCTGGCTCCCGATGGATCGGCCGAATCCTCGTTCATTGCACCAGAGCCGCGTCCCGAGGGCCGGCGGTCTGGCGATATTGATCGGTGCCACCTTGGCTTTGTTGTCGGCCGGCGAGGTCCTTTGGGTCTTGTGGCTGCCCGCATTGGGGCTGGCGGTGATCTCCTGGCTGGATGATCGGCGCGGCCTGCCGGTCCAGGTGCGCTTGGCCGCCCAGCTGGTTGCCGCCGCCGTCTTTCTGACCGTCGTCGAGCAGGGGGTAGACGCCATATGGCTCCTGGCGCTGCCGGCCATGATCTGGATGACGAATCTCTACAACTTCATGGACGGGTCTGATGGCCTGGCCGGGGGCATGACGCTGTTCGGATTTGCCTTTTACGGACTGGCGGCCGCAATGGCGGGTAATCCGGGTTTCGCCCTGTCGTCATTCGTACTCGCCGCGGCCGCGGCGGCTTTTCTGCGTTACAACTTCGCCCCCGCTCGAGTCTTCATGGGCGATGTAGGCTCCGTCCCGCTGGGGTTTCTCGCCGCGGGTCTGGGTTATCTGGGATGGCGGCAGGGGGTCTGGCCAGCCTGGTTTCCTTTTCTGGTGTTCTCGCCCTTCATTGTGGACGCCAGCGTGACCCTGTTACGTCGTCTGCTCTCGGGAGAGAAGGTCTGGCAGGCGCATAAGAGCCACTATTACCAGCGCCTGGTTCAGATGGGTTGGGGGCATCGCCGCACCGCGCTAGCGGAATACGGCCTCATGACGCTCTGCGGCGTTTCAGCCCTTATCGGTCTGGGTGGAGGACAGCCCTGGATCCTGGGTGCCGTTTGGGTCGGGCTCTATCTGTTTGTCCTGGTAAAGATCGATCGCGCCTGGCGGGTCAGAAAACCCTTGTGATCTGTTCGATCTGCGCGTCCGTCAGGTACGGATGCATCGGCAGGCTTACGACCCGACCCGAGATCTCAGCGGCCAGTCCCAAATCCCCCACGGCCCGACTGCAGGCGCGGAGCGCCGGCTGCCGGTCAAGAGTCACCGGATAGTGCACCGCCGTGGGGATGCCGGCCGAACTCAATTTCTCCTGTACGCTTTCGCGGCCACCGACCTGAAGGGTGTACTGCGCATACACGCTGGTGTTGTGCGGCTCGATGTAGGGCGTGACGACATCTGCGTCGGCCAGCAGTTCCGAGTAGCGCGCGCCGATCCGGATGCGCGCCTCGACCTCGTCGGGAAAGCGCTTCATCTTCGAGAGGATCACCGCGGCCTGCAGGGTGTCCATCCGTCCGTTCAGTCCCAGACGCGGATGGTGGTAGCGCTTGTCCTGACCGTGGTTGCGTAGCTCTTCCAGGCGTTTGGCGAGTGCCGCGTCGGCTGTGAAGCAGGCTCCGCCGTCGCCGTAGCAGCCTAGCGGCTTGGCCGGGAAGAAGCTGGTGCAGCCGATGGTCGACAGACCGCAGGACTTGCGCCCCTTGTAGGTGGCGCCGAAGCTCTGCGCGCGCGTCTTCGATCACCGCCAGGCCGTGCTGTTCGGCGATGGCGTTGATGGCGTCCATGTCGGCGCACTGGCCGTACAGGCCGACCGGCATGATGGCCTTGGTCTTGGGACTGATGGCGTCTTCGATCAGATTCGCATCGAGGTTGTAGGTGCGCGGGTCGATGTCGACGAACACCGGTGTGGCGCCGAGCAGGGCGATCGCCTCGGCGGTGGCGATGAAGCTGAAGGGGGTGGTGATGACCTCGTCGCCGGGGCCGATCTCCAGCGCCATCAGGGCCATGATCAGGGCGTCGGTGCCGCTCGAGGCCGAGATGCAGTGGCCAACGCCGACATAGTCGGCCAGCCGTTCCTCCATCTCGCGGACCTCGGGGCCGAGGATGTACTGGCCGTGGTCCATGACCGCGGCGATGCGCCGGTCGAGATCTTCGCGGATCAGGGCCTGCTGGGCTTTGAGGTCGATGAATTGAATGGCAAATCGTCGCGGGTTGGAAATGCGGATTATCGCACCGAGACCTGATCCCGTCGAAGCTCAGTAAAATCTGGGTTCGTATCCGGGCCGGTCCTTGAAGCGCCGGTGCATCCAGAAGTACTGCTCGGGCGCCTGCCGCACCCAGTCCTCGATCAGGTGATTGATCCGCTCGGCATCGCGTGCCGGGTCGTCGGACGGGAAGTCGGTCAAGGCCGGTTCGATGATCTGCAGGTAGCGGCCATCGGGCAGGCGAAGAGTGAAGAAGGGCACCACCGCCGCGCCGGTGCTGCGGGCGATGCGCGAGGTCGCGGTGTTGGTCGCCGCCGGGATGCCGAAGAAAGGCGCGAACACGCTGTGCTGATGGCCGTAGTTCTGATCCGAGGCGTACCACACCCCCTCGCCGCAGCGCAGCGCGCGGATCACGCCGCGGATGTCGTCGCGCTTGATTGGTTCGCCGAAGCGCGCCTCGCGGTTGCCGCGGATCTGGTGTTCCAGCACCGGGTTTTCGTTCGGCCGGTACATGGCCCTCAAGGGCAGATCGGGTCGCCGCCTCGGCCAGCAGCCGGCCGCCGATCTCCAGGGTGGTGAAGTGTGCCGACAGCAGGATTACGCCTTTTCCCCGGGCGAGGGCCGCCTGCAGGTGCCCCAGTCCCCGGATCTCGACCATCGGCAGCAGGCGTTCACGCGGCGCCCACCAGGCGAGCGCCAGTTCGAACAGGCCGATCGCCGCCGCCTCGAAATGCCGGCGTAACAGCGTCCCCCGCTCGGCCGGGCTCAGCTCAGGGAAGCACAGCTCGAGGTTGACCCGAGCGATCTCAACCCGGCGCTCGCCCACTTTCAGAACAAACGCCCCAGCGGTCGGGCAATCTCGAACAGCCAAGGGATCGGCAGCCGAATGAGCAGCCGCAACAGGCCCACGACGACCCAGCTCGGCCAGTGGCGGGGGTGAAAAAGTCTCCGGAATACAGACGGTTCGGACATGGTGGCGGGAGTTTAGCAACGGTGCGCCGTGCTAACATCCGTGCTTTGATATTTGCTCCCCAGAATTCGTTCGCGATGAAAGAACTGCCGGACTTTTCCGCCGCCCGCGTCCTGGTCGTCGGCGACGTCATGCTCGACCGCTATTGGCACGGCGCGACCTCGCGCATCTCGCCGGAGGCGCCGGTGCCGGTGGTGCGGGTCGAGGACGAGGAAGACCGCCCCGGCGGGGCCGGCAACGTCGCGCTCAGCATCGTCGCATTGGGCGGGCGGGCGCAGCCTGCTCGGTATCACCGGCGACGACGAGCCGGGCCGTCTGCTGGAACAGCGCCTGGCCGAGGCCGGCGTCGCCTGCCGCTTCGAACGCGACGCCCTGCACCCGACCATCACCAAGCTGCGCGTCATCAGCCGTCACCAGCAGCTGATCCGGCTGGATTTCGAGAACGGCTTCCCGGGCTTCGACCCGGCCGGTCTGCTGGCCGGTTTCGAGCAGCAGCTCGGCGGGCACTCGGTCGCCGTGCTGTCCGACTACGGCAAGGGCACGCTGCAATCGGTTCGGGCGTTCATCGAGCGCGCCAGCTCCGCGGGTGTGCCGGTGCTGGTCGATCCCAAGGGGGCGGACTTCGGCCGCTATCGCGGGGCGACCTTGATTACGCCGAATCTCGCCGAGTTCGAGGCCGTGGTCGGGCCCTGCGCCGACGAGCTCGGGGTGGTGGAGAAAGGCCAACGGCTGATGGTCGACTGCGATCTGCAGGCGTTGCTGATTACCCGCGGCGAGCACGGCATGAGCCTGCTCGAACGCGATCGCGAACCTCACCACATGCCCACCCGAGCGCGCGAGGTGTTCGATGTCACCGGTGCCGGCGACACGGTGATCTCGGTGCTGGCGGCGGGGCTCGCCGCCGGCCTGCCGCTGGAATCGGCGAGCCAGGTCGCCAACCTCGCCGCCGGGGTGGTGGTCGGCAAGCTCGGCACCGCCACGGTCAGCGCCCTGGAGCTCGAGCAGGCCCTGCGCGCGCAGCGCATGGTGCGCCACGGCGTGGTGGCCGAGGACGAACTGCTCGATGCCATGGCGGCGGCGCGCGCCCGCGGTGAGACGGTGGTCATGACCAACGGTTGCTTCGATATCCTGCACGCCGGTCATGTGAACTATCTGGAGGAGGCCAGCCGGCTCGGCGATCGGCTGGTGGTCGCGGTCAATGTGGACGAGACGGTGCGCGCGCTCAAGGGCGCCGATCGTCCGGTCAATCCGCTGGACAATCGAATGAAGGTGCTCGCCGCGCTGGAGTGCGTCGACTGGGTCGTGCCCTTCGCTGAGATTACTCCGGAACGTCTGATCTGCCGGCTGCGCCCGAACTACCTGGTCAAGGGCGGTGACAACGACCCGGACCAAATCCCCGGTGGCGACTGCGTACGCCAGGCCGGCGGCGAGGTGCGGGTGCTGACCTATGTCGAGGGCGTATCGACCACGCGGATCGTGGAATCGATTCGGGAGCAATCTTGACGGGCTTCGTTGCACCTGTGGGAGCGGCGCCCCCGCCGCGAAGGTACCTGAAACAAAGCCCGATCGGCGCGAGGCGCGCCTCTCACAGGTGTTGCACCTTCTGGTGCTGGATCGGCCCTGGCTCCTCGTCCTGTGGGAGCGGCGCCCCCGCCGCGAAAGGGCCTCAAAGAATGTGGAATGGGCGCGAGACGCTCCTCCCGCAGGTGTCGCCTCTCATGGTGCTGGATTGACCCGGTTTCTCATCCTGTGGGAGCGGCGCCCCCGCCGCGATAGGTCGGCACCTGCGGCCGGTTCGCGCCGTAAAGCGAACTAGACACTGTGCAGCCCATCGACCTCGACATCGTCATCTTCGGCGGCGGCATCGCCGGTCTCTGGTGCCTGGCGCGCCTGCGTCGGGCCGGTTACCGCGTCCTGCTCCTGGAGAGCGCGGCGCTCGGCGGTGTGCAGTCGATCGGCTCGCAGGGGATCATCCACGGCGGCACCAAGTACGCCCTGACCGGTAAGCTCACCGGATCCTCGGAGGCCATCCGTGCGATGCCGGGGATCTGGCGCGATTGTCTGGCCGGCCGCGGCGAGATCGACCTCTCGGAGGTTCGCGTGTTGGCCGATCACCAGCTGCTCTGGTCGACCGGCGGATTGGGCTCGAACCTGGCCGGCTTTTTCGCCGGAAGGGTGATGCAGAGCCGTATGCGCACCTTGTCGGAAGGGCAGCGACCGGCGCCCTTCGACACCGACGCCTTCCACGGTCAGCTCTACCGGCTCGACGAACCGGTGCTCGACACCCGTTCGCTGGTCGAGGCCCTGGTCGGGCAGCATGGCGAGGTCTGTCGCACCTACCCGCCCGACCCACTCGAGGTCGACCCGGCCGAGCCCACCCGTTTTCGCATCGCGGATCTGGAGATCCGTGCGCGGCGGGTCCTGTTCGCTGCCGGTGCTGGCAACGAGGCCTTGCTGACGCGCTGGGGTCGTGATGCGCCGGCGATGCAGCGCCGGCCGCTGCACATGCTGATGCTGCGCGGCCCGCTGCCGCCGTTGTACGCGCATTGCCTCGGTCCGAGCGCCAATCCGCGCCTGACCGTGACCAGCTACCCGCTGTCCGACGGGGAGGTGGTCTGGCACCTCGGCGGCCGGATAGCCGAGGAGGGGGTCGACCGCGATCGAGCCCAGCAGCTGCGCGCCGGTCAGCGGGAGATCGCGGAGCTGCTGCCCTGGTTGGACCAGAGTGGCTTGGAATGGTCGAGTTGGCGGGTCGACCGGGCAGAGCCGCGCATGCCGGGCGGTCGGCGGCCGGACGAGAGTTTCCTCACCAGTGAGGCGGGTCTGATCACCACCTGGCCGACCAAGCTGGCCTTCGCGCCCAAGCTGGCGGCCGATCTGCTCGATCGACTCCGGGCGGAGGATATCCGGCCGAGCGGCGCGGTCGACCTGCCAGAGGGCGGTCTGCCAATGGAGTTGCCGCAGCCGTCGAGCGCAAAGCTGCCCTGGGAGACGGCGGACTGGGAGCGCCTGGATCAATGAGGCGGCGAGCCCTCGGTTCCACCGGTATCCAGGTCAGCCCGCTCGGGCTGGGGACGGTCAAGTTCGGCCGTAACAAACAGGTCAAGTATCCCACCGGCTTCGATCTGCCGGGTGACGCCGCAGTGCGCGACCTGTTGGCCCTGGCGGCCGAACTCGGCATCAATCTGATTGACACCGCACCCGCCTACGGGACCAGCCAGGAACGGCTCGGCGTTCTGTTGCCGGGACCGCGCGATCGCTGGGTGATCGTCTCCAAGGTCGGCGAGATCTTCGAAGACGGCGCCTCGCGCTTCGACTTCTCCTTCGAGTACACGGTGCGTAGGGTCGAGGACAGCCTGCGCACCCTGCGAACCGATTACCTCGACTGTGCGCTGGTCCACTCCGACGGCGACGATCTGCGCATCCTCGAACAAGACGGCGCGGCCGACGCCCTGCGTTCGCTCAAAGAACGCGGACTGATCCGTTCTCACGGCATGTCGTCAAAGTCGGTCTCAGGTGGGCTGCGGGTGGTAGCCGATCTCGACGTGGTGATGGCCACCGCCAATCTCGAGTACGACGACGAGCGGCCGGTGTTCGAGGCCGCGGCCGCGGCCGGTAAGGGTGTGCTGGTGAAGAAGGGCCTGATGAGCGGTCACATTGGCGGCGCGGAAGGGGTGCGCGCGGCGATGCGGCATGTGTTCGCCCAACCCGGGGTGAGCAGCATGATCGTCGGCACCATCGATCAAGCACATCTGCGTGACAACGTCGCTCTGGCAGAGGAGGCGCTCGCGGCGTGCGAGTGATCTACACCCTTCTGGCCCATCTGCTGCTGCCGGTGTTTATCGGCCGGCTGTTCTGGCGCGGCTTTCGCGTCCCGGCCTACCGCCAGCGCTGGCAGGAGCGGCTCGGCCGTTTCGAGCCGTCGCCCGAGCCTGGAGGGCTCTGGGTACACGCGGTCTCGGTTGGCGAGGCCCAGGCGATCGCGCCCCTGATCCGCCACCTGCTGGAATCCCGGCCGGAGCTGCCCATCACCGTGACCACCACCACGCCGACCGGCTCGGAGCGGGTGCGGCAGCTGTTCGGTGATGCGGTGTTCCACGTCTATTTTCCCTTCGATGTGCCGTTCGCCCTCAGGGGCTTTCTCGACAAGGTCCACCCCAGCGCGTTGCTGATGGTCGAGACCGAGATCTGGCCTAATCTACTCGCCATCTGTGAGCGGTGCGGGATTCGCAGCCTGCTGGCCAATGCGCGTCTGTCGGAACGATCGGCGCGGCGCTACCGCCGGTTCGCCGGGTTTACCCGTCACACCCTCGGGCGGATCTCGCGGGTCGCGGCCCGGACGGTGGAGGACGCGCGGCGCTTCGTCGAGCTTGGTGTGCCGCAGGAGCGAGTAAGGGTCGCCGGCAGCATCAAGTTCGATATCCACATCCCGGCCGGTCTGGCAGAGCATGCCCAGGTGGTGCGTCGCAGTTGGGGCGATCGGCCGGCATGGGTGGCGGCCAGCACGCACGAGGGTGAAGACGAATCGATTCTGGCCGCGCACGCGCGGTTGCTCGACCGCGTGCCGAACGCCCTGTTGGTGTTGGTGCCGCGTCATCCCGAGCGATTCGATCGGGTCTTTGCCCTGGCCAGTAAGCGTTTCCCGACCGTGCGCCGGTCCAGCGGTCAGCCGTGTTCGGTGGATACGGCGGTTTTCCTCGGCGACACCATGGGTGAGCTGACCCTGTTCCTCGGTGCTGCCGATGCGGCCTTCATCGGCGGCAGCCTGGTCGAGGTCGGCGGGCACAACATGCTCGAGGCCAGTGCCCAAGGCGTGGCCGTGGTCTTCGGTCCGCATGTGTTCAATTTCACCGGCGTCAGCGAACTGTTGCTGCAGCGCGACGCGGCCCGGCAGGTCCGCGATGCGGATGAATTGGCGGCCGTGTTGATGCGCTGGCTGTCGGACGCCAGCGAGCGATCACGGATCGGGGAGAACGGCCGACGCGTGGTCGCTGAGAATCGTGGTGCACTGCCGGCGTTGATCGAAGAGGCGAATCGCATCTTGATGTGAGGCTGGCCGGCGTTCGGGGCGGCCGCGGCTTGGCAAATGGCCGCCGCCTTGGTGTTCGAGATGCTGAAGCAGACGATCGAGCAGCACGCAGTGCTCGAGCATGCGCGGGTGACAGGCGCGTAGCATGCAGATCGGATCTTTCGGGCCGGGTGCCGTGATGCGGTGCAGGCTGTTCAGATCGGACGTCTTGGACATGAGTCCGAGCTTTAGAAGACGAACGCTTCCGGCTGCGGTGCGCCGATCAACGGTTCGACCACCGTCTCGAACATGGCCTCGCGGCGGAACTTGTCGCCGCCGACCCGGGTGATCAGGTTCGCCTCCATGGCGGGTCTTGTACCCGTGATCGCGAACAATCGGCCGCCGGGCGCGAGCAGCGTTTCGAAACGGTCGGTGTAGACGGGCAGCGATCCGGTCAGGGCGATCACATCGAAGCGTCGGTCGCCGAATTCGACGTCGAACGCGTCGTCCTCGCGCAACACAGCGTTGCTGATCTCGAGCGCGGCGACTCGCTCGGCGGCGGTCTGGCTCAGGTCGGGGTGGATCTCCAGGCTGGTGACCTGTTGCGCCAACTTCGCCAGACAGGCGGTGACGAAGCCGCTGCCGGTGCCGATCTCGAGCACCGTGTCGTCCGGTTGAATCGCCAGGGACTGCATCATGCGGGCCTCAAGCTTTGGCGACATCATGAATTGCCCGTGCGCCAGCGGCACCTCGATATCGGCGAATGCCAGGCCGAGGTAGGTGTCCGACACGAAGCGTTCGCGCGGCACCGCCTGAATGACCGCCAGTACCCGCTCGTCGATCACGTCCCATGGACGGATCTGCTGCACCACCATGTTGTGACGGGCGCGTTCCAGGTCATTGGCAAGCATCTGGTTTCTCCGAATTTTGGAGGGTGTCGCAAAAGTCAGCTCCAGGCAGGTCGGTGCTGAGGTACGAAGCCCAACATGTACGCGAAGTCAATTAGCTACCGTTGGGTTTCATTCTTCAGCCCAACCTAACTCGTTGCTTTTACGACACCCTCCTTTAGGGGTGGGGCGGATAGGGGTGGGGCGGATTATCCCGGTAAGGTTACGGCTTAGGGCCGGGTAGGGGCAAGATGCAGTTGATCCTAATGGTGGTCCAGACCGAGCCGGCCGGCCCCGGCGAGCGCGCCGTGTTCGCGGCCCCGGGTTCCCGGCAGTCGCGGGCCGGGCGCTACGATCGTGCCGAGGCCTAACGAGCCGGCGGAACAGGCGACCACAGGGGCGGATTCGCCCCGTGTCCTCGGCCTCCTGAGCCCTGCGTCCCGCCGACGCCCGGGTGCGACACGGTGTTCTTTCCTTCGCTGCCGAACGGCACGAGGCCGGGTTTGCCCCGGCCTCGTGCTCAGTGGAGGAGGCGCTCCGTTGGACTCGGAGCGCCGGTCGCTTCGGTTCGGTGCTACAGCGCCTTCTTGCAGAAGTACCAGTCGGTGCACTCGTAGCCTTCGCTCATGCGCGCCGCGGCCGTCCGCCATGTCGGCCGGCGGCGGCACGATGACCTTGTCACCCGGCTGCCAGCCCTCCGGCGTGGCGATCTTGTTCGCGTCCGAGGTCTGCAGCGCCGTGACCAGGCGCAGGAACTCGGGGATCGAGCGGCCGTTGGTCATCGGGTAGTAGACCATCGCGCGCAGGATGCCCTCGGGGTCGATGACGAAGGTCGCGCGCACCGCGGAGGTGTCGGCCGCGCCCGGGTGGATCATGCCGTAGGCCCTGGCCACCTTCATCGACAGGTCCTCGATGATCGGGAACGGGATCTCGACGCCGAATTTCTCCTTGATGTTGCGCACCCAGGCGACGTGCGCAGTAGTAGCTGTCGATGGACAGCCCGAGCAGCTCGCAGTTGAGCGCCTGGAACTCGTCGATAGTGCTTGGCGAAGGCCATGAACTCGGTGGTGCACACCGGGGTGAAGTCGGCCGGGTGCGAGAACAGCACCAGCCACTTGCCGCGGTAGTCCTCGAGCTTTTTCACGCCGTGCGTGGTGCGGGCCTCGAAGGCCGGGGCCGGCTCGTTGATACGCGGCATGTTGAACGAAGGTTCGGGAATTTGGTTTTCCATGATTGTCAGCCTCTCAGCAGATGGTTTGTTGAAGTTTGTTTTGGTGGGCTCGGATACCCGCCATTGGCCAAATATTAGAATAACCTGATTAATTAATAAAATGGTTCGTTCCTACTATTGTGATCGTCCTTGCCGATTGCGAAATGTCAGTCCGATAATGCCGCTCAGCCGTAATTTCTGCCGGTCCGACCGGGGAGAATCGATTGAAAACCTCGGTGGGTTTGGCTACTTTGACGAATCCGACATCAAAGGTAGGACTTCGGCCGGCAACATCGACCTGACCGAAAAGTCCGTCCGAGCCCGAGGCGACCAGTTAGAGATCGTCAGCTAGGGGTGCCCGCGTCGCGGGCTGAGAAACACCCTTGGAACCTGATCCGGTTAAGACCGGTGTAGGGAAGCTGAGCCAAGCGCCACTTGTCTCCGCTTTCCAGACCACGGAGACAAAGCATGAGTGCCATACCCGAAGAATTCCTGCGCAAGACCAGCGCCCTGTCCGACGAGGTCACCCGCCCGTTCGCCGCCTCGAAGAAGATCTATGTCCAGGGCTCGCGCCCGGACCTCCGGGTGCCGATGCGCGAGGTCGCGCTGACCCCGACCCGGATCAACGACGGGGGCGAGGAGAACCCGCCGATCTACATCTACGACACCTCCGGGCCCTACACCGACCCGGCGGCGCAGATCGATCTGCGCAGGGCCTGCCCGCGCTGCGCGAGCGCCTGGATCCGGAGCGCGACGACACCGAGCAGCTCGCCGGCCCCAGCTCCGAGTACGGCCGCGCCCGCCAGAGCGACCCGAAGCTCGCCAACCTGCGCTTCGAGCACATCCGCCCGCCGCGCCGCGCCAAGGCCGGCGCCAACGTGTCGCAGATGCACTACGCCCGCCAGGGCATCATCACCCCGGAGATGGAATACATCGCCATCCGCGAGAACCATGCGCCTCGACGAACTGCGCAGCCGACCCGCGCTACGCCAAGCTTCTGCAAGCAGCACCCCGGCGAGTCTTTCGGCGCCAACCTCCCCGAGCAGATCACGCCCGAGTTCGTGCGCGCCGAGGTGGCCGCGGGCGCGCCATCATCCCCGCCAACATCAACCACCCGGAACTCGAGCCGATGATCATCGGCCGCAACTTCCTGGTGAAGATCAACACCAACATCGGCAACTCGGCGGTCACCTCCTCGCATCGAGGAGGAGGTCGAGAAGATGGTCTGGTCGGCCCGCTGGGGCGCCGACACGGTGATGGATCTGTCCACCGGCAAGAACATCCACGAGACGCGCGAGTGGATCCTGCGCAACTGCGCCGGTGCCGATCGGCACCGTGCCGATCTACCAGGCGCTGGAGAAGGTCGACGGCAAGGCCGAGGACCTGACCTGGGAGATGTTCCGCGACACGCTGATCGAGCAGGCCGAGCAGGGCGTGGACTACTTCACCATCCACGCCGGCGTGCGGCTGCGCCTACGTGCCGCTGACCGCCGAGCGCGTCACCGGCATCGTCTCGCGCGGCGGCTCGATCATGGCCAAGTGGTGCCTGGCGCACCACCAGGAGAGCTTCCTCTACACCCACTTCGAGGAGATCTGCGAGATCATGAAGGCCTACGACGTCGCCTTCTCGCTCGGCGACGGCCTGCGCCCCGGCTGCCATCGCCGACGCCAACGACGCGCGCCCAGTTCGCGCGAGCTGGAGACCCTGGGCGAGCTGACCAAGATCGCCTGGGAGCACGACGTGCAGGTGATGATCGAAGGCCCCGGCCACGTGCCGATGCAGCATGATCAAGGAGAACATGGACAAGGAGCTGAGCGACTGCTACGAGGCGCCGTTCTACACCCTCGGCCCGCTGACCACCGACATCGCGCCGGGCTACGACCACATCACCTCGCGCCATCGGCGCGGCCCAGATCGGCTGGTACGGCACCGCCATGCTCTGCTACGTCACGCCCAAGGAGCACCTGGGCCTGCCCGAACAAGCGAGGACGTGCGCGACGGCATCATCACCTACAAGATCGCCGCCCACGCCGCCGACCTGGCCAAGGGCCACCCCGGCGCGCAGATGCGCGACAACGCGCTGTCGCAAGGCGCGCTTCGAGTTCCGCTGGGAGGATCAGTTCAACCTGGCGCTCGACCCGGAGACGGCGCGCGAATTCCACGACGAGACCCTGCCGCAGGAAGGCGCACAAGGTGGCGCACTTCTGCTCCATGTGCGGGCCGAAGTTCTGCTCCATGAAGATCACCCAGGACGTGCGCGACTACGCCAAGGCGCACAGGGCATCAAGGACGTCGAGGTCGCGCTGGAGGAGGGCATGAAGGAGAAGGCCGAGGAGTTCAAGCGTCAGGGCGCGGAGATCTATCGCGAGGTCTGATCGGCTAAGCTAGGAATTATCGCAGCAGAGCACGGAGTTGCCCGCCATGTCGCGTCCCGCAGACGAGTTGTACCGGCGTCATCGCTATTCGGTTGAGGATTACTACCGGATGGCGGAGGCTGGGATTATTAAACCGGATGACCGGCTGGAATTGATCGAGGGAGAGATCATCGAGATGGTACCGATAGGAAGTCGGCACGCGGCCGTAGTGACTCAACTGCAACATGCGTTCGAACAGGCGATGGAAAGCTTGGCCGTGGTTCGGGTTCAGAATCCTATTCGGCTTAGTGATCTGTCCGAGCCTGAACCCGATATCGCCGTGCTGCGCTGGCGGGACGATTTCTATGCCGGCGCCCATCCCGGTCCGGCGGATATCCTCCTGCTGATCGAAGTTGCCGACAGCACCCTGCGCTACGATCGCGAGATAAAGCTGCCCTTGTATGCCCGCCACGGCATCGGCGAGGGCTGGCTGGTCGATCTGGAGAACCGGAAGATGCTGCGCTTTACCCGGCCCGCTGAGTCGGGTTATGCGGACGAGCGGGCCGTCGATCTGTCGCGACCGTTGACCGTGCCGGGCCTGGACGATATCCGCATCGACCTGTCGGCCCTCTTCTGACCGATCGGAATCATAAACGGGGAATCATAAACGGGGTCGGGGTCATAAATCATAACGCGGGTCAGACTCGAATGGCGCTGAATTAAGCCCAAGCCTCTGAAACAGAGAGGAAAATTTGGGAGGGCTGGCGGTCCCGGATGGTAGGTCATGGTAGCTGCTAGACCATCAGCACGCGCACCCGAGACGCCAGCCCGACCATGTCCATGCTACCGATCGTCCGGCAACGGCGGACAACGACGAACGTGTCCGCCACGTTACGCGAGCAACGCCGATTCCTACGCGATGTGTCGGAATCTGCTGACCGGCCCCCTTCAAGTCTTTGATCGCCTCGAGGCATATGCTGCCGGATCACCGTGAACGAATGTTTCCGCCGACTGAAACCTGTGTCGATGTTTCTCGCCCAGGCCCTGTCGACCGACGGCAGTTGTCGGCCAGGTGGTCAACGACGCGATGGTCAAACAGCGTGATCGGCGGGTTGTAAGCCGAGCAGCACCGACACGGGAGGCTACTGCAAGGCCCGGTCGCGTCTGCCTGAGACCGATGGTCGCGCCGCTGGCGCGTGAGGCCGGTCGGGATCGTTTCGCGAGGGCGGCGTGCTCGTGGTGGCACTGGCGCGGCCGGCGCGGTACGTCTGGTCGACGGGGCGACGGTGGCGCTGGCGGACACGGAAGACGATCAGGCAGCGTATCCGCGACAGAACTCACACAGCCTGCAGCCGGGAGTCCGGGTCGGGCTTTCCGGACTCATGCCGATGTGGTGGCGCTGCTGTGCCTCGGCGAAGCGGTGCGTTGCTCGATGCTCGCGCACCGGTTGCTTCGCCAGGGCTGAAGGGCGGCGACGAACAGGCGTTGTCGCGTACCATGCTGTTCGGACATTCGCATCGACGCGGCGACGACAGGTCCTGCTCGGGAGATCGAGGCGTCGACGCCACCTATGTTCCTGCTGTGATGAACTGGTGCGCGTCGAGCGGTCGTCATGGAACTGTTTGAACAGCATGGCGCGCGTAAGCGCAGCACCGATTTCAGCCAAGGCGAGCAACTGGCAGCGTGCGAGATCAACCTCATCGCTTTCGAGCCCGGCCGAAGTAGAACCACCTGGGTCGGATGAGTCAGTGCGAGCCCGAACCAGGCTGCCGGCTGTCACGCTGAAGATAAGCTGCCTGAGTGTCTTCGAGGTCCCGCGGAGCGTACCATCGGCCAGTCGACAACATCTCCGCCGCTGCGCCCAGGCGAGGACGCCGAAACAGGTGCTCCTCGGCGATTGAATCGCCAGCGCTGGAACGCGCGAACTCGATCTGCGACATGGTCGAGGCGGCGCTGCGGCATCGAGCGCCTGCGTTGTCGGCCGCCGTGCAGATCGCTATCGAGGAGTCAGCGGGTCATATCTGCTGGCCTACAACCTGATCCGATTGACCGATGGCGACAGGCTGCGTAGCTGGCCGATCAGATCCCGCGAGCAACATCGACAAGGCTTCGAACGCGCGGTGCAGTTCTGGATGGCGCTGGCATCAGCGCGGCGGCGGAACTCACGAGGCGATGTCGATGAACGACCGTTGCTGGCGTTGATCGCTGAACCGCGGCGATGGACTACGCCCCGGGCGGATGGCAACCGCGTGCTGTGAAACGCCGCCGAAGCCGTAACAATTGCTCACCATGAACCGACGGCTGCAAGGCCGGGTAAGCTGTTCTGGAGAACGGCCACCCGGAGCAGCAGCGCTGAATGGAGCTCGCGAGCCTTCATGACTCTGTACCGCGTATTCGAGCTTCAAATTCAGCGCCATCGGGTCAGACTCGATTAAGCGTTGCTCCTCTTCGGCCTGCCTCGCGATTTAGGCGCTGCCCGCCGGCCGGACACCGCTTCGATCTCTTCGCGGAATCGATCATTGCCAAGCGCCCATCCGGTGTTTGTCGCTTCGCGTATCGCCTCCAGGTCGACGTCGCCGATGGCAGCTCGAAACAATTGCCGATAGGCTGCCTGTCGAGCCTCCGGGCTGCGCGCCAAGCGGCGATGTAGCAGGTGCGGTTCGACCAGCGAATCCTCCATGCCCAGCGCGTTCGCCGCGTAGCTGCTCCAGGGGTAGTCGCTCGGGTCGGGTGGCTATCCTGGCGCGGACCGGATTGAGTTCGATATAGCGCATGCAGGTTGATGATAGCGCTCGCTGTCTATCAGCGTCGCTCGGTAGCGTCCCTCCCACAGGGTGCCAGTGCGGCCGTAGCTGTAGTTGAAGTAATGGACATAGCGTCGGCCTAGTGATTGAAGGGTTTTGCCGATACTTAGCTCGGTCTGTGGGGTTGCGAGAAGATGGACATGGTTAGTCATCAGGACGTAGGCATGGATGCTCAATTCATTTCGCTCGGCGGCGTCCTGCAGGCATTCCAGGTAAAAACCGTAGTCCTGATCTGCCGCGAAAATGGGTACACGATTGTTGCCGCGTTGAATGATGTGCTGTGCCTGTCCTTCGACGAAATAGCGCGGTTGTCTGGCCATGGTGACCGGGTTCTTTGGGGAGCGGATAGACGCAATCTAGCAAGGAATAGGAAGTAAATCGAGTCTGACCCGATTTAACCCTCGCTACACAATCGGGTCATGTTGCGCCGATAACAATGGCATCGCAGGGGAGTGAGATCTATGGAGTTCATCAACAACCTGGTCGGCGACATCAACGGCATCGTCTGGGGTCCGCTGATGCTGGTGCTGATTCTCGGCACCGGTCTGTTCCTCACCATCGGCCTGAAGTTCATGCCGATGCGGCATCTCGGGTACGGCTTCAAGATGCTCTGGCAGGGGCGGCACTCGGATCAGGAAGGCGACATCACGCCCTTCAACGCCCTGATGACGTCGCTGTCGGCGACCATCGGTACCGGCAACATCGCCGGGGTGGGCACGGCGATCGCGCTCGGCGGCCCGGGGGCGGTGTTCTGGATGTGGTGCACGGCGCTGGTCGGCATGGCGACCAAGTACGCCGAGGCGGTGCTGGCGGTGAACTACCGCGAGGTCGACGAAAATGGCAACCATGTCGGTGGGCCCATGTACTACATCAAGAACGGCCTGGGCGCGAAGTGGAAGTGGCTGGGCGTGGCGTTTGCCATCTTCGGCGCCATTGCCGGGTTCGGTATCGGCAACATGGTGCAGGCCAACTCGGTCGCCGGACGCCATGAAGGCCAACCTCGGCGTGCCTATCTGGCCACCGGGATCGTCATGGCGGTGCTCGTATTCGCGGTGTTGATCGGCGGTATCCAGCGGATTGCCCAGGTCGCCGGCAAGCTGGTGCCCTTCATGGCCATCGCCTATGTGGCGCGGCGGGTTGGTGGTGATCCTGTCCAATATCTCCGAGGTTCCGGCGGCACTGGGCCTGATCGTCACCAGGCCTTTACCCCGACCGCGGCCACCGGCGGTTTCGCCGGCGCGGCGGTCATGGTCGCGATTCAGATGGGCGTGGCGCGCGGCATCTTCTCCAACGAGGCCGGTCTGGGTTCCGCGCCGATCGCGCACGCGGCGGCCAAGACCGAGGATCCGGTGCGTCAGGGGAGGATTGCCATGCTGGGCACCTTCATCGACACCCTGGTGGTGTGCACCATCACCGCGCTGGTGATCGTCATGTCCGGCGAGTGGACCAGCGGCGAGTCGGGCGCCGGCCCTGTCCTCGGCCGCCTTCGGCGGGAGGCCTGCCGGGCTTCGGCGAGTGGGTGGTGACCTTCGGCCTGACGATCTTCGCCTTCACCACGATGCTGGGCTGGAGCGTGTACGGCGAGCGTGCGTCGAGTACCTGTTCGGCGTCAAGGCGATCATGCCGTTTCGCATCCTGTGGGTGCTGGCCATTCCGGTCGGGGCGACGGTCAAGCTCGGCTTCGTCTGGCTGCTGGCGGATACCCTGAACGCCCTGATGGCGATTCCGAATCTGATCGCCCTGCTGCTGCTCGGCCCGGTGGTGTTCCGCCTGACCAGGGAGTATTTCGCGAAGCACTGAGTGCGGCGTCGGGTGACGGCGCCTGCGCGCCCCACCCACGCTTCGTGCTGGAATAACCCGCGTATTGCATGAGGGGATCGGAATTTCTGAGAAGTCTGGCTGAGCAGCTTGGCCGATCGGCCGCTCCCGGCCATGGAGAGCGAAGCCAAGGCCGGTAGTCCCCGTAATAATCGGCACATGGACCTGGCGGGACAGCACCGAATCCTGTGCTCTAAGCTACGGGGCCACTTCCAGTACTTCGGCGTACGCTGCAACATGCGGGCGATGGAAGCGGTACGTCACCATGCCGAACGCGCGTGGAAGTAATGGCTCCATCGACGCAGCAGAAAAAACGCGATGAGCTGGGAGAAATTCGAAGCCTTACGGTCTCGAATGCCGCTGCCGACACCCAAGATCATCTACAGTATGTAAGCACTTGCTAGTGGGCCAAGTGATGCGTCAGCGTGGTGTTGATACGCTGATTACTAAGGAACCGGATGATCGAATTGGTCACGTCCGGATCTGTGGGGGGATGACCAGCAATGGCTGTCTCTACCCGGAGGTAGCGACACGCTTGTATGCTTCAGTAGTGTCCGTCCAGAAACTCCAGTAATCCCTTCTCCCTCAGGGAGAAGGTTAGGATGAGGGGATCTAAAATCAACAAGTTACCGCCCTATCGATCCCCTCACCCCTGCCCTCGGTAACTGCTCCTTGCGTTACTCTACCTCCTGCGTCCATGCAGTCGTCTCCCGGAGGTAGGGGGTGTTTCTGGACGGACACCAAGTAAGTGCCATTGGGATCAGACCGGGTTTGTGAATGAATGTCTTTCGGCCGCCGGGCGGTCAGGGCGCGCTGGCCACGGTCGGTCGGGCAACTCCGGCGGTCGGCGCGCACGCCGGAGCCGGTCAGCGACTGGATCAGTTGTCCCTTTGGCCGCCTTGCTGCTTGCGCATCTGTTCCATGCGCTGGCGCATCATTTAATCGAAGGCGTTGATCTCGTTCTGGTCTATGGCGCCGTCACCGTTGGTATCCATCGCCCGGAATTGTTTCTCGGAGG
>CAVXWS010000090.1:0-23217 GCA_963765415.1 uncultured Gammaproteobacteria bacterium
GAGCCGCGAGATGGGTGGCAATACGCCGAAGGCGTCGCACGTCAGGAAGATAACGTTCTCGGGATGGCCGCCGACGCCGTCCAGA
Organism: uncultured Gammaproteobacteria bacterium; assembly: GCA_963765415.1. GTDB lineage: Bacteria > Pseudomonadota > Gammaproteobacteria > Chromatiales > Chromatiaceae > CAVXWS01. The sequence continues at coordinate 86 of CAVXWS010000090.1, forward strand.
GTGGCGTTCGGGATGGCGCTGATGTGATAGGCGCCGCGAGTATTCTCGGTCATCGAGCCGTCGTCCAGATCCAGACGGCGTTCGCGCGAGCCCATCGTGACGTTTTCGAGCACGGTACCGAATCGCTGGGTGGTGCCGTAGATCTCGGGTTCGTTCTCCGGCGACAGATTGATCATCTTGGCGTAGCAGCCGCCTTCGAAGTTGAAGATGCCGTTGTCGCTCCAGCCGTGTTCGTCGTCGCCGATCAGGGTCCGCGACTGGTCCGCTGACAGGGTGGTCTTGCCGGTGCCGCTGAGGCCGAAGAACAGCGCGGACTTGCCGTCCGGACCGATGTTGGCGGAGCAGTGCATCGGCAGCACGCCTTTGTCCGGCAGCAGATAGTTCATCACCGAGAAGATCGACTTCTTGATCTCGCCGGCGTAACTGGTGCCGCCGATCAACACCAGGCGCTGGTGGAAATTGACCAGGATGAAGGTCTCGCTCTGGGTCTGGTCCTGGGCGGGAATCGCGTGGAACCGCGGTGAGTTGATGACGGTGAAGTAGGGAACGTGCGTTGCCAGTTCCTCCGGTTTCGGCTGAATGAACAGGTTGCGAGCAAACAGGCTGTGCCAGGCGTACTCGGTGACGATCCGGATCGGCATGCGGTAGTCGGGGTCCGCGCCGGCGAAGCAGTCCTGCACATAGACGTCCTTCATCTGCAGATAGGAGGCCATGCGCTGATGGAGGATGTCGAAGTTCTGCTCGGGGATCGGCTTGTTGATTGTCCCCCACCAGATCTGGTCGTGACTCTCGGCCTCGTCGACAATGAATTTATCGTTGGCGGATCGGCCGGTGTGGTGGCCGGTGCGCACCACCAGAGGGCCCAGATGCGACAAAGATCCCTCGTGGCGCAGGATGGCCTGTTCGTACAGCGCCGGCGTGGCCAGATTCCAATAGATGTCGTTCAGGTTGTACAGGCCGTGATTTTCCAGCCCGTGAGAGCTGTGTTTCACCTCAGAATCGTGCATGTCGGATCTCCGGTATGGGTCATGGTGCAGGCATTCAGGCGAGCGGCCGCACCAGAATGTCGTTGCAATCTGGTTTTGTGCACAAATTTGGAACGTGAATGCAACTGTGTCGAGTCGGTCGTTAGCTGACGTTTGAACAAGGCAATAATCCTGCCAGAAACAGCGGCTCGAACTCCTGGCGTTGGGTGAAGAGATTGCCGGTTCGGGATTCGCGGTCGATCAGAGCCGATCGAGCGACTATAGTGCGCTGGGTGCCAAATTGCGATGCCTTCCCGGCCGCGATGGCCCGAGTTCGGGGCTGCGTTGACTCGTTGCCCTGGGGAGACGACGTGTCGGCCGGCCGGGTGCCAATCGAAGGATATCCGCCCTGTCTCGGTCTGAATCGGAGGTTTGATATGCGAGATCGATTTTCCACATCCCGAGGCGTAATCGGCCTGCTCTGGCTTGCGTTGATAGCATTCGATGCAACGGCGGAAGATTCCGGATGGCGCGCGCCCGCGGAGGTTCCGGGGGCGACCACGGTCACGGTCGAACGAGCAAAGGAACTGTTCGATGCCGGGGTGGCCTTCATCGACGTGCGTAACCCTAGACTTTACGCCCGTCGGCATGTGCCTGGAGCCCATCATCTCGACATGAAAGACGTCTTCGGTCCAGACACCTTGAGCGCGGTCGTCGCCAAGGATGAACCCTTGGTGATCTACTGCAGTGGCCTCAAATGCAGCCGCAGTTCGCGGGCCAGTGAAATGGCGGCGGACTGGGGGTTTCAGAAGGTCTACTATTTTCGCGGCGGCATCGTCGATTGGCGCGATGCGGGAATGCCGTTGGAATCGAGCAAATAGCGGGTCCATAGCTGACCGAGAGCGGAACCGATAGAGACTCGCTGATCGCCGATCGCGGTCTATCGAGTTTGTCGGCGCTTTTTCCACCGATCGATGGCCGAGGCGCACGGCAACAGCTGACCGTTCTCACGTGTTTTATCCGGCAATGGACGCGCCTCAACCAGCAAGCTGGGGCCAGGCCGCGAAGATAAGCAAGGAGAGGATGCTTGTTCAGTTCTTCAGCGGGCATGGGCTTCGATTCGCGACTCACGATGAGAAAGAGTCCCGCCGGACTCAAGCATTGCCCGGTGAAGATCTGAGAATCGCCAGCGTCTCGGAATCGGAAAGCACCTTTCAAGTTGTCGATTCTGGACCGGAAGCCCTGCCGGTTTTTACTTCTTCCAGGCATCCGCCGATCGAGCGTCTTCTTCGCTTTGGAGGCGAATCTCGTTCGTATTGAGAATGATCTTGTCAATCATTTCGTTCTGGTTTCGACGATCGTATTGAGTCATCGATGACAGAATCCGTAATCAATGCTTTTGAGTCTTGTCAGAACGTGACCCAGCGAGGAGATTGCGCCGACGTCTGCGGCTACCTTTTGCATAGCCAAGCAGATATGCTTTGTTCCAGTCATTCAATTCGAGAGTAAGAGCGCGTGACGAATTCGAGTCACATGAAAAGCGCCATATTTTTGTTCGTGGCGGGTCAGATGTTGTTGAGTGGGTTCGGTGCCGCAGCAAGTGCCTCCGCTGACGCGGCGCCTCCCGTGCTCGATGCCGGTATGACGACCGGCTCTCGGTCATCGGGACACAGCCTGTCTCAAGTGGCCGGGCAGATTTCTTTACTGAGCAAGATCCCCCTGTTGATCTCCTCCGATATCGGCGACGATCGGGTCAGTCAAGCGATTGCGGCCGCCGACTGGAAAACAGCGATCCGGATGCTGCTCGCCGAGTACAACCATCTGGCGATCGTCGACCGCCAGGGGCGTTACAGAAGGATCTGGCTGACAGCCAGGCGCAGCGGTCTTGACCAAGGCCGTGACTTCAGTCACCTCAGCTCTCCCGGCAGCCTGGCGGCGGACGGTCACGACGAGCCTGGCACCGGGGCCGAACTTCCGATTGCGCTCTGGCAGCCAATCGACAACGGTGATCCGGTGCTGCCCATCGACAGCACGGTACCGTTCGCGTCTGTTCTGATGGATCCGTCATTCTTCGACGCGCTGAAAGTCGGACAGCCGATCGAGATTCCTATTCCACAGGAATCGATGCCTTATTTCGGGGTGATCGGAGAGACGCACTATCAGCTCAACGGGAACATTCAAGTCTGGTCCGGGCCGATCGACGGTGCACACGATACCGCCTCTTTCACCATGACCCGCGGCCGTAACTCTACATTCGTGACCATCGCCACCGGTACGTCGATCTACGAGGCGGCGTTGGACAATGCCTCCGGAGTCGGTTCGGTCGTGAATGAAGTGGAACTGACCAAAGGAAAGGACGAACAAGACTCTTTGGTGCCGAGTGAAGCCGAAGCACTACAAGAGAACAGCACGCCGTGAGCGCGGGTCCAGGCTTCAAAAATTTACTTTGATTGACGTGACGGGAAAAGCAATGAAACACGATAAATACAATTCGATCCTGATCGGCACACTTCTTGGACTGCAGGCGATGGTCGGTGCAGTCCATGCCGCCACAGTCCACACGATTGATGTCCTGGGCATCTATTCGGACCATGTGGCTCAGCGGATCAGTGACCCCGAGGCCCTGTTCGCCAGCAACATCGAGTATGCAAACCAGGCGTTGCAGAACAGCGGCGCCAACTATCGTTACCACCTGGTGCATGTTCAGCAGCAGAACTGGGCGTCTGACGATACGGTCGGCTCTTCTCAGTTGATCAGCCTCGCGCAGGACGCGGAGGTTCAACAACTGCGCGAGGAATATGGCGCAGACCTGGTTGCCGGGATGGTGCCGACGGGTAGTCGGTACTGCGGTATCGGTTATCTGCCGTCCGCCAACCCATCGAGCCACACCTTTTATTATTGGGCCAGTCGCTATGGCTACAGCCTGTCCGGAGATACCTGCGGCGGACGGACGATGACCCACGAGATCGGCCACACCATGGGGCTCGGACACAGTCCGGCACAGGGTAGCACCGGAACCGTGGCAACCTGGGGCCGAGGATGGGGCGTGAACGGCAGCTTCGTGACCATCATGGCCTACAACAGTGCCTACGGCGTCGGTAGTTCCAGTGGGCGTCTGCAGATTCACTCGAATCCGGATCTCTCGACCTGCAAGGGCCAGGCCTGCGGGCAGTCCGTCGATCAACAAGACGGCGCCAATGCGGCGCTTGCGCTGAATCTGGCCGCTCCGCAGGTCGCGGAATGGATGCCGACTGCGGTGGTCGTACCGCAAAACACGCCGCCGATCGCGGTGGACGACAGTGCGATCGTGGATGCCGGTAACACAGTCACCATCGATGTCCTGAACAATGACTCGGACCCCGACGGTGATGCGCTCTCGTTGAGCGCAATCGCCCAGCCGGGCAATGGAACAGTCGAGATGGCGTCAAATTCTACCCAGGTCATGTACACCTCAAGTCCGAATTTCGCCGGTGTGGACAACTTCGGCTACACCGTCAAGGATGCCAAGGGCGCGGAAGTCAGCGCCGTCGTTTCCGTGCAGGTCAACGAGGTCCTGCCGCCGGTGGTCGAGGAGGACCTGAGCAATCTGGCGCTGAACGGCGGGGCAGAATCCGGACTCGAGTCCTGGAGCGGCTGGTGGGGTACGAGCGTGGCGCTGAGCGGTGATGCCCAGTCCGGCAGCAACAGTATCGCTGCGACGGGGGGAAGAGGTGTCGTCGTAGACTTGCGCACGCCGTTCCAGGGCGGGCGGAACTTTGCGATATCGGGCGGATTGAAAACCAATGCCGCTAACCGCGTCTACACCTACCTGCGTCTCAGGCAAAACGGCGTCTGGCGCTATTGGTACCTGGCGGGATACGCGCTGTCCGCCGGAGACTGGCTGAACTTCGACAAACTGAGTTTCAGCGGATACTCGTCGAATGTCGACGAAGGCGTGCTGCTGTTCTATTTCCCCTACGGCATTGCCGGCGAGGTCTTGATCGACGGAGTCCGTGTCGAGCAGCAATAGATCTCGGTGAGGTCGAGTCACGCACCCGCTGCGCCTGTGGCAGCGGGTGCGTCGTTCTTGACCCTCGGTAGGGTGGCTTGCTGTTCAGTACACTAGCTCTCGCGCAGGGATTCAATAAACCGGTTCGACTGATTGATCGATCGATTCATGCGGTCGATCAATTGACCGATCTCGGATTTCAGACTTCCGAGTTCGCCTTGTAACGAGCCGATCGCCTGCGCGTTGAGGTTGTGTTTCAGGAACAACACATTGTCCCGGAAGCTGGCGAGCACCGGTCGCATACTTTGCTCTGCGCGCCGCATGGCCTTCCGCAAGTCCTCGTAGCGGCGCCGCGTTTCACTCAGTCTCCTTGCGCTGGTCGCCCGCAGCGATGTGTTCTGATAAAGGGTGAGCTCTTCCTCCCATTCCTCGAACAAGGCGTCCGCCACGGACTCGACCTTATCGATCCGCTGCGAGACTTGTTCTGCCGCAGCCGCGCTGTCTTCGTATTCGCCATTGAGGTCATCGTAGGCCGCCTTCAGGTCGGTGTTCCGCAATTCGACGACCGACGCGAATTGATCGAGCGCGGATTTGAATTGCAATTGAGCCTCCGATTGTGCGTCTCTCGCCGATTCGACGCGATCGACCAGTATGTCGCGCTTGTGATAGCCGATCTTCTCCATGGTGTTGTAATAGGTCGAGGAGCAGGCGCTGAGGGCTGCAGCGCTGAAGATAATCACGAGCTTGGCGGTATTCATCACAATCGGTGTCCCCGGTTTCTTCAGTCGAATCTGTGTCTGTGTCCAGTCGTGGCCATGGTCGGAGAGAACTCCCCAGGGCAATCTGTCGACGGGTGCAAGCCAGAGTTTGTCGTATTCTCGGCGAATCATCTATTGTCTTGTGGGCCATTCAGGCGGCGATGATCAGGAGGATTCGCACTTGAGCTTCAGGCCGTCATGAACTAGTTTCAGCATGCTAACAATTCACGAAGGGGAAAATGAAGATGGCGGGTAAATTTGATCTGTACAAGGACAAAGGCGGAGAATTTCGTTTTAGATTGACCTCGAGCGACGGCAAGACTCTGCTCGGTAGTGAGGGCTACAAGGCCAAATCGAGCGCAACCAATGGCATCGAGTCGGTGCGCAAGAATGCGACAGACGAAGGTCGCTACGAACGCAAGGCGACGAACAGCGGAAAGTTTATGTTTAACCTGAAGGCCAGTAACGGTCAGGTGGTCGGCACGAGTTCACAGTTCGCTACAGAAGCCGAAAGAGACAGTGCAATTGATTCGGTAAAGCGCGATGCTCCGAAGGCCAATCTGGACGATCAGTTGGCTTAGTCCGGGTCTGCATTGTCTTTTCTGCAGGCGACTGGTCACCGATAGCCTTCGGTGGCCGGTCTTCTGTCGGTTTTTTCAGCTTGTGCCCAAAGTCTGATCCGGTCCTTGGAGCGACGAACCAGGCGCTATAGTCAGCGCGCCAGTCCTTTGTCGATTCCGTCTTTCAGTATTCTTCCGGCGTTTCCGATCTCCGTCTCGACTTTGTCGACGATCTTTCGACCCTGCTCGCGGAGAACGCTATGCATTGCTTGTGCGAGCATCGGCTTGGATACGGTTTCGCCATTCAGGTCCATTCGGTAGGGTTGGCTCGCGTACGCGGAAAACGGATCGGCATGGGTTCTGGCGTTTTGTTCAACGATGTCGTAATCGTAGAAACAGGCGGCTTGCATCGGTCGGGAGTCATCGTCGCCGTATCTTGTGTCGAAGCGAAGATTTGATACGGCGTATTCGGGTTCTCTGAATACGTTATCCACGTCGGTCCACTCGATAGACAGCGGATTCGCCAGAAGGTTATTGGCCAGTCTCTTACAGAGCGTCACGCGGACGTCTTCTTGCGGCCCGGAACAGCCGGTAAAGAAAAAGGCGGCGATGGAAAGGGCAGTGGCGGCGAGGGGCGGTGATTTTATCGGCATCATTGTCGGCTCGTCATTCTGTTCAGGCGAAAGATCTCCGCCGGTCCAAGTCTCAGGGGTGCTGGGCACATGCAGGATAATCGGTCGTTGGCCATAGGAAATCGCGGCGGATGGGTCGGGACGGTAGCGACCGCCGATATTAATGTTTCCCCGGGCATTGTGAACAGGGCGTTTTTTTACACGGACAGCCGCTGCCATCTGCCAGGATACGGTGTTTGTCGCCGAGCCGAGCGGCCTCGAACCCTGTCGGCCAGTCGCCGTCCGCCCCGATGACAGCCCCGCCGTCGATTCGTGGCGCCGACTCGGTCGTTGCATCGCCGCGGGGTCTGGTCGACGAACGATCCCAGTAAGCCGCGTATGGGCGGGAAAATGGTGCCCCCGACACGATTCGAACGTGTGACCTTCCCCTTAGGAGGGGGATGCTCTATCCAGCTGAGCTACGGGGGCGCGGAGGAATTCTAACCCATTTGGGTATAGTCGCCCGAATGCGGTAGAGAGCGCCCTTGCCGGCTGTGCCTCACGAGGCCGAGTGAGGAATCGGGTCGACCTGTCGACGGATGTCTGCGGAAACGATTCCCCTGTGAGCGGCGTCTGTTAATCAATGGCTTAGGGACGTAGCATATCGGCGAGAAAGGTAAAAGCCGTTCTTTGTGTCTCCTGCTGCAGGGCTTCGATACCAACCATGCTTGATACTCTCCCGCACCTGATTCCCGGTAGCTTTCCTCGGTTGAGGAGGGCTCGCTTGACGACTCTGCAGGTCAACCTCGGGTACCGGTGTAATCAGCAGTGCCAGCACTGCCACGTCGATGCCGGTCCGCGGCGGTTCGAGGAGATGGACTCGGAGACCGTCGACGAGGTGCTGGCCTTTGTTCAGGCCAGCGACCTGCAGGTCCTGGATGTCACCGGAGGAGCCCCCGAGCTGAATACCGGGTTCCGCCGTCTGGTCACGGGCGCCAGATCGCAGGGGCTGCATGTGATGGATCGCTCCAACCTGACCATCCTCGAGGAGCCAGGGTTCGAAGATCTGGCTGAATTCCTGGCTGAGTACCGGGTCGAGGTGATGGCTTCCCTGCCCTGCTATCTGGAGGAAAACGTCGATCAGCAACGGGGGGAGGGGGTTTTCGCAAAGAGTATCGCCGGTCTGCGGAGATTGAACGCCCTGGGATATGGCCAACCCGACAGCGGCCTGCAGCTGAGTCTGATCTACAATCCGATCGGCGCCGTGTTGCCGCCGCCCCAGTGCGCGTTGGAGCAGGACTACCGCAAAGTGCTCGCCGAGCGCTACGGCATCCAATTCAACCGGCTGCTGACCTTGACCAACATGCCCATCAAACGCTTCGGCAGCATGCTTTTGTCGAAGGGCGAATTTCGCCCATACATGGACGTTCTCAAGGCCGCTCACCAGAGTCGGAATCTCGAATCCGTCATGTGCCGGGATCTGATCAGCGTCGACTGGCAAGGCTATGTCTATGACTGCGACTTCAATCAGATGCTCGGTTTGGGATTGCTCGCGCACGATCGTCCCTTGCGGCATATTCGCGATCTCCGGGCCGACCAGATCCATGGCGCGGAGATTCGCGTCGGTGATCACTGCTACGGCTGTACCGCGGGGCAGGGCAGCAGTTGCGGTGGATCCTTGTTGTGAGGCGCGCCCCCGTCTCGGTGATCGTGCCCACGCTCAACGAAGCCGGGGTGATTGATCGTCTGCTGGCAGACCTTCGGCCGCTGAGGCGCTGCGGCTGGGAGGTGGTTGTCGTCGACGGAGGCAGTGCCGACGACACGGTCGAGCGTGCCCGTCGAGGTGCGGATATGGTGTTGAACAGCTCGCCCGGGCGCGCCCGGCAAATGAATGTCGGGGCTGAACAGGCGATCGGAGACGTGCTGTGGTTCGTGCATGCCGACAGCGGTATCCCGGCCACGGCAACGCAGCAGCTCCAGGCGGCGATTGCCGAAGGTTGCGCATGGGGTAGATTCGATGTGCAGTTATCCGGGGCGCATCCGTTGTTTCGCTGGATCGAGCGCTCGATGGCCTGGCGTTCGCGCCTGACCGGGATCGCCACCGGTGATCAAGCGATCTTTGTGCGCCACGACTGGTTCACCGCCGTCGGCGGTTTTCCCGTGCTGCCGTTGATGGAAGACATCGCCATCAGTCGACGTCTGCGTGCCCGCGCCTGGCCGCGCTGCCTGTCGGCGCGCATTCGCACCTCCAGCCGAAGATGGGAGCGGCGCGGCATCGTTCGCACGGTGCTGCTCATGTGGCGTTTACGCCTGCAGTACTTCCTGGGCGTCCCGGCGGAACGGCTGGCGCAGGACTATCGCCAGTGTGGTGAGTCAGAAGTTCGTTGCATTTCAGAGCTGCAGCCATGAGCCAAGACAAGGCGCAGACCGCAGGGAATGGCAGGCCCTTTCCAAGGGCTGCAACGCCGTATTGGCTCATGGGTGCGGCTCCCTTCGGGCGCGGCGGTACGGGCTTGTGGCGTTGTTGCCCTTGCTTGAAAGGGAATCGGCCATTCCTGCGCAAGGCCGCCTAGCCACAAGCCCGTACCGCCACGCTGAAAAGTAACGAACTTCTGACTCACCACACTAGTGCGCTTCGCCGACAGCCGAATCCTGATCTTCGCCAAGCCGCCGGTTGCCGGTGCAGTCAAGACGCGCCTGTTCCCCGTTCTGAGTCCGGCCGCAGCGGCCCGGCTGCATTCCCGGATGCTGTACTCGGTCGTGCGGCGGGTCGGTGATGCGCAGATCGCGCCCACGGAACTGTATTGCGCGGGTGACATCGATCATCCGGTGTTTGTCGATCTGGCCAGGCGCCATGACCTGGTGCGGCGGCCGCAGGTTGGTGTTGATCTGGGCGAGCGCATGGGGCAGGCGGCCCGTTCGACACTGCGGACCCACGCGCGCGCCGTCCTGATCGGGACCGATTGCCCTGGTCTGGACGGTGACTATCTGGACCGGCTGATCAACGGGCTGAGCATCGACTGTCCGGTCGTTGTGGGGCCGGCGGAGGACGGTGGGTATGTCGCGCTGGGACTGAGTCGCTACGATCCACGCCTTTTCGGTCGGATCGACTGGGGGAGCGACCGGGTGCTGGCACAAACGCGACAGCGGCTGCAGAAACTGGGCTGGCCCTATCGTTTGATGCCGTCGTTGTGGGACGTCGATCGTCCCGACGATTTCGATCGATTGAAGAGCTTGTATCCCGAGATTGCGCTGGATCGTGCTGTACCTGCCGAACCCGAGGTTCAGGCCTTGGCCAGAGAATAACCGCCGAGTTTGCCCTGGCTGGCGCCATGTGCGCCGTAGGTTTGGTCGTCGTTGTCGCGGCCGGTGAGGATGGACAATGCGGCGCGGGCCGAACGTTCTCGCTGCTGGGCGAGTTGGCCGTTGACGAGATTCTGACGTTCGATTTCGACGGCGAGTTCCTGAAGCTGCCGCCACAGCCGGGCGAGGTCTGAGGTCTCCGGTCGCCCGGCCAGCCGGTCGAGCGTTGCCTGGTCGGGAACGGTCAGCCTGAGTTCGCCCAGCAGATCGTCGAGTGCGTTCAAGTCGGGCTCGATCGAACCCAATGCTTTGACCTTGCGAGCGACCACTGATTCCAGCACCGCCGGGTCCTTGTCGGCGAGCGCCGCTCGCTCTTCACCCATCAGCCCGGTCAGCTGCTCCAGGCCGGCAATGGCCCGGCTGAGGGTGGATTCGAGTCTGTTAAGCATATTGTCGGCCAAGGTCACTGTCCGTCTCCGCCGGTCGAGCCGATCAGGTCAGGCCGGATTCAAAGTTCAACATCTTCTCGGCCACCTTTGCCGGATCGACCTGGAAACTACCGGTGGCCAAGGCGTTTTGTACTTCCTGCACCCGCTTCGTATCGACTACGGGCAGTTGGGCAATCTCGCTCTCCAGGGCGTGCATCTGGGCCGCCTCGCTGGTCAGGCTCACTTTGTCGCTTGAACCCGTAACCGGCTGACCGGTCGCGCCTTTATCCTGTGGCTTGGGGGTCGAGGCCTTGGTGGCCTCCAGTGCCTCCGTGGCCATCCGTGCTTGGCTACTGGTGTTGTCTACTTGCATGGCTGGGTCCTGCTCTATTGATCTCTCGTGACGATTATCGTCCATAAGAGCAGTGACTTTAACCCGTCGAGCAAACCTGTGAAGCCTTTTCTCCTGCCTGCCTGGGTCGGAACCTCGATCTCACTTAGTGAATGCCCTTCCCGATTGAAATATTTATGAATCAGTGTGTTACGGAGACCACCCCGGATTCGACCACGGTCGCGCTGATTTTCCGTCCCGAACTGAGATTTCGCACCTCGACCCGGTCCCCGCGCCCCCCGTCACTGAGCGCTTTACCCCTCATTCGGACCGAGAACCGGTCGCCGCCCGCCAGAATCATGACGTCGGCGCCGCGCCGAACGATTTTGTCCCGGGTCAGCATGCGTGGCGCGAGCACGGTGGAGCGAGTGACACTGCGTTTCAGCTTCTTGCCGATCAGCCGGGCTGGGGATTCGAAGTAGCCGCGGTGTTGCCCGGCGAGGTTCACCCGTTCCAGGACCAGGTCCGTCGATTCGAGGATCTTGCCGCGCTCCAGCGCCCGGGCCGCGACCACGACGGTCCCCGGCAGCTTGACCTCGACAGGTACGAACAGCTTCCAGGGCTTTTCGCCGTCGCAGCGGACACCGATCACGCTGTTGCCGGGGCGCAACCCGCCGGGCGCTGCAAAGCCCTCCAGCGGTGCGCTGCAGCCGGCAAGCTGCAACCGACTGTCGAGCCGACCGGCCTCCACCTCCGGGGTGACGTTAAACTCATCGCTGTTCGCGTAGACGAAATCGATTGCGGCATCTCGAATGCTTTCGAGGCTCTGCGGCGAATCCGACTCGTTCGCGTGGGCGCCGAGCCCGGTGAACAGGGTCGCCAGACACAGCCATGCGGCCAACAGGTGTATGAGTCTCAGATCGTGCATGTGTCGGTTTTACGTCGTCTCATCGCAGCCCAGCCGGCCTCTGCGTTTACTAAGCAGCTTCCGTGCCGAAGCTCAGTCCTGTCGCCCGGCTCAAGCCGTTTTTGGCTTGGCCGTTAGTCTGGTATCGATTGTCGACTGCACCCCGAAGGTGAGGCAGAGCATGACTGGAATTCTCGAAGGGGTGGATCTGCGCACCCGCCTGGCCGGCCAGAATCGAATGGAACTGCTGTTGTTCCGACTCGGCGGAAAGCAGCTGTTCGGAATCAATGTCTTCAAGGTCAAGGAAGTGGTGTATTGCCCGCCGCTGACCCAGCTGCCCGAGTCGCATCCATCGGTTTGCGGAATCGCCAGCCTGCGCGGTCATGTCGTCAGTGTGATCGACCTCTCCCTGGCCCTCGGTGGGCCGGCAGCGACCGACCGCGATCGGAAGTTCGTGATCGTCTCGGAATATAACCACAGCAGCCAAGGCTTCCTGGTCGATTCGGTGGATCGCATCGTTAATGTGACCTGGGAGGAGGTTCTGCCGCCGCCACGCGGGGTGTCTGAGGAGTGTTACGTCAACGCGGTCACTCGAGTGGACGATGAACTGGTGGAGATTCTCGACGTCGAGGCGGTGCTGGCCGAGATCATCGAAATCGATGATCGGGTCAGTGACGAGATGACATCCGTGGATTTCTCCGACAGCCGCCTGCATGTCCTGGTCGCGGACGATTCGGCGATGGCGCGCAAACAGGTCTCGCGAATCCTCACCAGCCTCGGCGTCAACTTCACCGTAGTGAATGATGGTCGGGCGGCGCTGCACCAACTCGAGGATTGGCTGGTGGAGGGGAAGGACCTTGAGCAATATCCGGCTTTGGTCCTGTCCGACATCGAGATGCCGTCCATGGACGGCTATTCGCTGACCAGGGCCATTCGAGAACACCCGCGATTGCGGCACTTACCGGTGATTCTGCACACCTCGCTGAGCGGGGCATTCAACCGCCAGATGGTCTCCCAGGTCGGGGCCAACGAGTTCCTGCCGAAATGGGAGCCGGACAACCTGGCCAGGATCCTCATCCAATACCTGCAGGTACACCGACCGGCGGGTCTGGGCCAAGAAACTTAGGCTAACAACGCTTCAATGGCGCACCCGGCACTCCATTCGCCCATCACCGGTGGCACCTTGTCAGCCGATCAATACCAGGTGATACGGGCGTTTTTCGACAGTCGCGCAGGTATCCAATTGGGTGTCGGCAAGGAATACCTCGTCGCCAGTCGTCTGACACGGCTGATCCGCGAGCGCGGGTTGGCGAGTTTCGACGAGTTGGTTCAGCAACTTGACAGCGCCTCAGGGCGCAGCCTTCAAGTGGCCGTGATCGACGCCATGACCACCAACGAGACCTCCTGGTTTCGTGATCCGAGTCACTATCGCATCCTCACCGCTTTGATCCTGCCGCAACTGGACAGTGGTCGCGGCCGCATCTGGAGTGCGGGTTGTTCGACCGGGCAGGAACCCTATTCGCTGGTGATGTCGCTGCAGGCTGCCAGTCGCGGTTCCTCCATCTCCTGTGAGATCGTGGGTACCGACATCTCGACGCGGGTGCTGGCCGAGGCGCGGCTTGGCAGTTACTGCGGTCCGGGCGCCGGTCGCGGCCTGAACGACCAACAGCGCCGACGGTTTTTCATCGAACAGGGTGACTGCCTGCGGGTTCGCGATGAATACCGTCGCGGTGTCGGTTTTCGCGAACTCAATCTTACCCAGTCGTTTGGCATTCTCGGCCGTTTCGATGTGATCTTCTGCCGCAACGTCCTGATCTACTTCTCGGCCGAACGCAAGCGCGACATCATCGAGCGCATCGCCCAGGCGCTGAATCCCAATGGCCACCTGTTCGTCGGTTCGACCGAATCGATGAATAGCTACTCCGACCTGTTCGAAATGCGCAGCGCCCTTGGTGGCCTTTACTACCGCAAGCGCTGAGCGTTTGCCGCTGCGGCCGGCAAACGCTTGCCGCGAAGCCGGATGTCTCTACGCCGCATCTTGGAAAATACTATCTAAAACAATAGCCTGAAGTTATGGCATGGTCTCTGCTTATTAGCTGTCAGATAGTGACAGCGAGTGTCGACCGACCATGAAGTCAGACGAGATCTTTGGCATCCATCCGCAGGCCCTGCAGTTACGCGCCCAGCGGGCCGAGTTGCTGGCGGCCAACCTGGCCAACGCCGACACCCCCGGGTACAAGGCCCGCGATGTCGATTTCAATCAGGTGCTGCAGGGTCAAATGACCCCGGCGGTGCGGGTGGCCACCACCCGCGCAGGTCATATCCAACCCGACCAGGGCATGGCTCCGCCGAGTCGGCTCCAGTTCCGCGTCCCACAGCAGGCCTCGCTGGATGGCAACACCGTCGAGATCGAGACCGAGCAATCGCAGTTCAGCACCAACGCCATGCGCTACCAGGCCACGCTGCGGTTCCTCGACGGCCGGATCAAAGGGCTAATGACCGCGATCAAGGGTAACTAGACATGTCCAGCATGAAGATCTTCGATATCGCCGGCAGCGGCATGACCGCGCAGAACCTGCGCATGAACCTGGTCGCCAGCAACCTGGCCAACGTCGACGCGGTCTCCAGCAGCATCGATCAGACCTACAAGGCCCGGCAGCCGGTGTTCAGGGCGGTGATGGATGCGCTCAATGCCAAGGCGCCGGCGAGCGGCGTGCAGATGGCGGGCGTGGTGGAGAGCAACGCCCCTTTGGTGCGCGAGCACTCGCCTCACCACCCCATGGCTGACGAGCAAGGCTACATCTATCGCCCCAACGTCAACGTCATGGAGGAGATGGCCAACATGATCTCTGCCTCGCGCTCCTATCAGAACAACGTCGAGGTCATCAACGCCGCCCGGCAGATGATGACCGCGACCATCAACCTCGGGAAATCCTGATCATGTCTATCGTCGGCGCAACAGACGGCTTGTATGAATCACTCGGCCTGAGAAGTCTGGAGAAGGAGGTCAGGGCGGACGAGCCCGAGCAACTGGGACTCGAGACCTTTCTCAAGCTCATGGTTACCCAGCTCAACAACCAGGATCCGATGAAACCGATGGAAAACGGCGAATTCCTGACCCAGATCGCCCAATTCGGCAGTGTCACCGGCATCGAGACCTTGAACAAGACGGTTGCCGATCTCTCTGCCTCCCTGACGTCGGGCCAGGCGCTGCAGGCCGGCTACCTGGTCGGTCGTGACGTGCTGGTACCCACCGATGCGGCGGCAATGACCAATAGCGGCAGTGTCAGGGGGCGCCTGGACATCCCGGCGAACACCGGTGGCGTCACGGTTCGAGTCGAGGACTCGGCCGGGCAGCTGGTACGTGAACTTGACCTCGGGCCGGCCCCGGCCGGTCCGGTCGATTTCAAGTGGGACGGGCTCGATGAGGCCGGTGAGCATGTCGACGCCGGATATTACCGAGTGACGGCAGAGATGTTGGCCGGACAAGGCGGTCAGAGCCTGCCGGTGCAGATGTACGCACGGGTCGACAGTGTCAGTCTCGGTGCCAATGGCGGCGGCTTGACCCTGAACCTCGAGGGCCTGGGGGCCGTCGCCTTCGACAGTGTTAGTCAGATTTACTGATCCACCAGTTACGGGAGAAGTACCATGCCTTTTCGAATCGCTCTCAGTGGCCTGAACGCCGCCTCCAAAGACCTCGCGGTAACCGGTAACAACATTGCAAACTCGAGTACGAACGGCTTCAAGCAGTCGCGGGTGGAGTTTGCGGATATCGTCTCGCGCCCGACTTACGACCTCAAGGAACTCGGAGGCGGCCGGGGCGTCAAGGTCTCACGCGTGCAGCAGGAGTTCAGCCAGGGGTCGGTCGGGTTTACCTCGAACACGCTGGATCTGGCCATCAGCGGGGACGGTTTTTTCGCGCTTGAGAGTTCGGATGGATTGAGGTCTTACACTCGTGCCGGATCCTTCAATGCGGACGCAGACGGAAATGTCGTCAGCGCCAACAGTCAGTTTCTTCAGGTCTACCCTGTCGTTACCCTGCCGACCGGCGAAGAGATCTTCAACACCGGCACGACCACCGATCTCAAGCTGCCGTTCGCGCCGAGTCCTCCCAAGGAAACGACCACCGTCGCAGCGGAGCTCAATGTCCAGGCGGATGCCGCGCAGCCGAGCGTCGCCACCTTCGATCCGAACGACAGCAAGAGCTACAACCACACCTCGTCGACCGTGGTCTACGACTCGTTGGGGAGCGCGCACACGGCATCGATGTATTTCGTCAAGACGGCGACGACCAACACCTGGGATGCCCGCCTGTTTGTGGATGGCAATGCGGTGCCGGTCGGTGGCAGCAACAATTTCACCATGGCCTTCGATACCGCCGGCCGGTTGACGAACCCGGCGACCGGAAAGATTACGACCGACTCGTTCGCGCCCGGGGGCGGCGCCTCCAATATGCAGGTGACCTACGATTTCAGTGGCACGGTGACTCAATTCGGCAGCTCGTTTTCGGTCAACAATCTGTCTCAGGACGGATACCCGACCGGTCTGCTGACCAGTCTCGAGATCGACGGCAAGGGTATCGTGCGAGCCCGATACAGTAACGGCCTGACCCCGTCTCTCGGTCAGGTCGCAATGGCGCGCTTCAACAATCGACAGGGTCTGCAGCAGGTTGGGGATACTCAGTGGGCGCCCACCTCCGGGTCGGGCGACGTCCTGATGGGTCAAGCCGAAAGCGGTTCGTTCGGTCAGATTCAGTCGGGTGCGCTCGAGGCCTCGAACGTCGACCTGACCGCGGCCTTGGTCAACCTGATCACGGCGCAGCGGAACTTCCAGGCCAACGCCCAGGTGATCTCGGCAACCGACACCATTACCCAGACGATCATCAACATCTAAGGCTAAACCCGTCTTGACCGCGTTGCGATCAGGGCGGATCTGAAAAGAGGTTACGGACATGGATCGGATGCTGTACGTGGCGATGAGCGGGGCGAAAGAGACCCTGATCGCGCAAGGCAATGCCACCAACAATCTGGCCAATGCCACCACTCCGGGCTTTCTCGCCGATTTCAATCAATTCCGCAGCATGCCGGCGTTCGGTTCCGGGCATCCGACCCGGGTCTATGCGCTCGACGAGCGGCCGCAGGTCGACTTCGCCCGCGGCCACATCGAGCAGACGGGCCGCGACCTCGACATCGCCTTGCAGGACTCCGGCTGGATCGCCGTCCAGAGCCCCGACGGCCGTGAGGCTTATACCCGCCGCGGCGATCTCTGGATCGATGAGAACGGGCTGCTCAAGACCGGCAACGGTTTGCCGGTACTCGGCAATGGCGGACCGATCGCCATCCCTCCGGCGGAGAAAATCGACATCGGCAGTGACGGCACCGTCTCGATTCGACCCCTGGGTCAGGCGGCCAATCAGCTGGCCACGGTGGACCGAATCAAACTGGTCAACCCGGACCTGGCCGATCTGGAGAAGGGCCTGGACGGTCTGGTGCATCTCAAGGATGGCGGTGAAGCGGATTTCGACGCCGAGCAGCGACTCGCCGCCGGCGCCCTAGAGGCCAGTAATGTCAATGTTGTCAACGAGATGGTGAAGATGATCGAGCTGTCCCGGCGATTCGAAATGCAGGTCAAGATGATGAAGTCGGCCGAGGAAAATGCCGATGCCGGTGCCGCGATCCTGAGGCCCGTCTAAGCGCCTGGTCCCGATTCAGGGATTCATACCTCGACGCCGGCCCTGAGCCGGCGTCGTTCATTTCTCGCCCGACCCTGTAGCTCAGAATTGGCAAGAGTCTTGCAGATTTTTGCTTAACGATTGCGACCGCAGCAAGTTCGATAACGAGGACTTAACCCATGTATCCCGCACTCTGGATTGCCAAGACCGGACTCGACGCCCAGCAGACCCGCATGTCGGTGATCTCGCACAACCTCGCCAACGTCAACACCACCGGTTTCAAGCGTGAACGCGCGGTGTTCGAGGATCTGATCTACCAGAACATCCGTCAGGCAGGCGCCAACAGCACCGAGGACACGCAACTGCCGTCGGGTCTTTATCTGGGTACCGGTGTGCGCCCCGTCGCCACGCAGAAACTGCATGCCCAGGGCAACATCGTGCAGACTCAAAACAACCTGGACATCGCGGTCCAGGTATAACTCGTAAAATCAAGGGGATTTGATTTATTTTCGCGAATCTAGGTTATACCATCACATTGTCTTTGAATGGGTAGTAAACTCTTCAGAAGGCCAGCATAGATTCATAGATTCGTCCAATTTAATTGACGATACTAAAAATTCAAAGCATCGTTCATTTAAAGTGACGATACTAAAAACTACAAAAACATGAAATTACTCGAAGGGAAAATCGCCCTCGTCACAGGAGGCTCAAGAGGAATCGGAGAAGCTATCGTCCGAAAATTTGCTGAACAAGGCGCAGATGTCGCTTTCACCTATCTTTCCTCTGAAGATCGTGCAAAAAAACTGGAATCAGAACTTAAAGACTTAGGTAGCAATGCCAAAGCGTACCGCTCCGATGCCAGTTCCTATGAACAGGCAGAAGCACTGGTCAAAGCGGTTATGGAAGATTACGGAAAAGTGGATATCCTCGTCAACAACGCTGGAATCACCCGCGACACACTCATGCTGCGCATGTCAGAGGAGCAATGGGATCAGGTCATCCAAACCAATCTGAAATCGGTTTTCAACCTTACCAAACACATTCTGCGGCCTATGTTGAAAAACCGCAGTGGCTCTATTATCAATATGAGTTCGGTCGTCGGTGTATTCGGCAATGCAGGACAGGCTAATTATGCTGCTTCTAAAGCTGGGATTTTCGGCTTTACCAAGTCCATCGCCAAAGAAGTCGGTTCCCGAAGTATCCGCTGCAATGCCATCGCTCCGGGTTTTATAGAAACAGATATGACGCAGGAGCTGGATGAAAAAACGAAAGAGGCCTTCCTGGCAGGTATTCCACTGAAACGCCTGGGACAAGCCTCAGAAGTTGCTGACGCCTGTGTCTTCCTGGGCTCTGATATGTCCAGTTATATTTCCGGGCAGACGCTGAGCGTTTGCGGTGCATTGAATTGTTAAACTTCCAAGTAAATTGCTGATCATGAAACCAAATAAGCTAGTTTTTATACTCCTCTCTTTATTCACCCTGAATATCCTTAGCGCACAGATTGACTACGGGCAAACTAAAGCTCAGGTAGAATTCCTCAATGTAGATTGCCTGCATGAGAAAGGGTTTACCGGTAAAGGAGTAACCGTCGCTCATTTCGATGATGGCTTTGATGGTTTCGACAAAATGGAAGCTTTTAAATATGCGCGCGACAAGGGCTTACTCAAAGGGAACTACGATTTCTGTTTTGATACACCGATCAAGTATTCGGGTAATGGCACTCACGGAACCAACACCCTTTCCGTAGTGAACGGTTATCTTCCCGGTGAATATGTAGGTATGGCTTTCGACGCCAATATCCTGCTGGCGCATACGGAGTACACACCCACAGAGACCCACAAAGAAGAAGAGAACTGGCGTAGGGCAGTTGATTGGGCCTATGAAAATAATGTAGATATCATTACGAGTTCTTTGCAATACAACAATTTCGATGAAGGCGAGGGCAATTATGATTATAAAAAAGACTATGACGGCAATACTACGATCATTGCCAAGGCTGCGGATTATGCAGCTTCCAAAGGTATCCTGGTGGTCGCGATTCAGGGTAATTTCGGAAACGATCCCTGGTATTATCTCGCTACGCCCGGAGACGCGGATTCTGTGCTTACTGTAGGTGCCGCTGGTGTGGATGGTGTAAAAGCAGGTTTTTCTTCTTACGGCCCTTCAGCGGATGGTCAGGTCAAACCGGATGTCATGGCGGTAGGTTTTCAAACCATCGTCATCGCTCCTGATGGCAGGATCTACCCTAGCAACGGGACTTCCTTTGCAGGGCCTGGCGTAGCGGGCATGGTGGCTTGTTTGATGCAAGCCCATCCTAATCGCAGCAACATGGAAATCATCAATGCCGTCCGCCAAAGTGCTGACCGTTACCTGAATCCGGATGTCAAGGGAGGTTATGGGTACGGAATTCCCGATGCTTGCAAAGCCCATGATATTTTAACGGATATGGATCAAAACCTGGGAAAGAACGGAAAAGTGGAAAAGGAAAACTACAGCTATAAAAAAGGTAAAAACAAAGTTTGCTTCAAACCTGAGGCTGGCAAAAAGCAAGTATCTTCCGTAAAACTTTTCGATGATACCGGACTGCTTGTCAAAGAAATGTCCAAGCTTAAAAAAATCAAATTAAAAGGCTTGGAATCAGGGCTTTATGTGGTACAGGTGAAATTAAAATCAGGAGATACGATTGTAGAAAACTTTAAAAAATAAAACCCTGCAATAGAACTTTAAACCCCTCCCGACTCCCGTCCGCCCAAAGCATACGGGCTGGGATCGTCAGATCGGGCGAGCACAACCTTCAATCTTCAGCATCAGAAGTGCATCCAATTTTCATCCTGAGCCCTGGCCTGAGTAAAGTCGAAGGCCCAGTCGAAGGATAATAACTATTTCCAATCTTCAGCAATAGAAGTGCACCCAATAACTCAATTACCAATCAACTTAATAACTATTTCCAACCTTCAGCCCTGGCCTGAGTAAAGTCGAAGGCATCACAAGTGCAATCCGCCCTATAAGGCGGACAGGCTATAAACCTCCAAACTGCTAACTGCTAACTGCTAACTAGGTTAACGCTTTATCCATCTCCTTCAACTTCTCTTTGATTAGCAGGTCATCAGGGTTATAGGATTTTGCTTTTTCAATGTAAGACTTGGCATCCTCAGTGGCGCTTTTCTACGAAACAGATATGGGCGAGGTTAAGTGCAGCCATCGCATTGTCGTTATTTGTTTTCAGGCCACGGTCCAGGGCCAGACTTCAGGTGCTTTTCACCTTCGGGCAGTTCTTTATTTTGCAAGGCGATCATCCCTTTTATAAAATGATAATAGGTCCGATTTTGTCGGGCGAGCCATTCCGGTTTTTTGATTTGATTGATAAGGACTTCAGCTTCCAGGATTTTCCCTTTCCGGAGTTGGCTGAAGGCAGCCCATACACTTCCAAAAACGAAATGAGTAATAAATAACAATAAAGCAGCTACATAAAAATACCAGGAAGCGCTGAATCCTTCCCGGAAAGAAAAGAAAAGGCCTAAACCGAAGAATAATAAAATTAACAGAAACCGGATTCGTGTGTTGAACATGAAAAAATTTATTTAAGCTGATCTCATCAGTTCCAAAAGGTCGCCAATTATCCGCTTATTTCAAAATGTCGTCCCGATTTAAGAGCATCCAATTACCGTTGACTTCCAGAAAGCGGCTTTTCTCGAATACCCGACTAAACACATTATCATAGAAAGCCTGTGATTTTTCCAGGTCATCATCCGTATGGGCAAGGCGGTTGTAAAGCAAAGCACCACCGGGCTTAAGCAAGTATTCCACCTTTTTTAAAAAGTCCTTTTGTTGAAAAGTGTCCGGGATAATATCATCCTGAAAAATATCTACAGCAATCATATCGTATTGTTCGCTGTTTTGATCTACAAAAGCCAAAGCATCAGCGCTTATGAGTTCGAAACTGGATTGTAAATCCGGCAGAGCATATTTATTAAACAAATAGATCACTTCTTCGTCGATTTCAACACCGGTATAATGATATTTCTTTTTGAAAAGCTGTTCCAGGATAATCGGGATACTGCCCAGGCCAAAACCAAGGATCAGTACATTTCGGATGTTGAGGCGGTCGAGGTCGATTTTTTTAAAAGCTGCGGAAAAGTTATCATAAAGGTCTTCGTAGGAATAGATCGCATTAGCGGTACTGAGTTGGTAACGGCCATTGACCAGGCTGACATAAAGATGAGGATTGTGGGTGCTAGAGGTGCTTTCGATATGAATTTCGAACAAATAACTGAGCCATCGTTTCCAAAAAGGCTGTTTCATTATACTGCTATTGCATGCTGATTTTTTCCCATCGGCGCCATTTGGCAGTTTGCTGGAATACGTTTTCAAGGATAGCCCGTTCTTTGTCATCAAAGGCCTTATTGCGGCGGACCATCACTCGTTCTGCGGTGTCGAATGCTTTCTTTGTCAGGTAAGTAGAAAAGCCGTGATTGCCTCCCCAGGAAAAAGAAGGAATGAAGTTACGAGGAAAACCAGGGCCGAAGATATTGGACGATACACCAACGGTCGTTCCGGTGTTAAACATCGTATTGATACCACATTTGGAATGATCCCCCATGATCAGTCCACAAAATTGAAGGCCGGTCGGTATAAAACGTTCTGTTGAATAATCCCAAAGTTTAATTTCGGTATAGTTGTTTTTCAGGTTCGAACTATTTGTATCAGCGCCTATATTGCACCATTCCCCTAAAACGGAATTACCCAGATAGCCATCATGTGATTTACTGGAATAACCGGTTAAATACGGCATTGTTGACTTCTCCGCCAGCTTTGGAGTGAGGGCCAAGTGTAGTGGCACCATAAATTTTAGCACCCATTTTAACTATGGAATGTTCACACATCGCCAAAGGCCCGCGGATAAAGGCCCCTTCCATAACCTCCGCTTTTTTACCGATATAAATAGGGCCATTACTGGCATTGAGACTTGCATTTTCTACAATTGCGCCTTTTTCCAGGAAGATGTTTTCAGCGCCAATCACAAAATTGCTTTCGGGAATAGGCTGTGATTCCCGACCATTGGTAAGAAGCTTAAAATCCTCCTCGATCGCTTGTGCATTTAAACTGAAGATATCCCAAAGGTTGGAAACCCTCATAAAAGGCGTGTTTTCAACTTCAAAACCTTCGAGTTCTTCAATATCCTCTTCGCGCATCAGGTGATCAAACTGTTTTTCGTTTAACCTTGCAGCGATAAGTTCACCATCTTGTAAGAGGGCTTCATTGTGTTCAAGTTCTCCGATCAGACGGCAAAGCTGAGCAGATGGCAGAATAGAGCCGTTGATAACGTAATTATCTTTGGCGATATTTATAGGATATTTTTCGGAAAGGTAATCTTGAGTGATATAAGAAGCTTTCGCATTGAGCCATTTTTCCCATTTTTCACGGATCGTCAAAATACCCAGCCTCAATTCACAAATGGGGCGGGTAAAGGTCAAAGGAAGCAATCGTTCGCGGATATCACTATCGAAAAGGATAACATTCTCCATAGCTTCAGTCATAGGGTATTTGTATTCCGTTTTTGGAAAAATTGTTTGAATTGTGGGCGAATTTACGGCTTGTGCCTAACAATCA
>CAVXWS010000091.1:0-81841 GCA_963765415.1 uncultured Gammaproteobacteria bacterium
GCCCTCGGATTCATAGAGCGCAATCGCGGCCTTGTTGCTGACCCGGACCTCGAGAAACACGGTGTCGGCGTGGTGCTTCGCCGCCAGCCGCAGGAAACGATGCAGCAGCCGTCGTCCCAGCCCATGGCCCTGCCATTGCGGATGCACACAGAGGTTCAACAGATGCGCCTCACCGGCGGCCACCGACAGCACACCGTGTCCGACCGGTTCGCCTCCCATGGCGCAGACCCAGCAGCAATAACCGACCCGCAGACAGTCTTGGAATATACCCGCGGTCCATGGGTGGTCGTAGGCCGCAAGCTCGTTGCCCATGACCTCGTCGACCTCTTCCAGTCGCATCGGACGGATCTCTAACAGCGGTTCTTGGAGTATCGCGCTCACAGTGATTCGATTCGCGGGGTGTGTGCAGCGATTATAGGCGAGCCAGCGTGCCGGCGACGCGCTGCAGATCTTCCCAGGACTTTGCTTTCTCTTGCGGTCGACGCAACAGATAGGCCGGATGATAGGAGACCAGCACCGGCAGCCCGATTTCGCCCAGGCTGTGCTGGCGGCGACGCAGCTGACCGACGGCCTCGTCGGTATCCAGCAGGCTGTGCGCCGAGACGCCGCCGAGCGACAGAATCAGCTTCGGTTGCAGCAGTTCGACCTGCCGATTCAGGAAGCCGCGGCAGGCGCGCGCCTCGTCGGCACTGGGATTGCGGTTACCCGGCGGCCGGCATTTGAGGATATTGGCGATGAAGACCTGCTCGCGCTCCAGGCCAATCGCCCGCAGCATCGCCGTCAGCAGTTGACCGGCGCGCCCGACGAAGGGTTCGCCCTGGCGATCCTCCTCGGCGCCGGGGGCCTCACCGACGATCAGCAGATCGGCGCTGCGGCTGCCGACGCCAAACACCGTCTGGGTGCGCGAATCGCACAGACCACAGGACCGACATTCGGCCACCCGCGCCTGCAGGCCATCCCAGTCGAGCTCGGACAGATCCGGCCGGGGCGTCGCTGCCGGCTCGGGCTCTGAATCGTCGTAGTCGTTCTCGAGTACCGACAACTCACCTTCGATGTCGTAGGCATCGATCGGCGGCAGGTCCGGGTGGTCGTCGCCGCTGGCGACCGGCAGCGGTGCCGGCTGCGACGCCGACCCGGCCTTGTGTTCGACGTCGGGGACCGCCGGGCTGGCCGGAACCGGCGCCGGTCCCGTGGGCGCTTCCCCGGTCGACGCGATCGACTCGGCCGGCTCGAGAGCCTCGACCGCCGGAGATCGGGCACGGAACTGGTCGACCCCCATGGCCTGCAGATAGGCCTGGCGACGCGCCTCATCCATGCCGGTCAGACATCTCCGCTTTGCGGGTGGGCCCGTTCGACGGTGAAGAACAGCTTGTTCAACCCGTTGATGTAGGCCTTAACCGAGGCAATGACGATGTCGGTGTCCGCGCCCTGGCCGTTGACCAGGCGACCCCCCTTCTCCAGTCGCACGGTCACCTCGCCCTGGCTGTCGGTACCGCTGGTGATGTTACTCACCGAATACAGCAACAGACTCGAGCGTGAACCGACACCGGACTCGATCGCCCGAAAGGCCGCATCGACCGGACCGCCGCCGCTGGCCGATACCGAGGTCTCGTCGCCGTCAACCGACAAGACCACGTCGGCATGCGGGGTCTCACCGGTCTCGGAGCAGACCTTGAGCGAGACCAGCTTGATCCGCTCGGATTCGGCGTCGAGTTTGGTCGTGTCGCTGACCAGGGCCTGCAGGTCCTCGTCGAAGATCTCGTGCTTCTTGTCGGCGAGATCCTTGAAGCGGGCGAATGCGGCATTCAAGTTCCTCTTCCGAATCGAACTGGATACCCAGCTCCTCCAGGCGGCTGCGGAAGGCGTTGCGCCCCGAGTGCTTGCCCAGGACCATGCGGTTCTGGGTCCAGCCAACGTCCTCGGCGCGCATGATTTCGTAGGTCTCGCGGCTCTTCAGCACGCCGTCCTGGTGGATGCCCGACTCGTGGGCGAAGGCGTTGGCACCGACGATGGCCTTGTTCGGCTGCACCGGGAATCCGGTGATATTCGACACCAGTTTGGAGCAGGCGACGATCTGAGTGCTGTCCAGGGTCGAGTCGCAGCCGAATACGTCCTGACGGGTGCGCACCGCCATGACGATCTCCTCCAGCGAGGCGTTACCGGCCCGCTCGCCGAGGCCATTGATGGTGCATTCGACCTGGCGGGCGCCGTTCATCACCGCCGACAGCGAGTTGGCCACGGCCAGACCAAGATCGTTGTGACAGTGGACCGAGAAGATCGCCTTGTCCGAGTTCGGCACCCGTTCGATCAGCGTCTTCAGGGTTGCTCCGAACTGAGTCGGCACGTTGTAGCCCACCGTGTCGGGTACGTTGATGGTGGTCGCTCCGGCATCGATCACCGCCTCGAACACCCGGCACAGAAAATCGATGTCCGAGCGGCCGGCGTCCTCGGCCGAGAATTCGACGTCGTCGGTGTATTTCCGGGCCCGCTTGACCGCCCACACCGCCTGCTCGACCACCTGGTCCGGGGTCATGCGCAGCTTGCGCTCCATGTGGATCGGCGAGGTGGCGATGAAGGTATGGATGCGCCCGGAATTGGCGCCCTTGAGCGCCTCACCGGCGCGATCGATGTCCTTCTCCAGCGCTCGGGCAAGACCGCAGACGGTCGAGTCCTTCACGGCTCGGGCGACCGCCTGAACGCCCTCGAAGTCACCGGGACTGGCGATCGGAAAGCCGGCCTCGATAACGTCGACCCGCAGCTTTTCCAGGGCCTTGGCGATGCGCACCTTTTCGTCGCGGGTCATGGACGCGCCGGGGCTCTGTTCACCGTCGCGCAAGGTGGTATCGAAAATAAAGAGTTTGTCTTTGCCGCTCATCTTGTCGCTCCGTTCGACGCCGCGGTTGGGCGGGCCGAGTTGAGAATCTGCTGTCTTGTGTAGTGACGTATGTTTTCGCCCTCGTCAGGGCATCGGATGTCTGTTGCCCCTCAGGGCAGCAGTCTCAGCAGCCAGGAAAGATCAGACGGCAGGGCGACTCGGCGAGAAGCCGAAGGGGGGAAGATCGCAACAGGTAGGATGGTCTGGGTCATTGCTGATCGGTATCGCCTGTTGCTCCCGAATATAACTGAAGCCGGCGGGAGTGCCAACCGTGGGAGAACTGCCGTCATAGGGGTCGGCGCCTCGCCGCGACGGGGCAGTGGATAGACTCTGTCGGCGCGAGGGCGCGCCTTCCACATTGCTGCACCCCCAGTTGCCGCTTGCACGAGCACCGATTACGGATGGGAGCTGCGGCCTCGTTCCTATCGAGTTGCGCTGATCTGAGTTCCCAGTCAGCTCACGCGTTGCGATTGCGCCGGCGCAACAGCCGCACCCGCAGATAGGCCCAGCGCCCCGGTCCGGACAGCGCATACATCATGAACAGACCGAACAGGATCAGAGGCGGTTCGGTCAGCACCACCGCGAAGAACACCATCACCCCGACCACGACCAGGAAGGGCACCTTGCCGTGCAGATCGACTTGTTTGAAGCTGCGGTACTTGAAGTTGCTGACCATCAGCAGGCCGGTGAGACCGGTCAGGGCACCGACCATCCAACCCACCGACTCGCTGCCGATGCCGTTGTCCACCGCAGACCAGACCCCACCGGCCAGCACGGCCGCGGCCGCGGGACTCGGCAGCCCCTGGAAGAAGCGCTTATCGGCCGTCGCCAGATTGGCATTGAAACGCGCCAGCCGGAGCGCGGCTCCCGCGGTGTAGATGAAGGCCGCCAGCCAACCGGCCTTGCCGAGCTGAAACAGCGCCCACTCGTACATCACCAGAGACGGCGCCAGGCCGAAGGCGACCATGTCGGACAGACTGTCGTATTCAGCACCGAAAGCGCTTTGGGTGTTGGTCAGGCGCGCCACTCGACCGTCCAGGCCGTCCATGATCATGGCCACGAAGATCGCCAGCGCAGCCTTGCCGAAGTGACCGTTCATCGCCGCCAGTACCGCGTAGAAGCCGGCGAACAGGGCGGCGGTCGTCAATAGATTGGGCAACAGGTAGATACCGCGCCCGCGCTTTCGCGCGCTCGGTTCGCTGTGCAGTTCGGCGACCTTGGAGGGATCGGGTTCCATGACCGGCGAGTATACGCCGTAACCGGGTTCCCGACCCGGGACCCAGTCGAGAGTGGTCGGCGCCGGCTGGTCCTTCACCGGAAAGAAGACCGCCCGAGCGGCTCCCCGGAAAGGGGTCAGGCGGCGTGGCGCTGCGGCTTATCCTTGATCTGGCGCGGCCGGCTGCGCAGCGGCTTGAGCAGCAGTGACTTGGAGGTCATGCCCGCCGGCTTCGGCAGACCCATCAGCTGCAGCACGGTGGGCGCGACATTCGACAGACCGCCGACACAGGACAGTTGCCAGCTCTGCTCGTCGGTTACCACACAGGGCACAGGGTACAGGGTGTGCTGAGTATTAGGTTCACCGGTGACCGGGTCGAGGTACTCCTCGCAGTTGCCGTGATCTGCGGTGAGAATCACCGAATAATCGGCGGCATGCGCTGCATCCATTACCCGCCCGACCTCAGTATCGAGCGTCTCGACCGCGTGGATCACCGCAGCGCCGATCGCGGTGTGACCAACCATGTCACCGTTGGCGAAATTGACCACGATAAAGGCATAACGACCGTTTTCGATCGCGCCTATCACCTCATCCGCCACGGCATGGGCGCTCATCTCCGGTTGTTGATCGTAGGTGGAAACCCTGGGTGAGGGCACGACCAGTTGGCGCTCACCGCTGAGCGGTTCGGTACGTTGACCGTTAAAGAAATAGGTAACGTGGGCGTATTTCTCGGTCTCGGCGCAATGGAACTGGCTCAGGCCGGCGGCGCTGATCACCTTCGCCAGGGTAGCGTCCGGACGCTCCGGCTCGAAGGCGCTCGGCAGACCGAAGGACTTGTCATAGGGCATCATGCAGACCACCCGCGGCAGCGGCGAGCCGCCGCGATCGAAGCCGGTGAACTCTCTCGTGCCGAGGGCCGCGACCATCTGCCGCGGTCGATCCTTGCGGAAATTAAACGTAACCAGGGTGTCCTCATCGGTCAGCGACGTGAAGCTCGGCAGCCGCATCGGCCGGATGAACTCATCCGAGTCCCCCGCCGAATAGGCCGCCCGGATACCGGTCTCGGCGCTCAGGGCCGGCTGGGCCTTACCGAGCACCAGAGCCCGCCAGGCCAGCTCGGTGCGCTCCCAGCGCTGGTCGCGATCCATGGCGAAATATCGCCCCATGACGCTGGCGATCGCGCCACCGGCCTCGTGCAGCTTCGGTTCGATCTCGGGCAGAAAATCCAGGGCCGAACGCGGCGGCGTGTCGCGCCCGTCGGTGATCATGTGCAGCAGCGGCCGTACGCCGTGTTGACGGCACAGTTCGACCAGCGCCGACAGGTGCTTGAGGCTGCTGTGCACCCCGCCGTCGGACACCAGCCCGAGCAGATGCATCGGTCGACCAAGCTCCGCACAATGTCGTACGGCATCGAGCAGGACCGGATTCCGGTCGAACTCGCCGCTGTCGATCGCGGCGTCTATGCGCACCATGTCCTGACGGATGATGCTGCCGCAACCCAGTGTCAAATGTCCCACCTCGGAATTACCCATCTGCCCATCGGGCAGACCGACGGCCGGGCCGGAGGCCTGCAAGGTGGTGTGCGGATAGCTGGCATAAAGGCGATCGAGATTCGGCGTGCTCGCCTCCCACAGCGCGTTATTGAGGCGCCCGGGATTGACTCCCACCCCGTCCATGATGATAAGAATCACCGGTCTGCGCGGTACCCCGCTGATCGCTTCCATCGCTTGCTCTAAAAATCTGCCTCGGTTCGTTTGATCGGCTTTGTTCGCCGGTTGTTTATCTGGACCGGCCGTTTACTCGTTGGTCACAAGGGAGGCTTTCGCCTCAGGTTCGTCCCTTTGTCATTTCGTCCAGGTCGCATGGCTCGGTCGGTTACGGCATCACCCGAGCGGTCGAGAAGATCGCCTTGCGCCGCTGCGGTTGCTGACGCCAACCGGACTGCGAAGTTCCTCTGCCGGCCGTCGCCGGGCGACGTGGTCGCTGCGACCCGGAACTTCGAAACGGCTTGCCTTGGAGTTCGTGACTAAGGGAAGAAAAGCAGATACCGGGCCAATTCTGTAACCCTCTGATTATTCTTGGTTAGCCTATGGAACAGGGGTGAATCTCGGGCTTTCGCCAGGGTTGGGCGCACCAAACCCGAACCCGACAAGACGATCTCGCACCGATCTCAAGCAGGGTGCAGCGGCCGTTTCGGCCGAGCGGCAGACTCGAAGAGCCCCCGCCGAGTCCAATGAAATTTACTTCGAGAATTCGCCATTCGAATTGAAAATTTTCCTGTATTGGCCTGGCCGGAACACCCTGTGTCCGACGCCTTGTGGGAGCACTGCCTTGTGGGAGCGGCGCCTCGCCGCGATAGTGCCTGGATTAAAGCCGCTTCGCCGCGGGGCGCGCCTCCCACAGGCTCGGCGCCCCCCAATCGCGACTCCCGCCCTGTGGGAGCGGCGCCTCGCCGCGATAGTGCCCTGAACAAGGCCGCATCGGCGCGGGGCGCGCCTCCCACAGGCTCGGCGCCCCCCAATCGCGACTCCCGCCCTGTGGGAGCGGCGCCCTCGCCGCGAAAGTGCCTCGAACAAGACCCCACAGCCCTGGCAGGCGCACAAGCAGGTCACGCAACGACCAAGCCCGACGCATCGGCCGGGCTTGGTCTCAGCACCAACTCGTTAGCGTGGATCAGTTCTTGTCTTTGTCCACCAGTTTGTTGGCGGTGATCCAGGGCATCATGCCACGCAGCCTGGCGCCAACCTGCTCTATGTCGTGCGCCGCATTATTGCGTCGATGGGCCGTCATCTCCGGGTAGCTGCTCTGACCTTCCTGGATGAAGCGCTTGGCGTAGTCACCGGTCTGGATGTTGTGCAGGGCCTCTTTCATGGCCTGGCGACTCTGCTCGTTGATCACCTTCGGGCCAGTGACGTACTCGCCATACTCGGCATTGTTGGAGATCGAATAGTTCATGTTGGCGATGCCGCCCTCGTACATCAGGTCGACGATCAGCTTCAGTTCATGCAGGCACTCGAAGTAGGCCATCTCCGGCGCATAGCCGGCCTCGGTCAGGGTCTCGAAACCGGCCTTCACCAACTCGACGGCGCCACCGCACAGCACGGCCTGCTCGCCGAACAGATCGGTCTCGGTCTCGTCCTTGAATGTGGTCTCGATGATGCCGGTGCGCCCGCCGCCGATCGCCGAGGCATAGGACAATGCCTTTTCCTTCGCCTGGCCGGAGGCGTCCTGGAAAATCGCGATCAGGTCCGGAATACCGCCGCCCTTGGTGAATTCGTTGCGCACCGTATGGCCCGGGGCCTTGGGCGCGATCATGATCACGTCGAGGTCGGCACGCGGCACGATCTGGTTGTAGTGAATGTCGAAGCCGTGGGCAAAGGCCAGGGTCGCGCCCTTCTTCAGATTCGGCTCGATCTCGCCCTCGTAGAGCTTGCGACTGAAACTCGTCCGGCGTCAGGATCATGACGACGTCCGCCGCTTTCGACCGCGTCGGCAACATTCTTGACGGCCAAGCCCGGCCGCTCTTCGGCCTTGGCCGCCGATGCCGATCCTCGCGCAGCGCCACGGTGACCTCGACGCCGCAGTCTTTCAGATTGTTGGCATGCGCATGGCCCTGTGAGCCGTAGCCGACGATGGTGACCTTCTTGCCCTGGATGATCGAAAGGTCGCAGTCTTTGTCGTAATAAACGCTGATGGCCATGTTTGAGATCCTGAATTTAGTGAGTTCTTGTCGGCCCGGATATACGACTCCAGGCCGATAAATCGCCAACCTGGGTCGAATTCGAGTCGACCGGGCGCGCTTACAGCGCCAGACGCTTGCCGCCGCGGGCGATACCCAACGGCCCGGACCGGACCACTTCCATGATCAGGTCCTCGTCCACCGCCTTGATGAAGGCATCGAGCTTGTCACCGTGGCCGGTCATCTCCACCGTGTAGCTGTTTTCGGTGACATCGATGATGTTGCCGCGGAAGATATCGGCCAGCCGCTTCAACTCCTCTCGCATCGACTTCTCCGCAGCGCAGTTTGATCATCATCAGCTCACGCTCGATGTGTTCGCCCTCCGACAGATCGACCAGCTTGACCACGTCGACCAGCTTGTTCAGCTGCTTGGTGATCTGTTCGATGATCGCCTCGTCGCCGCGGGTCACCAGGGTCATCCGCGACAGGGTCGTATCCTCGGTCGGCGCGACGGTCAGCGATTCGATGTTGTAGCCACGCGCCGAGAACAGCCCCGAGACGCGCGACAGCGCACCGGCCTCGTTTTCCAGCAGAATCGAAATCATGTGCCGCATCAGGCCAGCTCCCGGTCCGAAGACAGATGGGGTGAGAGATGCATCTCGTGATGGCCCTTGCCGGCCTCGATCATCGGATAGACGTTCTCCGCCGGATCGACGACCACATCGATGAACACCATGCGGTCCTTCATGCCGAAGGCCTCGTTCAACTTACCCTCCAACTCGCTCGGCTTCTCGATCCGCATACCGACATGGCCGAAGCTCTCGGCCAGTTTGACGAAGTCCGGCAGGGCATCGACGTAGGAATGCGAATAGCGCCCTTCGTAGAAGAACTCCTGCCACTGCCGCACCATGCCCATGTAGCCGTTGTTCAGACAGCAGCACCTTGACCGGCAGGTTGTACTGCCGACAGGTGGCCAGCTCCTGGATACACATCAGGATGCTCGCCTCACCGGAGACGCAGCACACGGTCGCGTCCGGAAAGGCCAGCTGCACGCCCATCGCCGCCGGCAGGCCGAAGCCCATGGTGCCGAGGCCGCCCGAGTTGATCCAACGGCGCGGTTTCTCGAAAGGATAGAACTGCGCCGCGAACATCTGATGCTGACCGACGTCCGAGGTCAGATACAGGTCGCTGCCCCTGGTCACCTTGTGCAGCATCTCGATCGCATACTGCGGCTTGATCTTGTCCTCACCCTGGACGTAGTTCAGGCAGTCCATCTTTCGCCAGCCCTCGATCCGCTCCCACCAGATCTTGAGCGCCTCTTCGTTGAATTCCTTTTTATCGCCGTCAATCAGCTCGAGCAGATCCTCGAGCACCTTCGAGACCTGGCCGACGATCGGCACGTCGACGTGGACTGTCTTGGAGATCGAGGCCGGGTCGACGTCGATATGAACGATCGTGGCGTTAGGACAGAATTGCGCGATCTTGCCGGTCACCCGGTCGTCGAAACGCGCGCCGATGGCGATCAGGACGTCGGTCTCGTGCATCGCCATGTTGGCCTCGTAGGTGCCGTGCATGCCGAGCATGCCGAGGAACTGCCGATCGCTGGCCGGGAACGCGCCCAGGCCCATCAGGGTCTGGGTGATCGGGAAGCCGGTCTGCATGCACCAGCTTGGTCAGGGCCTCGGAGGCCTCGCCCAGCACCACGCCGCCGCCGGTGTAGATCATCGGCCGCTCGGCCTTTCGCATCAGCCTCAAAGCCTTCTTGATCTGCCCCAGGTGTCCTTTCTCGACCGGCGCGTAGGAGCGCATCTCCACCTTCTTCGGGTAGCGATACTCGATCTTCACGTTCGGGTCGGTGACATCTTTGGGTATGTCGACCACCACCGGCCCGGGGCGCCCGGTGGTCGCGATGTAAAACGCCTTGGCGATGGTCTCGGTCAGGTCCTCGAGGCGCCGCACCAGGAAATTGTGCTTCACGCACGGCCGGGTGATGCCGACCGTATCGACCTCCTGGAAGGCATCGGTGCCGATGACCGGGGTCGGAACCTGACCGGTCAGCACCACCATCGGGATCGAGTCCATGTAGGCAGTGGCGATGCCGGTGACGGCGTTGGTGGCACCCGGACCCGAGGTCACCAGGCACACGCCCGGCTTGCCCGTCGCCCGCGCGTAGCCATCGGCGGCGTGGGTGGCGGCCTGCTCATGGCGGACCAGGATGTGGCGCACGTCGTCCTGCTGGAACAGCGCGTCGTAGATATGCAGCACCGCCCCACCCGGATAACCCCAGACGTACTCGACGCCTTCGTCTTTCAGCGCCTGGACGACGATCTCAGCACCACTGAGTTCCACCTTGATGACCTCCGGAAACCTGGAATAATCCCCTGTGCGACCGACAACTAGGGCACGAGCCCTCAGCCTGGGCGAACTTCCGAGAAGGGATTGCTAAATTGAAACACTGCAAACTACTAATATTGCACCACAAGGTCAATAGCGGCACACCGAAACCGGGGCGACAAACGATCGCCGCGATGGGTCTGGCCGCACTGACCTTGCTCGCCTCCCCGCTCCCGGCCAAGACCTACCGCTGGATCGACGACGACGGCGGGGTGGTCTATTCGCAGACGCCGCCGCCTGACGACCGGCCCGCCACCGATCTGAGGCCCCCGCCTCCCCCTCCCATCTCCCCGGAAGAGGCCCGCCGGCAGCTCGAAGAGCGCAGGCAGCAACTGGAGGACAATCGCGAGGACAAAGACCTGGCCCGCGAGAAACGGGGCAAGGCCCGCCGCGAGCGTGAGGAAAAACACCGCGCCTGCGAGGCCGCGCGCAGCAACCTGAACAATCTGCCACGCGGCATGAACAAGCTGTTCCAGATGCCCGACGGCACTTACCGGCGCCTGGATGAGAACGAGCGGCAGAAGAAGATTCGCGAGGCCGAGGCCAGCATCAAGGAAAACTGCAAATAGGAACCCATCGATGCCTCTGTGCTCCGTAATCAGCAACATCGCCCTGGCGGACAACGACCGCGGCGCCCTGCTCCAGGAACTCTCGCACCGGACCGCCGAGATGCTCGGCAAGCCCCAGCGCTACGTCATGGTCAGCTATCGGCACAACCCGGACATGCTGTTCGACGGCAGCACCGAACCGCTGGCCTATGTCGAGCTGAAGAGCATTGGCCTGCCGGGCGAGCGCACCCTAGAGTTCTCCCAGATTCTGTGTGGCCTGCTGAGCGAGCGGCTCGACGTGCCGGCCGACCGGGTCTACATCGAGTTCGCCGATGCCGAACGGCATCTGTGGGGATGGGACGGCGGGACGTTTGCGCGGTGAAAGTGAGCCATCGGGATGCGGGGACCAGGAAGCCCGTTGGCCCACATCAACGCCATCTCGAACGATGAGTGCGGTCCACCGATCCTATGCGGCTTCGCGGGATTCACAATCGCAGGACCATGTGCATCGACTCACGCTGTTGCTGCGCTGATCGAATACTCTTGCAACACCGTCCTGGAGAAGAGCCGGGGACTGTCCGGGGCTCGATGCAAGCGCGGATGCCTCACTGACTGGATCCCGCAGTTGCGAGACGGACGGCGCGACTCTCGCCTGTGTGCTTAGCCGCATACCTTACGCGCGAAACCCAGACCGGCGACACCCAGCACGACCAATGCGAATGAGGCGGGTTCGGGCAGGGCCGGCCGGTAGGTGATCTCCAATCCCGGATGGCGGGCGAAGACGGATCTGTTCGGGCTGCTGCTGGTGAAAGTGTTGGTGAAACTGATCAACTTCTCTCAACTGGAAACCGGCATATTGGTTTCCAGCGGCGTACTCACCCTGGACAAAGCTCGTTACATCAACACGGGTTTCATCGGGCAAAGCGTCGGAAATAAACTCGGCAATCTTATTGTTCACTGCGAAGTCGCCCGCCTGGATATCGCCGTCACCTGTGTAGCCATGGACGTCGATCGTGGGTGTCGGCATTGAGTTTTTATGTTCGAACAGGATCAGCGTCGCCGAGATGATCTCCATCCCGGCCGGGATACTGGTGATATCGAATTCCAGGGCCGACCTAAATTCACCCCCTGCGGCAGAGGCGCTATCCACTTTGAGAATGTCGCCGATTTTATCAATGGCCGCCCAACTTGCTCCGGATGCATAGCCGTCCGCGGTAGGTGTCAGAGGCGGCAAAGTCATTGGCGATGCGTGAACGGCCGTACCCAGCAACAGACCCGCAAGAAACACGACTGCAATTCTAATGTTCATTATTCTCTCTTCATGACCTTGAGGTCGGAATCAATGCGCGTTCCGACGCTTCGGAAACGAGTTGCCCGATATTCAAGCAAGCAATCCCCGTTCCCGAAGCAGCAAGACCCTGAATTGATTGGGATTCAGACTCATTTAAGCCGGTATCCGGATGACCCGGCGTAAAGAAATTGGACGTATAAGAGGAACGAAACGCCGGAGGCGGGAGAAGTAAAGGCGTTTGCTGCGTAAACCTTGGGAAACGACTCAAGCTCGCGCCGCTCGAAGACCATCGAAGCTACAACGTACCGAGTTCAGGCGAATCCTGTATCGAGCGACTGAGAAGATCGGTCGAGCATAGCTTGTCTATCGACAACCGATCGCATTCCCGATACCGAAGTACAAAATCAAACTCAAGATCAGGCAGCAAAGGCGCCCGGCCGAAACTGACGAGGACTCAAGCCTGTTCGAAGCGATCCGGTCCCTGGTGTTCCCGATTGGTCAAGCGTGCCGAAGCGGTGTCTGTCGCCTTTGTCGCTGCCACCTGGTTTCCGGCCGTCTCGTCCACCACAGTCGCCGTCCCCACGAACTCGACGTCTCGGAAATCGAGCAGCGCCTCGATCCTACCGTGCATCGCTTATGCGGTCACCGATGTGTCGCTGGACACGACCGCGCCGGATAACAAGAGGTCAGGAACAGGGATTGGCGGATGCGACCGGACGGTCCCGACGACTGCCGAGCAGGTCTCGCGATTGGTGCCGTTCGCGGGCTCACCACCCTATGTTCCGTCAGCTCCCGCTGCCCTCGATCTCACCGGCGACTCGACCCTCGACGGGCGGTTCGGGCAGTTCCACCTCCACCGCATCGATCTGCCCGAACCGCGCGTGGATCTTCCGCGCCGAGGTGTGCACCCGCTTGACGTCGTCGTTGGCCTGGCGGATGTGTTGGGCCAGGTTATCCATCCGCGACTGGAAGCGGCCGAAGTCCTCGGACAGCCGGCGCAGGTGATCCTGGATGACGTGCACCTGCTTGCGGGTGGCGTCGTCCTTCAGCACCGCCCGCGCCGTGGTCAGCATCGCCATCAGAGTGGTCGGTGAGACCAGCCACACCCGCCGCCCCTGGGCGTGTTCGACCAGATCGGGGAAGCGGGCGTGGATCTCGGCGAAGATCGCCTCGGCCGGCAGGAACATCATCGCGCCGTCGGCGGTCTCGTCCGGCACCAGGTATTTGTCGGCGATGTCGTTGATGTGCTTCTTGATGTCCAGACGGAACTGCCGCGCCGCCTGCGCCCGCTCCAGCTCGGCCAGATCCGGATCCATCATGCGCTGGAAGCTCTCCAGCGGAAACTTGGCGTCGATCGGGACGTCGCCGGTCGGCTCGGGCAGGCGCAGCAGGCAGTCGACGCGGGTGCCGTTGGACAGGGTCTTCTGCAGTTCGAAGCTGCCCTCGGGCATGACGTTGCGCACCAGGCCGGCCAGCTGCACCTCGCCGAAGGCACCGCGGGAGCGCTTGTCGGTCAGCACCTCCTGCAGGCTGACGACACTGGTCGACAGCTCGGTGATCTTCTTCTGCGCCTCGTCGATCCGGGTCAGGTGCTCGAGCACCCGGGTGAAGGTTTCGGTGCTCTTCTCGAAGCCCTCGCTGAGGCGCCGTTCGACCTGACCGCTGATCTCCTGCAGCCGGGTGCTGGTGGTCTCGGTCAGGCCCTGGACGCGTTTGCCGAGTTCGTCCGACGAAAGTCGGAAGGCCTCGCCGACCTGGGTGCTCATGCTCTGCATCGCCGCGGCGAGCGAGGCCTGTTGCTTCTGGAAGGCCTCCGACTGGCGCTGTTCGCTGTGTTCGCGGTGGTGGTTCAACTGTTCCACAGTGGACGACCGCAGTTCGGCGAGCTCACGCTGCTGGGCCAGCCGGCCGTCGGCCAGCGCCGCCAGGATGTCTTTTTGCAGATGTTCGAATCGGCCGAGCAGATCGGTCTTCAGCCCGCCGGCGTCGGCCAGCAACTCGCGTTGCAGCCGGTTCAACCGCTCGCTGGAATCCTCGAGCAAAATCGACTGGGCGCGATGCACCGCCTCCTGGGTCAGGGCCTGGTTGCCGCCCAGCTGGCCGCTCAGATCGCGGCGGACGAAGTCGGCCGTGTCGCGCACCTCGTCGACCACCAGGTCGGACTGCTGCTGCAACAGCGCCGCCAGGGCCTGTTCGGTCTGGTCGTGTCGACGCTGCTGGCCCGCCAGCCGCCAGCCGACCCAGAGCACGCCGATCAGCAACAGCGCCTGCAGGCCGAGCGACAGGGGTTCGGCGTTAGCAACGAGCCAGAGTCTCAACGGTTCGGGCACGATTCGCACGGCCTCGTGACATTCCGGGGTCGGAGTCGTAGCCGACTCCGACCACGAGAGATCGGCACAGGTCGGCTCGGATACAATGCTTGGCTGATTCCATCCATTGAACGAAAACTAGCATAGAACGAGCATGTCGGTCAGGCGCATACAACTGCAGACCCTGGGCTGCCGCCTGAACGAGGCGGAGCTGGAGGGCTGGGCGAGCCGCTTCCGTGCGCTTGGGATGGAACTGACCGACGATACAAGCCAGGCCGATCTGGTGGTGGTGAACACCTGCGCGGTGACCGCCGAGGCGGTGCGCAAGTCACGCCAACTGCTGCGCCGGGCGCGCCGCGACAACCCGCACACCAAGCTCGCGGTCAGCGGCTGCATGGCCTCGCTGGATGAGGACGCTGCCGCCGGACTCGGTGTCGATCTGCTGGTGCCGAACCGCGACAAGGACCGGCTGGTCGAGATCGCGGTCGAGGAGCTGAACCTGCCGACCATGCCCCAGGCCGCCACCGAGCCGGAGGAATCCGCCCTGCTCGCCCGCGGCCGGCATCGCGCCTTCATCAAGGTCCAGGACGGCTGTCGCTATCGCTGCACCTACTGCATCGTCACCGTCGCCCGCGGCGAGGAACGCAGCCGGTCGATCGAAGAGGTCGTCGCCGAGATCCGGCGCCACCAGACCGGCGGTGTGCAGGAGATCGTCCTGACCGGTGTGCATCTCGGCGGCTATGGCAGCGACCGCAACTCCGCCCTCGGCGACCTGATCCAGGCCGTGCTCGCCGACACCGACGTGCCGCGCATCCGGCTAGGCTCGCTCGAACCCTGGGACCTGCCGCCGGACTTCTGGCCGCTGTTCGACAACCCGAGGTTGATGCCGCATCTGCACCTGCCGATCCAGAGCGGCTCGGACTCGGTGCTGCGCCGCATGTCACGGCGCTGCCGGACCGACGAGTTCCAACGCCTGATCGCAGACGCCCGCGGCCGGGTCGCCGACTTCAACGTCACCACCGATATCATCGTCGGCTTCCCCGGCGAGACCGAGGCCGAGTGGCAGCAGACCCTGGACTTCGTCGAGCGGATCCGCTTTGGCCACATCCATGTGTTCGCCTTCTCGCCGCGCAAGGGCACCAAGGCCGCCGAACTGCCCTCGCCCGTCGGCCGCGACATCAAACGCGCCCGCAGCCGGCAACTGCACGAACTGGCCGCACGGTACAAACGCGAAACCATGGAACGTCACCTGGGTCGCCAGATGTCGATGCTGATCGAAGGCGAACAAGGCCTGAACAGCGATGGCAAACGCCTCTGGCACGGCTACAGCCCGAACTATCTCAAGCTCGAGATCCACGCCGACACCGGGTTGGAGAATCGGATCTGCCGGGTCGAGACGCGATTGGTCAGTGAGGATGGCGAGCGTTTGATTGCCGAGCTGACCTGAAGACCGAGACTCGAACGGCGGGAGACGCTTCGCTTCCCGCCCTGCATTCGGTTGCTTTCAGGTTTCGCGTTGCACCAGTAACCCCCTGATCCGGTCGGCACTGCGAATCGCCAGGGCCTCAATGGTCAGCGACGGCGACTCGCCCCCACCGCTGCTGGGGAAGACGCTGGCGTCGGTGAGGAACAGGTTCTTCCAACGATGGCTGCGGCCATGGGTATCGACCACCGAAGCGGCCGGATCGGCCCCCATGCGGCAGGTGCCGAAGACGTGGGCGCTGGAGAAGACGTCGTACGAACCGTTCTCCTCGAAGATGTCCGCGGCGCCGCTGGCCTTGAGCATCTCGCGCGTCTTGTCCGCCATGAACTCGAGCCGTCGCAGCGCCATTTCGTCCAATCGGCTGTGGATGCGCGCGACGGGCATGTCCAGGTGATCCCGTAGTTCGGGATCGAGGTCGATGAAGCTTCCGGCGTTGGGCAGGGATTCGCCGATGGCCCCGATCGACAGCACCCGACCGAACAGCTCGCGCATGCCCTGCTTGTGCGCACGCCCCCAACCGGGCACGACCCGGCGGGCGTAGTTGACCGGCCCGGTCAGGGCGGCCTCGGCCATGTTCAAGGTGAAGCGGCAACCGCCGACCACGCCGGGGATCGCATCGGGGGCGTTGAAATCCCAGCAGATGCCGTCCGAGGGCAGGCCGCGATGACTGCCGAGCGGGTCGGGATGCAGCGCGTTGCTGTTCCACGACAGGGTCTCCATGAAGTTGCGCCCGACCTGGCCGGACTCGTTGCCGATGCCGTCGGGTGACTTGGCGTCGGCCGAGGCCAGCAGCAGGCGCGGCGTCTCGACCGCACCGGCGGCGAGCACCACGATGCGCCCGCGCGCCCGTCGCTGCACGCCTGCGCGGTCAGCGAACACCACGCCGGCGATGCGGTCCTTTTCGTCCGTCTCCAGCCGCAGCACCTGGCTGTTCGGCCGGATGACGCACTTGCCGGTGGCACGAGCCTTACGGATGAAGGTGACATCGACGCTGCCCTTGTCCGTGCGCGGGCAACCGCGGGTGCACTGGCCGCAGTAGTTGCAGTCGGGGCGGCCGTCGTAGGGCTGCGAGGCGACCGCGAGCGGGTTCGGCGTCCAGCTCAGGCCGAGACTACCCAGCCCCGCGGCGACACGCTGACTGGCGTAGCTGCGCGGATGCGCCGGCATCGGATAGGGCTTGCTGCGCGGCCGGTGGCGGTCGTCGCTCGGCCCGGCGACGCCGACGATGCGCTCGGCGATCT
Organism: uncultured Gammaproteobacteria bacterium; assembly: GCA_963765415.1. Lineage (GTDB taxonomy): Bacteria > Pseudomonadota > Gammaproteobacteria > Chromatiales > Chromatiaceae > CAVXWS01. The sequence continues at coordinate 17,037 of CAVXWS010000091.1, forward strand.
GGTAGTAGGGTTCGAGTTCTTCGTAGCTCAACGGCCAATCGGCGCCGACGCCGAAGACGCCGTGCAGGCGCATCGCCGCCGGGTTCATGCGGTGCGCCTCGCCGGTGAAATGCAGGGTGCTGCCGCCGATGCCGCGGACGTGCTGGTAGCCCTCGGCGAGTCGCCGGCCGTCGCCCTGCAACTCACCGAGCAGGCGGTTCCATGAACGCAGCGAGCGCCGGCGCGTATCAAGCCTCTGCAGCGGGGCGAAACTGTGCCGGGCGGGGTGGGCGCCGACCTTCTCCGGGAACATCTGCTGCTCCCAGTCGGGGCGATGCAGACGGTAGTCGGCGTACGGCTCGTACTCGGGTCCGGCGTCCAATAGCAGCACCCGCAGACCCTCTCGGGTCAATGCCCATGCGGCCGCGCCACCCCCGGCGCCGGCGCCGATGATCACGGCATCGAATTCGCTGTCGGTCATTCCGCCGCGGTGTGCGGGGCGTCGGCGTGGCCCGGGTAACCGAGCGGCTGCGGAGGTGCGGCGAATCCCAGGCCGGGCCAGGCGCGCGGGTCGGCGTAGTAATGAAAGATCGCCTCGTCCCAGACGGCCTGGAAGAACTCGCGCGGCATCGATCCCACCGGCGCCGAGGCCGCCTCTTCGACGATCTGCTCGCGGTTCGGCTCGTCGAGTTCGGCGAAGCGGGTATCGAACCGCGCGCCGGCGCGCGTGTCGAGCCAGCGGCAACCGTCGACCATCAGCCGGCGAAAGGCCGGATCGCGCAGCGCAATGGCGATGAATTCATCGAGCAGGCCGACGGCCTCGGCGCCCGGGGTCGTATCCTCCGGGATCAGGGTGTCAAGCACGGCGACCAGGGTCGCCTGCGGGACGCGCTCCTCGGTCGCTATCGGCAAGGCACCGAGGATCCCCGCACGGGCGCGGTGCGAGATCGGGAACCAGACGACCGAGGTGATCCCCCAGGCGGCAAGGGTGGTGAGAAAGGTGCGGCGCGAACGGTCCATTCCGAGTGGCTTCTACATAAGGACGTCAACGGCTCGGATCATCGCACAGACTTCGACCCGGGGTCATGGGGCCTTCCCATCCGCACCCTCACGACCGTCAGCGTTCTTTACACATCCCTGGGGCGCCCGTACCACTGGCTTTTTAAGTGCATGTAATTAAAGACATATTAATCCATTGGCATGCAAGCTGCTGTGCATGTAGACCTTGATTTCATTCCGGATGTTCGAGGCGGAACGGCCGTCCTACGGCTGGGTTCCGCATCGTATACGGCTTCCGATCACCACCCGCTGCAGAGAGAGCGAGAACATGCTTAAGAACCATCGACGACGTCCCGGCCGCAGACTGTCGGCCCTGGCATTGATGAGCGGACTGACCCTGGCCTCTCAAATCATCCCGATCGAAGTCGCCGAGGCCGGCGAAGCGGCAGGCTTCTGGACCCGGAGTTCGCGGGTGGATACCACGGTCGATGTACTGCCGGGCGGGTTGTTCGAATACAACTACAAGGTCGTGAATACAAGCAGGCGAAGCATCGATGGCGAGCAATTCGGCGAACCCGTGATCGTCGACTGGGAGCTGCCCTACTTCGACGACTACGGCATCGACCTGAATGATGCACGTCACCTCGCCGGGCGGTTGGGCCGTGGCCATCGAGACCATCGGCACGCCCAAACCGGCAACCGGCTGGGACGGGACCGCCAGCTGGCAGGATCCGGGCGACGACTTCTATTTCGGTGCCGACAGTCCCTTTACCACGGGCACCCAGGTGCTGCACTGGTACAGCCTGTGTTTTGTCGACAATGACGCAACGATTGTGAAGAGTGGCATCTGCAGGACGCCATCTTCGCCAATGACCAACTCGACGGCTTCAGCATCACCGCGGCCTTCGACCAGGTCGACGCGCCGTATCAGGCCTCTTGGGCGGCTGCACCCGTGCTGAGCGGCGATCCGCCCGTTCCTGGTCAACCCTCTGGCTTTGGTCTGCCGGGCTCGCCTCAGGCCCGGGGCATCAATGGCGTGCCGACGCCGGGAATACTGGCCTTGTTCGGCATTGGTCTGCTCGGCCTGTTCGGCGCGCATCGCCGGCTGAGCTGAGCCGCCCGGCGCGGGCGCGAGGCCCGAACGGGAAGCGCTAAGTCAACCAAGAACGGCGGCCCGAACAGGCCGCCGTTTTTTTGTCATTTGCTCGCTTGCGAATGTCGTCGCGCCGAGATCTCGAATGCGTACCTGCGGGAAACGACCGTCCGAGGGAGACCGAATCACTCACTCCACATCCGCGCCTCCAGGCGATCCGCCTGCAGGTCATAGCCCTTGAGACGCATCTCGGCGATCTCTCCGGCGCGGTCGTAGATCGAGTTCAACCAGGCGACCGTGTCATCGCTGCGCGGCGCCATGGCATGGCGGGCGAGCGATTCGCTCAGGCCGACGGGTAAGCCTCAAACTGGATGGCGAATATTCGAAGCCAGTGCCATTCGGCCTAATCCGACAGACCCGCCAGCCGCAGGCCGTCCATCAAGGCATCCAACACCCGTGGGATCCTTGAAGGGAAAGGCAAACGCCAGGCGCTGCAGTGAAAACTCCGGATTCAGCACCCGAAGTTCGGTCGCCTCCCACTCGGCCTGGTCCACGTCGCCTGCCAGGGCCAGTGCCGCCGCGTTCCACATGCGGGCGCGCATATAGTTGGGATTGATCGCCAACACCTGCGCGAACACCGCCGCGGAATCTTCGAAGCGGCGCTGCACGAAGCGGATCTCACCCTCGATCTCCAGATAAGATGCCGTCGCCCTGGGATTGAGGCGCATGGCCTGGTCAATCGAGCGCTGAGCCTCGTTGGTGCGCCCGGCATAGTTCAGTATCCAGGCGCTCAGGGCATGGGCATCGGCGTAATTCGGGTCGACCTGCAGGGCGCGCTGCGCGGCCGCGATCGCCTCGACATGGCGGCGTCGGAACAGATCGACCTGGCCGCTGACAAAATGCACCTGGGGCAGGGCGGGGTCGATCGCGGCGGCCCGGGCGGCCAGTTCAGCGGCCTGCTCCAGGGAACGCAACGGGGTCGAGACCCAACCGTCGATGGCATCGCGCGAATGAGTGAGCGCCAGACCCGCATAGGCCCGGGCAAACCCCGGATCGAGTTCAATCGCCCGCTGGAAATGCTCGCGCGCAAGCAGGTTCTGCTCACTGGTTCGGCGCCCATGGGCCTCGATGCCTCTCAGATAATCATCGTAGGCGGCAACGCTGGCGGTCGGCCGTCTGGCGAGCACCTCCTGCTCGCTCGGCGCCAGTTCGATCTGCAGCGCCGAGATCACCGCTGCGGTGAGTTGATCCTGCATGGTGAAGATATCCCCCGGCACACCTTCGTAGCGCTCCGCCCAAAGGGCATGCTGGTCGCTCGCTGCGATCAACTGCACATTGACTCGCAGGCGTTCACCGGATCGTTGCACGCTGCCAACGATGAGATAATCGACCGCCAGTTCGGCGGACACCTGTCCCGGTGCGGCCTGGCTTCCTTTGTAGGCGAACACGCTCCCCGGGGCGATGACCAGCAACCCCGAGGCCTTGGACAGATCGGTGATCAGATCGGCGGTAATGCCGTCGGCGAAGTAGTCCTGCTCCGGACTGTCGCCGAGATTCTCGAACGGCAGCACCGCGACCGCGGGTTTGCCCGGCTGCGGCAGGGTGCGGCCGGCCGAGGGTTCGTCATCGAACAGGATCGCCCAGTACCCGAGCAATACGGCCAGCACCGTCAACGCGATTGCTGCGATCCGCGGCCAGTGCCCGGTGCGGGGCGGCTCGAGGGGTGAGGAAGGCGTCGCGCTCGGTACCCTGTCCAGGTCTTCGCCGAGCGGCGCGACTTCAGCGATCAATCGATAGCCGGTCTTCGGGATAGTCTCGATCACCCGTGAGTCGCGCGCGCTGTCGCCGAAAGCGCGACGCAGTTTGAGAATGGAGTTGGTGACCGCATCCTCGGTGACGACCCTGCCCGACCAGATACCCGCCTCGAGTTCGGCCCGGCTCACCACCTGTCCGGCATGCTCGACCAGGTAGACCAGGACCTGCATCACCCTGGCCTCCAGCCTCACCTCCCCAGCCTCGCCCGTCACCCTCAGAAGCGAGGGTTCGACACGATACTCGGCGACCCTGTAAGGGCCCGCCGAATTCACCGCTGCGCTGTTCAATGGCCGGATCCTCCCTTCCAGGGGCCGACAATTAATGCTTCCTTATCCGCAACTTAACAATATTCCGGAAAAACAACGGAGTTTCCTCGTTGCTTCCGGTAAGCATAGCGTCAATTGTTGATTACGAAGGGCGACGGGGTCTGGCAGATCGCTGGACAGCAAGACCCTCGGCGATCCTCGTAACGACCACCGGAGGACCAAACCATGCAACGCCCCACCTTGATAGCACATGCCATGGCGCTGACGCTTCTCACCGCGGCGAGTGTCGCGGCAGAGCCACCTGAGTTCTATCGGGATACTTATCCGGAACACGCACTCAGCTCCAGACTCACGGCCGAAGCAGTACTGACAGGCGAGCACGCCAAGCTCGACGGCAAGACCCGGGAGCTCATCGCCCTGGGCGTGGCCGCACAGATCCCCTGCGCATACTGCGTCTATGCCCACGACAAGAACGCCCGCGCACTGGGTGCCAGCGAGGCCGAGATCCGTGAAGCGGTGGCAATGGCGGCGCACGTGCGACACTGGAGCACCGTATTGAACGGCATGGCTTACGACCTCGACGTCTTCAAGGCCGAAGTCGACAAGATGCACGGGGCGCAATAGCTCGGTGCCTGTCGACCGCCTCTCTCACCCGTCCAAACCTGCGCCTCGAGTTAGACCTGGAGGAAGCACGCATGAACACTCACAACATCGCCAAAGCCGTGCTGCTCTCTGGACTGCTGTTGGGACTGCCTGCACCGGCCTGGACCGAGCAGGCTGCTGAGACCTGGGAAAAGATCGTCTTTCATGTCGACGAGGTCGCCAATGCCCGCTGGGCGATCCTGATCGCGAATTCCTACCTGAACGATCGCCCGAACGCCAAGATCGTCTTTGTGGCCTACGGCCCCGGTATCGACTTTCTGCTCGAGGGCGCCGAGGACCGACGCGGTAATCCGTTCGACCATGCCGTGTCGACCCTGGCGAACCAGGGCGTCGAGTTTCGCATCTGCGCCGCAACACTCGGCGGCAGACAGATCTCGAGGGAACACCTGCTGGATCTCGCGACGATCGTACCCTCCGGCATCTCCGAGATCGCTCGCCTGCAACTCAAGGAAGGCTATGCCTACCTGAAGCCGTAAACCCGTGACAAGACGCGCCCATCGGCGAATGCCGATGGGTATTCGTGAGATCGCCCATTCGGCCGATTGCCCCCTCTCCCGGAATGCGAGAGGGGACTTTCGTCTCGACAACCCTGTTCACGCCATCGCTTCCGGACACAGGCGCTGCAATCGGGCCCGCATTTCCCGCCAATGAGTCCCCCGCCAGTACGCCTGCCGGCAGCCTTCGCAGCGCCACTAACGATCGTTCATCTCTCGGACACGCGGAGGCACTGCAGCCCTCGCCCACGAGCGACTCAGTCGAGATCGACCCAGACCGGGCAATGGTCCGAGGGTTTCTCCATCGAGCGAATATCGTAGGCGATGCCGGCGTCGCGCACCCGGGCGTTGAGCGCCGCCGTGGCGAGCAGCAGGTCGATTCGCAGGCCACGCCTGGGCTCACGCTCGAAGCCGCGACTGCGGTAGTCGAACCAGCTGAATCGGTCATCGACGGTCGGGTGCGCGGTGCGGTAGGTGTCGTGCAGTCCCCAGCCGGTCAAGGTCTGCAACCACTCGCGCTCCTCGGGCAAAAAGCTGCACTTGCCGGTGCGCAGCCAGCGCTTGGCGTTGTCGGCACCGATGCCGATATCGAGATCGAGCGGCGCAATGTTCATGTCGCCGATGACCAGCAGCTTGTCCTCGGGCGTATAGCGCTCGCCGATCAGGGCCTGCAGCTCCGCGTAGAAGCGCCGCTTGTGCGGAAACTTGACCTCATGGTCACGGCTCTCGCCCTGCGGGAAATAGCCGTTGACGACGATGACCGGGTCGTCACCTTCGCGATTGGGATAGCGCCCGGTGATCAATCGGCGCTGCGCCAGCTCGTCCTCGCCCGGGAACCCGTAGTCCACCTCCTGAGGCGGCTGCTTGGACAACAGCGCAACGCCGTAGTGGGCCTTCTGGCCGTAGAAGGCGACGTGATAACCGAGGTCCTCGACCGCCTGCAGCGGAAAGTCGGGGTCCTGGACCTTGGTCTCCTGCAATCCGATGACGTCGGGGTCGTAGCGCTCACGCAGGGCCTCGAGTTGATGCAGCCGGGCGCGGATACCGTTGATATTGAAAGAGACGATGCGCATGTCTGGGTAGTCGGTTCGAAGTGATTGGATTGAACGGAGAGTGTCCGGGGTTTACCGGCGAAGTCCCAGCAATGGGATCGGAACTCGCGAGAAACAGAATGAAACGGTAGCATGCGCCACCGATGCCCGACCAGAATGCCGCACAACCGGCGAGGAGAATCAGGACTGCAATGAAGAATCTGGCGCAAACTCTCGGTCCGATGCGAATACTGCTGTACGCGGCGCTGGCGGTATTTCTGCCGATGGCCCTGGCCGCGGACGCCGAGCCCGAGGGCATAGGCGTGCTCTACGCCTACGTCGCGCCGTCGCTGATCGTGCTGTTCTTTTTCGTCCTGTTGCTCGACGCGCTGATGAACCGGATCTTCATGATCGAGAAATCCGATCAAGAACAGCGACCGCACCGGCTGCGACTGCGCGCCGATCTGCTGGCGGTGGCGGCGATTGTGCTGGTCTGGGGCCCGTTCTTCTATGGCTTGGTGGCGATGTACTCGGATTGACCGGCCGACCTGGCTATGCGAGTTCGCGACGCCGGGATCACGGTTGACCAGAGAATCGACGGCTCGGCGGGTCTGATCGCGAACCGCCTCCCAGTGGCCAGGGTCAGGTCGCGCAGGCGGTCGTGATCGTTGTCGAAACGCGACAGCGCATGCTCGCCGAATGAGCCGCCAAGATATGTCCGGATTCATATATGATACTCGGATTGTTCTAAACAATCGGACCGATGAGAGACTTTACTTCGGTTCCCCCAGCCAGTACCCGCGTCCGCCGTCGATCCCCAGGCCCGGCAGCAACTGCCACACCGTTTCGGTCTCGACCGATTCGGCGATCACGCGCATATCCAGACCATGGGCGATCTCGGCGACTGCCTGCAGGAAGAACTGGTGATCCGAGTGCTCCTCGAGATGACGGACGAAACTGCCGTCGATCTTCAAATAATCCGCTTTGAGATTGCGCAGATAGGCGAAGGAGCTGAATCCCAGGCCGAAATGATCCAGCGAGAACTCGAGCCCGAAGGGCGCCAGCTCCTCGATCCACTCTTTCAGCGCCTCCCGATTCGCCAGGGCGCCGTACTCGGGAAACTCGAGGACCAGATGCCGGGCCGCCGCGGAGCGCATGATCATCGTCTCTCTCAGCCAGCCGAGCATCTCCGAGTCCTGCAGGCTGCAGTGCGACAGATTGACCGCGACCTTGCCGTTCGGTTCATGCTCCAACTGGCGCAGCACCCGGTCGATCACCCAGCGGTCGACCGCCGGCGCCAGCCCGACGTTCTCGGCCATGGGCAGAAAGCGCCCGGCCGGAAGCAGCTCACCACTGCGATCCGGGTCCGGCAGACGCAGGAAGATCTCCTCGTGCAGCAGCTGCTGCGACCCGGCGGCGACCACCGGCTGGCGCTCCAGAACAAAGCTGTCCCGCTCCAGCGCCGCCTCGATGAAGGCATTCCACTCACCCGCCGCATGCCCCTGGGCCTCGGTCGAGACCGGTTCGTAGATAACCCAATGATTCGCGCCCTCGGTCTGCGCCGAACGCAGCGCCATATCCGCCTCGGACAGCAGATCGCTGGCGCCCTGGCCGACGTAGTAGACCGCGCCGAGATGACCGACATCGGAATTGTCGAGCTCGAAGGAGCCGTAAAGACCCGATAAGGCACGGGCCAGGTGCTCGACCAGTTCATCGAACTGCTCCCGACTCAGGCCTTCGAGCAAGAGCCCGAAATCGGCACCGGTCAGGCGAGCGAGAAAGCGGCGATCGACCCCCGCCACGGCATCGTTCAGCATCTTTGCGCAACCGATCAGCAGCTGGTCGCCGGCAACATAGCCATGACGGCGATTGAATTCCTTGAAATCGCGCAGCTGCAGCAACACCAACCCGCCGGCGTGCAGCGCCTCCGGATCTTCGATCCGGTGATTCAGTGTGGCGGTGAAACTGCGGCGATTGGCCAGACCGGTGACCGGGTCCTGGTAGGCCTGCTCGCGCAGCCGCGCGGCCATACGCTCGGAGTCGGACAGCATCTGCTGAACCTTGCCCGAGAGGCGATTCATGGCCTCGACCACACGACGGAACTCGAGCGTAATCGGCTTCGTGTCGACGATCGGAAACTCCCGCCGGGCGATCGACTCGGCCTGCCACTCGACCTGGGCCAGTGGTCGCAGCAGGAAACGCAGCGCGATCAGCGCCAGTAACAGGACGACCAGGGCGCCGAGCAGAAACCACAGCAAGGATTCCTGCGAAGTACTCCAAAGCTGCTCATAGGCATGACCCGGGTGACTGCGCACCCGCACCCGGCCGGCCTGACGCCAGCCCGCCATGACCTCCGCTCGACCTTCCGGCGTATCCAGTTCGATCCAGTTGACGAACCAGGCCGGCACGCCCGATACGCGCGCCGCGACCCGCCGATCCACCAAGGGTTCGCCGGCCAGATCCTCGACCCGGACCTGCAGATAGTCGCCGCGATCGAACATGGCATCGGTCATCGACTGCACCATCGCCTGGTCGCGGTTGGCCAGGTGTGAACTCAAGGACAGACCGAGCGAGGTCGCCGCGTCCTGGGCGTGCGAGGCAAGCTGGTTGCTCAGATAGACCTGGGCATTGCGAAGGCTGATGTACGACGTGCCGACAAACAGCAGCAATACCAGCGTGAACACCAGAATGATCAGCTGTCGGGACAATCTCATCGTCGTTCCCCTGGGGGCGAACGCTTCCAACTCGAGCTCATCGGTTCAGCTCCTTCGCCAGTTTCTGCCGCAGATTACTCCAATTCTTGATCCGGCTGGCCTGACCAACCTTCTCGCCCTGCGATCGGCTGACCGCCAGCCACAGCCCTTCGCCGTTGAAGCTGTACACCGGGACCAGATCGTCGCGCTCACCCGCGAGGGCGATGCGGTCGCTCAGGTTATCAAGAATCACCGGTTCGGCGTCCGGCGTCTCATAGTAGGCCAGAACCATATGCGCCTGATTCAGGGTCAGCGCCTTGACGTAGGTGATGCGCAGGCGGTCGGCGGGTACGCCCAGTTCGCGCAGGGTGAAATACTTGGCGATGGCGTAGTCCTCGCAGTCGGCCCCTTCGATTCCGAGCATCTCGATCGGTGTCGCCCAGTAGTCTTCCTGCCGCCAAAGACTCTGATCCGAGTCGTAGGGCACGCTGTTGAAGAAATCGTTGACCCGCGCCAGCTTGTCCGGTTCGGCCGCCGCCTCGGCCCGGTCCATCAGGGTACGCAAGGCCGCGACCCGCTGCCGGGCCGCCTCGCCGTAGCGCGCGCCAACCCAATCGAGCAGCGAATCGGTAATCCCCAGGCCCTCGGCCAGAGCGCAGGAAAACGCGAGGCCCGACGACAGCAAGGCAACCCGCAGCAGCCGACCCAGACACGCGCGCAGCCGACGGCACAACCCGAGCAGCTTGGAGCGGAGTTCGGGGGCGTGTATTTCCGTCGTGATCGGTGGCACCTGAGGATCGCCGTGGGTCAAATCAGTCGGCGCGGCGGCGGGCTGCGACTTATTGGGGAATTAGCGTCCGTGGGGGGACGAACTTGATCGCGCCGCCGGCGCTGCAATCTGCGCGCATTAGCCGCCTCGGCCCCGACTTCGCTAGAATCACTGGCTCGATTTCGACCGGAGCCCCAGCCGCCATGCGGACCTCGCAGTTTCCCCTGCACACCCTCAAGGAAGTCCCGGCCGACGCCGAGATCGCCAGTCACCGGCTGATGCTGCGCGCCGGACTGATCCGTAAACTCGCCGCCGGCCTGTACACCTGGCTGCCGCTCGGGCTGCGGGTACTGCGCAAGGTGGAGAACATCGTCCGCGAGGAGATGGACCGCGCCGGGGCGCTGGAGGTGCTCGATGCCGGCGGTGCAGCCGGCCGAACTGTGGCAGGAATCCGGCCGCTGGGAGCAGTACGGCCCGGAACTGCTGCGCCTGACGGACCGCCACCAGCGCGAATTCTGCTTCGGCCCCACCCACGAGGAGATCATCACCGATCTGGCGCGCAACGAACTGCGCAGCTATCGCCAGCTGCCGGTCAACTTCTACCAGATCCAGACCAAGTTCCGCGACGAGATCCGGCCGCGCTTCGGCGTGATGCGGGCACGCGAGTTCCTGATGAAGGACGCCTACTCCTTCCACCTCGATCAGGAGTCGCTGCAGGAGACCTACGATCAGATGTACAAGGCCTATTCGCGCATCTTCAGCCGCTGCGGCCTGGACTTCCGTCGCCGTCAGGCCGACACCGGCGCGATCGGCGGCAGCGCCTCGCACGAGTTCCATGTGCTGGCCGACTCGGGCGAGGACGCGATCGCCTTCTCCACCGAGAGCGATTACGCCGCCAACGTCGAACTGGCCGAGGCCGTGGTCGCAGCCGAAGGACCGGCCGCGGCCCAGCGACGAACTGCGCCTGGTGGACACACCCAACGCCAGGACCATCCAGGAACTGGTCGAGCAGTTCGAACAACCGATCGAGACAGACCGTCAAGACCCTGGTGGTGCACGCCGCCGAGGACAGCGATCAAGAGCTGATCGCCCTGCTGGTGCGCGGCGACCATGAGCTGAACCCGATCAAGGCCGAGAAGCTGCCGGGAGTGGCCAGCCCGCTGCAGATGGCCGAAGAGGCCGAGATCCGCGCCGCCATCGGCGCCGGCCCCGGCTCGCTCGGTCCGGTCAAGCTGCCGATCCCTTGCGTCGTCGACCGCGCGGTCGCGTTGCTGGCCGACTTCAGCGCCGGCGCCAACGTCGACGGTCAGCACTAGTTCGGCATCAACTGGGAGCGCGATCTGCCGGTGCCGGAGATCGCCGATCTGCGCAATGTCCGCGAGGGCGACCCCAGTCCCGACGGCCACGGCCGCCTGACGATCGCCCGCGGTATCGAGGTCGGTCACATCTTCCAGCTCGGGCGCAAGTACAGCGAGGCGATGAATGCCACCGTACTGGACGAGAACGGCAAGTCGGTGGTGATGACCATGGGCTGCTACGGCATCGGCGTCTCGCGCGTGGTCGGCGCCGCGATCGAGCAGCACAACGATGACAAGGGCATCCTCTGGCCTGCGGCGATTGCGCCCTTCCAGGTCGTCCTGCTGCCGATGCAGGCGAAGAAGTCCGAGCGGGTGCGCGAGGCCAGCGAGCAGCTCTATCGGGCGCTGTTCGAGGCCGGACTCGACGTCCTGATGGACGATCGCGACGCCCGCGCCGGGGTGATGTTCGCCGACAGCGAGCTGATCGGCATCCCGCACCGGATCGTGGTCGGCGACAAGTCACTCGACGCCGGACAGGTCGAATACCGCGCCCGCGGCGACAGCGAAAATCAGATGATCCCGCTCGACGACGATCGTCGCCCTGCTCAAGCGCCGAATTGAGCGAGCAGCTTGCCGCCGGCTGAAGTTGACAGTCGGGTTACCGGCGCCGAGACTGGTGGGCTTAGCCAATCGAATCCGAATCAATAGAATCAACAAGTTAATGAGCAGAAAAGAAAGCTTCGAACGCGAACAACTGCTGCAGTGCGGCAACGGCGACATGTTCGGCCCCGGCAACGCCCAATTGCCGGTCCCGAATATGTTGATGATGGACCGAGTCACCACCATCGCCGACAGCGGCGGCGCGCACGACAAGGGTCAGATTATCGCCGAGCTCGATGTCAAACCCGACCTGTGGTTCTTCGCCTGCCATTTCCCCGGCGATCCGGTGATGCCCGGCTGTCTCGGCCTGGACGCCATGTGGCAGATGGTCGGCTTCTATCTCGCCTGGCTCGGCAACCCCGGCCACGGCCGCGCCCTGGGGGTAGGTGAAGTGAAGTTCACCGGCCAGGTCCTGCCGACCGCCAAGAGGGTCACCTATTACATCGACATGAAGCGCGTCATCACCCGCAAGCTGGTACTCGGGATCGCCGATGGTCGGATGGAGGTCGATGGGCGGGAAATCTACAACGCCAAGGACCTGCGGGTTGGGTTGTTTACCTCTACCGAGGGGTTCTGAGTCGTCACTTTGGTGACGATCGCAAATTCAAGGTGCGGAGAGAGGACTTTTGGGTACTTTTGGTCCGTCAAAAGTACCTTGCCGCAGGGGCGCGAAAGCCCCGTCTAGATAAGTCGCCGCAAAGCGGCACAGAACCATTGCACCGGAGGTGAGGAACCGATCCTCGGAAACAACCACCAAAATCAACAGCCCACTAGGCGCCCCAACATGCTCACCCGAATCCTCCTCGCCCTCCTCGTCACGCTCACCGCCGCGCAGGCCGACACCCTAACGGAACCGGACGAGATCGCCTACCTGCTGAACGCCCGGGAAGCCCCCGCCGGCGTCGTCTTCGAGGTGGTGGAATCGGACGAGGACGCACTGAACTGGGCTCTGCCCCGCATCCAGCGCTATGTGCAAAGGCTACGCGCCCGCTACCCCGGTCTGGACATGGCGGTGGTCACGCACGGCCGCGAGGAGTTCGCCCTGCAGTCGAAGTATCGCGAACAATATCCTGAGGCCCACCAGGCGGTGGAGCAGCTGTCCGGCGAGGCGCAAGTGAACGTACACGTTTGCGAGACTCACGCCGGGTGGTACGGCGTCACGGCAGAGGACTTTCCGTCCTATGTCGATGTGACGCCCGCGGGTCCGGTACAGATCGGGCAGTACGAGGAATTGGGCTGGGAATTGGTGCGGGTATCCGAGGAGTGAGTAGAATCTCGTCCCTGAGATTCTGTACCCTCAACCTCAGCTCAGATCCTGGGCCAGCGAGTCACGCACTTCGGCCGGGACAGGCTCGGCGGCGAATTCGTAGTTACCGTGCTCGATACCGGCGCTGACCGCCGCCCCGCCTTTGACCGCTGTCGCCATCTCCGGGGTCAGTTCGAAGCGCAGAAAGTGCACCGCGGAGGTCTTATCCTTGTCGGCTCGCTCCAGGTCCTCGTCGGCGATGGCGTAGACGCGTTCAAAGTCCGCGACCTGCACCCAGACCTTGTCTTCGATGCCAACCAGCTTGCCCAGTTGCACCGCTCGCTCCTCCGCGTCCGGGTACTCGATCATGAACGTCGCCTTCCAGTTGGTGCCGTCGGGGATCAGCGGGTTGTAGGCGTCCAGCTCGTCCTGGATGCCCGCGGCCTCGAAGATGCGCTCGACGCGCAGCATCTCCTGGATCTGGTATTGCATGGTCAACCGATCCTCGAAGTAGAGGGTCGCGTTCGGCCCGATCGGCAGCTTGCGGTGCCTCTTGTGCGCCATCACCTGGGCGCGGAACTCGGGCGCTCACTTCGGCGTACTCCTCCAGGGAGTACAAATCGTCTCTGCTGAGTTTTTCCATCATAGTCGTCTCCAAAAACGGTTCGTGTGGCGTTGGTATCAAATACCGTAGGCCTTGCGCAGCAGGCTCATCGGGTGTTCGGACTCGCGTACCGTCGCCGCAGCCGTTGGCGATGTGGTGCCCGGCCATCGGGCAGTCGCTGGTCGTAGATGATCCGGCTCGGCCTTCTTCACCCGGCGTAACGACCGGTCGTACCATCTTCATCGCGATCTCGTGGGTCTCGTTCTTCACCGCCGTAGGTGCCGTCGTGGCCGGAGCAGCGCTCGATCGCCTCGACCTCGGTGTCCGGCACCAGCGACAGCACGTCGCGGGTCTTGGCGCCGATGTTCTGCACCCGCTGGTGGCAGGCGACGTGGTAGGCGACCTTGCCCAGCGGCGTGCTTGAAGTCGGTCTTCAGCTTGCCGTGCCTTGTGGCGCAGCATCAGGTATTCGAAGGGGTCGAAGATGGCCTCCTGCGACCTTCTGCACCTGCGTCGTCATCGGGGAACATCAGCGGCAGTTCCTGCTTGAACATCAGCACGCAGGACGGGATGGGCGCGACGATGTCCCAGCCCTCGTCGACCAGCTGCGCCAGCACCGGGATGTTGGCGTCCTTGGCCGCGGCCACCGCCTCCAGATCACCCAGTTCCAGCTTGGGCATGCCGCAGCACTGCTCCTTGTCGGCGATGGTGACCGGGATGTCGTTGTGCTCGAACACCGCGACCAGGTCCTCGCCGATGCCGGGCTCGTTGTAGTTGCCGTAGCAGGTCGCGAACAAGGCCACCTTGCCCCTGGTCGGCGCCGGCCGCCTCGGCGCGCGTTCGCGCGGCTTGTCGGCGCCAGACGCTTGCGCAAGGTGTTGCTGTGGTACTCGGGCAGCCACGGCGTCGCGGTGCACGCCCAGCGTGCTTTCCAGCACGCTTGCGCAACGCGGCGTTCTTGTTCACCGCATTGACCAGCGTTGACGACCACCGGGATGCCGGCGAGCTTGCCGACGCGCATCGGTGCTGGTCAGCAGCTTGTCGCTGAACGCCGCGCTCGCCCTTCCTGAACTTGACCGCCTTGGCGCGCAGCATCAGGTGCGGGAAGTCGACGTTCCACTCGTGCGGCGGCACGTAGGGGCACTTGGTCATGTAGCACAGGTCGCACAGATAGCACTGGTCGACGACCTTCCAGTAGTCCGCCTTGGCGACGCCGTCCACCTCCATCGTCTCCGACTCGTCGACCAGGTCGAACAGGGTCGGGAAAGACTGGCACAGGCTGACGCAGCGCCGGCAGCCATGGCAGATGTCGAAGACGCGCTCCAGCTCGGCATAGAGCTTGTCCTCGTCGTAGAAGTCGGGGTTCTTCCAGTCGATCGGATGCCGGGTCGGCGCTTCGAGATTGCCTTCTCGCGGATGCGGCGTCTGCCATCGCTGTTGTTCTCCTGAGCGCCGTAGCGGAAATCTAGGGTCGACAGACGGACGGCGGCCGCGATCGCCCGCCGGCCTCGTCGATGCGGCTCAGTCGTCCAGCGTCGTCCAGGGCCTTCTGGAAGCGGTTGGCGTGCGAGCGCTCGGCCTTGGCCAGCGTCTCGAACCAGTCGGCGATCTCGTCGAAGCCTTCGTCGCGCGCGGTCTTGGCCATGCCCGGGTACATGTCGGTGTACTCGTGGGTCTCGCCGGCGATGGCCGCCTTCAGGTTGTCGGCGGTCGCGCCGATCGGCAGGCCGGTGGCCGGGTCGCCGACCTGCTTCCAGGTACTCGAGGTGGCCGTGGGCATGGCCGGTCTCGCCTTCGGCGGTGGAGCGGAACACGGCGGCGACGTCGTTGTAGCCTTCGACGTCGGCCTTGGTGGCGAAGTACAGGTAGCGGCGGTTGGCCTGCGATTCGCCGGCGAAGGCGTCCTTCAGATTCTGTTCGGTCTTGCTGCCTTTGAGGGACATGGGTTTTTCCTCCGTCAGGGTTGAATAAGCCGGTCTCCGGCTTCGTGCGAGAGAACTATAGGGCCGTCAATCGGATGGGAGAAATTGGTTCTTCCGATTCCACCGATAGGCGCTACCTATGGCGAAAGACGCGCCCCGCGCAGCGCCTCCTTGGTGCCAATTCGTCGGAACGCTCGAAGAACACCCCGGGAAGCGCCGCAGCGCCCGGCCAGGGGTAAACCAAGTGCCTCAACGGATTGAAAAAATTGCTCAAAGATTGCGTCTTTGTGACGATCCTAGTATGCGCTAGTATTCCCAAAACCGGGCAAGAGGAGACCCAACCGGTCCGACCCGTCATGGCAGATAACGAGCCTATGCCGCTACCCGAGCAAGGTTTCTTGGGTAAGCCTCAGCCCGCCGGCACGCTTCGCGTGCTGCAGATCACCGACACCCACCTGTATGCCGACCCGGGGCGGCGCCTGCTGGGCGTCAACACCCAGGAGTCCTTCCGCGAGGTGCTCGATACGGTCCTCGACCAGTCATGGCGGTTCGATCTGGTGCTGGCGACCGGCGATCTGGTCCACGACGCCAGCGCTCAGGGGTACCGCCGCCTCACCCAGCAGCTCGCCGAACTCAACGCGCCCGTCTACTGTCTCCCGGGCAACCATGACGAGGCCCAGGCGATGACCCGTTTTCTCGGCTCGGAGTCCGTCTCCGCCCCCGGGCACGTCGATGTCGGCGACTGGCGAATCATCCTGCTCGACTCGGTCATCCCCGGCGAGGAAGGCGGCCGCCTCGAGGCGGTCGAACTGGCGCGGCTCAACCAGGACCTGGCCGATACCGACCGGCACTGCCTGGTGTGTATGCATCATCAGCCGCTCCCGGTCGGGAGCACCTGGATCGACACCATGGCGATCGACAACGGCGACGACTTGTTCGCCATCACCGACGCTCACGCGAACGTGCGCGGTATGCTCTGGGGTCATATCCATCAAAGCTTCGATCGAATCCGCAAGGGCCAGCCCTTGATGGCGACGCCTTCGACCTGCGTCCAGTTCACTCCGGGCTCGGCCGGCTTCCAGGTCGACAATGTCCCCCCCGGCTGCCGGTTGCTCGCCCTGCGGCCGGACGGCAGCATCGAGACGGAGGTCGTGCGGGTCGACAACCTGCCGCAGAGCATCGACCTGGCCTCGGCCGGATACTGACCAACGGCGGATGGGCATAGCCGGCAAGACGGCCGCTCGTCAGAAGTAGTACAGCAGCAACGACAAGCCCAACAGCACCGCGACCCAGAGCACCATGCTGCCGGTCGGCCAGGCTCGCGCCAGCAGCCCCTGGGGGCCATGGTGTTCGTAAAGCTTGTCGATCAGCCTGCGTGCCCCTGCGACCAGGTCCGCCTCGTGTGCCTCGCGGACCTCGCTGGTTCGCAGCGTGAACTCCGCGCCCACCTCCTTGAAGAACTTGCGGTAGAACCAGTCGAAGTCGAGGCTGATCGTCAGCGTCCGCCGCATCTGCTTGAGCATGACGAAAAAGGCGAAGCCGGCGAACAGCAGCACCTGGAACTGGGTGACCAGGTGATCGACCGTGTACGGCTGGTAGTCGACCGGGTAGGGCAGGATCGCATACAGCGGCGCCGGGAACAGCCCGATCGCGATGCACAGCAACGAAAACAGCCACATCGCGTAGCGCAAGTTGGCCGGCGGGTCGGGCGGGCGCAGGCCAGAATCGTTCTGGAAGAACACGAACCAGGGGAACTTGATGCCGGCGTGCAGGAACACGCCGGCCGATGCCGCGAGCAGCAGCAGCCAGACCAGCAGCATGCCCTCGTTCGCAGCGGCCTGAGTCTCGAGGGACTTGGTCACGAAGCCCGAGGTGAAGGGGAAGGCCGAGATCGCCAGTGCGCCAACGATACCGTTGATCGCGGTCACCGGCATGCTCTGAAAAAGGCCGCCGAGGTCGGTGCACTTGCGCTTGCCCGTCATCAGCAGCACGCTGCCGGCGGACATCAGCAGCAGCGCCTTGTAGATGATGTGGGCAAAGGCATGCGCGGCCGCGCCGTTCAAAGCCATCTCGCTACCGATGCCGATCGCGGCCACCATGAACCCGACCTGGTTGATGATCGAGTAGGCCAGGATGCGGCGCATGTCGTTTTCCAGCAGCGCGTAGATGATGCCGTAGAACACCATGTACAGCCCGACCGGCAACAGGATCTCAGCGCCGGGGAAACCGACCAGCAGCGCGAACACGGCGGTCTTGGTCGTGAACGCCGACAGGAACACGGTGCCGCTCGGGCTGGCCTCGGGGTAGGCGTCCGCGATCCAGGCCGAGAGCGGCGGAGCGCCGGCATTGACCAGGAAGCCGATCAGGATCAGCCAGTTGCCCAGGCTGTC
The DNA here is from genome assembly GCA_963765415.1 of uncultured Gammaproteobacteria bacterium. Taxonomy (GTDB): domain Bacteria; phylum Pseudomonadota; class Gammaproteobacteria; order Chromatiales; family Chromatiaceae; genus CAVXWS01. The sequence goes on from CAVXWS010000091.1 coordinate 34,959, forward strand.
GGGCTGCATGGCGGTGAATTCGAGCGAACCCGTCTCGACCACGCGGGCGACGATGCCGATCATCAGCACGACCCCGCCGAGCAGGTGCACCAGCAGGTAACGCAGTCCGGCACGGTAGCTGCTTGGCGTACCGGCCGACCAGACGACGACGGTCGAACCCAGCGCCATCAGCTCCCAGAACACGAACACGGTCAGCAGGTCGCCGGCAAAGGTCACGCCGATCGCAGAGCCTGCGTAGATGAAGGCTGCCGTCAGCTCCGTGGTACTGGCCTGCCGGTGGGCATACAGGCCGCCGGCAAAGGCCATGATCGCGAACACGGTCGCGAACAACCGGCCCTCGGCAGTCGAGCGAACCGGTTCGACGGTATAGTCGAGAAAGGCGAGCTTGATCGACGCGTCAGCCGGCAGACCCCACACCGCGGCCAGGGTCAGCAGCGGCAGGCCGAGCAGAACCAACCCGCGCCCGCGCTCGCCGAACATCGGGATCAGCACGGCACCAAGCACCAAGATCAGCCCGGGCGGAAACGCAAATTCACTCGTCATAGTAAGTGTCCTTGCGCTTCATAAAGATACCCAGGACCTTCGCCATTGCGACCATGCCGGCGCAGGCGATGAAGCCATACCAGGCGTAGAAGCCGAAGCTGCCGTCGAGCGTAAAACCCTGCTCCTCGAAATACAGGTGGTGATGGACGAAAAACTCGGGCAGCACAGCGAGAACGAGGATCACGATCTGGATGACCCACAGCTTGGGCAGATTTTCGCTGCGGTACAGCCAGTGTCTGCGCTTTCCCTGGCCGGGCTTGCCCTGCGCCTGGGTATCGTCCGGTGGCAAGTTCATTGGCCCCCCACCATCTGTTCGACGAGCGTCAGCGGAACGCCCGGGAAGAAGAAGATCAAAAAGGAGAACAGGGCCGTGGCGCTCAGCGCGAGCACGATCGGCAACGGCGCCTCACCATGCTCACCGTGCGAGTGTGCGGGATCTTCCTCCTTGAAAAAGGCCGCGTACACGATCGGCATGAAATAGGCGGTGTTCAGCAGGGTCGAGATGACGATCGCAGCGACGGCAATCCATTGCTCGGCCTGCAGTGCGCCGCCGAGCAGGTACCACTTGGATATGAAGCCGCCCAATGGCGGTGCGCCTATCATCGACACGGCGCCGATCGCGAACGCGCCCATGGTCCAGGGCATCCGCCGACCGATACCATTGAGTTCGCTGATGTTCGATTTGTGCGCCGTTACCAAGATCGCACCGGCGCAGAAGAACAGGGTGATCTTGCCGAAGGCGTGCATCGCGATGTGCAGGCCGCCGCCTATCGCGCCGGCCGCAACGCCCAGCATCGCACCGAGCGTGATGTAGGCGAGCTGGCTGACCGTCGAGTAGGCGAGTCGCGCCTTGAAATTGTCCTTGCGCAGTGCGATCGCCGAGGCGAGCACGATCGTCAACGCAGCGAGCACGACCAGCCAGTCGGCGATGACGAGCTGGCCGATGCGGTCGATGCCGAAGATGTAGACGCTGACCTTGAGCACGGTGAACACGCCGGCCTTGACCACGGCCACGGCGTGCAGCAGGGCCGAGACCGGCGTCGGCGCGACCATCGCCGCCGGCAGCCAGCGGTGGAACGGCATCAGCGCGGCCTTGCCGGTGCCGAAGACGTACAGCAGCAGCAGGATGCCGAGCACGCCGCCGCTGATATCGTCGCCGAACACACCGCCGGGGGTGAAATCGAGTGTGCCGGTCAGGTGCCAGGTCCAGATCATCGCCAGCAGCAGGAAGCCGATCGAGGTGCCCATCAGCAGGCCGAGGTAGACGCGCCCGGCGCGTTTCGCCTTGTCGGTGCCGCGCGTGGGTGACCAGCGGGTAGGTCGCGACCGACAGTACCTCGTAGAACACGAACAGCGTCAGCATGTTGCCGGCCAGCGCGATGCACATCGTGGCCGCAGATCGAGACCGCGAACGCGGTGTAGAAGCGGGTCTGGTTCTGCTCGTGGTGGGCACGCATGTAGCCGACCGCGTAGACCGTCGTGACGGGCCACAGCAGGCTGGCAACCAGCGCGAACAGGATGCCGAGCGGTTCGGGTGTCAGGGCCAGCGGCACGCCGGCGATCGGTTCGGCGATCGCGAGTGTCGGCGGGGCGTCCCAGTCGATCGTCGCCGCCAGTGTCGCGACCAGCAGGAACAGGACCACGCCGGCGGCAATGCTGACCGCCTCGCGCAGGTTCGGCTCGTTCCGGGTCGCGACCACCCCGACCGCCGCGATCAGCGGCACCATGGGGATCCAGAACAAGAGCTGCTCGGTGCTCACCCGGCACCCCCGGTCAGCGCGCTGGCCGCACGCATCGCCACACCGACCGAGAGATCGGTGTCCAGCCCGAAGTAGAGGTTGGCGCCAACCAGTATCCAGATCGGGATCAGCATCGATGCCGGTGCCTCGCGGATCGGCGCCGAATCCGCGGCAGGCGCGCAGGAAGTAGGCGGCCTCGATCAGTCGCCAGACGTAGACCAGCGCCAGCAGCGAACCGACCAGGATCAGCACGGCGACCGGCCACAGGCCCTGCTCCAGGGTCGCCCAGGACCAGGTACCACTTGCTGACGAAGCCCGCGGTCGGCGGCACGCCGATCAGGCTCAGCCCGCCGAGCGCGATCGCCGCCATGGTCCAGGGCATGCGGCGGCCGAGGCCGGCGAAGTCCCGCATGGTGACCGCACCGATGCGGTAGGCCACGGCGCCGAGGGCGAGGAACAGCGCGCCCTTCATCAGTGCATGGTTGAACACATGCAGGATCGCCGCGGCCGACGCCGGTCGTCGAGGCGAGGCTGATGCCCAGCACCATGTAGCCGATCTGCGCGACGCTGGAATAGGCGAGCATGCGCTTGACGTCGTGCTGAAAGACCGCGACCAGCGAGGCAGCTGAGGATGCCCAGCAGGCCCAGCACCATCAGGATCAGGTCGAATGGCATGGCTCGCGAGCGAGAACTCGACGCCGAAGACGTCGAGCATGAAACGCAGCAGCACGTAGACGGCGACCTTGGTCGCGGTCGCGGCGAGGAAGGCGGTGACCGCCGACGGCGCATAGGCATAGGCGTTCGGCAGCCACAGGTGCAGCGGGAACAGGGCCAGCTTGAGGCCGATGCCGACGGTCAGGAAGGCGAAACCGGCGCGTACCGTGCGGGTATCGGACACCTCGGGCAGACGCGCGGCCAGGTCCTGCATGTTCAGCGTGCCGGTCATCATGTACAGGAAGCCGATGCCGATCAGGATGAAGGTCGCGCCGATGCGTGCCCATCACCAGGTACTGGAAGGCCGCGTTCAGCGCGCGCCGATCGCGGCCCATGCTGATCAGCGGCATAGGACGACAGCGACGAGATCTCGAGGAACACGAACACGTTGAAGGCATCGCCGGTGATCGGTGATGCCGGCGAGGCCGGCGAAGACCAGGAGCAAAGCCGCGTAGAAGCGTGCGATGCGCCCGCGCGGGATCGATCTCGTGTTCGACGCTGCGGCGCGCGAACACCATCACCAGCGCCGCGATCGCGGTGACGATCAACAGCACATAGGCACCGAGCAGGTCGATCCGGTACTCGATCCCCCAGGGGGGCGCCCAGCCCCCAAGGAAATAGCGAATGGTGCCGTCGGTCGAGACCCGCTGCAGCACCAGGGCCGCCGCGACGAACGAGGCCCAGGCGGCGATCAGGGAGATCCACCAGGCGGCCGCCGCACGACCCACCAGAATGCACAGGGGCGCACCCAGGATCGGCAGGACAATGGCAATGACGGGAAGTTGTTCGGTCAGATTCAAGTCGTGGGTCTCTTATTTTCGGGGGTTCTCACCCGACCGAGTGTCTATCGGTCGTCGGACTCGGCATCCATCGCCTGGATATCGTCCTCCTCGACACTGCCGTAGGCCTCGTGGATTCGGACGATCAGGGCCAGGCCAACCGCCGTGGTGGCGACGGCGACGACGATCGCGGTGAGGATGAGCACATGCGGCAGTGGGTTCGAATAGACCTCGACCGTCTCGACCGCGATCGGCGGGCTGCCGCCGGCGACCTTGCCGATTGTTATGTAGAGAATGAACACCGAGGTCTGGAACAGACCGAGCCCAATGACCTTCTTGACCAGATTACCCTGCGCAATGACGACGTAGAAACCGGCCATCATCAGGAACACGGCCACCCAGTAGTTGAACGGACCCGGCAGTTCCATCAACGCACCCATGCCCGACCGGCCACGGCGTAGAAGATCGACAAAATGACGGCAAACACGGTGATACCCACTCCGAGTTCGATCAGCAGAATGCCCAGATGTTGGCCAGCGACGGCATCGGCGGCCAGGGTCGAGTAGTCGAGGAAGGCGCCGCCCAAAGCCATATTCGCCACACCGACGCCGGCGAAGATGAGCACGCCGACCGCGGCCAAATGCGGCAGCCATCGTGGCGATATCACCCGCCGGGCGGCGCGCTCACCGAAGACCAACTCGTACAGCACGATGCCCGTGGCGAAGATGACGCCGGCCTGGAAGCCGCCGCCGGCGCCGTAATCGCCGTGCAATTGGACATACCAGGCGAACAGCAGGATGAAGGGCAGTAACGCCTTGATCACGACACTCAGCACCAATCGATAGGTCGGTTCCTCGCGATCGACGGGATCGTCCAACCCCCCGCCAACCCCCAGCAGAAGCATCACAGCGAGACCGGCGGTGAAGACCACCACCGTCTCACCCAGGGTGTCGTAACCCCGATAACTGGCCAGGACCGCCGTGACCATGTTGGGCACACCGGTCTCGGCCAGTCCCTGTTCGATATAGCGCTGTGCGACATGACGCTGCGCGGGCGAGTTGGGATCACCGAACGGCGGAGCATCCAGAGTCCCGTACAGCAGCGCCGCGCCGGTAATGCTGACGACGATCAGAGGCAGCACCGGGCTGCGGCGACTCGGCTTCTCGTAGCGGCTGGTCAGGCGCAGCGCGGAGAGCATCAACACGGTACTGACCCCGGCACCGACCGCCGCCTCGGTGAAGGCGACATCGACGGCGTCGAGATCCATGAACAGTGCGGCGGCCAGGAAACTGTAGATACCAAACAGCATCGCCACGGCGAACAGATCCTTCAGCCGGATCGCGGCGATAGCCACCATGCACAGAAAGCCGAGCAGAACGACATCGATCAGGTCTTCGATGACTCATCCTCCCCGGTTGAGCTGACCATCAACGACTCGTCCGGCAGGTCGATACAGGGCTCTTTCGGGCCATGCAGGGCGGCGCTGGCCATGGCGTGTGTCGCGGTCGGCCCGGTGGCCAGGACGAACAGCATGACGAGGAACAACTTGACGCTCTCCAGCGACCAACCGACCTGCAGGATCAGACCGACCAGGATCATTGGCGTCGCCATCGATTCGGTGAGTCCGGCGGCATGCACGCGAGTGAAGAAATCGGGAAAACGCAGAACCCCGACAGCCCCGGTGATCAGCAGGAAGCCGCCCGCCAGCCAGAGCAGCCAGGTGATGATATCGAGCGCTATCGACACGCTGCCAGCCCTTCAACCCGCATTTGAATCCTCCGAATGCCCCGCCGAGGTGAGGAAGGTGCTGAAAAAATGCATCACGGCAATGGTCCCGACGAAGTTGACCATGGCGTACAACAGGGCGATATCGGCGTAGCTCTCCCAACCCAGCGCATAACCGCCCAAAGCGATCAACAACACGGTCTTGTTGCCGAACATATTGGTCGCGAGCATGCGATCGTAGTCGCTCGGCCCCTTGAAGGCACGGACCAGTAATAGAAACATGGTGACCAGCACGGCGATCAGCACAGCTAGCAGCATGTTCAGATCCCGCTGGCCTCGACGCGGCGCTCCATCTCGCCATCGCGCAAGTCGGTGATCCCCTGTTCGGTGAGGCCGTGAACCAGGAAGTAGCCCTCGCCGATATCGGCGGTCAAGGTCCCCGGCGTCAAGGTGATGGAATTGGCGTACAGCGTCGTCTTGAGTGGGGAGTCCAGCCGGTGAGGAATACGTTCCCAACGGGGGCTGATGGGCAGCTTCGGATTCCAGATCCGTCGTGCCACGTCGATGTTGGACTCGACCACCATCCTGGCCAGCCACAGCAGATACCGCAACAGACGCCAGGTCGGCACTAAGACCACGGGGGTCTGATCGACGTGGTCCGCGCGCCGCACGATCCAGAGGACCAGGAGGACCGCCGCACCCCCCAGACTGAGTAGCAGGCTCGTGTAGTGGCCCGACAACAGCAGCCAGAACAGCACCAGGGCCACAGCGGTCAGCCAATAGCGCGCGCGCAGTGCTGAGGGATTATACATAAGGCACAATGCTGGCCGGCGAGTAGATGATTGTGCCCAATACTAGATGGGTCGCGTGTCGATTGCCAACTCGCCGGGGTCGCGCCGCTCAGGACTCGACCCGAGTCACTCGCGCGCGGCCTGACACACCGACCAGCGCCGATTCAGCGACCCTCCCGGCGTCTTACTCGGATCGGTCCACGCGCCCGATCCGGGTCGACCGAGTTAGCGGACTGGACGATCTCCAGTTCGCCGCGCCGATGGAGGCGACGCGCCGCCATGCGGATCCGCTCCAGCACTTCACACCACGCCGAATCGTCGAGGCGCAGGCGACGCGCGAGTTCACTCGGACAGATCGACGTACCCGAACCACCTTGGTCGAGCATGGCGAGCAGCTCGGCCTCCAATTCAAGATCCAGTGGCCCTAAGACCGCTACCCTGCATACTGCACGAGGGCGGACATCATACTGATGTCTTACCGCATGTATCACCGGATTCAGGCAACGATCGGATCAGTAACGAACCGACTCCCCGTTGTCAGCCCATTTTCTTAGCCAGGCGAAACGGCGCCCACAGACGGGGCAGATCTTGTCCAGCCTCACACGCGCAGCCGCCTGTGGCGCCGGTGCCGAAACGATCAGGGCGTCGAACTGTCCCCGTACTTCCCCGGCCTCGTTGCGCAGGCGCCAGCGACCACCCACGCGTTCCGGCGGCGCCACCCGGACCTGGGTCTGCACCCTCATGGCGCTGGTGCCGCACCGACCGCGGCGTAAGGCCGCGGACCGAGGTGGTGGAAGAAGTCGATCGCGAGCTGCGACTGCGGCACCCCATCTCGGCCGTGGCCCACACCAGTCGGCAACTGCAGTACGGCAGGTCGATTCAGCGCGCGCAGCCGATGGTCGGTCAGCTCGATCTCTACCAGGCTGCCCGCCGGCAGCCGCGCCGCCGTGGCCCGCATCAATCTCGCAGACCGGGTTCGTCGCGGTACAAACCCAACTCGCCCAGACACAGATCCGCGGCAAACTCACGACCGATGGCCACCACGCCGACACGCAGCAACCGGCCGGGGTCGAAACGGCTGCCGGTGCGGTAGGCGTCGAACGCGGTGAAAGGGATACGGACCCGGCGCCATTCCCGGTCGGCGACGAAGCCTGCGCGGTAGGACTGCCAGGGCAGCCAGAGATCGCCGGTACGCAGATGCAGGTTGTAGCCCTCGCCGTTGCCGGCGACCTCGAGGTACACGCCGGTATAGGCACTGGCGTCGAATGGCTTTCCGGCCGCAAGATCCAGCGCCATCTGCACGAAACCGCCGCGATTGGCGGTGCTGACCATGCCGCGCAGACGAAGACAATCACGATCCAGGTGACGCTCGATCAGCAGTTCCCCGGAAGATCGCCCGCCCATGACCCCATCGGTCACCAGGCGCCACTCGCCGCCGGCGCTGGCGGGCAAGCCGCCACTGCTGCGATCGTCGATTACCATCGGGGAGTCGGACCCGCCGCCGGCGACCGGACCGAGCGCGCTTGCAAGCAATGTGGCGAGCAGCCCGGCAAGACTAACGCGCCTTGACACGGCGGGCGCTGCGCATCGGAGCCGCAAGAGCCATTCAGGCCGAACCGGCGGGTTGCACGGTGCCGTCGGCGACGGCACGATCGGCCTGTTCGAGCAGGCTGGACACCAGTCCACGCACCGTCTCCGGGGGGGCCTCAACCATGTGCATGCGGATGGCCAGTGCCATGCAAAGCGACTGCAGTACATCGCCGTCACTGACGCTTTCGTGTCTGCCGATCTCCCGGGTGATGGCCTCGAGCATGGTCTCCAGCAAGGCCGATACGTGTCCCGCGTTGACGGTCTGTTCGTGCAGCGGGAAATCGATCCGCCGTGCCGCACCCGGCTGGACCGCGACAAAAGGTAGGATTCGCTTGGACATTGCTTTCCTCCGTGATTCCGGCGCCCGTCTAGGCCGCCCAGATCAGATAGACCGCCGAGCCAATAAGCAACACCAACTGGACGGCGTTGATGACGACGCTGCGCCTGTGTAGAGACTTGAAGCGCCCGGCAGCCCGCGCTTCACCACCCAGCTCCGCGTCTCGGGCCCGATTGATCTCGGGCATCAAGGCCTGGCGTGCGTACCCGAACGACATCGCCACGACGGCATAGAGCCCGCCGAGCCGCCAGTCCGAGGGCAGGGCCGCCAGGGCCGCCATCGAGGCCAGCGCTAACCCCCACAGATAATAGTTGGGAAAGAAAGCGCGCAAGAAGCCGCCGGCCTGATCCGCCGGCAGAGCGCGGAACACCATTGGTGCGACGGCGGCGGCAAAGAACAGCATGCTGCCCGCCAACGCACCGACCAACCAGACCACAATCGCCATTTCGGTACTCACCACTCTTGCCTCCTTTTCTCAACCGTATGGTTTCAAGCGCCAGGCGCAAGCGATTTCTCGGTGGCGCTCGACATGACTCGGAGTAAAGCCTATCTTCGGCGCATTGTCTATTAATTGTTTAGATAAAATATGTTCAATACTGTAACATTGGTTCAGGACAAGGCACATCGCCAACTGATTCTTATGCTCTGATAGAGCCCGGAGGCCCAATGAGTGACATCCTGCCCCTGCCGAAGCTTCGCACCACCGCCCTCGATCTTTCACAACTCGACGCGGCAGCAGAGTTCCTGCATCGGACTTGGCGAGAGACTTACCGCCATGACCTGCCCGCCGGCCTTCTCGCCGAACGGACCCTGGAATACTTTCGCGACTACCTGCGCGACCGGCTGAACGCCTGCTGGCTGGCCTGGTTCGATCGTCGACTGGTCGGGCTGGCCAGCGTCAGCGCCAACTGCATAGAGGATCTCTGGGTCTCCAGGCGCTATCGTCGGCGCGGCATCGGGTCACAGCTGCTGGCCGTCGCACTCGAGGAACTCAGACGGCGCGATTTCGCCTACGCGCAGGTCGGCTGCGAGGGCTTCAACCGCGACGCCGTGCGCTTCTTCCAGGCCCGGGACTGGACGCTGATCGCCGCTGAGACCCAGGAACTCACCCCAGCCCTGCACGTCGAGGCCCTGGTCTTCAGTCTGCCCCTAAGACCTGCCGCGGCTACGCAGTCACCCGGCCAATAAAAAACGGCCGCCGTCGCCGGCAGCCGTTGCTGATCAAAGGTGAACCTGTCACCCGACAGAGCCGGGCCGCAGGATCGAAAGTACTACTTGTTCGCCTTGCGCTCCTTGGTCTCCTTGATGACCACCTCGGCGACGTTCGCCGGGCAGGGCGCGTAGTGCGAGAACTCCATCGAGAACTGGCCGCGACCCGAGGTCATGGTGCGCAGGTCGCCGATGTAGCCGAACATCTCGCTCAAGGGCGCATCGGCCTTGACCCGCACGCCGGTCGGGCCCGGCTCCTGGGACTTGATCATGCCGCGGCGGCGGTTCAGGTCGCCGATGACGTCACCGACGTGATCCTCCGGCGTGAACACGTCCACCTTCATGATCGGCTCCAGCAGCTGCGGCGCCGGCCTTCGGCATCGACTGACGGTAGGCCGCCTTGGCCGCGATCTCGAAGGCGATCGCCGAGGAGTCGACCGCGTGGAAAGCACCGTCGATCAGGGTGACCTTGACGTCCAGCAGCGGGAAGCCCGCCAGCACGCCCTCGTCCATACTGACCTGAAAGCCTTTCTGCACCGCCGGCCAGAATTCGCGCGGCACGTTGCCGCCGGTGACCTTCGACTCGAACTCGAAGCCGCTGCCGACCTCGCCCGGCTCGATGATGTAGTCGATCTTGGCGAACTGACCGGAACCACCGGTCTGCTTCTTGTGCGTGTAGCTGTCTTCGACCGTCTTGGTGATGGTCTCGCGGTAGGCCACCTGCGGCTTGCCGACGTCGACCTCGACGCCATGGGTACGCTTGAGGATGTCGACCTTGATGTCGAGGTGCAGCTCGCCCATGCCCTTGATGATGGTCTCGCCGCTCTCCTCGTCGGTCTCGACGCGGAACGAGGGGTCCTCCTGGATCATCTTGCCCAGCGCGATACCCATCTTCTCGGCGCCGCCCTTGTCCTTCGGCGCGATGGCGATCGAGATGACCGGATCCGGGAACACCATCGGCTCCAGCGTGGCGGGTTCCTTCGGGTCGCACAGGGTGTGACCGGTCTGGACGTTCTTCATGCCGATGAGGGCGACGATGTCGCCGGCCTGGGCCGAATCCAGCTCCTCGCGGGAATCGGCGTGCATCTCCACGATGCGGCCGATGCGCTCGGTCTTGCCGGTGAAGGTGTTGAGCACGGTGTCGCCTTTTTTCAGCGTGCCGGAGTAGATGCGGGTAAAGGTCAGCGCACCGAAGCGGTCGTCCATGATCTTGAAGGCCAGCGCGCGCAAGCGGCTTGGCGGGATCGACGATGGCGAACTTGCCGGTCTCGTTACCTTCGAGGTCGACCTCCGGCTGCGGCTTGACCTCGGTCGGATTCGGCAGGTAGTCGACCACCGCATCCAGCACCAGCTGCACGCCCTTGTTCTTGAACGACGAGCCGCGAATAGGTCGGGAAGAAGTCCAGGTCGATGGTGCCCTTGCGGATGCAGCGCTTGAGGTCCTCGATCGGGGCTCTTCACCCTCGAGGTAGGCCTCCATCAGCGTCGTCGTCCTGCTCGAGCGCGGTCTCGACCAGCTTCTCGCGCCATTCTTCGACCTCGTCGACCATGTCCTCGGGGACGTCCTGGATCTCGTAGTTCAGCGGATCACCGGACTCGTCCCAGACCCAGGCCTTGCGGGTGAGCAGATCCACCACGCCCCTTGAGATCGTCCTCGACACCGATCGGCAGCATCATCACCAGGGGATTGGCGCCCAGCACGTCCTTCACCTGCTTGACCACGCGGTAGAAGTCGGCGCCGATGCGGTCCAGCTTGTTGACGTAGATGATGCGCGCGACTTCGGACTCGTTGGCATAGCGCCAGTTGGTCTCGGACTGCGGCTCGACGCCGCCGGAGCCGCAGAACACGCCGACACCGCCGTCGAGCACCTTCAGCGAGCGATAGACCTCGATGGTGAAGTCGACGTGTCCGGGGGTGTCGATGATGTTGAGCCGATGATCGTTCCAGACGCAGGTCGTGGCCGCGGACTGGATGGTGATGCCGCGCTCCTGCTCCTGCTCCATGAAGTCGGTGGTGGCCGCACCGTCGTGCACCTCGCCGATCTTGTGGATCTTGCCGGTGAGCTTCAGAATCCGCTCGGTCGTCGTCGTCTTGCCCGCATCTACGTGGGCGAAGATGCCGATGTTTCGATATAAACTCAGGTCTGCCATGTCTGCTCTCAGTTTTAAAAGGTGCAACCGCCCGGAGGTGTCTAGCCTCGAGCTCAGGTGTCCGATAGCCTCGTTGTTTCGGTGCTGCTCAGCGGAGAGTCCGGGAACGGGGAATAAAGGCGCGCGCCGGGATCAGCGAGGGGCGGATTTTAATCGGACATTAGCGAATTTTGAATTGCTTTTTTCTACGGCCGGTACCAAACGACCGGTTTGACCCTGATAATCGGTGCGGAAATGGGCGCTGCATGGGCCGGATACGGCCCTGATCACCGCCATGAACGGCCCCGAAAGACCGGCCCAAGTGACTGATAACGAGATGGAAATCTCCAAAATCCGCAGAGGCGCTTGGGCGGCGGCAATCCGCGGCGATCGCGCCATGACCGGGATCGCCCGACGCGGCTCGTTCTCAGTCGTCCTGTTCGCCTTCTTGCTGACGATGCTCGGTTGCGCGGAGCCTCCGGTCGCCCCTTTGCGGGTCGGTATCAACCCCTGGGTGGGCTACGACCCGCTGGTTCTCGCCCGCGAACAGAACCTGCTCGACCCGCAGCGGGTTCGGGTCGTCGAACTCGGTTCCAGCGCACAAAGCCTGCGCAGCCTGCGCAATCACGTGCTGGAGGCCGCGGCCTTGACCCTGGACGAGGCGCTGCGGCTGGCCGACCAGGGCTTCCCTCTGCAGATCATCGCGGTTCTCGATGTCTCACATGGCGCGGACGCTGTAGTCGGCCGAGCATCGATCAATCACCCGGCCGATCTGGCCGGCAAGACCATCGGCGTGGAGGACTCGGCGGTCGGCGCCCTGATGCTCGGGCGCGTCCTGCAGGCCGGAGGTCTGGAGCGGCAATCGGTCAAGGTGCGTCGCATCGAGCTGGCGGACCACGAACCGGCATGGCGCCAGGGCAAGATCGACGCGCTCGTCACCTTCGAACCGGTGCGCAGCCAGTTGCTCGCCCAAGGCGCTAAAGTCATCTTCGACAGCCACCTGATGCCCGGCGAGATCATCGATGTCCTGGTGGTGCGTCGCGATGTCCTCGCCGCACGAGCGGATGACATCGTTGCGCTCCTGAGCGCATGGGAGCAGGGACGCCGTCGGCTGGACGAGCGCGATTCAGCGGCCATCGAAATGCTCGCCAGGGGCACTGAACTGGACCCGGGGACCTACCGACAGACACTCGATGGACTGACACTGCTGCCGCTGGAGCAGAGCCACGCCTGGATGGTCGGTACGCCGCCGCCGCTGAAAGCAAAATCGTCAGGACTGGTCCAAGTCCTTGCGGAACTCGGGTTGATCCAACGGCCGGTACTGATCGAGGACTTGATCGCCGCGAACCCGGCCGCCGACGCCTTGACCAGACTCGCAACGGCGGCGCCATGATATTCGAACACCTGCTCAGGGTACCGGCGCGTTTCCTCGCCCCTTTGCTGGTCGCGGTATTGGCCCTGTCACTCGCCGTGCTCAGCGCCTGGCATCACTATTCCGATACCTTCGAGTTGGTCGAGGCCGACGTGCGCAGTCAGCTCGAGGCGCGATTGACCATCGAGCAGACGCGCCTCGACGTCCGAGGCGGCCGCAAAGACTGGCTGCGGGTCCGACGTCTGGTCGCCTCGCTCGGCCTCTGGCCGGACATCACTCACGCCTACCTGATCAACGACCGGGGTGAGATCCTCGCTGCGCTGACTCGTTCGCCTCTCGGGAAACCCCTGGTCGATGCCCTGGCCGACCAGCCGAAACCGATCCGCGACGGCCTGCTGAGTATGGCCGAACGAACCACTCTCGGACTGCTCATACATCGTCCTACGAAGGACCAGGCCCTGTTGGCACAGATGCCGATCTATGAAGTCGGTCAGTTATTGGTGCGGGCCGATCTGTCCCGGCCACTTGCGGCTCACGGCGTGCGGAACCGTAACCACCTGTTCCTGCACAGCGTCGCCGTCCTTGCCATCAGTCTGCTGCTCTGGGGACTGCTCCACGCTCTGTGGTTTCGACGCGCCGGCGATCTGGTAAGGACCACCCAGCGTCTGGCCGGCGGCGATCTCGATGCGCGCACCGGCGTGACCGGTGGTGACGAACTGGCGGCGATCGGTCATCAGATCGACACCATGGCCGGGCGGCTGGCGCAACAACGCAACGATCTTCAGCGCCTGTCCGACATCATCGAGCGCTCGCCGGCGGTAGTCGTCCAGTGGCGCAACAGTCCCGGCTGGCCGATCGACTTCATCAGCCGAAACGTCCGCCACTGGAACTACAAAGCGGACGAGTTTCTGTCAGGGAAACTCAGTTACGCCGACCTGATCCACCCCGAAGACCGATCCCGGATCAGCCAGGAAGTTGCCCGCCACCTGAGCGTCGGACCGGACGACTATACCCAGGAGTACCGATTGCGCGACGGGCGGGGAAACTGGCTGTGGGTCGACGACCGGACCTGGTTGGAACGCGACGCCAATGGCGAGGTAACCGGGATCCACGGCGTGGTACTCGACGTCAGCGAGCGCAAGCGAGCGCAATTGGCGTTGCAGGACAGCGAAAACCGCTATCGCTATCTGTACGAACAGAACCCGGCCCCGATGCTGATCTATGCCCGGGATTCCCTGCAGCTGCTGTCGGTCAACGCCGCATTCATCACCCACTACGGCTTTACGCACGAGCAAGCGACCCGACTGAAGCTGACCGAGTTGTATCCGGAATCGGAGCGCGCCGCGATCATCGACCTGGCCGACCGCTTGCAAGGTCACGCCAACGTCGGCGAGTGGCACCACCGTAAGCGCGATGGCAGCGAGATCACCATCGTCGCCCGCTCACATGACCTGGAATTCGCCAACCGGCGCGCGCGGATCGCGGTCATTACCGATATTACCGAACGCAAAAAGGCCGAGATCGCGCTGCAGCAACAAGCCGATCTGCTCGGCCTGTTCTACGATCTGCCCTTCATCGGTATGGCGATCACCTCGCCCGAGACCAAAAGCTGGGTCAAGTTCAACGACCGACTGTGCGAGATTCTCGGTTATTCACGCGACGAACTCGCGTCCAAGAACTGGCCCGAACTGACCCACCCCGAAGACCTGGAGGCCGACGTCGGCGAGTTCAACAAGGTACTGGCCGGCGACAGCGAAGGCTACGCCATGGACAAGCGCTTCGTCCGCAAGGACGGGCGGGTCATCTTCGCCAGCATCGACGTGCGCTGCGTCCGGCACACGGATGGTTCGGTCGATTACTTCGTCGCCACCGTGCAGGACATCAGCGAACGACGCGCCGCAGAACAACGCATACAACAACTCAACGCCGAACTGGAACAGCGCGTGATTGATCGCACGGCTCAGTTGCAGGCCGCCAATCAGGAGCTTGAGACCTTTGCCTATTCGGTGTCGCACGATCTCAAAGCCCCGCTGCGCGGCATCGACGGCTACAGCCAGCTGCTGCTCAACGACTGCCGGTCGGAACTCAACGACGAGTGTCGCTCGTTCATCGAGAATGTCCAGCACGGCGCCAAGCGCATGGCTGCCCTGATCGAGGACCTGCTCGCCTACTCGCAGATGGAACGCGAGAGCGTTAGCCGCGAATCGATCGAATTGCAGACCGTGGTCGATGAGGCGCTCGGAGAGCTGGCGAGTGACCTGATCGCGACCGGCGCCAGGGTCAGCGTCGACCTGCCTGAAGCACACGTCTTGGGCGATCGCAACGGCATCATGGTCGTGTTGCGCAACCTGTTGCAGAACGCACTGAAGTTCCGTCGCGAGGCCGAACCGCCGCAGATCAAACTTAGCGGCGCTACTCAGGGGGACAAACTTTGCCTGAGCATCGCCGACAACGGCATCGGCTTCGACATGCGCTGCCACGACCGTATCTTCGAGATCTTCCAGCGCCTGAACCACGCCGAGGCCTATCCGGGCACCGGCATCGGCCTGGCGCTGGTGCGCAAGGCCATGCAGCGTATGGGCGGCCGGGTCTGGGCCGAAAGCGCGCCCGGCGAAGGGGCGCGCTTATTCCTCGAGTTTGACCTCAGCGGCACGCCGACCGATGATCGCGGCGAGGCCGAAGATTCGCCGCGAATCGGCCAGACTTAATCCAGACTTCAGGGACGGAACGGTCCGGAGGCGATCGCGACCATGGACAGCACTGCAACCCGCGTCTATCCGCCGATTCTGCTGGTCGAGGACAGCCCGGCGGACACCGACCTCACCCTGCGCGCACTGAAACCGCATCCGAAGCTTCACTCACTGCCGGTGGTGATGCTGACCACCTCGAGCGAGCGCCGCGACGTCAATACGGCCTACGAACTGGGCGCCGATTCCTATATCGTCAAGCCGGCGGCTTCCGGTTACGGCTGAAAGCCGGATCGATCGGCCGTTCGGCCGATTGCCCCCCTCCCGCCGGGACGACTCCAGGGATGGGGGAGGTAGAACGAAGTTCGGAACCCGAGTCGAGAGGATCGGGGTGAGGGGATCGGGAGCAACCCGTTCAATTTTGATCCCCTCATCCCAAGCTTCTTCTTCCTGTGGGAGAAGGTACTGTTGCATCGGTCGCCTAAAGGCGAGGGGTTTACAGATCCCCTATTGGAGACTCTAAATTCCTCGAGGTCGCCGAACAGGTCGAGCTGTACTGGTGCGTATTCAAAGGATGCCCGGATACGGGTCGTAGGTGAACCGTGACTAAAGTCTCTCCAACCCCAGTCGAACCCCAGCAAAATACCCGTCTCCATCCGACCGGGCCGACGAGATCCACTCAGCCGTGAGAGTTCTGTACATAGAAGATTCCGCCATTGACGTCGATCTGACCCGACGCAAACTGGCCCAGAGTGCACCGCCGATCGACCTCGCGGCGGTCGGCAGCATCGCCGCCGCACGGCAGCGACTCCAATCGACGGACGGCTTCGACCTTCTTCTCTGCGACCTCTACCTGCCCGACGGCTCAGGGCTCGAGATGCTGCCCCACGTGCGCGAACGTGAACTGTCCCTGCCGGTGGTCATATTGACCGGTTCGGGCGACCGCAATGCGGCGGTCGCGGCACTCAAGGCCGGGGCCGACGACTACCTGGTCAAGCGTGACGATTACCTCAACCGCCTGCCCCAGACGCTGTGGGCGGTGCTCGAACGCCACCAGGCCCGTTCGATCCGCAAGCGCCGCCTGCTGCGGGTGCTGTATGCCGAACACCATGGCGGTGATGCCGATCTGGCCCTGCGCCATCTCGCCCAGCATGCCCCCCACGTCCGTCTGAGTGTAGTCAGCGACGCCGCCGGCCTGCTCGCCCGTTTGCCCGACAATCCCGAGGCTTCCTGCGATTTCGACCTGCTGCTGCTCGACTATCGGCTGCCGGATCTCGATGCCTTCGAGGTGACCAAGATTCTGCGGCATGAGCGCGGCCTGCGGCTGCCGATCGTCCTGGTGACCGGTTACGGCAGCGAAGAGGTCGCCGCCCGCGCCCTGCATATCGGTCTGGACGACTTCATCGCCAAGCACGACGGATATCTCTTCGAACTGGCCGCAGTACTGGAGAAGGTCCAGCATCAGCACCAGTTGCAGCACGAGCGCCAGGCGCTGCGCGAGAGCGAGCAGAACTTTCGGACCCTGGCGGATTCCGGTCCGGCCCTGATCCGGGCCTCCAATGCCGACATGGACTGCACCTACTTCAACCAGACCTGGCTGGATTTCACCGGTCGCAGTCTGGATCAGGAACTCGGCGGCGGCTGGATCGAGAGCATTCATCTCGACGACCTCGCCCGCTGCCTGGAAATCTACAGGAGTTCCTTCGATCGACTTGAACGCTTCAGCATGGATTACCGCCTGCGCCACCACGACGGCCGCTACCGCTGGGTCCAGGACGACAGTTGCCCGCGATACAACAGCAGCGGCCAATTTGTGGGCTATATCGGCCATTGCCTGGACATTACCGAGCGCAAACAGACCGAGGCACTGCAACTGGCGCGGACCTCGGTGCTCGACCAGATTGTCGCCGGCCGGCCGCTCGATCAGGTCCTGCACGAGATCACCGAACGGCTGGAGAACCTCTGCCCGGAGATGCTGGCCTCGATCATGTTGCTCGACGAGCAGACCGGCAGGTTGCGCAACGGCGCCGCCCCGAGCCTGCCCGACTTCTACGTCGCCGCCACCGACGGCATCCCGGCTCGGGAAGGTATCGGTTCCTGCGGCACCTCCGCCAGCACCGGCGAACCGGTGATCGTCGAGGACATCGAGACTCACCCCTACTGGCAGGACTACCTGGAGCTCACCGATCGGGCCGGACTGCGCGCCTGCTGGTCCTACCCGATCAAGGCGGAATCCGGCCGGGTGCTCGGCACCTTCGGCATCTATTACGGCGAGGTCCGTTCGCCGGCCAGTGAAGAGCTCGGCCTGATCGACGAGTTCACTCGCCTGTCTGCGGTCGCGATACAGCAGACCCGGGCGGCAAATGCCCTGCGGCAGTCGGCCGCCGTCTTCGAAAGCACTCGCGACGGGGTGGTGATTACCGATCTGAAACCACGCATCGTTGCGGTCAATCCGGCCTACAGCGAGATCACCGGCTACGGCGAAGCCGAGGTCCTCGGCCGCGGTCCAAATATGCACCAATCCGGGCGGCACGATCGCGAGTATTACCAGAGGATGTGGTCCAGCGTGCAGGAGACCGGCGACTGGCAGGGCGAGATCTGGAACCGGCGCAAGAACGGCGAGATCTACCCTCAGTGGCTGAGCATCAGCACGGTGCGCAACCAACAAGGCGAACCGGAACACTATGTCGGCGTGTTCACCGACATCAGCCACCTCAAGCAATCAGAGGCCCAACTCGAACATCTCGCCCACCACGACCCCTTGACCGACCTGCCGAACCGGTTACTGGCCCAGTCGCGCGTCGAGCATGCCCTGGAGAAGGCCCGCCGTCACGGCGACCAGGTCGCCCTGCTGTTCATGGATCTGGACCGCTTCAAGAACGTCAACGACAGCCTCGGGCACCCGATCGGCGACGAGTTGCTGGTTGCCCTGGCGCAGCGCCTGCGCGAGCGCCTGCGCGAGGAAGACACCCTGGCGCGCCTGGGCGGCGACGAGTTTCTGTTGGTCCTGGAACAGCTGCAGCGACCACGCTACGCCGCGGCGATCGCACAACAGATGATCGATCTGCTCGAGGCGCCGTTTCATCTGTCCAGCGGACACGAGGTCTACATGGCCGTGAGCATCGGAATCGCCCTGTTCCCTGATGACGGCGCCAGCGTCACCGAACTGATCCAGCACGCCGACGTCGCCCTGTACGAGGCCAAGGCCCGCGGCCGCAGCACCTACCACTTCTACACCCGCGAGCTGACCTCGGCGGTCAGCGAACGGATGGCCACGGAGGCGCGCCTGCGTCGGGCCCTGAACGCCGAAGAGTTCGTGCTGCACTACCAGCCGCAGCTGGATATGCGCAGCGGCACGATGATCGGCTGCGAGGCCCTGGTGCGCTGGGATGATCCCGAGCACGGTCTGATACCGCCGAATCAGTTCATTCCGACCGCCGAGGACACCGGGCTCATCGTACCGCTGGGTGACTGGGTACTGCATACTGCCTGCGCCCAGTTGCGGCAATGGCAGTTGGCCGGGTTGGAGATCCCCTCGGTGGCGGTCAATCTGTCGGTGCGACAACTGCAGCGGCGCGACCTGATCGAGCGAGTGGCCGAGGTATTGCGCGACACCGGACTGCCGGCCGAATGTCTGGAGCTGGAACTGACCGAGAGCATGATCCTTGGCCAGGAACAGCAGGCCGAAGAGCTGCTGCGTGCCCTGAAAGAGCTCGGTGTCCGGCTGTCGATCGACGACTTCGGCACCGGCTATTCGTCGCTCGCCTATCTCAAACGCCTGCCGATCGACACCCTGAAGATTGACCAGGGCTTCGTCCGCGACATCCCGGACGACGAGTCCGACTGCGAGATCGCCGCCACCATCATCGCCATGGCCCGCAACCTCAAACTCAAGGTGCTCGCCGAAGGCGTCGAGACCGAGGCGCAGCTGCAGTTCCTCAAGCAACACGGCTGTCACTTCTATCAGGGCTATTTCTTCAGCCGCCCGCTGCCGGCCGAGGACCTCGTCGAGCTCACTCGCCGCCAGGGCTGAGGTGCCATCCTCGGGTGACGGCGCCGGCGCGCCCGAGCCAATCTTTCGGGCTCGACGGAAACGCCGCGGCCATACAACTCCGCCGCGTCAGAAAAGGGCCCGGTCTTTGACCCGCACCAAGTTGATGGCACTCCCGCTCGTCTAGTCTTATTGGCATTCGCAACCGACCAGGGAGAGAGAAGCGTCGATGTCGATGGCCCCGAATACGAACAACCGCAGCCTTTCCGTCGCAGTCACCGGCTCCGGGGGCAGCGGTGCGGTCACTACTGGACTGATACTCCTGCAGGCGGCTGCGCGGGCGGGGCTTTACGGCCTGCTGACCCGTTCCGCCGGGCCACAGATCCGCGGCGGCGAATCGGCGGCGATGCTGCGCTTCGGCGCCCGGCCGCTGGATTGCATGGACGACCAATTCGACCTGCTGGTCGCCCTCGACTGGCTGAACGTGAGCCGCTTCCTCGACGAGATCCCGCTGAACCATCGCAGCGTGCTGCTGGCCGACCCCGCCGCCGGACCCGTCCCGGAGCCCTTGCGAGAAACCGGCGCCCGAGTCCTCGAAGGGCCCTTCAAACAGTTGTCCGGTGAGATCGAGGGTGGCCGCCCGAACATGGTCGCCCTTGGCGCGCTCGGTGCTCTGAGCGGCCTGCCCGAGACGGCCATGCGTGAGGCCCTGAGCCGGGTACTGGCGAAAAAGGGCAAGCAAGCGCTCGAGGCCTCGATGGCCTGCCTGGCGCAAGGGTTCGGTCTGGGCCTGGAGCCGCTCGCGAACCGAATCCAGGGGTCGCTCGACGACGCCGAGCATTGGAACATCAGCGGCAACGAGGCCGCCGGGCTCGGCGCGCTGCGCGGCGGCATCCGCTTCGTCGCCGCCTACCCGATCACCCCGGCGACCGAGATGCTCGAATGGCTGGCGCCGCGTCTGGAGAAGGTCGGCGGCTCGCTGCTGCAGGCCGAGGACGAGCTGGCCTCGATCAACATGATCATCGGCGCCTCGTTCGGCGGCGTGCCCTCGTTGACCGCTACCTCCGGTCCCGGCCTGAGCCTGATGAGCGAGGCGATCGGCCTGGCGGTCACCAGCGAGACCCCGGTGACCGTGGTCAACGTGATGCGCGGCGGCCCGTCTACCGGCATTCCGACCAAGTCCGAACAGGCCGATCTGAACCTGGCCCTGTACGGTCTGCACGGCGACGCGCCGCATCTGGTGCTCGCCCCGTTGAGCATCGGCGACTGCGTGTTCACCAGCCAGTGGGCGGTGCAGCTGGCCGAACACCTGCAGACCGCGGCGATCGTGCTGTCCGACCAGGCACTGGGCCAGTCGCGCGCCGTCATCGATCCTCCGGAAAAGATCAACCTGGCCCTGGCACGACCGGTCGAGCACGAACCGGACACCGACTACCAACGCTATCGGCTGACCGACGATCAGGTCTCGCCGATGACCCTGCCGGGGACGCCGGGTGGGATGTACACCGCCGACGGGCTTGAACACAACATCCACGGCACGCCCTCGAGTGTGGCGGCCGACCACCTGGCACAGCTGGACAAACGTCATAAGAAGCTTGTCGACCACGACTACGGCGCCTACTGGGCCGAGATCGACGGAGAGGGGCCGATCTGCCTGCTGACCTGGGGCTCGAGCAGCGGCGCCGTGCGCGAGGCGGCGGCGCGTCTGCGGGCCATGGGGGAGGCAGCACGCGTCATTACCCTGCGCCTGTTGATGCCCTTGCAACGCGAGGCGCTGCTGCACGCTGTCCAAGGCGCCGAGCGGCTCTGGGTGATCGAGCAGAACCACAGCGGCCAACTGTTCCACTATCTGCGCGCCGAGGACGACCTGCCGGGACACGCCCGCTCGCTGGCCCGCCCCGGACCGCTGCCGCTGCGCCCGGGCGATCTGGTCGCCGCGCTCGACGGCTCCGCTACCCAGGAGGAGATTCAGTCATGAACGCCCCCGCTGCCACCCCAAGCCTGAACGCCAAGGACTACAAGTCCGAGATCAAACCGATCTGGTGCCCCGGCTGCGGCGCACTTCACCGTGCTCGCCGCGGTCACCAAGGCGCTGGCTCACCTGCAATCTGGCCAAGGAACAGGTCGGCCATGGTCTCCGGCATCGGCTGCTCGTCGCGCATCCCGGCCTACATCGACAGCTACGGCTTTCACGGCGTGCACGGCCGCGCGCTGGCGGTGGCGACCGGGCTCAAGGTCGCGCGCCCGGAGCTGACGGTGCTGGTCGCCGGCGGCGACGGCGACGGCTTCTCGATCGGCGGCAACCACTTCCTGCACGCCTGCCGGCGCAACATCGACCTGACCTACATCGTCATGGACAACCAGGTCTACGGCATGACCAAGGGCCAGGCCTCGCCGACCACCGCAGCCGGACTGGCGAGCAGCAAGCTGACGCCCGCACGGCACCGGCGTGCGTCGCTTCCAGCCCGCGGCGATCGCGCTGGCCGCCGGGCGCCAGCTTCATCGCCCGCGGCTTCTCCGGCGACCCCAGCGGCTGACCCGGCTGCTGGTCGAGGCAATCCAGCATCCGGGCTTCTCCTTCCTGCAGGTGCTCAGCCCCTGTCAGACCTTCCGCCCAGAACAAAAATACTGGAAAAAAGAGGTACACCCGTTTGCCGAGGCGGCGACCAGTGATGCGGTCGAGGCCGCCTGTCGGATACAGAGCGACGACGGTATGGCTCAGGGCCTGATCTATGCTGAGAAGCTGAGCGTGTGGCAACCGAAAAACGACATGACCAGTTCCGTCGAGCGACTCGAGGAGGAGTTTCGGACATGAGCGAGCTGTTGGAGACCAAGATCGATTCGCTGGGCGAGTTCCTCGCTCACGCCCTGGAGCTGGAGGTCGAGTCGGCGGAGCGTTACCGCGAGCTGGCCGAGAGCATGCAGGTGCACAACAACCCCGAAGTCGCGGAATTCTTCTTCCAGCTCGCCGGCTTTGGCGACGATCATGCCCGCGAGGTGCAGGAACGCGCCGGCGCCCGGGAACTGCCCGAGATCGCACCCTGGGACTTCAAATGGTCCTGCCCCGAGGCGCCGGAATCGCCCTGCATGGACGACGTGAACTATTTGATGGACAAGTGTCAGGCGCTGGAGCTGGCCATGCACAACGAGGTCCGCGGGCGGGACTTCTACGCCGAGGTGGCGGCGACGGCGACCGATCCCCAGGTGCGCGAGGCCGCCGCCGAGATGGCGGCCGAGGAAGATACTCACGTCGAGATGCTGCGTCAGTGGATCAGCCGCGAGGCCTGCGACCAGGTCGATCCGATGTCGGATCTGGATCCGCCGAACATCCCGGAATAGGTCCCGGGGCGCCACCGGCCCCGCCAAATTGTCGGACCTACCGGGGGCGGAGTCGGAAACGACTCCGACCCATCCCTGCCCCCTCTGCCTGCCGCTGGCATTGACCCTCGTCGATGTCCGGGTAGCACGGCTCGGCAATATGGCACAATTGCGTGATCCCGAATTCTCGGCATTCACACCGTGCAGCAGTTGGTCGACAAAAAGTTGGTGAGTCTGGATCAGGCCGTGCCCGGCGCCCGGGTTCGTCTGGTGTCGATCGGCGGCGGGCGACAGATGACCCGTCGCCTGCTGGCCCTGGGTATCTCGCTCGGCAACGAGCTCGAGGTGCTGCATCGGCGCGGCCGTGGCGTGGTGGTCGCCCGGGACGGCAATCGCGTGGCCCTCGGCGGCGGTGTGGCCGAATGTCTGATGACCGAGCTTCTCGACCGATGACCGATACCAACAAGGCACCGCCCCCGAGGGCGGCCAGGAGCGGCCGCTCGCGTCTGACCATCGCCGTCGCCGGCAACCCCAACTGCGGCAAGTCGGCGCTGTTCAACGCCTTCACCGGCATTCGCCAGCGCACCGGCAACTGGCCGGGTGTGACGGTCGACCGCAAGGAGGGCCGCTTCGAGCTCGACGGTCACGAGGTGACAGTGATCGATCTGCCCGGCATCTACTCGCTCGATGCCAGTTCGCTGGACGAGCAGATCACCCGCGACTACCTGCTCGTCGCGCGACGACGACCTGATCGTCAACGTGGTCGACGCGGCCAACCTGGAGCGCAACCTCTACCTCACGGTGCAGCTGCTGGAGATGGGCGTGCCGCTGGTGGTGGCGCTGAACATGATGGACGTGGCGCGGCGACGCGGCATGCAGATCGACACCGCCACACTGGCCGCCAAGCTCGGCTGCCCGGTGGTGCCGGTCGTCGCGGTCAGCGGCGAGGGCCAGGCCGAGCTGCAGGCGCGCATCATGGCGGTGGCCGATGGCCGCGAACACGGCGGCTTTTCGCTGGCGCACGACGAGATCGTCGAGCAGGCGGCGCAGGCGATCGGCACGCAGCTGCTCGAGGTCCGCCGAACTCAACCGCCGCTGGCTGGCGCTGAAGCTGCTGGAGGGCGCCGAGGCGATCGACCGGACCCGTAATCTCGACGCCCGCCTTTGGCGGAGATCCACGACTGGCAGACGCAGATCGAACAACGCAGCGGCGAAGAGATCGACATCTACCTGGCCGACACCCGCTTCAGCCACGCCCACGCCCTGGCCGCGGGCGCCGTGGGACGCCCGGCCCACGGCGGCGGCACCCTGACCGACCGCATCGACCGCTTCGTTCTCAGGCGCTGGTTGGGGATCCCGATCTTTCTCGCCGTCATGTATCTGATGTTCATGTTCACCATCAACATCGGCGGCGCCTTCATCGATTTCTTCGACGGCGTCGCCGGCGCGCTGTTCGTGGACGGCCTCGGCGCGCTGCTGACCGGCCTGGGCGCGCCGGACTGGCTGCGGGTGCTGCTGGCGGACGGCGTCGGCGGCGGCCTCCAGGTGGTGGCCACCTTCATCCCGATCATCGCCTGCCTGTATCTGTTTCTGTCGGTGCTGGAGGACACCGGCTACATGGCCCGCGCGGCCTTCGTCATGGACCGCTTCATGCGCGCCATCGGCCTGCCGGGCAAGGCCTTCGTGCCCCTGATCGTCGGCTTCGGCTGCAACGTGCCGGCGGTCATGGCCACCCGCACCCTGGAGAACGAGCGCGAGCGCAAGCTGACCATCCTGATGAATCCCTTCATGTCCTGCGGCGCGCGCCTGCCGGTGTACGCCCTGTTCGCCGCGGCCTTCTTCCCCAGCAACGGCCAGAACCTGGTGTTTCGGCCTGTACCTGATCGGCATCGCCGTCGCCATCCTCACCGGCCTGATCATGAAGCGCACCCTGCTCTCCGGCGAGAGCACCGGCTTCATGATGGAACTGCCGCCCTATCATCTGCCCACCTTGCACGGGCATGCTGCTGCGCACCTGGGACCGGGTGAAGCTGTTCATCCGCGAGGCCGGCAAGGTGATCGTGCTGATGGTGCTGGCCTGAATGTGCTCAACTCGATCGGCACCGATGGCAGCTTCGGCAACGAGGACACCGACCACTCGGTGCTCAGCGCGGTCAGCCGCGCGCTCACCCCGGTGTTCGCCCCGATGGGCATCGCAGCAGGACAACTGGCCGGCAATGGTCGGCATCTTCACCGGGGTGCTGGCCAAGGAGGTCGGTGGTGGGCACCCTGGACACCCTCTACACCCAGTTGGCCGAGGACGCGTGCCGGACCGACAGAGGCCGAGCCCTTCGATCTGCTCGACCGCCTTGAAGGCGGCGGCCGCCACCGTACCGGAGAACCTGGGCGCACTCGCCGACGCCGTTGCTCGATCCGCTTGGGCTGGACGTCGGCGAGATCGACGACACCGAGGCGGCGGCGCCGGGCCCAGGAGGTCAACGCCGGGGTGTTCGGCGCCATGGCAGCCCGCTTCGACGGTCAGGCCGGGGCCTTCGCCTACCTGCTGTTCATCCTGCTGTATTTTCCCTGCGTCGCCACCATCGGCGCCATCCGGCGCGAGGCCGGCGGCGCCTGGGCGGCCTTCGTCGCCGTCTGGACAACCGGGATCGCCTACGCCACGGCGACCCTGTTCTACCAGGCTGCCCGTTTCAGCGCCCATCCACTGAGCTCGGCCCTGTGGGTCGGCGGACTGGCAATCACCCTGGCCCTGGTGGTGTACGCCCTGCGCCGCTGGGCGGCCCGGGAACGCGAGGTGCTGCGCAGCGCCGAGGTCGGGGCGTGATACTGACCGATATCCGGCGCGTGCTGCTGGCGGCCAGCGGACCGACCAGCCTGGGAGAGATCGCCGGTGAGCTCGATTCCCACCCCGAGGCGGTGCGCGCCATGCTCGAGGTGTGGATCGGCAAGGGACGGGTCGTTCGCCTGCCCGCAATCAACGGTTGCGGCACCCAGTGCCGAGGTTGTGACGCCAGCCAGACCGAGTACTACGCCTGGGCCGACAAGGCCGGGCCGAACAACATTCCTCCCACCTGCCCCAGCGTCTGAGTGAGGGTGTCGCAAAAGTCCCCTATCCCGTTCCGGGAGAGGGTTGGCCTTCTCCTGATAAGAAGTTTTACAACACCCTCCTGAGCCCGAGGGTAGACCTGCTTTGACCCGGCGGGCTCGCAACGGGTCCGGGTGCCGCATAATGACGAGCAGGAAACGATACCCTGAGGTGCGCGATGTCCAGTTCCCGTCCGGTCCCGATCGCCGTCCTGCTCGCCTTGCTCGGCCCGTTCAGCCTGACCGCCTGGAGCGAACCCTCCGTCCCCCACGGCAGCTCGAGAATCGCCGAAGGAGAGGCGCTGTGGACTCAGGTCGACCGACAGTTGATGCTGTACGGCGACAGCCTCGGCTTCTCGCAGTTGTCGCCGGCGCTGGCAGCCGCCCTGCGGGCCGTGCCGCGCCACGCCTTCGTCCCGGCCGAGCAGAGCGATCGCGCCTATCTGAACCGGCCGCTGCCGATCGGCCACGGCCAGACCATCTCCCAGCCCCTGATCGTCGCCGTGATGACCGAGCTCTTGGGGATCCAGCCGGGTGACAAGGTCTTCGAGCTGGGCACCGGCTCCGGCTACCAGGCCGCGGTGCTGAGCGCCCTGGGCGCCGAGGTCTACAGCGTCGAGATTGTCCCGCCGCTGGGCGAACGGGCCCGCGCCACCCTGGACCGGACCGGGCACGCCACGGTGCAGACCCGTATCGGTGACGGCTATCTCGGCTGGGAGGAGGCGGCCCCGTTCGATGCCATCATCGTCACGGCCGCCGGCGACCACATCCCACCGCCGCTGATCCGCCAGCTAAAGCCGGGCGGACGCATGGTGCTGCCGGTCGGCAGTCGCTATCAGACTCAGCAGCTGGTCCTGGTGAGCCGCGACGCCGACGGAACGGTCCGCACCCGCGAGCTGATGCCGGTCGCCTTCGTGCCCCTGACCGGAGATCGCTGATCGATCGCGAGGCGCGGCCATGCGGCCCGCAACGCCGGTCGCTGTGGTCAGAGCTGGGAACACGACCGATGCGCTTCGCGGTGCTCAGCATCATCCTACGACACGATGACAACGGTGGGAGGCGCGCCCTCGCGCCGATGGCCTTGCAATGCCGCATCGCGGCGAGGCGCCGCTCCCACAAGTCCCGCTTGCCACACCGCGAGATATTGGACAAATGAACTCAACCAACCCAGAGCGTGCCCCACTGCTGAGCATCGCCCTGATCTCGGCAGCGGCGCTGGCCTATGAGGTGCTGCTGACGGGAGGCGCGCCCTCGCGCCGATGGCCTTTGCAATGCCGCATCGCGGCGAGGCGCCGCTCCCGCAAGTCGCGCCTGCCACACTGCCGGTTACTGGGAAAATGAACTCGACCAACCCAGAGCGTGCCCCGCTGCTGAGCATCGCCCTGATCTCGGCCGCGGCGCTGGCCTATGAGGTGCTGCTGACGCGCATCTTCGCCGTGGTGCACTGGCATCACCTGGTCGCCACCAGCATCAGTCTGGCTCTGCTCGGTTACGGGGTCAGCGGCACCTTCCTGGCACTCGCCGGCGAGCGGCTGCGCCGCGCGTTTCGACCGGCCTTCGTGCTCAACGCCCTGTTGTTTACTGCATCCGGCTGGTGGTGTGTCGTCCTGGCGCAGCGCCTGTCGTTTGATCCGCAGGCGCTGGCCTGGGACCTGCGCCCGCTCGGCGCCCTGATCCTGACCTATCTGCTGCTGGCTCTGCCGTTCTTCGCCGCGGCCAACTGCATCGGCCTGGCGCTGTGGCGCTTCCCGAAGCAGATACCGCGACTTTACGGCGTCGACCTGCTCGGCGCCGGACTCGGCGTCCTGGTGCTGCTGCTTGCGCTGAGCCTCTTTCCGCCGGGCAACGCGCTGGTCCTGATCGGTCTCTTGGGGCTGGTCGCAGCGAGTTCGGCGGCAGCGAGCTTTCGCTGGCCGCGCCTGGCGGTCCTGATCGTGTTCGCCGCCGCCGCCTTGGGTGCGGGGCTGTGGGGGCGAATCGAGATCGAACCCTCGGCTTACAAGGATCTGGCGCGCACGCTGAACGTGCTCGGCGCCGAGATCGAGCGTCAGACTACCGGGGTAAGCGGCCAGGTGAGCGTCGTCCGCAACGACCAGGTACCTTTGCGCAGCGCGCCCGGACTGAGCCTGTTGGCGCGCGAGATGCCGCCGCGGCAATTGGCGGTGTTCGTCGACGGCGATGCCAGCGGGACACTGCTGCTCGACTCGAACGACAAGCCGCCGGAGTTTCTGCGCGACCTCAGCTCCGCCCTGCCCTACGCCCTGCTGCGCGAGCCCAGAACCCTGATACTGGGCGCCGGCACGGGACTGGCGGTGCGCCAGGCCCTGCTGCACGAGGCCCGCGCGGTGCTCGCGGTCGAGACCAACCCGCTGCTGGTAGAGCTGGTCTGCGACCCCGCCGGCGGCTGGTCCGCGGACTTGTGTCGGGACGCGCGCGTGTCCTGGCGGGCCTTCGATCCACGCGCGTTGCTCGCCGAGCAGACCGCCGACTTCGATCTGATCGTGTCGAGCGCGGCCGCCGAACCGGCGGGGCTGAACTCACAGCACGAGGACTTCGGACTGACCGTCGAGGCCTTCACCGAGTATCTGGCACACTTGAGCGACCGGGGCATCCTGGCCATCGACGGGGCGACGCGCCTGCCGCCGCGGCTTGCGCTGCGCCTGGTCGCCACTGCACAACAGGCGCTGCAGCGGATCGGCGCTGCCGACCCCGCGCAGCACCTGGCGATGATCCGCGCGTGGCAGCGCTTCACGCTGTTGGTCAAACGCCGGCCGCTCACGGCTGAGGACCGAATGGCGGTGCGCACCTTCGCCCGGCAGCGCGGCTTCGACCTCGTGTGGCTCAGCGATCTCTCGGCCGAGGAGGTCAACCGGTATCAGCAGCTCGCCGAACCGGCGTTCTTCGACGGCGTGCGGCGTCTGATGAGCGGGGTCGAATCCGGCGAAGGCGATGCGCCGCAGTATCGGCTCGCGCCGGCGACCGATGACAGTCCCTTCCCCTATCGATTCTCCCGCTGGGACGAGTTCAGCGGCTATTTTTCCGGCGGCGCCTCGCAGCGAGGTTCAAATATCGATCTCGGCTTCTTTCTCGGCTCAACCACCTTGGTCTTTGCCATCGCCGCGAGTCTGTTGCTGATTCTGCTGCCGCTGGTGTTTCGCCGCCGCGACTCGGCCGGCCCGGGAACGAAATACTGGCGGTGGCGGACCGTACTGTATTTCGGCCTGATCGGGCTGGCGTTTCTGTTCATCGAGATCGCCTGGATCCATCGTCTGCAGCGCTTCCTCGGTCAGCCGATCTACGCCACGGCCTTCGTGCTGGCGGTGTTCCTGATCTTCGCCGGGCTGGGCAGTGTCTGGTCGCAGAGTCGACCGAGCGCTTCGTCCAATCGACTGCTGGTGTTTGCCGTCGCGGCCATCGTCTCGCTCAGCCTGGCCTATCTCGCCAGCCTGGACGCCGCGCTGGCCGGATTCGCGACCTGGCCGCTGTGGGCCCGCGTAGCACTGGTGGTGGGCATGTTGGCGCCATTGGCGTTCGCCATGGGGATCCCTTTCCCTCTGGGGCTGCGCCGACTCAGCGAGGACGCCGAGTCCATGGTGCCCTGGGCCTGGGGCATCAACGGCTGCGCGTCGGTGGTCAGTGCGGTCGCCGCGCCGCTGCTGGCGATGGAGATCGGCTTCAGCGGCTTGGTCGTCGTCGGCGGCGGCTGTTACCTGGCGTTGCTCGGAATCCTGCCACGCGATGAGCGTGCGTTGCTGACAGGCCCGGGATCCCGAGGCACCGTACCGCCATGATTCGACGGGACTGCACCGGCACCGACAGAGCTACTCGATCTTGATGTACGCGAATCCCTGCTCTTGCAGTTCGGCGATCTGAACGACGCCTGAGGGCACCGCGTCGACCCCCTCGTAGAGTTTGTCCTCGCCCAGACCGATCTGGGAGCGGGTGATGTCGCACAACTCCAGCTTGATCCCGTGTACCTTGTTCAGTGACATCAACCGACCGGCGAGATTCTGCCGACGCTCGGCGAGCGCGGCGTCTTCCTGGAAGGGGGTGTCCTTGAGTCCGTCGTCGGTGACGAAACGAATGCCGTGGGCGACGAAGACAATGCGGACGTCGAAGTCGATCAAGTCGTTCTTGTAGTAGGTCACCATGTTGTTGATGCTGGTCAACATGGCGCTGAAGCGCCGCGGATCGGCGAAATCGGCGTGGTAGACCACCTTTTTCACATCGTCCGCCACCGCCTGAGGGGCGACAGGAACCAGTGTCGACAGCAACAAGATCATCAGCAACCAAAGGGGCGTCCTGTTCTTGCGTCGGGTCGGGCTCGTGATTTTCATTTTCTCTTCCTCCGGTTCTATCGATGGGTAACTGGACGGCAGTCTCGGAAACCCTCTCCTGAAGACGCGCATCCGATAGGGCCTGATACGCATTGGATCCGGTATCTGCGACCGAGTCCATCCGCAGACGCGGCCGAGCCCGGACGAGGGCTGTCAAAATCGAGCCCCCACGGCCGAATTATCGACCGATCGTCCTTCCGGACCCGCCGGGATCAGCGCCCACTCTATGAACCCGGATCCCTGGAGTAAATGCCGGGATCTGCCGACATAGACCATGAACCTCATCAATCAGCGGCAAGCAGCAATGACCGTCGGCAACAAGACCATGACCCACGCCCAAACCGTCGGCGGATTGTTTCTGTGTCTCAGCCAAAAAGAGCGCGTGCCGCTGGTGCGCGGAGCCGCCTGGGCCATCGTTGGCAGCATCTACGGGCTGGTGTTCACCTTTGCCCACGCCTGGACACCCATCGATCTCTTTCCTCTGGCCGAGATGATCATTCCGACCGTGACGACGACGGCGTTCGTCGCCCTGATGTACGGCAGTATGCGTCTTACGGTGATCGCCTCGATCTATACCTCCGCGGCCATCGTTGCCGCATTCCTTCTGCGCGGCGGCCCGATCCAGATCGAACCGCTGATCAGCGCCGGAGGCATCACCGGGGCCATCGTCGGGACGGTGTTCGGCTGGCGCGTGAAGAGCTCGCGCATCTGTCGTGCCGACGCCAAGATTATCGCCGGTCTGACCGCGGGCATGCTTGCCAGCCTGTCCGTAGTCCTCCCCGGCCTGCTCGGCGCGCCGTTGCCGTTTCACCTGCAGGTGCTGCTGGCGGCACCCTTGAGCGGACTGCTCTACATCGGCCTGGCGCCGCACTGCGTCTGCCGCTTCAGCGATATTCTCCCACCGCCTGCGGACGGGGCCATCGTCGGCGCAGGCGTCGGGCTGCTGATGGCCGCACTGTTCTGGATGATGAGCGGCACCCTGGACGGCTATCTCGTCGAGGCGGATCAGTTGCTGGTCAACCAGATGACCGAGCGGCTGCCGAGCACGATATTCGCCGCCGCAAGCGGGGCCTTCATGGTCGGCATTGCGCGCTCGCTGATGAAACTGGGTTGGTACGATCTGTAGCGAGCGGCCGGTGGCTATGTTCGGTATTCGGGAACTCCACCCCGCGGTCCGAGATGCTCACCCGCGAATCGATCGGCCACTCGATCGGCCACCCGGCCGATTGCTCCCTCTCCCGCCGGGACGACTCCAGGGATGGAGGAGGTAGAACGAAGTTCGGAACCCGAGTCGAGAGGGTTGGGGGACCAAGAGAATCAGCCTGCTTATTGCGTGAGGGGATCGGAATTTCTGCGGAATATGGCTGAGCGGCTCGTTCGATCGGCCGACGAGGCATAGCCGTAGCTATGGGTGAGCCGGGACCGTCTGTGCGGTGGACAGACGCAGCCTGGCGAACGGGCATGCCCTGGACCAGCGCGTGCAGCCGGAACGCGAAGCGCGATGGGAGGGGGCGTCGCTCCCGGCGTCCTGCCTCCCGCGACACTTGCGTCTCCGTGCGCGTCGTCGGGCGAGAGGCAACGCCAGATTCTTCAGAAAACCGATCAGGACAGAACGTATCGTTGACCACGAGAGCCCGGACGGGCCAATACTCGCTGATTCATGCCGTAAAGTTTCAGCCGTGTGTCCGGCGCACTGCAACCTGCGGGCTACCCGTAGATCAGCTCCGACCAGCGATTCTGCTCCAGCATCTCTTCGCGCATCCAACGCAGGCGAGACTCCGATCCCGCGGCTTTCGCCATCGCCTTGTAGAACGACTCCAGGGTCTTCGACAGACCGGCGATGTAAACGTGGGTCTTGGGCTCCTGCATCAAATCCCAGATCGCCTGGGCATTGTCCTCCAGCACCTGGCTCAAGCCGTGCTGTTCTCCCTGCGACCAGGGACGCTGGCTGAGCCCGGCGAACGCCCGGAACGTCTGTTCGTCGTAGTAATTGGCGAAGTCGTTGAACTCTTCGTTTTGGTACAGCGTCTCCACACCGGTTCGAGCGCCGTAGAACAGCCTTACCTGCCCCTTCCAGTCGGAGCGCTTGTCATAGATTTTGCGCACGAAGGCACGGAACGGGGCGATTCCGGTACCGGTGCCGATCATCAACAGGTTGGCCTCGTTGTCCTCGGGGATGGAGAAGGCGTCGCCGAATGGACCGGTTAGGGTGATGGTATCCCCCGGTCTGGCGTCGCAGAGGTAGTTGGAGGCCAGGCCCGGGTACTCCTCGCCGTTGACCTCGTCGATATAGAAGCAGCGGCGCACGCACAACTCGAGGTCGACCTCGCCGACCCGGGCGGTCTCCTGGGTATTGGCGATGGTGTAGAGGCGGAAGTGCGCCTCCTGGCCATGCGCATGCGGGCCGGGCAGCAGCACCCCGACGGTCTGGCCTTCCCGATATCGGAACCCGGGACGGATTACGTTGAGCATTATATTCCGGACC
This sequence comes from uncultured Gammaproteobacteria bacterium, assembly GCA_963765415.1. Taxonomy (GTDB): domain Bacteria; phylum Pseudomonadota; class Gammaproteobacteria; order Chromatiales; family Chromatiaceae; genus CAVXWS01. Next base: position 67,787 of record CAVXWS010000091.1, read on the forward strand.
TCGGGCGCACCTTCCGGGGTTATCCGGTGTGTCTCCAGCACCTTTGCCTGAAAGCGATCGCTCAAATCGTAGTCACTCAGCTTCGTCATGTCTCGAGCTCCTGGTGATGTGTTTCCAATCGGATCTCCGGTTTGGCCGAACAGTGACCGCCGCTGCAGGAGCAACTCGCCGCCGCAGCCGCCGCCTTCCTCTTTCGCCGGTCCGAGTTCGGGATGCCGGGCGGCGAAAGCGCGGGCGAGTTGTTGGACCCGGATCCAGCCCAGCAGGGCCAGCAGGATCAAGCCCGCGGCGAGCCCCATATTCAAAAGAGCATCAACCACCCTGCCCTCCCAGGCCGGCGAAGCCCATGAAGGCCAGCGACAGCAGGCCGGCGAGCATCAGCGTCAGGCCGCGCCCTGACTGACGTCCGGGCACCTCGGCCAGTTCCAGGCGTTCGCGCAGCCCCGCCATCAGGACCAGCGCCAGGGTGAAACCGACACCCGCGCCCAGGCTGAAGGCCAGGCTCTGGAAAAAGCTGTACTCGCGGAAGGTCTGGAACAGGGCCACGCCGAGGATGGCGCAGTTGGTGGTGATCAGCGGCAGGAAGATGCCCAGCGCCCGGAACAGGGCCGGGCTGAACTTCTTCATCGCCATCTCCACCAACTGCACCGCCGAGGCGATCACCGCGATGTAGCAGATCAGGCGCAGGAATTCGATCTCCAGCTTCACCAGCAGCCAGTTGATGCCGTAGGCGCACACGGAGCTGACGAACATCACGAACATCACCGCCAGGCCCATGTTCCAGGCGGTCTCGCGCTTGGCCGACACGCCCAGGAAGGGACAGATGCCGAGGAACAGGGCGAGCACGAAGTTGTTGATGATCGCCGCGTTGAGAAAGATGAAGGTGAGGGAATCAGCCGCCATGCGCCGTCGCTCCTTGTTGCTCCAGCAGCCTGCGCTCGCGCCGCCGGCGGAACCAGGCGAACACCAGCAGCCAGGCGCCCAGCACGAAGAAGCCGCCGGGCGGCAGGATCATCACCACCCAGGGCTGGAAGCCCTCGCCGAACAGGGCGACGCCGAACAGGCTGCCGGCGCCCAGGATCTCGCGCACCGTGCCCAGGCACAGCAGGGCGAAGGTGAAGCCCGACGCCCATGCCCAGGGCGTTCACCACCGTCGGGCAGCAGGCGCTGCTTGGAGGCGTAGGCCTCGGCCCGCCCGAGGATCACGCAGTTGACCACGATGAGCTGGATGAAGGCGCCCAGCGCGTTGTACAGGTCCAGGCTGATGGCCTGGATGGCGTAGTCGACGATGGTGACGAAGGTGGCGATGATGACGATGTAGGTGGCGATGCGCACCTGCTTCGGAATCAGCTTGCGCAGCAGGGACACCAGGGTGTTGGAGGCCAGCAGCACGAAGGTGGTGGCCAGGCCCATGGCCAGGGCATTGATGGCGGAGTTGGTGACCGCCAGCACCGGACACATGCCCAGCAGCATGACGAATACCGGGTTCTCCTCCCACAGCCCGCGCAGAAAGGTATCCAGCGAGAGCTGCTCGTCGCGATCGGGTAATGCACTCATGGGCAGATGCTCCCGTTACGGCCTTTCATTGCGTTGCTCCCGGCGCCCTCGGCCAGCCGGTCGAGATGGGCGTTGATCGCCGGCAGCATGGCCTGAGCGCTGTCGTTCAGCATCCGCGCCACGGCCTTGGAGGAAATTGTGGCGCCGGAGATGGCGTCGATCTGCCAGGGGTCGGTCTTGCTGCCGTGCTTGACCGTCACGATGGGATGCTCCAGGGCATCGCCGGCCGCATTCAGGCGCGCATCCAGGGCCGTCGAAGTTCTCCAGGAAGTTCGGGTCCTTGGCGATCTTGTCGCCGATACCGGGGGTCTCCGCCATCTTCAGCACCTCGATGCCGCGGATGCACTGGCAGGCGGGGTCGTAGCCGTAGAGCACCCGGATCACGTCCTGATAGCCCTGGGCCGCGGCCTCCAGGGCGATGCCGGCAAGCCTGCCGTCGCTGTCGTAACCGGCGTAGATCCTCGTACCGTCGGCCGCGCCACCCTGCGTCCGCCGGCGACGACACCCTCGGCGCGCGACCAGGAAATCGCGCCGCGACACCGCCCCGGGCACCACCTTGAACAGGGCGCGCTCGATGGCGATGCGCTTGTTCTCCTCGATCATGGGCAGGGTGATCTGGTAGGCGAGCACCACCAGAAAACCGGACAGAGCGGCCACCAGCCCAGGGTGCGCAGCATGGCCAGGCTCGGCGTGTCGCCGGGGCCTGCGCGGACGGCTGCGTTGGCGGTGTCGCTCATGTCCGCTCTTCCCTTGCCGCCTGGGCGGGCCCCGAACACCCTGGGCTGGGAGATCGTGGCGATCAAGGGTGAGATGACGTTGCCGAGCAGGATGGCGTACATCACGCCCTCCGTGAGCCCGCCGAACAGACGGATGATCACGGTCAGGACGCCGATGAACAGGGCATAGATCCAGACGCCCAGCGGCGTGACCGGCGAGCGCCACCATGTCGCTGGCCATGAACCAGGCGCCCAGCATCAGCCCGCCGGAAAACAGCACGAACAGGGGATCCGGATACTGGGCCGGGTCCAGCAGCCAGAACGGCAGACTGGTCAGGGCCGCGCCCAGCATCACGCCCGACCGGGATGCGCCAGTCCAGCATGCGCCGGGCCGCCAGGTAGAGTCCGCCGGCCAGGATGATCAGGGCCGAGGTCTCGCCGGCGGAGCCCGCGGTCATGCCGGTGAACATCTCGCTGACGCCGGTGGTGATCTGCTCGAACTTCTGCAGCGCCAGCGGCGTGGCCCCGGTGAAGGCATCCGCCGAGCCGGCGGCGATCCAGGCGCCGATGTCCGGCGGCTGCATGAAGGGGACGGTCAGGGTGGTCGGGATGAACTCGCCGAAGCGGTCCCGCCAGAAAGGCCGGGGTCCAGGTGGTGATGGCCACCGGGAAGGCCGCCTGCACGAAGGCGCGCCCGACCAGCGCCGGATTCATCACGTTGTGGCCCAGCCCGCCGAACAGGGCCTTGCCCAGCCCGACCGCGATGAAGCCGGCCACCGCGGCCATCCACAGCGGGAAAGCCCGGCGGCAGGGTCAGGCCGAGCAGCAGCCCGGTGATGACCACGCTCCAGTCGTCCAGCGTGCTGGGCCTGCCCGGACAGTCGGCAGAACAGGGCCTCGGTCAACACGCAGGCGATGGTGGTCACGGCCAACAGCGCCAGCACGCTGATGCCGAAGGCGAAGACCGCAAAGGCGCAGACCGGCAACAGGGCGTAGACCACGTTGCGCATGATCTGCGGGGTGCTGACCGTCTGCTTCAGGTGCGGCGAGGTGCGCAGTTCGATTTGTGTATATGGCGTCCGGTCATGATCAGGCGGCCTTCTCGCGGTTGATGGCCTTGGCAATGCGAAAGTACTGCACCAGCGGGATGTTGGACGGACAGACGTAGCTGCAGCAGCCGCACTCGAAACAGTCGTTGAGGTGGAACTCCGCGGCCATCTTCTCGTACTCGCGCTTCACCGCCAGCAGCCCCAGGGTGGACGGATTCAGGTGCATCGGGCAGGCCTCGACGCAGTAGGCGCAGCGGATGCAGGGCTGGACCGGCCGCGTTCGCCGCATCCCGATCCTGCGCCTCCAGCACCACCATCCCGGAGACCGCCTTGGTCACCGGCACGTCCAGGGCGGCCACCGACATGCCCATCATGGGGCCGCCCAGGATCAGTTCCTGCGCCTTCGGGCTCGCGCCTGCATGCTCCAGCAGATAACGGATCGGCGTCCCGACCGGCACCAGAAAGTTGCCCGGACTGTGAACCCCGGGACCGGTAACGGTCACCACCCGCTCGATCAGGCCGCGCCCGGCGGGCAGCAGTTCGCCGATCTGCGCCAGGGTGCCGACGTTGAAGACGCTGACACCGACCGCCGACGGGAACGAACCGGGCGGGATGCGCCGGTGCAGCAGGCTTTCCACCAGCATCTTCTCCGCGCCCTGGGGGTACTTGGTCGGCACCGCCTGGACCCGGATCGGCCCACCCTTCGGCAGACGTTCGCTCAGCACCTGCACCGCGTCCAGCTTGTTGTCTTCGACACCGATGACGGCTCGCTCGGCGCCCACCGCGCGCATGGCGATGCGTATACCCGGCGATCAGATCGTCCGGCCGCTCCAGCATCAGGCGGTGGTCGCAGGTCAGATAGGGCTCGCACTCGCAGCCGTTGACCACCAGCGTGTCGACCTTGTGCTCCTTCGGCGGCCGCATCTTGACGTGGGTGGGAAAGGCCGCGCCGCCCAGCCCGACCATGCCGGCGTCCTGGACCGCCTGGACGATCTGCTCCGGCGTCATGCGGTCCACGTCCTGCGGATCGTCGTACAGGATCTCCTGGGTGGCGCCCTCGTAGACGCGGATGACGATCGACTCTGTCTTCGGCCCACGGGCGCTCGGCATCAGCCGGATGTCCTCGACCACGCCGGTGGCCGGCGCGTGCATGGGCACCGAGACGAAGCCGTCGGCGCGGGCGATCGGTTCGCCCCGCACCACCTCCTGCCCGGGCTCGGACCAGCGGCACCGCCGGCGCGCCGGCGTGCTGCGACAGGGGCACGATCAAGCCGCGGCGCGAACGGCAGTCGGCGGATCGGCAAGCTTCGCCGTCACCTCCTTGTGCTCGGGCGGATGGATGCCGTGCTCGAAGGTATTGCGTTTGAAAAGGTCCAATAATCCCATATTCAATTCACTGCCGAACGCCGGGTGGGAGCGGCGCCGCCGCGAAGGCTGCCCTGTGGGAGCGGCGCCCCCGCCGCGAAGGTTCCTGAGCCGAGGTCGATTCGGCGCGGGGCGCGCCTCCCACAGGCTCGACTACCCCAGTCGCGATACCCGCCGGGTGGGAGCGGCGCCCCCGCCGCCAGGGTGACTGAGCCGAGGCCGAATCGGCGCGGGGCGCGCCTCCCACAGTCTCCCCGCCCGCAGGCACTCTGCTCATTGTTGTTGGCGAAATACCTCACTGCTTACCCCTACTGATACTTCTCCGCCCGCTTGACCAGCTTGTCCAGGTCCTTTTCGTTCGGGTTGAACGGCGTGCCCGGGTGGATCACCCCGGCGGTGCACTTCTCCGCCGCCTTGACGATGTCCTTGAAGGGACCGCCCCGGGGATCGACGACGATGGCCTTCTTCTCGTCGTTGTAGGCGAAGATCTTGGGATTGATCTTGGTGCATTCGTCGCAGGCGGTGCACTCCGGGGTCTCGATCCAGACCGGCTCGTAGTCCTGCGGCGCGGCACGGAGGCCGCCGCCGCGGCCGCCATTGCCCGAGGCCGCGCCGGCGCCGCTCAGCAGGCCGGCGGCGTCGCCGGACCCGGCCAGGGCCAGCAGGCTGGCGGTGAGCTTCTGCGCCATCTCCGCCTTGGTCTGGTTGACCACCTGCTCCAGGTCCACGGCCCGGTCGATGCCGGCCAGCGACTTGAGCTGGTGCCAGAAGTCGAGCCGGTCCTCGCAGGAGCGGACGATCTCCTCGGAGACCAGGATGCGCATCAGGCGGTTCTTGCCGTCCACGCCCCAGATGTAGGGGAACAGGCCTTCGCGGTCGTCCGCGTCCATCTCCAGGAGCTCATGCAGCGGCACCATGTTGTCGTTCCAGGTCTCCGGCGGCGCCTTGCGGAAGTGCTTGCGGAAGCGGCCTTCGGTGACGGCGAAGTCGGCGAAGGTCATGGGCACCTCCATGCTGGCCTCCTTGCCGTGCTCGTCCTGGTAGTTGAGCTGTAGGTGGGCCAGTCGTCGTCGATGGCCGGGTTGCCCTCCAGGTCGCAGCACTCCTCGAAGGTGGTGCCGGCATCCGGGTCGAAGCGGAACAGCGGATAGGCGCGGGACTCCACCGCCAGCTTGCTCTGCGCGGCGGAGGCGTCGTCGCCGATGCCGTGCTCGGGCTGGCAGGCGGCGTAGATGTTGAACAGGGCCGGGCGCCGGCTGTTGAGCCCGTCGATGTAGCCCTCCAGCAGGTGGGTGATGTTGGCGATCGAGCCCTGCATCACGTAGGCGGTGCGGTGCGCCATGCCGATCAGCGCCATCTCCTTGCGCATCTCGTCCTTGCCCTTCCAGACCTTGCCGTAGGCGGCCATGTCCGAGACCTGGCCGATGAAGCCGGAGGTACAGGCCTGACCGCCGGTGTTGGAGTAGACCTGGGTGTCGAGCACCAGGACCTTGATCGGCAAACCGGACATCAGCATGCGGGACAGGTTCTGGAAGCCGATGTCGTACATGGCCCCGTCGCCGCCGACCGCGACCACCGGCGGACACAGCAGCCACTCCTCGTCGGTGAACTTGTTCCAGTCGAAGTAGGTGAAGAACTCGTCGTGCTCGGCCGGGTTGTAGCCGTCCGCCAGCTCCAGCTCGGCCATGCGGATCGGCCTTGAAGCCCTCGGCCATCTTGGCCATGTGGCCCTCGAACACGCCCATGGCCACCGACGGCGAGTCCTGGAACAGGTGATTGGTCCAGGGGAAGGGATAGGGGTTGTAAGGGATAGGTGGAGCCCCACACCGAGGTGCAGCCGGTGGCGTTGATGATGCCCATGTCGGCCCGGCCGCGGCTGGTCTGTCCCTCGGTGTACAGCCACTTCAGGTGGCGCAGCTCTGTCAGCAGGCTGGGTGGTCCGCTCCAGCCACTCGGTATCGACCGGCTCGGCCGCGCTGGTCTTGTCCAGCGCCCCGGACAGCTCGGCCAGGGTCAGGTCGCTGCTCCGGTGCGCGGCCACGATCTCGCTGATGGCGGTATCGTCGGACAGGTCCATACTCTCGGCCAGCCGCAGGCGGATATGCTGCTCCAGGCGGGTGCTCAGATCGTCGACCTGCTCCAGGAATCGCTTGACCCGCGGCTGCATCAGGGCGGTCACCGTGGCGGTGAACAGGTGAATGACGGATCTTCTCCCCGCAGCCCATGCAGGCACCGTCGCCGCAGACCATGGAGCCGTAGTTCTTCTTGTCCAGCAGCAGGGTCTCCAGCGCGCCGATGTGCTCGTCCAGGTCGTCGATGCGGATGAAGTCCGGCCGGGTGGTGGGCAGGTCCAGCCAGAAGTCCCAGTCCCGGCGCAGGGTCTCGATCGCCTCCGGCGGTCTGCGGGTCGGCACCAGGGCGTCGTCGTCGCAGACCTCGACGCACTCCATGCAGCCCTTGCAGGTGTAGGGATTGATGGTGATGGAGAACAGCCCGCCGCTGTCCTTCTGCCTTCTTCTCCCGGTTGCTGTAGTAGGGCTTGGTGATGGCGAACTGGAAGTCGCCGATGGTCGTCCATGAACCAGCCGAACTCCTGCTCCAGGCGCGCCTTGTCCTCGCCTTCCAGCTCGGACGCGGCCAGGGTCTCCAGCACCGCCCGGTCCAGGCACTCACTGACGTTGGCGGCATCCCCCGAGCGGTTCGATCAGCGGCCCGCAGCCGCTTCTCCACCTCGCGCACCGCGCGGCGCAGGTAGCGGGTCGGCTGCTGCTTGCGCTCGATCCGCGAGATCGCGGTCTCGAACACCTCGGCGACGCTGTTCACCAGCCCGGGAATGGCGCTGTCCGGACAGACGGTAAAGCAGTCGCCGCAGGCGGTGCAGTTCTCGGCGACATAGCGCGGGTACTCGAAGCGGATCTGGGTCATGTCCCGGAAGACGCCGGTGGAGGCCGGGATCAGGCTGAGGCCGATGTAGGGATCGGCCAGGTTCTCCTCGCCCTTGCCGGTGGCGTAGAAGCTGCCGGTCTGCTCCCAGAAGCGGTGGACGTCGGTGATGCCGCCGTCGCGCCTCGGGCAGCTGCTTGAGCATGACCGGCAGGCCGGCGGCCTTGCGCCTGCGGCTCGACCGTGACCGCGTCCATGGGCTTGTCGGTGATCTCCCGCATCTCGTCGAAGCCGCGCCGCACCACCCGCAGGTTGTCCTGCACGACCCGCTCGCCCTTGGCGCCGAACTTGTGCCCGCAGCTGGCGGTCGATGGCCTCGAACAGGCCCTGCTCGTCCAGGTCGGCCTGCTCCATCAGCGGCGAGGCGGCGAAGAAGGCGCCCTGGAAGGCGTTGCCCTGCATGCGGAACTGCAGCTCCGGGTCGGTGGCCTCTTCGCGGGCGATCTTGAAGCCGTCCAGGAAGAACACCCGGATCTCGTTGTCGATGACGAACTGCCGGGCCTGGCGGGGGAAGGTCGCCCAGACCTCGCCCAGGTCCTCCAGGACTGCTCTGGATGATGAACACGCCGCCCTTCTTCAAGCCGTACAGCGGATTGGAGTGGCCGAACACGTTGGGGTCCGGGCGACATCACCACGTCCACGAAGTGGTACTCGCAGTTGAGCCGGATCGGCTCCGGGGCCGCGGACAGATAGTAGGTGGTCGGCTGGCCCTTCTTCTCGGAACCGTACTTGGGGTTGGCCTTGATGTCGTAGCCCAGCAGGTCGAACAGGGTCATGGCCAGGTTCTTGCCGGTGGTGATGGCGCCCCAGCCACCCACCGAGTGCATGCGCACGGTGATCGACCCCTCGGGCATCAGGTCGGGATTCTCGCTGCCGCGAATCGCCAGGTCCGCCGATGTGCGGATAGGCGTCGAGCAGGTTCTGCTGGTGGATCTCCTGCTTGGGGTTGGCCGCCTGCTCGTGAACGAAGTCGACCGAGAGATAGAAAAAGGCTTGCTGCTTGCCGTCCGGCAGCATGTTCTCGACCGCCGCCACCAGCGCCTCCGGCTGCAGGTCGCGGCTGCCCAGGCCGTAGCAGCCGGAATACAGGCGCGGCAGATCGGTCGGCGCGCATAGCTCGCGTAGTCCGGATAGGGCTTGTCGTCTGCCCGCGGCCTGATTCTCCAGGCACTTGCGAGAGCGCGGCGCGCACTTCGCGCATCAGCGGCAGGTCCTCGGCCAGCGGCTGATCGGTGCGCTCCAGCACGGCCACGCCCTTGCGGCCCTTGCAGCATGGCGCCCGAGCAGATCGCCCGGGAAGGGACGGAACATGGTGAGGTTGACCACGCCGACCTTGAGGTTGCGGGTGCTCGCGCAGATAATCGGCCACCGCCTCGGCCTGCACGATCATGCTGCCCTGACCGAGGATCAGGTAGTCGGCATCCTCCATCCGGTAGCCGCTAACCCGCTGGTAGCGGCGGCCGGTCAGCTGGTAGAACTCGTCCATCACCTGATCGGCGATGGCGGCGATGTGATCGAAGAAATAGGGTCGCTGGGCGACCACCGACTGCATGTAGGCATCCTGGTTCTGCACCGGCCCGGCCAGCACCGGGTTGTCCACATCCCACAGCTCCGGGAACGCGGCGCCGCTTCTCGCCGTAGAGCAGACGCTGCGCCGGGGTCGGGACAGTCGATCATGTCATCCGGCCGGCCCAGGAACTCGGCGATCAGTTCCCGCTCGGGCACCTGCAGCGGCTCGATCAGGTGGGTGGTGAGAAAACCGTCCTGGGCGACCACGGCCGGGGTCAGCGACAGCTCGGCGATCTTGCGCGCCGATCAGGTTGAGGTCCGCCGCCTCCTGGGCATTCTTGGCCATGACCTGGATGAAGCCGGTGTCGTCGATGCAATGATAGTCGTCGTGACCGGCATGCACGTTGAGGCTGGACTTGGTCATCGCCCGGCAGCCGATGTTCAGCACATAGGGCAGACGCTTGCCGACCGCCGCGTAGAGCGACTCGTGCATGTAGGCGATGCCCTGGGCGGAGGAGAAGTTGGTGGCCCGCAGCCCCGACATGGCCATGCCGGCGGTCACCGCCGGCCGCGGCATGTTCGCCCTCCGGCTCGACGAAGATCAGCGGCCGGCCGGAGATGTTGACGTGGCCCTTGGCGGTCTCTTCGGCCCAGTACTCACCCATCTGGGTCGAGGGCGTGATCGGATAGGCGCCGGCCGCATCGGACGACTCGCGTTCACACATGATGACGGCGGTGTTGCCGTCCATCGCCATGCGTTTGCCGGGATACTTGAACTGCCGCGGTTCGTTTTTTCCGAACATAACTGAGTCTGCCCTCAATACAACAATGAGTTCCTGGAACAGGGGAAACCGATACCCGGACGGCATGTCCGGCCGGTCAGAAATTGGCGGCGGAAAGGTCGCGAATTCATCGAATCGGTAGCGCCGCCTTGCGGACGATCTTTATCGCGTCTTTGCCCTTGCGCGGACCGGCCTGGTCATCCAACCAGACGATCGCGCCGGTCGGACAACGCTCTATGGCCACGGTCGATGCCAAGGTGTTCTTGGAGTAGTCGATAACCGCCAGATTGTTGTGGATATCAATCAGCCCTTCCGGCGCATCGGCGGCGCACCGGCCGCAGGCGGTGCACAGTACGGCGCAGTCGGTCTCGGCCTCGTCGCCCTTTTCCAGGTTCCTGCAGGCGACCCACAGCCGGTGGCTGATCGGGTGCAGCGAAAAAAGGTCGCGCGGACAGATCTCGACACAATCGCCGCAGGCGGTGCATTTTTCCGCATCGACCACCGGCAACCCGTGCCGGTTCATCCTGATGGCATCGAATTCGCAGACCTGGTCGCAATCGCCAAGGCCGAGACACCCCCAGGCGCAGCCCTTGCCGCCGCCCGCGACCGTGGCCGCGGCGCGGCAGGTCTCGAGCCCGACATAGCGAGCGCGCTGCGTCGCGACATTGCTGCCGCCGGCGCAGGCCAGACGCGCCACGCGCTTCTCCTGACCGCCGAGTTCGACCCCGAGAAAATTCGCGATCACCTGGTTGCCTTCCTTCGAATTGACGGTGCAAAGGCCGGGCTGCACCTCGCCCTTGACCAGCTTTTCCGCAAACGCGCGGCAGCCGGCGCTGCCGCAGGACCCGCAGTTGGCGCTCGGCAACATCTCCTCGACCTCGTCGATGCGCGGATCCTCGAACACATAGAGACGTTTGTTCGCCACCGCGAGTATGCTGGCGAGCAGCAGGCCCAGGACGGTCATGAAGGCAACGGCAATAAGAAGGCTCGAAACTACGGCCATGTGAACCTACCGGAAATCCTCGCGCCCATGTGACTGGGGCCTGTTCCTAATCGGAAGCATCGTCCACTGTCCATGCTTGCTCGAACGACTCTGCGTCTGTCCCGAAGCACTTGGTGGTGGCAGGCACCGAGCCCTGGAAACCAACAGCTCGCCGCCCCGCCCCACAGGGCCCGATAGTCATAAATAAATCAAGGGATTTATTGAGCAACGCGAAAGCAACGGACTCGTTTATCTGAGAAGGAGGAACATAACAGGAGCTGGCTTCCACGTATCTAGGACGGCATTGACTTTGATCAGCACTGCGAAAAAAAAGCATTCTCTTTTGCGAGCACACCCCCCCATCGGCCGATTTTCCCCGGTCTGGAGCGGCTGTTGATGGCCGGTTCCTTCCGGTCGCCTCTGACACCGCTTTCGCATGGACATCCGGTTCCGGGACCGAACCGGCACATCGTCGACCGTCATCGCCTGTCCGTCTCGCCCCTACAGATTATCCGGCATCGGGACCGGGACCATTCAACAATATTTCTTCGCCCATAAGTTCTTATTATCAGTAGGGCCGCTGTCACCAAGAACGCAATCGATCCAACGCCAAAGTCGTGTCACTGTGGGCGCATGAAGATTTACGGCATCGATTTCACCAGTCGCCCGCAACGCAGCAAACCAATCACCTGCTTGGAATGCATGCTCGAAGGAACACGGCTGGGCGTCCAGGACCTACAGGAATGGCGTAGCTTTACGGAATTTGAGGCCGCATTGACAAGGCCTGGCCCCTGGATTGCCGGGATCGATTTCCCGTTCGGACAGGCAAGACGGTTCATCGAGACCATCGGCTGGCCGGATACCTGGCAGGGGTATGTCGATCATGTCGGGCAGATGGACCGCACGGGCTTCCGCACCGCCCTCGATGATTACCGCAGTAACCGCCGTGCCGGTGATAAAGAACATCGCCGCGCAGCCGATTGCGCCGCCGGATCGATCAGCCCGCAAAAACTCTACGGCACCCCGGTCGGCCTGATGTTCTTTGAAGGCGCACCCCGCATCCGAGCAGCAGGCGTCCGTATCCCCGGCCTGCAACAAGGCGACCCGCGCAGGATCGCCATCGAGGCCTATCCCGGCATCCTGGCCCGCACCCTGATCGGGCGCCGCAGCTATAAGCAGGACGCCAAGGCCAAACAAACACAAGCACAGCATCAGGCCAGAACCGATCTGCTCAAGACCATCAAGCAAGGCGGCGTTCAACCGACTCACGGCATTACGGTCGATGCCCCTGACACCCTCGCCGATGATCCCGGCGCGGATCACCTCGACGCGCTGCTGTGCGCGATTCAGGCCGCATGGGCCTGGACACAGCGTGGACGCTCCTACGGCCTACCCCCAGACCTCGATCCGCTCGAGGGTTGGATTGCCGATCCCGTGCTTTTGAATCGCTTGAAGGGATAAGCATCTACGACGAAACAGCAGATCCTGAAACACGCAGGCAGCCAACCGAATCTGAATACTCCACCGGCTAAAAGACGGTGGCTTCGGGTTACGGCTGACAGCCGGATCGACCGATCATCCGGCCGATTGCTTCCTCTCCCACCGGGACGACTCCAGGGATGGAGGAGGTAGAACGAAGTTCGGAACCCGAGTCGAGAGGGCTGGGGTGAGGGGATCGGGATCAACCCGTTCAATTTTGATCCCCTCATCCTAACCTTCTCCCCTGTGGGAGAAGGTACTGTTCCATCGGTCGGCTAAGCCGCATATTGCGTGAGGGGATCGGAATTTCTGGGAAATATGGCTAAGCAGCTCGTTCGATCGGCCGACGAGGCATAGCCGTCGCTATGGGTGAGCCGGGGCCGTCTGTCCAGGGGACAGACGCAGCCTGGCGAACGGGCATGCCAGGGATGGCATGCTCTGGTCCAGCGCGCGCAGCCGGAACGTGAATACGCTCGCGGACGATACCGCCAACCGGGGCGATCAATTCGGCGTCCTTCAGCACCTGCTCGCTCTCTGCCAGCGCGGCCTCCGCAGCGACAACACTGGCGGCGGTGGCGCGACTGTTCCCCTCCGCCTCATCGGTCTGCTCGGCGGCCGCCATCTTGCGGCCCTCCATCGCCTTCAGGCGTTTGAAGGTCAGCTGCACGGCATGGGCCTTCGCCTGAGCCGCCACGAGCTCGGCACGGACCCTATCCCGCGTGGCCTCCAGCCTTTCGGTATGCAGGCGCGCCAGCAATTGTCCCGGTTGGACGCGATCTCCCTCTTCTACCAGCATCTCGACGACGTGTTCGCTGCCGTTGAAGGCAAGGCGCACCTCGCGAATGTCGACATTGCCGTACAGCGTCAGTGCCGACTCGGGCGTCGAGTTCTTATCCGACACCCGCCACCAATAGGCGCCACCGAGCGTGAGGCCAATAACTGCCAATCCACTCAACAAACGTCCTTTCTTGTTCATACCCGGCCCGCATGTTCCCTGCTGTCGTCCGCCACGAACTTACTCGATTCGCGCGAGAATAGGATCGATAGTTCAATGAAGGTCCTCACAATGGATGCGGACAAAACCAAGTCGCGCACACAGCCCAGGCGATTGTCGTCCAGGACCGGATAAGCCCCAGCCTGATCGCGCTGGTGCGCAACAGCCCATTCACTTGCACTGAGGCGGTATCCCCGCCCCCGCAAGGTGTGCAGAAGCGGCTTGTCGAAGTCCCTGTCGATCTTGCTGCGCAGGCGCGAGATCTGGGTATCGATCACATTCGTCTGGGGATCGAAGTGAAAATCCCAGACATGCTCGAGTAACATTTGCGGTTGGCCACCTGGTCGACATGGCGCAGGAGATATTCGAGCAGTGGCAGTTCTTTCGGTTGCAGACGAATCTCCCCGTCAGCGCCAGATGCAGGCCGTCCTCGCCGTCGGCGGCATGGTCGACGACATGACCGCTCTCCTCCAAGCCTTTGACCAGCCATGCGGCGGCCTCTTCATCGTCTTCTATCAGCAACAGGCGCATTGGCGAATGATCGGCGAATCGGCGCCCGACACCGGTCTACCAACTCGCAGGATTTGAGGCGGCGAACCTTCCGTCCGCCTCCGCAGGGATCGGTTGCGACGTATCTGGCCGAGAAGTACGTGTAACTGAACGAAGCACGTACATAAAC
>CAVXWS010000092.1:0-20458 GCA_963765415.1 uncultured Gammaproteobacteria bacterium
GATCGGCCAGTCGGGCCACCTCCGGGTGTTTTTCGTTGCTGCGATACATGAACTCGATGGCGTCGGACAGGATGTTCATGCCGTTGACCGTCTCGCGCAGATGCTCGAGCTGATCCAGTTCCTGCTCGAGCTGGTGTTCGGAGGGCAGAAACTCGTGCACCGGCGGATCGAGCAGGCGCACCGTCACCGGTTTGCCGGCCATGGCCTTGAGCATGCCCTTGAAGTCCGCCCGCTGGATCGGCAGCAGCTTGTCCAATGCCACCTGACGGCTGCTCGCGTCCTCGGCCAGGATCATCTCGACCACGATCGGCAGCCGCTCCGAGGCGTTGAACATCCGCTCGGTCCGACACAGGCCGATGCCCTTGGCGCCGAAGCGCACGGCACGCTGGGCATCGTCCGGGGTGTCGGCATTGGCCATGACCTTGAGCCGTGACATTCCATCGGCCCAGCCGAGCAGGATATCGAGTTCGGTCGTGAACTCGGCAGGCTTCATCGGTACCTCACCGACGTAGACGTCGCCCGTGGAGCCGTCGATGGTAATCAGATCGCCCTCGGAGATGGTCGATTCGCCGACGAAGGCCTTACGCATGGCGACGTCGACGTGGATTCCCTCGGCGCCGGCGACACAGGGCTTGCCCATGCCCCGGGCCACCACGGCCGCGTGTGAGGTCTTGCCGCCGCGCGAGGTGAGAATACCCTGCGAGGCAAAGAAGCCGTGGATGTCCTCGGGCTTGGTCTCTTCTCGAACCAGGATGACCCGGTGCCCGCCGCGGCCCATCTGTTCGGCACGATCGGCATCGAACACGGCGTGTCCCACCGCGGCACCCGGCGAGGCCGGCAGACCGCGGGCCATGGGCACCGAACGGGCGGTCGGATCGAGCCGCGGGAACAGCAGCTGCTCGAGCAGGTCCGGTTGGATACGCAGCAGGCCCTGCTCGCGCGTGATCAGGCCCTCGCGCACCATCTCGACCGAGGTGCGCACCAGGGCGGTCGCGTTCATCTTGCCGTTGCGCGTCTGCAGGCAGTACAAGCGGCCGTTCTCGATGGTGAACTCGAAGTCCTGCACCTCCTTGTAGTGCGCCTCGAGCTTGTTCGCGCAGCTCGACCAGTTCCTGGTACATGGCCGGCATCTCGTCGGCCAGGGCGTCGATCGGCTTGGGCGTGCGGATGCCGGCGACCACGTCCTCGCCCTGGGCATTGATCAGGTACTCGCCGAACATCCGGTTTTCGCCGGTGTCCGGGTAGCGGGTAAAGCCGACACCGGTGGCGCAATCGTCGCCCAGGTTGCCGAACACCATGGTGACCACGTTGACCGCGGTGCCGTTGGCCATGTCCGGGGTGATGTGGAACTCGCGACGATAGTCGACGGCGCGCTTGCCCATCCAGGAGCCGAACACCGCCTTGATCGCGAGTTCCAGCTGCACCATAGGGTCTTCCGGAAAGGGTCGGCCGGTCTCGCGTTCGACCACGGCAAGGAAACGCTCGGAGATCTCGCTTCAGGTCTTTCGCCGACAGGCCCACGTCCTGTTTGACGCCGGCCAGCCTCTTGACCTCCTCGAACTCGTCGTCGAAGGCCTCGTCCGAGATGCCCAGGGCGACCTTGCCGAACAACTGGATGAAACGACGGTAGGCGTCGTAGCCGAAGCGCTCGTTGCCGGTCTGGGCGATCAGTCCCTCCAGGGTGTCGGTGTTCAGACCGAGGTTCAGGATGGTGTCCATCATGCCCGGCATGGACATGGCCGAACCGGAACGCACCGAGACCAGCAAGGGATTATCGACACCGCCGAAGATCTTGCCGGTCTTCTCTTCCAGGTTGCGCATGTGCTCGCGCACCTGGTCCATGACGCCCGCCGGCAGATCGCCGCGATCGTTGTCCAGATACTGCAGGCAGGCGTCGGTCGAGATCACGAAGCCGGGCGGCACATTGAGCCCGATCTGAGTCATTTCGCACAGATTGGCGCCCTTGCCGCCCAGCAGCATCTTGTCTTTTCCGTCGCCTTCTTCGAACGCGTGTACGTATTTGGTGCTTTCGGTCATCGTCCTTTTTTTCAGCCTTGAGTAGTTATGGGTCGGCAGCTTCGCACGGCCGACACTCTGACAACAGCGCGCTCTCGGTCCGGATTGTTACAACCCTACGGATCCTGACCTAGGGCGGGCCCCCTCTTTCGGCCCTGAGTGTAGAGGTTCAGGGGCCGTTTGTGGTCCTGGGTTGCGGTCGCACGGTCGATTTCTTGACTGGCGACAAGCGCGAAGCAGCTTACCCTGGAAGCGTTGCCGGCAGCACAATTCTGACGCCCCGGGGCGCGGCACCCATTCCGCACAAGCCGGACATCTCCGTCGTATCGGAAATAAAACGCCGCTGCACTAAAGTGCCTTTCCTCACCCGCCGATAGCCTGCACAAGTGTCGCCCGGCGCGAAGCCCAACGACTGAAATCCCGACCAAGGAGTCGCCCCATGTCCTCTGAGCACGAAAAATTCCGTCTCGTCACCCGCAGCGATTTCGACGGCCTGGTATGCGCGGTCTTGTTGAAGGAACTCGACCTGATCGACGACATCCTGTTCGTTCATCCGAAGGATATGCAGGACGGGAAGGTCGAGATCAGCTCGCGAGACATCACCACTAACCTCCCCTACGTCGGCGCAGCTCATCTCGTGTTCGACCATCACCACAGCGAAACGATGCGCTGCGACGGCGATTCCCGGAATCACATCATCGACCCGAAGGCGCCGTCGGCGGCGCGTGTCGTGTACGACTACTACGGCGGCGGTGAACGCTTTCCGGAGGACTGGAACGAGATGATGGTCGCGGTCGACAAGGGCGATTCGGCCGACTTCAGTCTCGACGAGATCCTGCACCCAAGGGGCTGGGCCCTGCTCAATTTTCTGATGGATGCCCGCACGGGATTGGGGCGCTTTCGCAGCTTCCGCATCTCGAACTATCAGTTGATGATGGAACTGATCGATCATTGCCGTGAACTGAGCATCGAGCAGATCCTCGAACTGCCCGACGTCAAGGAGCGGGTCGATCTCTATCGCGAGCAGGAAACCGAGTTCAAGGCCCAGTTGCGGCGCTGTACCGCGGTGGATGGGAATCTGGTCATACTCGATCTGCGAGACGAAGAGATCATCCATGCCGGGAACCGCTTCATGATCTACGCCCTGTTCCCGAATTGCGACATTTCGATGCACGTTCTGTGGGGGAAAGACAAGAACAACACGGTCTTCGCAGTCGGCAAATCGATCCTTAAACGGACCTCGGTGGTGAACATCGGTGAGCTGATGCTGGAGTACGGCGGCGGCGGTCACGAGGCCGCCGGCACGTGCCAGATCGACAACGACAGGGCCGAGGAAAAGCTTCGCGAGATCAGCGCCCGAATCAACGCCGTGTCCTCGCTACCTCAGTCCGTGGCTGGCTGAGAGTCCGCCACATCCCACTTTGCCCGGCCGGGACGGCCGGGCTTATTGCTTCGACCCGACGCGAACCCGAGCGAAGGCCCAGCTCAGAAGGCCGCGGCCTCGACCTCCAGATAGGCCAGCGAGATGTGCTTACCGAGTTCTTCGCGGTACCCGATCCAGTCCTGAAAGCGCACCAGTTCGGCGCTGACCTTGTCTTTCATCTCGAAATCACTCAGTCCTTCTTCGTACAACTTCTCGACCCAGCCGCGGACACCCGCGAGATAGTCGCGATAGCTTTCGACGATCTCCCAACTGCCGGTCTTGCCGTGTCCGGGCACTAATACACTCGCCTGGACCTTGTCCTTGATTTCCCCCAGGGCCTCGATGCTGCCGCTGAACGAACCATCGTCCATGCGCACGATCCGCGCATTGTTGGCGTTGTCACCGAGGAACAAAACCCCCTTTTCCACCACCTCGATCATCAGATCGGTATGAGTGTGGACGTGGTCGTAGGCGTGGAACTTGAACGACAGGCCTGCCAGGCTCAGCTCGTCGCCATCACCGATCGCCAGGTTCGGACCGATTGCCCGAGTACCGGCGGTCGCGGATTCGGTCGACCGCAACATCAGATCGACCCACTGCCTGCCTGCACCCTTCTCGACCTCCTCGAGCATGGTCGGATGGCCATAGATGGGCACATCCGGGAAGGCCTCGCGCATGGCCTGATTTCCCAACCAGTGATCGCCATGTACGTGCGTGTTCAGCACCGCCAGTATGGGTTTGTCGCTGTGCCTACGGATCTGCCGAAGGACCATTTCGCCGGTCTGAACGCTCGAACCCGGGTCAACCACGATCACCCCGGAATCGGTCAGCAGAAACGCCGGGTTGTTCATGAAACCCTGATTCTCGGGAGAGGGATAACCGAGCGGACCGTGAATGACGAACACGCCGTCGGCGACCTGTTCGGCTGGATAGTCCGGCACCGCCGGACCGCGTCCCTCGGCCAGGCACGAAGCACCGATCATCGTCGTCAGGACGGTCGTCAGGGTCATCAACATTCGCATCGAATTTCTCTCCCGTTGAATAAAAAGAGTGAGTATAGGCGGCAATTCGCGCACCCGATGCACAGGATTTATACGGGAACCGCGGTCTACCATTGGATACGTTACGACTTGGGAAGAACCGCCATGAGCACAGACCTTACCCGTCGCCGCCTGATGCTCGGCCTGAGCGGCCTGATGCTGCCGGGGGCCGCCAACGCACTGTTGGCGCCGACCCCGCGCCAGACGCCCGGCCCCTTCTATCCGCAGACCCTGCCGTTGGATGATGACAACGATCTGACCCGGATTGCCGGGGCCGATCGCGTCGCCGCCGGCGAGATCACCGACCTCGAGGGACGTCTACTGGACCGCAACGGCCAAGCTTTGGCCAACCGGCGCATCGAGATCTGGCAATGCGACGCCAACGGCCGTTATCGGCATCCGTACGACCAGGGCGGCGCCCAGCCCGATCCGGGTTTTCAAGGCTTCGGTGCGACCTCGACCGACGCTGAGGGTCGCTATCGCTTCCGCACCATTCGCCCGGTCGCCTACCCGGGGCGCACGCCGCACATCCATATCGCCGTCAAGTCCGACTCGAGGCTGAGGTTCACCACCCAGATGTATGTCGCAGCGGAGCCCCGCAACGACGACGACTTCCTGTTTCGCCGAATTCCGGTCGAGCAGCGCCCCCTGGTGCTTGCCGAGTTCCACCGATCCGGACTACCCGAGGTCAGTTATGCCGCCGAGTTTGATCTGATCCTCGGTCAGGAATTGATCGGACGATGGGAGTCCCCGGTCTGAACGACGACCGGGCCCGGCCAGGAGTCGGTCTGAGACCACCCGCCGCCACCGGCCTCGTATCAATGTGCGATGGGCTTACTTCGGCCCGCCGACAGGCCTAGTGGGCTGCTGGCAGGGAGCGGCGAGCTACTTCGACCTGTGGTTGCCCGACGAGACTCGGCACCGGGCGGCGGGGAGCTTCGCGCAACCCTGTCCGGAGTTCGCCGCGATCGCCGGATAACCCGCATGTCTCGCCAGGCGAACCAGGGCCTTCCGGTCACTCTGCCCTGAGTCCGGCGGGTTTGGCGCCTACGGGCCTGCCGCTCAATTTTCCCCCCCGCCAGTCGAAAGACTTGCAACGATAGGTCGACTTGAGTCTCGCTCGGCCCGCACTTCGGTCGCAGCACCTCTCCTTGTTGGGGTATTCATGACACGCTCGCTGAGATTCTTTCGGCAACTGGCCCGGCTGTTACTCGGCGCGCTGTGGCTGCTCGTCAGCTGGCCGGCACTGGGGAACGCCATGGCCGGTTTTCGGCTGGGCGTCATCAACGAGCGGCCGGACAAGCCCGACCACGCATTGAGCCAGTACGGACGGCTGCACGCCTATCTGCAGGCGAAACTGGCTCTCGACGGTATCCGGGTCGACGACTTGGTCATCGCCCGCGATGTCAATGAAATGGCCAATCGAGTCGCCGAGGGCCAGGTAGATGCCGTAATCGAAGGGGTCATGCCAACCCTGTCGATCAAACGTCGTACCAACGAACTGGTTCCAACCCTGGTGGCCTGGCGCAAGGGCCAAAGACAATACCATTCGGTGTTTTTCGTTCGCAAAGCCGACCCGGCCTCCACTCTTAAGGATCTGGCCGGTAAAACGATCGTCTTCGAATCCACGCGTTCGACCTCGGCTTACTACGTGCCGAAGGCCGCACTGCTGGCCGAGGGCCTGACCCTGGCCTCCGCCGAGACGACCGAGACCGATCCAGACGTGGTTCGATATCTGTTTGCGGGTTCCGAACTGAACCAGGCCTACTGGGTGCATCGCGGCCGCGCCGACGTCGGTGCGTTCAACAATGGGGACTGGGGCGGTGTACCGGAAGGCATCCGAAAGGACTTGCGGATTATCCATGCGACACGTCCCCTGCTGCGCTGGGTGTTTTCCTTCACACCTCACTTCAATAGCCGGACTCGCGACAAGGTCGTCGACGTCCTGGTGAGCGCGCACCGGGACGACGTCGGACGCGAGGCCCTGCAGGCCGCATCTCGGATTGCCAAGTTCGAGCTTTTGACCGGGGCCGACGAGGAAGGGCTGGCGCACTGGTCACAGGTCCTCGCTGACCTGGAATGAGACACCCCCTGCAACGAATCAGCACCAAGTACGCGCTGTTCTTCGCCGCGCTGCTGTCCGCGCTTACGCTGCTGGCGCTGGCACTGTCGGGTTACTTCGTTTACTCCAGCACCAACAGCTTGCGTGCCGAGTTGGCCGACTCCTTTTCCTCGGTGCAATCGACCAACGATATACGGGCCTTGCACGCCAGCGGCGCCTATCTCAGCAATCGTCTGTTCAATCCGCTGTACCGCATGGACATCTCCGGCCTCAACGAGGAGGTCGAACAGATCCGAGCCTGGCTGGACCCGGTTTCGATCCGGATTCTCGACCAAAGCGGTCGGGTGGTGACCGACGGCACCGGCGACAACCAGGCCTATGGTCGTCAGGAGTCCGTGCCGTCGAGGCTCGAACCCTATGCTCCGGTCATCGAGAACATCGCCGGCGGCCAGCTGATGTATCTGGCCATCGGTTATGGCGACGAAATCCCCGGCTTTGCGCGCATCGAACTGTCAGACGAGCGCAACCGGACCCTGGTCGAGGCGCTGCAGAACAAGGTGCAAAAGGCCTGGCAAGACTTCGAGAACGGTTTTCTGCCGATCATCCTTAGCAGCATCGCGTTAATTGCCGCTTTGAGCGTGATCCTCGGTGGGCGGCTGTCGGTATCCTTGTCGCGGCCCTTGAGTGCCATGACCCGGGCGGCCGATGAGTACGCGGCCGGCAATCTGGGTTACAAGCTGCCGGAGTGGTCGGAGGACGAACTCGGGGGTTTGGCGCGGTCGCTCAACAAAATGTCCGGCGATCTGCAAAGAACCGGACTGCTGCTGACCCGGGCACAGGAGATGGCCGCGCTGGGAAGCTGGGAGTGGCGCCGTCACGAGGCCGAACTGACGCTGTCGCACGGTGTCTATCGGATCCTCGGTGTTGCACCGGACACCTTTCGGCCGACCGTACACAACCTCCTCGAGTTCGTCGCTGAAAAGGACCAGGAACGTCTGTTTTCGATCCTGCAGGGGCGGTTCGAGAAGCCGGTGACTGCCGAGTTCAATATTCGCCGCAGCGACGGCGAACCCCGGACCCTGTTCCTCAAGGGCGAACCCGAGAGCGATCGAAGCGGCGCCCTGAGCGGTTTTCTCGGCACCATGCAGGACGTCACCGAGCAACGCCGTTCACAGGAACAGCTGGTATTTCTCGCCAACTACGACGACCTCACCCACCTGCCCAATCGCAACCTGTTCTACGACCGCCTGCGTCACTCGGCCAAAAAGGCCAGGAGACGGAAGCACGAGGTCGCTCTGCTGTTTTTCGATCTCGACCGTTTCAAAGCGATCAATGACGCGCTCGGTCACGACGTCGGTGACGAGTTGCTGCGCCATGTCGCGCGGCGGCTGAAAAGCATCGTCCGTGACTGCGACACCCTGGCCCGAATGGGTGGCGACGAGTTCACCCTGATCATCGAGGACATCAGCGAAGAGCTGGCGCCGCAGAAGGTGGCGCAGAACATTATCGACGTACTGTCCCCGGCCTTCCTCATCGATGGCCGCGAGTTGTTTGTCTCCGCCAGTATCGGTATCACCCTTTACCCGAAAGACGCGACCAATATCGACACCCTGATCAAGAACGCGGACACCGCCATGTATGTCGCCAAGGAACAGGGTCGGGCAACGTTCCGCTTCTTCACGCCAGAGCTGAATCATCGGGCTCAGCAACGCCTGTCGCTGGAACACCAGCTGCGTCAGGCGATCGATCGCCGCGAGTTCGAGCTGCACTACCAGCCGCAGGTGCGCTGCAACGGCGGCAAGCTGGTGGCGATGGAGGCCCTGCTGCGCTGGCGCCGACAAAATGAACTCCAGCCCCCGGGAGACTTCCTCCCGATACTGGAGGACACCGGGCTGATCGCCCGAATCACCGGCTGGGCACTGCGCGAGGCCTGTTCAGCCGCCGCGCGAATGCGCGATCGGGGATTGCGCAATGTGCGTGTGGCGGTCAATCTCTCCGCCTGCCAGTTTCAGCAGTCCGATTTATTGGTACTGATCGACGAGGCATTGGCGGAGCATTCACTTCGCCCCGAACAACTCGAGCTGGAGATCACCGAGAGCACTCTGCTCGATCGTGATCTCAGTCGCAGCAACGCCGCCCAACTCGCCGCGCGTGGGGTCCGGCTGGCGATCGACGACTTCGGCACCGGTTATTCATCGCTGACCTACCTGAAGCGTTTTCACGTCGACACGCTGAAGATCGACCGGTCGTTCATCAAGAATATGCTCGACGATCCCGAGGACGCTCAGATCGCCTCCACCGTCGTCACCCTGGCCCGCGGGCTGGGGATCGAG
Source organism: uncultured Gammaproteobacteria bacterium (assembly GCA_963765415.1). GTDB lineage: Bacteria > Pseudomonadota > Gammaproteobacteria > Chromatiales > Chromatiaceae > CAVXWS01. The sequence continues at coordinate 8,875 of CAVXWS010000092.1, forward strand.
TGTATTGCCGAGGGCGTCGAGGAAGAACAGCAATTGGTCCGACTGCGGGAATTTGGCTGCGACCAGATCCAGGGCTTTCTGGTCTCGCGGCCAATCGATATCGATCAGCTCATCCAGTGGGCCGAATCCCAGAATATGCTCGATACGGGTTGTTATTGGTCAGAAATCGCCTGATCGTCGAACAAGCTCTGGTTCAATCTCGCAAGATCAACCGATTACCCGGCTGCGACCCGACCTCCAGGCCCGTGGTCAGGAGGCGAAAATCGATCGACGGACCCAACTCCGGATCCAGGGCACGCTGAGACGCGCAGTTCTGCACCGCGATGTCCCGCACGCCTTTCGCGTTCAGCACCGACACCAGCCGCTGCAGACGCCCGGCCGGCAGGATCACGCTATGGGCGGTGATCCGAATCTCATAGGGGACATCGGTCGCCAGCACATGATCCAGGCTCTGCCAGGCGGCGGTGCCGCCGCCGGCCACGCCGGTCAGCTTCGGGTAGTCCTCGGGGAAGCCCTTGATATCCAGCCCCAGCCAATCGATCTTCGGCAATAGCCGGTGCAAACGCTCCGGGTAGCAACCCGCGGTATGCAGCCCGACCTTGAAGCCAAGCGCGCGCACCTGTTCGATGGCCTCGGCGAGACCGGCCTGAGCGGTCGGTTCGCCGCCGGAGAATACCACCGCATCGAGCAGCCCACGCCGGCGCTCGAGCAGGTCGAGGACATCCGACCAGACGATCTCTGCAGGGGCATCACGCCGGAGCAAATGACCGTTCTGACAATAGCGGCAACGCCAGGGACAGCCCTGACAGAACACCACGGCAGCCAGTTCGCCCGGGTAATCGATGGTGGTGAGCGGCGTGAGGCCGCCGATCCGGAGTGCGATCATCACGGCGCTTTCGCAATGCCGTAGGGTGGGTCAGCGGCAATGCCGCGTAACCCACCGTCCGGCCGAGATCGGCGGATGACGGCCTTCGGCCTGATCCGCCCTGCGCCTTGCATACTAGCCCGCAGCCTTGCAGCCGGGCTCGATAAAGTAGCGCCGCTCGGCCTGTTCCGACTTCTTGCCCGGGTTCCAGGCCGATACCGGCCGATGGTAACCCATCACTCTGGTCCATACCTCGCAGCGGGTGCGTTCTTCGTCTTTCAATTCGATTGCCACTGGCTTCATCGTTATTTCAACTCGGTTAGTTGGGTGGGTCGCCGGGGTCGGAGTCGAATTCGACTCCGACCCCTCGTTGATTTCTCAGGCCGACGCCTGCTCTCGTTCTTTTCTCTCGATCAGTTCCTGATCGCACTCCGGACAGAATTCGTGCTCGCCGGCGAGTAGCCGTGCGTACGGACAGATGGAAAAGGTCGGCGTGACGGTGATGTAGGGCAGGCGGAAGTTGCCCAAGGCGCGCCGCACCAGACGCTTGCAGGCCTCGGTGCTGGAGACGTTCTCCGTCATGTACAGGTGCAGCACGGTGCCGCCGGTGTACTTGCGCTGCAGCTCGTCCTGCCGCTCCAGGGCCTCGAAAGGATCGTCGGTGAAGCCCACCGGCAGCTGCGAGGAGTTGGTGTAGTAGGGTGCCGTGTCCGCTGCCGGCCTGCAGGATGTCGGGAAAGCGCTTGCGGTCTTCCTTGGCGAAGCGGTAGGTGGTGCCCTCGGCCGGCGTGGCCTCCAGGTTGTACAGGTGCCCGGTCTGCTCCTGGAACTCGACCATGCGCGCGCGGACGTGATCGAGCAGGCGCTCGGCGAAGGCGTGGCCCTCGGGCGTGGTGATGTCCTCGGCGTCGGCGGTGAAGTTGCGGATCATCTCGTTGATGCCGTTGACGCCGATGGTGGAGAAGTGGTTGCGCAGGGTGCCCAGATAGCGCTTGGTGTAGGGAAACAGCCCGGCATCCATGTGGCGCTGGATCACCTTGCGCTTGATCTCCAGGCTGTTGCGGGCCAGCTCCAGCAGCTGGTCGAGGCGGTCGTACAAGCCCGTCTTCGTCGCCCTGGTGCAGGTAGCCCAGGCGGGCGCAGTTGATGGTCACCACGCCCAGGGAGCCGGTCTGCTCGGCGGAGCCGAACAGGCCGTTGCCGCGCTTGAGCAGTTCGCGCAGATCCAGCTGCAGCCGGCAGCACATGGAGCGGACCATGTTCGGCTTGAGCTCGGAGTTGAGGAAGTTCTGGAAGTAGGGCAGGCCGTACTTGGCGGTCATGGCGAACAGCCGCTCGGCGTTCTCGCTGTCCCAGGGGAAGTCCGGGGTGATGTTGTAGGTCGGGATCGGGAAGGTGAACACCCGCCCCTTGGCGTCGCCCGCGGTCATCACCTCGATGTAGGCGCGGTTGATCATGTCCATCTCGGCCTGCAGCTCGCCGTAGGTGAACGGCATCTCCTCGCCGCCGATCACCGGGATCTGCTCGCGCAGGTCCTCCGGGCAGACCCAGTCGAAGGTGAGATTGGTGAAGGGCGTCTGGGTGCCCCAGCGCGACGGCACGTTGAGGTTGTAGATCAGCTCCTGGATGTACTGCTTGACCTGCTCGTAGCTCAGGCCGTCCTTGCGCACGAACGGCGCCATGTAGGTGTCGAAGGAGCTGAAGGCCTGGGCGCCGGCCCACTCGTTCTGCAGGGTGCCGAGGAAATTGACGATCTGTCCCACCGCGCGAGGACATGTGCCGCGGCGGCCCCGCCTCCACCTTGCCCGGCACGCCGTTCAGCCCCTCGTGCAGCAGGGTGCGCAGAGACCAGCCGGCGCAGTAGCCGGCCAGCATGTCCAGGTCGTGGATGTGGATGTCGCCCTCGCGGTGGGCCTCGCCGATCTCCGGCGGGTAGACGTGTGACAGCCAGTAGTTGGCGATCATCTTGCCGGAGGTGTTGAGGATCAGCCCACCCAGGGAATAGCCCTGGTTGGCATTGGCGTTGACCCGCCAGTCGGCCCGTTCCAGGTATTCGTTGACCGACGCGGCGACATCGACCAGGGTGCGCCGGTCCTCGCGCAGGCGTTTGTGCTGCTCGCGGTAGACGATGTAGGCGCGCGCGGTCTGCAGATGATTGGCGGCGATCAGCATCTGCTCGACGATGTCCTGGATGCGCTCGATGTCCGGGCACGCCCGTCACGGAAGTGGCCATGCGGTCAGAACCTTGACCACCTGGGCAGCTCAGCAACCGCGGCCTCGTCCTCGGCGAACTCACCGGTGGCCTGGCCGGCGCGGCGGATGGCGGAGAGGATGCGTTCGCTCTCGAAATGGATCTCGGAACCGTCGCGGCGGCGCACACGCGCCGGTAGACGGGCCATCTGGGCCACAGTCACTGCCATAGGGAATCCTCTCGTAGTTGGTGAATAGTACCCTATATCTTGTAGATCAGTTCTGTCCAAAGCCCAATATGTAGAACTCAGCTCTATTGATCTCGGTCAAATAGCGAAGGTGGATCGTAGGCCGGTTGACCACAGTCAAAGGCACCCGGGAGCCTGAAATGGCAAAAAGCCGGTTCGCTCCAACGGATGCCGTATGTCCAGCCATGGGAAAATCCAGCCCGCGGACCGTCAGCGGACCGTCATAAGATCTCTTCCCCCCTGGGAAGATGTCGCGAAGCGACGGATGAGGGAGGAAATCACCCGCTTGCGGGACAGACTCGCTCGCCATCGACGCCGGCTTCACCTGCCAGAACCGCGACGGCAACAAGGGCCGTGGCGGCTGCACCTTCTGCAACAAGGTCTCCTTCAGCCCGAACGCCCGCCGCGAGCCGAACATTGCCGAGTAGATCGCCGGCGGTCATCCCAATCCGTGTGACTCAAAACTCCCATTGTTCCTATGGTTTCTCCATTGCGTGCTGCTTGGCGACTCACGCTTTGGAGTCACTGTGAGATTCCTGGAATTGTCGAGGCTCAAATGATGCCCCAGCGGAGCTGAAGGCCTCACATATTTGTCCAGCCCGCATTTTGCACGAGGGCGGACACCGTGCTGAGGTTTGATGGCACGAACAACGGGGTTTGGAGTTCGTTGAGGTCACTGGCTCCGACGGTACGTTTTGTCCTGCACAGTAACCAGCGACGGCCGCGCGGAGGAATCGACGCTCACCGCCGGCTGCCTGGCGCGCCCGATCCGAATGGCATGCGCATCATGCGGGAATCCGGCGACTTTTCTGCGATTTTTAGCATGAAATTGACGGCTGTCATTTCATCCAGTCCGACGATGGCCGATATACGAGGTGCGGGTAATAAAGAAGTAGGAAGTACTGAAATGTATATCGACTCTATGATGCTTTTGGCTGCTCTGCTGGGCTTGGCTTGTGTCACCTTTGTCCTGCTGGTGTGTACCAGTTGGTCGTCTCGCGAATCGGCCTGTCCGGCACGCAGATGGTCGCGTCGGCCGACCTGGGAACACGACGGCGAGACGTCTGAACACGGGTAATCCGATCGGTTAAGCGGACGGTGATGGGTTACCGAACCCTCGCCGTCCGTCATAATGGCCGGCATGGAGCGACTGCGCTATCTGGCCTACGGGTCGAATCTCCATCCCCGTCGTCTTGCGGAAAGAGTTCCTTCGGCCGTGGCGCTTGGCTCGCTCGAGTTGAGCGGTTGGCAGATCGCGTTCGAAAAACGCGGTCGTGATGGTTCGGCCAAATGCAATCTGCGAGCCGCGACCGATGCCGATCGGGATCTCGACCCGAGTGCCGTCGCCTACGGCGTCGTCTATCAGATCACCGCCGATGAACGCGCCGCGCTGGACGCGGCCGAAGACCTGGGGCGCGGCTACTTTGAACACCGCATAGATACCGAAGGTTTTGGCCCGGTGTTCCTCTATGTGGCGGCGGCGGACTTTATCGACGCCTCCCTGGCGCCTTTCGACTGGTATCACGCCCTGGTGATCGCCGGCGCTCGTCATCATGGTCTGCCGAGAGACTACATTGAACGAGTCGAACAGACACGCTCCGTCCGCGACCCCGATACGGAGCGCCGCAGTTCGGCCTTGCGGATTCTGAGTCCGTGATCGACCCGTGCATACCCGGCCGTGGCCGCATGCGACTTGCGCGCAGTGCGTTCGCTTACGGCGACAGCCTCGCCCGCAACGGCATTGGGTATCGGCCTGTTTCAGGCGGAAGGGGCCGAGCCTGCAACCGTGCAAGCGACGGACCTGCTGTTCATGGAGGTCCGCGATGCCATTGACAGCCTGCTTCACCCGCCGAGCCTGATCGCCAGTGCGCGCCACTGAGCCGCCGCGGCGATCCGGACCGGGGCCGAAACTCAGTGCGCGATCTTCAGATACACGCCACGCTCAAAGCGATCAAACAAGCGGTCGATCAGCGGATGGGTTATCGGCTCGCCACTCGGATCGGGATCGAGGTGGCGTTCGGCCACGTAGGTCTCCTGCTCGGCGCCGTGCACCAGCACCCGATACCAGGGTCGGTCCTTTGGCGGCCGCGAGCGGGCGACCTGTTCGTACCAGTCCTCCGTTCCCATGAACACCGGATCGACATCGACAACGACCCCGCGGTAGTCGAACTTGTTGTGCAACACCAATTGACCGATGAAGAACTTGGGTTGGCTTTCTGTAATAGTCGGCATATGACAAACCGTCCTGCGAAGATTCGCTGTGCTTGAGCAACTGACGCCGCTCGCCTGGTTCGCGGTATTCGCCGCGGTTGCCCTCGCCGCTATCGTCCACGGCGCGCTCGGCCTCGGCTTTCCGCTGGTCGCGACCCCGCTGCTGACCCTGGTCACGGATCTGCGCAGCGCCATCCTGTTGACCCTTTTGCCGACCATCGCCATCAACCTGGTGAGCATCGCCAGCGACCGCGAATGGCGGACTGCGCTGCGCCAGTTCTGGCTGCTTCCGCTGGCGACCATCGTCGGCAGCTGGTCAGGCACTCAGGTCATTCTACAGACCGACCCGGCGCCGTTCAGGCTGCTGCTCGCCGGGGTTATTCTGCTCTATCTGTTTGTCGACCGTTGGCGCAAGCAGGAGCATCGCAGGGTATTCGAGGCGACCCCCGGCCTGGTGATCGCAACCGGTCTGGCGTCCGGCCTGCTGGCCGGCCTGGTGAACGTGCTCGCACCGATCCTGATCATCTTCGCACTGGAAACGCGGCTCGCCGCGCCGATTGTGGTTTCGGTGTTCAACGCCACCTTCCTCAGCAGCAAGAGCGGCCAGCTGATCGGTTTCGGCCTGCATGGCGCGATCGACCGCCACATCCTATTGATCTGGCTGATGCTGATCCCGTTCGCCGTCAGCGTCCTGTGGTATGGCATCCGCGTGCGTCGCCGGACCGATACCGAACGCTACCAAGGCTGGCTCAAGTCCGCCCTGTGGGTGATCGCCGGCCTCCTGGTGGCGCAACATCTGTATGACATCTGGGGCACATAGGCCCCCGCGCGGGATTCAGGGGGCCTCGCCGATCAGAATCGCCCGCATCGGCGCCGGGTAGCCTTCGATCGTCCGAGCGTGGTCCCCGGGATGAAGAAAGTCCGACAAGGACTCAAACCCCATCCACTCGGTGCTGCGCTGCTCCTCGACCGAGGTCTGGTTGAGATCGACCGCCCGCACGTTGCGAAAACCGAGGCGTCGCAGCCAGCGCTCCAACTCGATCGCGCTGGGGATGAACCAGACATTGCGCATCTTGGCGTAACGACCATCCGGCACCAGGACCTCGCCCGGGCCGGCGTCGATCACCAGCGTCTCGAGGACCAGCTCGCCACCCGGTCGCAAGGCCGCGCGCAATTCGAGCAGATGATCGATGGGCGAGCGCCGGTGATAGAAAACCCCCATCGAGAACACGGTATCGAAGCTCTGTAGACCGGCCGGAACCTGTTCGATACCGAGCGGCAGCAGATCAAAATCGACCGGGCAGTCCAACAGGCGGCGGATCACCAGGTATTGGGTCAGAAACAGCTGCGTAGGATCGATCCCGACCACCAGGCCGGCGCCCTGTCCGAGCATGCGCCAGCCGTAGTAGCCATTGCCGCAGCCGACGTCGAGCACGCAGCGCCCACGCAGATCGCTGAGGTGCGGTTGCAGCCGGCGCCATTTCCGGTTCGATCGCCACTCGGAATCGATCTCAATCCCGAGGATATCGAACGGCCCCTTGCGCCATGGCCGCAGGCGCTGCAGACAGTTGCGCGCCTGGCGCTGCGCAGCCGCGCCGACGGTTCCGAGACTCTGCACGGTCACCGCATCCTGATCGCAGATCAGCCGGGTGTCCTCGACCTGCGGCAGTCCACGCACCGCCTCGAGCCAACGGTCGAGATCGCCGTGCGGCCGATCGACCAGGATCCGGCGCAGCTGCCCCGGGATTCGCTCAGCCCAGGCGTCCAGCCCGTGGCAGCGAAGGCGCTCGACGATTGGCTCTGGATCAATCAGGCCATCCAGCCAGGGTCCGGTCGCAAGCGGGGTCAAGGTCGGGCCAACAGGGAAACGAAATTGAGACAGCGATACCAGAGATCGATCCGGGTGAATCCCGCGGCGCGCAGCCGCCTCTGATGCTCGGTCAGCGGCTCGGGCAGCAGCACCTTCTCCAGGGCGCTGCGCTTCTGGCTGATCTCCAGATCGGAATATCCATTGGCACGTTTGAAGGCATGATGCAGTTCGGTCATCAACTGCTGCTCGACCGGATCGGCGAAGGCGATCTTCTCCGAAAGCACCAAAACCCCGTCGGAACGCATCCCGCGACGAATCCGACTCAGCAGTTCGAGCCGTTCGGCCGGGGGCACGAACTGCAGGGTGAGATTGAGCACCACCATGCCGGCCCGCGCGATCTCGGTAAGACGAATGTCCTCGCACCGCAGCTCTACCGGGGGGCCTGGTTGGGCCTCGAAAAGCTCGCCGGCGCGCCGGACCATCGCCTCGGCGTTGTCGACCGCCACCAGCTCGACACGCGCCCGGCCAATCGCGGCGCGCACCACGGCAGTAGCCGCGCCAAGAGAACAACCGAGGTCGTAGAACCGCCCGCCCAGGCCTGCCTGACGCGCCGCCAGAACGCCGATCATGCCGATCATGCCGGCATAGCCCGGGACCGAGCGCCGTATCATGTCGGGAAAGACCGCGGCGACCCGATCGTCGAACTCGAAAGGCACGACCTCAGCCAACGCCTGACGATAGATGCGGTCCTTGCTCATCGCCGTGACGAAAAACAAACCCGCAAGATCAGATCGTGATGATGACCCGTGCTCCGCATCGGCGCTCAGGGGTTGTAGGACGGTTCATAGTCGAAGGTGATCTCTTCATCGACGACGATGCTCTTGCGTGCGTAGAGATCAAAACCATCGAACTCGGCATTGCCCGGGCGGGCATGGTTGAGATAACGCAGCAGGTTGCGGCCGCTGCGACCGATCGCGTTGTCCTCGTCGTCGGGATCGTAGACCCACAGCACGTACATGCCATTACGGCGCGCCTGCGGCCCGCCATAGGTGCCGATGTACTCACCCTTACGGATGCGCTTTCGGGCAAACAGTCCGGTGCCGTGAATGGTCGATTCTGCGCTGTACACCCATTCTTGCAGCTCACGGTTGCGGATTCGTTCGTTCTTGCTGGTCACGCCGGTACCTGTACGCTTTGCTGGGCCACATAGTCGTCATTCCCCGCCACCTGCGCCCAGCCCACTTGATGCACGGGAACTCGGTCAAGATCGAGTTCCGCTCGGACGTCGGCCAGGGTCCGCAGCGAACCCCCCTGACCTTTCCACATGACGAGCAGCTTTTCCAGCACGTCGAGATGATCGATGCCTTCGACATCGGCACGCGCGGCGTAGACATGCCCGTTCGGCAGCAGGTGTCGGCTCTCCGCGTAGAGGTACTGGTGCGCGGTGTCGATCGGCGCCGCGCCACTGGCGACGACCTCCGACAGAGTCGGCAGGGTTACCGGGATCTGCGGGCAGACCGAACGGACGCCTTGCAGCAAAGGCCGGTACGGGTATTTGCCCCGAGTATCGCTGGCATAGCTGAAACCGAGGGTCTGCTCCAGCGCGAACAAGCTTGGATTGACCTGCCAGCCGGGCGCTGCAAAAGCGGTCGGAGGTCGTCCGAGCAGGTCGGCGTAGGCATCGACCGAACGGCGAACCGCCGTCTCGATCCACTCCTCGGCGGCCTCGGCCGCGTGATATCGCCAGGCGCGCTCGTCGTACGCCGCCACTCCAAGCTCATGGCCACCTGCCTGAACCGCACGCAGTTCGGCCGCGCAGTCCCGAGCAAGATTGCCGTTGCGGGACAACCGGCTGAGCAAGGCTGCACCGGTACGCCGTAACCAACCGCTCGGAGCGGCGGATTCGATACCCAAGGGACCGCCGGGGCCGAGGCTGACGAAGAAACTGGCGGAAAGCTCGTATTGCTCGAGCAGCGCCAGGATCGCAGGGATCCCGCGTTTGGCGGCAGGATAATTCAGAACATCGATTCGAAGGGCGACACGCAAGACGGGAGGGATCAGCGGTTTCGCCGCGGACTGGAAATGACGCTCCGATTAGACCACAGGCGACGAGGGATCAGGAAACCGAGCAGCTTCCTTCGTAGACGGCCATGACCTCTTTGAGCTCATCTACCAACAGCTCGACTTCGTAAGGGTTCAGATCGCGGGTCTCGGCCAGCTGCCGACCGTCTTCGAGCGTATCGATGTAAACCCACACCGATCGGCATCCTTTCTTGCAGAGCTTCTCCAGACAGGCCTCGACGCGTTGGTTTTTCACGGCTGAACTCCGTACCGAACACGTTAGAAGATTAACATGAATTAATGTGCGAAATCATCTCCGGGCGTCTTCCGTCTAGCCATGTTTTACTTTTGTTCTCTGTGTGCTACTGTTGGAGAACATCAGGAAAACAAATGGCGGCTTGACGCCCTCGTCGGTTGTTGGTTTACTGACCCACTTCGCCGGTTCCGGCTCTCGGAACCGGCTCGTTTTTTCCGGTTGTCAGTCGACCGCCCACAGCTCCCACAGAGGACCGCAGGCATGGCTCGATACCTCGGCCCCAAGGTGAAGCTCTCCCGTCGCGTCGGCGTGCCGATCGCCGACATTCCGAAGCACACCGCGAAGCGTCAGCTCACGCCGCCCGGTCCGCACGGCTTCCGCGGCCGCCGGCATGAAGGACTACGGCGTCCGTCTCAACGAGAAGCAGAAGCTCCGTCATCACTACCACGTGCTGGAGAAGCAGTTCCGTCGCTACGTCGACGAGGCGGCTCGCCGCAAGGGCAACACCGGCGACATCCTGCTCCAGCTTCTCGAGCAGCGTCTCGACAACGTCGTCCGCCGGGCCGGCTTCGTGCGCACGATCTGGGCCGCGCGCCAGATGGTGATCGCACGGCCACGTGCTGGTGAACGGCAAGAAGGTCGATCGCCCGAGCTACGCGGTCAAGGTCGGCGACACGATCACGCTCCGCGATCGCATCCACAAGCTCGCTCGCGAGAACATGGAGTCGATGGCCGGCCACATCGTGCCGGGCTGGATGGAGGTCAATCCGTCCGAGCTCAGCGTCGAAGATCATCGCCATGCCGACGCTCCGATCAGATCCCGTTCGACGTGAACACGAACCTGATCGTCGAGTTCTATCGATAAGCGCGAACCGCGGAGCGCCGGGTTCGACACGACACTGCCGGCGACGACATCACTCTTCAGCGGGTCGACGCGATGTTCAAGTTCCTTCGCAAGTACAACAAGTGGATCCTCGCCGTCGGCGGCACGCTGCTGATGATCGTGTTCCTCGTCCCGCAGGCGATCCAGACCCTCTCGCAGCGGGCCGCCGTCGGGGGCGCCGTCTGGGCGACGGTCGGCGAGGACGACGAGGAGGTCGCCGGCCCGATACGCGACGACGCTGCGAGGCCGAGCTCGAGGTGCTCGAGCGCGTCGGCCGCGCGTCGATCCCGCTTCGCCGTCACCAACGAACCGGAGCACTGGTACCTGCTCGTCCGCGAGGCCGAGCAAGCAGGACTGCTCGGCGGCCGCGCCGCCGACCAGCTTCAGCCGGAAGTGCTCGGCAGTCTGGCGAGCATCGTCGGACGCTCGCCGGCCCTCGAGTCATCGATCAGCAAGTCGATGGCCGTCGGCCGCATGATCGATCTCTATCAGCGCGCGGCAAGCTCTCGGACAGCCGTGTCCGCGGGCAGGCCGAGCGGCTCTTTCATTCCGTCGACGGACGCGCGATCGTCCTGACGGCCGAGCCCGAAGACGCCGCGAGCGACCCGACCGAGGCCGCGATCCAGGCTCAGTTCGAGAAATACCGGGCCCTGGCTCCCCGGTGGCCCCGCCGCGAACATCGATCCCGACAACCCCGACGCGACGCCGGAGGACGACGAAGAGAACCCCGCCGGCTTTGGCTACAAGCTGCCCGACCGCTTCAAGTTGGAGTGGATGCGGATCAGTCGCGACTCGGTCCTCGCTCTCGTCGAGTCCGGCGACGATCTCAACGACATCGCGCTCATCATGCACTGGAAAGCGCAACCAGGTAGCAAAGGGCTTTCCCGCGATCGACGAGACGGCTGAGGCCGTGCCGGACATCGTCCGCGTCGACCTGCTGAACGAACTCGTGGTCAAGAGACTCGACGAGATCCGGAAGTTCGCGTCGGATCGACTGCTCGCATCGTGGCGCCGGCTCAAGGCGCCCGAGGGCTACTACGTGCTGCCCGACGACTGGAGC
>CAVXWS010000093.1:0-7519 GCA_963765415.1 uncultured Gammaproteobacteria bacterium
GGCGCAGGTCGAAATGCAGCTCGCAGTCGCCGCAGATGCGGTTGGGGTTGTCGCCGCCGTGGATGTGGCCGAGGTTGAGCGTCGGTACGGCGACCTCGAACAGCGGGTCGCGGTAGCGCTGCTGCAGCTCGGCACGCCAGGCGAGCAGTTCACCGATCACCTGGTGCATGGCCTCGAGCGCGTTGGCGCCCAGACGCGGGTCGCTGGAATGGCCGGCGCGGCCGGTCAGTCGGATGGCCTCCATGGCGATGCCCTTGTGCTGGCGAATCGGGCGCAGACCGGTCGGCTCGCCGATGATGGCGTGCCGGCCGAGGTGGCGTTGCTCGTCGACCAGTGCCTTGGCGCCGCTCATGCTGCTCTCCTCGTCGGCGGTGGCGAGCAGCACCAGGGGGCGTTTCAAGCGCTGCAGGTCGATGCCGCGCACCGCCTCCAGGGCGAGGGCGAAGAAGCCCTTCATGTCCGAGGTGCCGAGGCCGTACAGGCGGCCGTCGCGTTCGCTCAGTCGGAAGGGGTCGCTTTGCCACAGCTCGGCGTCGCAGGGCACGGTGTCGGTATGGCCGGACAACACCAGTCCGTCCGGGCCCCGACCGGCGCTGGCGATGAGGTTGAACTTGCCGGGCGCGACGGTCATCTTTTCGACCGCAAATCCGCAACACTCGCACCAGTCGGCGAGCCGGTCGATCACCGCCTCGTTCGACTGGTCCCAATCGGCGCTGACGCTGCTGACCGAGGGCGCGGCGATCAGCTGTTCGAGTTGTTCCCGCAGCGGCGGGGGAGAGCAGGGGGGCATGCCGGTTTGACCTGGTTGGGGGAAGATGTCGCTTGCCTGGTCCCTCGCAAGGCGGCTCAGTTGCAAGTCTCCTCGCCCGCGGCCAGTTTGTCGATCCAGCGCGACAGACGTTCCTTTTCCCGCTCGAGCAGGGTCTCGTCACCGTAGACATGCGTCACGACGGCGATCCCCTGACCCTGGGCCATCAGCCTTCGGGCCAGTACCGAGGCCTGGCCGGCGTACCCCAGCTCGGAGAACTGATCGGTCAGCCAACTCTCGAACAGCTCGAACAGGGCGCGGGCCTCGTCGCGCAGATCGAGCTGTTCCTTGCCGAGTTCGGTGTTCAGGGTCCCCATCGGGCAGCCGTAGCGCTTCAGTGATTCGACGCTGTTGGGCAGGATCTCGAGAAAGCGCTTCAACCGTTCGATCGGGGTTCGGTAGGTCTCGCTCCAGCTCTCGAGCATCTGGGAGATCCGTTCCAGGCGATAGGCCAGGGCGGCGCGCAGGATCTCGTCCTTGGTCTTGAAGTAGTAATAGATATTGCCGCGCGGTACGCCGGAGGCGTCGACCACGTCGGTGAACGAGGTGCGGTTGTAGCCCTTGTGGTAGAAGAGGCGATTGGCCACTTCTATGATGCGCTGTCGAGTTCTTTCGCTCTTTTTTGCCATGAGTACAAGATAGACTTCTGTCTTATTTTTTCAATGATCGGACTTGCGGGTCCTGTGATGCCTGCGTCTGGTTTCACTCAACGGCGGGAAGGTGGTGACAAGCCCATGATTTGTCGGTGATTAAAGTGCCGCCCGCGATTGCGTGTCCTTGGTCCGGCCGGTGTGAATCGGACATAATCCCAATCTGGCCCGTCTGAATCATCCTCTGGAGACCCCCATGCCCGCAGTACCGTTCCCGCACCACCACCCACGGCCGCAACATGGCCGGCGCCCGCGCCCTGTGGCGCGCCACCGGCATGAAGGACGGGGATTTCGACAAGCCGATCATCGCGGTGGCCAACTCCTTCACCCAGTTCGTGCCGGGCCATGTGCACCTGAAGGACCTGGGCCAGCTGGTGGCGCGCGAGATCGAGGCGGCCGGCGGCGTGGCCAAGGAGTTCAACACCATCGCCGTCGACGACGGCATCGCCATGGGCCACGGCGGCATGCTGTATTCGCTGCCGTCCCGCGACCTGATCGCCGACTCGGTCGAGTACATGGTCAACGCCCACTGCGCCGACGCCCTGGTCTGCATCTCCAACTGCGACAAGATCACCCCGGGCATGCTGATGGCGGCGCTGCGGCTCAACATTCCGACGGTGTTCGTCTCCGGCGGTCCGATGGAGGCGGGCAAGGTCACGCTGCACGGCAAGGAGCTGCAACTGGACCTGGTCGACGCCATGGTCGTCGGCCGCCGACCCCAACGAGAGCGACGAGGACGTGGCGGCCGATCGAGCGCTCGGCCTGTCCGACCTGCGGCTCCTGTTCCGGGCATGTTCACCGCCAACTCCATGAACTGCCTGACCGAGGCGCTGGGCCTGGCGCTGCCGGGCAACGGCTCGCTGCTGGCCACCCATGCCGACCGCAAGGAGCTGTTCCTGCGAGGCCGGCCGCCTGGTGGTGGAGCTCGCCAAGCGCTATTACGAGCAGGACGACGCCTCGGTGCTGCCGCGCAGCGATCGCCAGCTTCGAGGCCTTCGAGAACGCCATGAGCCTGGACATCGCCATGGGCGGCTCGACCAACACGGTGCTGCACCTGCTGGCCGCCGCCCACGAGGCCGAGGTCGACTTCACCATGGCCGACATCGACCGGCTCAGCCGCAAGGTGCCGAACCTGTGCAAGGTGGCGCCCTCCACCCAGCAGTACCACATGGAGGACGTGCACCGCGCCGGCGGCGTGATCGGCATCCTGGGCGAGCTGGACCGGGCCGGGCTGCTGCACCGCGATGTGCCGACCGTGCACAGCCGCGACCATGGGCGCGGCCGCTCGACCACTGGGACATCGTGCGCACGCGAAGGACGCAGGCGTCGCAGACGCTTTACCTGGCCGGGCCCGGCGGCGTGCCCACCCAGGTGGCCTTCAGCCAGGACAGCCGCTGGCCGGACCTGGACCTGGACCGGGCCGGCGGCTGCATCCGCGACGTCGAGCACGCCTATTCGCAAGGACGGCGGCCTGGCGGTGCTGTACGGCAACCTGGCCGAGGACGGCTGCATCGTCAAGACCGCCGGCGTCGACGAGTCGATCCTGACGTTCACCGGCCCGGCCCGCATCTTCGAGAGCCAGGACGCGGCGGTGCGAGGCGATTCTCGGCGATCGAGGTCAAGGCCGGCGACGTGGTCGTCATCCGCTACGAAGGCCCGCAAGGGCGGCCCCGGCATGCAGGAGATGCTCTACCCGACCAGCTACCTGAAGTCCAAGGGCCTGGGCAAGGCCTGCGCCCTGATCACCGACGGCCGCTTCTCCGGCGGCACCTCGGGTCTGTCCATCGGCCACTGCTCGCCGGAGGCGGCCGAGGGCGGCACCATCGGTCTGGTCGAGGAGGGCGATACGATCGAGATCGATATCCCGCATCGCAGGATCGGGATTGCGGTCTCTGACGAGGAGCTGGCCGAGCGGCGCGCGGCGATGGATGCCAAGGGCGAGATGGCCTGGCAGCCGGAGAATCGTGAGCGTTATGTCTCTCAGGCGCTGCTGGCCTATGCGGCGTTGACGACTTCGGCGGCCAAGGGGGCGGTGAGGGATTTGGGGCAGTTGCAAGGTTGATGTTTATGCCGGTTCGCGGCTCAAACACTTCACCACCATCAGATTGAGGAATTATTTAATTAAGTGCCAATTGCGTCTGGCCCTGTTTTTCGCTGTTTTTCGATTACCGCTTCCTTGTAAAGGTTCAGGGATTCTGACAAGACTTTCAGATTTTTCTGACAGACGGGAGGATTTGGGTTCGTTGAGCTTGGTCTCGACAGGACGTCGACGATTGAAGCCTTGGCCATTCCGACGTCTCCCCGGTCAATCTCCCCGAGGCAATCCACGAGACCGCAAGCTCGTGCCCTCGGTCACACAATGGCAACGCACGTCGAGATTTCGATCGGAAATGTCTGAGCAATGCCATTCGTTCACGTTACACTTTCGGAATCTATTGCCGCTTCATATACAATCCGGCCCGTTCGGGCCATTGAATTTTCAAACTGGAGAAGAGGATAAGAATGAATCTTAGGGTACTTCCGCGCTCTACTGCCGCGCTGTTTTCGATGCTGATTCTCTCCCTGACAACCCTCTCGGCGGCCGTTGCCGAGGATAGGGATGTCTCGGCCTTCAACAAGCCCTATACCGTCCAGCCCGGCGACGTGCTCGAAGTCTCGGTCTGGCGCGAGGAGGACCTGCAACGACCGGTGCTGGTTCGGCCTGACGGCGGCATCAGCTTCCCGTTGGTCGGCGAGTTGAATGCGATGGGCATGTCGGTCGTCGATATCGACGACGAGATCACCAAACGCCTGGCCCGCTACATCCCCGAACCCGAGGTCAACGTCTCGATTCAGCAGGTGGTCGGCAACACCGTCTATGTGGTGGGCAAGGTCAATCAACCGGGACAGATCGTCGCCGCCCGGCCACTGGACGTGATGCAGGCGCTCGGCATCGCCGGCGGCCTGAACCGGTTCGCCGCCGGCGACGACATCAAGATCCTGCGACGCAGCAAAGGCGTGCAGACGGTGATTTTCTTCAACTACGACCAGATCGAGAAGGGCCAGGACCTGACGCAGAATATCCCGCTCGAGCCGGGCGACGTCATCATCGTCCCGTAAGTCAGAGGAAGGGCTCGTGTCTGCACTTACCAAGACCAAGGTTTGCCGGCGGGCAGGACCGCTGCTGTGGATCGGCGTACTCAGCGCCCTGCCGTTGGCCTCCGTCGAGGCCGGTTACTGGTTCTACAAACCGAGCGCTGTCGGGCGAGTGGAATTCGACACCAACCGCCGGCTGCGCACCAACGACGAGAAAGACACCAGCGCGGAACGGCTGGCGGCCTATCTGGATTCCGGCTACCGCAGCGAGACCTGGAACCTGTCGGCGACCGGATGGGCCGGTCTGTGGCGGGTGCAGGGTGAATCGGATCTGAATTCGGAAGACCTCCATCTGGACCTGAGGTCCGGCTACACGCGCGTTCGCGACACCTTCGGCCTGGATGCCAGCGTCATCCGCGACACCACCCTGACCAGCGAATTCGATCTGACCGCCACCGGTTTCGTCGACGTGCGCAAGGATCGCGACTACCTCAGCATCTCGCCGCACTGGAGCCGCGAGCTGAGCGAGAACGCGGTCTCCAACCTGCGTTACAGCTACCTCGACATCTTTTATGAAAAAGGCCCCGGCGTGACCCTGATCGACTACACCTATCAAGTTTTGATGGGCTCGGTCGCTTGGCAACATACCGAGAACTGGACCTGGTCGGTGATCGGACAGGGCACGCGCTACGAGGGCGATCAGAACGACACCACCATCGATTCGGTGCTCGGGGCCGTGGGCGCGGACTGGACGCTATCGGAACGCACCGACTGGTCATTTCAGGTGGGTGTCGAGCACTCGGATTCCGATGACGGCGGCATTTCGAATTCGGATACCGGCTTGCGCTTCCTGACGCGGCTCTCGACCCAGGCCGAGCGTTGGAACCTGGGGCTGCGAGTGGAGCGGGTACAGTCACCGAACAGTCAGGGGGTGCAGACGGCGGACCTGATCGAACTGGATTACCGGCGTGAGTTGACACCGGTCTGGGATTTGAATGCGGGGGCTCGCGCCACCCAGTTGCGCAACAGCGGCGATTTGACGAGCCAGTCGGAGCGCGATTACCAGTCGCTGACGCTCGGCGCCAGCCGCGCCTTGAGCGAGAACATGCGCCTGGCGATGCGTTACCGGTACCGCCACCAGGAGTACCTGAACGCGGCGGACGATGCCGATTCGCACGCCTTGATACTGGAGCTGCGATACAACTGGGACGAAAAGCCGTTCAAATGGTAACGAACACAGGGCGGGCATAGGGTGTGGTGAGCCCGCGAACCGCACCGATCGCGCAACCGGTCCGGTCAGGGAGAACATTCGGGGGAACTCGCGATATACGCGATTCTTTCTTATCCGGACCCAAAGGATGGGGATGGAAAGGAATAAAGGTACTGGGAATCACCTCTGGTACCTTGGGACGAGAGCCTGCTAAGTCCCAATTGGGTAAGCTGGTTCGCAACTTTCAGGCCGCAACATCGGCCGGGGTCGATCACGACCGTCGCCCCGAAGTGCAACAAGCAATTAAGTAAGTAAGGGTCAATCCGGCGCGGCCTCCGGGCCAGGAAGATTTACATCATGACAATGGAAAACGACAACATTGAACTGTCCGCGATCTTCGCGGCGATCAAGCGGCGCAAGGGGCTGATGCTCGGCATCTTCCTGCTCGGCGTCATCGCCACCGTCGTGACCGCGGTGCTGCTCCCTGCCGTTTACCGCTCGGCGGCCATCGTTCAGATCGAGCAGCAGGAGATCCCGCAGGACCTGGTGCGATCGACCATCACCAGCTACGCCGACCAGCGCATCCAGATGATCGGCCAGCGCATCCAGAGCGCGCCGAACCTCGAGCGTCTGATCAAGAAGTACGACCTGTACCAGAAGGAACTGACCGAGAACAGGGCCTGGAGGCGGTCTTCCTGCGATGCGCGACGACATCAACCTGCAGATGATCAGCGCCGACGTGGTCGACCCGCGCAGCGGCCGCGCCACCCAGGCCAACATCGCCTTCAACCTCTCGTTCGACAGCAAGGACCCCGCCATGGCGCAGCGGGTCACCAACGAGATGGTCGAACTCTTCCTCAGCGAGAACCAGGAGGTGCGTACCCGCCAGGCCAAGGGCACCGCGCAGTTCCTGGTCGCCGAGGCGGAAAAACTGCAGCGTCGCATCAAGGAACTGGAGACAGGAACTCACCACCTTCAAAGAGCAGCACGCCGGTGAGCTGCCCGAGCTGATGCAAGTCAACCTGCAGATCATGCAGCGCACCGAGAGCCAGCTGCTCGAGGTCGACCGTCAGCTGCGCCAGCTCCAGGAGCGGCAGATCTATCTCAACGGGCAACTCGCCCAGCTCGAACCCAACGCCACCCTGTACGACGCCGCCGGCCGGGCGGTTCAGGGACCGGAGGACCGCCTGCGCCTGCTCGAGTCCGAATACTCCCGAGTGGTCGCCAGCTACACCCCGGATCACCCGGACGTCTCCCGACTGCGCAAGGAGATCGACGTCCTTCGCGGCCAGCTGGGGGTCGGTGACCAAAGCGGCCTGGTCGCCGAACTGAACAAGGCCAGGGAGTCTCTGGCAAGCGCCAGCGAGCGGTATTCCGACTCGCACCCCGACGTGAAACGCCTGGTGCGTACCGTCGGCTCGCTGGAGAGCCAGATCGTGGCCCAGCAGAACAGCGCCGACTTCAAGCCCAGCAGACTGGGCAAACCGAACAACCCGGCCTACATCCAGTTGCAGTCGCAGTTGAACGCGGCGCTTACCGAGGCGCGGGCGCTGCGCGAGACCAAGCAGGAACTCAACGCCAAGCTCGACGACTACGAGACCCGCCTGACCAGCGCCCCGGCGGTGGAAGAGGACTATCGCGCCCTGACCCGGGAATACGACCGCACGCTGCAGCAGTATGCCGAGACCCGCAACCGGCAGATGGAGGCGGAACTGGCCGAGTCGCTCGAACAGGGCCGAAAGGGCGAGCGCTTCTCGGTCATCGATCCGCCGCGGC
>CAVXWS010000094.1:0-3000 GCA_963765415.1 uncultured Gammaproteobacteria bacterium
GTATCAACTTACCGTCGTCGTCATGCTCTTCCAACTCCATCCGTTGGTTCTTTCTTTCTCGTAGACCTTTCATAAGATTGGGGTACTTTGACTTCATTGTTGACTCTAAATAATTGCTTTATTGGCACGTTTTAACTCGCCAAACACCTAGATAATGTGCCACCAAAGAAAACACTCCGGGCTCCAACGCACCAGTCTTAGACGAGTTGCCTCCAAACGCGCCAATTATTTAGGAATTACTTAACGCTTCTTCTCCGATTGGTTTGGCGTGGAGTGTACCAAATTGTATGGGAATTTCCACGATAGCCAAGTACTTAGGGGATAATTAAGATACATATAACGCTTTGATTGGATGGTATGGCATGATTTGCCTAAGTAAACATAAGTCTGTACACCCGGCCGGGTCGTGTGCCTGGAGATCAACCGCGAGCTGCTGGCGGATCCCTTCACGCCCTTTGTCGAGATGTCGATCAGCGACCGCAAGGCGCGCCGGATGGCGGCGCCGATCGCCGCCGCCCTGCTGAGTCAAGCTTCGGGCTGATCGAGACTCCCCCGCGGGGTAGGGGAGTCACAGCCCAACGGGATGTTGTGTCTCGCACTCATGCATTGATAGCTATGGACTTGCTCCGATAGGGCTCACCCGGCGAAAGCCGGGGTCGCAAAGCCACGGGTCCTGGCCTCCCCCGCACACACCGCCGTTGCGGGGGATCCCGAGATCGCCGAGCTGTCGAAGAGCGCCGAAGCGGTGGCGGACCGCACAGAGGAGACAGAAGGCATGCCCGAACAAGCGGAAGTAACCCTGCTCAGACGTGAGCTCGCGGAAATGCGCTCGCAGCTCGCACAACTCGCCGGCCGCCGAGTGCCCGGCCCGATGGTCGATCCGGCGCCCTGGCCTTACCAGCCGTACGTCGACCCGGCACCGACGGACTGGCCGCGCTGGCCCTATCCGAGACCCGAGTTTCCGATTCCCTGGCCGGGCGACCCAGCGCCGCAGGACCTTTACCGGCGGGCCTACCCGGCCGAGGCACCGGTCGCCAGGGTTGCCGAGGCGGCCTATCGGCCCTATTCGCCGGTCGTCGATCCGGCGCCGCACGACTGGCAGCGGGGGGCCATGGCGATGGCTGCGATGCCGGCCGCGCGGGTTGCTGAGCGGGCCTACTGGCCCTATTCGCCGGTCGTCGACCCGGCCCCGTGGGACTGGTGGCGTCGGTACCAGCCGGTTCCCGAATGGCGTTGGCCCCGCCCGGGCGATCCGGCACCCTTCGACAGCGCCCGCTTTCGCGTCGCGCTCGGTCTCGACCTGCGGCAGGTGGCCGGTCGTATTCTCGGCCTGGCGCCGGACAAGCTGACCATCAAGGACGTCGCCAGGCTGCACATCGGTGACGTCATCGGCATCGAGCCCGGCCCCGTGGTGGATCCGGCGCCCGACGATGTGGGCCGCTGGGTACGCATCGACCCGCGCCTGATCCGGCCGATCCCCTGGCCGGGGGATCCGGCGCCGTTCGACGCCGGCCGGTTCCAGGCGGTCGAGAACGTCAAGCTGCTCGATGCGGTGGCCAGGATCACCGGCGTGGCCGCGGACAAAGTCAAGGTGTCCGAGCTGGCGAAGATCAGCGTCCGCGACCTCATCCTCCAGGTCGTCCGGATACCCGATGGCGGCGATCCGCCGCCGATCGACTACGTGCGCTACGCCGAAGTGGCCCGTGCTCGCGCCGTCTCCGGCGATCTCTCCGTGCGCGAGATCTCGGCGATGGACAAGCCCGAGCTGCAGGCGACCCTGCACCGCATCAACGCCGAGATCACCCGCTTCGAGTCGCTGCGGGAACTGGTGGAGAAGAGGATGGAGGGCTAGTGGCCCCAGCGACGGGGTCGGGGCCGGCGAGGGGGACGCAGGTCCTCCTCGTCGGCTACGAGGAGCGCGACAACCTCGGGATTCGCTACCTGCTGTCGTCGTTGCGGGCTGCGGGCCACAGTGGCGAGATCGTGCGCTACGACTCGCGCCCGGCGGGGCTGATCGAGCTGGCCGGGCGCGAGCGGCCGCTGGTGATCGGCTTCTCGCTCATCTTCCAGTACATGGCGTCGGACTTCGAGGGCGTGATCTCGGCCCTGCGGGACGCCGGGATCGAGGCGCACATCACGATCGGAGGCCACTACGCCAGCTTCGACTCGCGCGAGGTGCTGGAGCGGATCGCGGGTCTCGACAGCGTCGTGCGCTGGGAAGGAGAGAGCACCCTGGTCGAGCTGGTCGAGCGGCTGGCGGCGGGGCGCGACTGGCACGACCTGGCCGGCATCGCCTACCGCGGCCCGGGCGGAGTTGTCGTCAACCCGAACCGGCCGCCGATCGAGGACCTCGACACCCTGCCCCGTCCCGATCGGACAGGCTTCGACTACGAGAGCGAGACGCTGCCGACGGCGGCGATCCTGGGCTCGCGCGGCTGTCCCTGGGACTGCACCTTTTGCAGCATCCGCCCGTTCTACGAGGCGCAGGGCGGTCCGCTACGCCGGTTTCGCCGCCCGGCGGAGGTGGTGCGGGAGATGCTCGACCTCTACCAGGAGCGCGGCATCTACCTCTTCCTCTTCCAGGATGACGACTTCCTGGCCGGCGGCCGGCGCGCCCGGCGGTGGGCCTGCGAGATCGCCGACGGCATCGCCGAGGCCGGGCTGCGGGGCAAGGCGGCCTTCAAGATCAGCTGCCGGTCGGACGAGATCGACCGCGACTGCCTGGCGCGGTTGCAGCGGGGCGGCCTGACGCACGTCTACATGGGGGTCGAGGCCGGCGATGCCGACGACCTGGTGGCGATGAACAAGCACATGCTGCCTGAGGTCCACCTCGAGGCCGGCCGCGTGCTGCGCGCGCTCGACATGTCGTTCGACTTCGGCTTCATGCTGCTGCAGCCGTTCAGCACCTTCCAGTCGATCCGCAACAACATCCGCTTCCTCGAGGAGTTTGTCGGCGACGGCTACGCGGTGGCGAGCTTCTGCCGCATGCTGCCCTACGCC
>CAVXWS010000095.1:0-16448 GCA_963765415.1 uncultured Gammaproteobacteria bacterium
GGTGAGCCGTACGGGAACTCCATCAGGCCCTGATAGGTCACGCCGATACGCTTGCCGCGGTTGTGACAGCTGTTGCAGGTCTCGACCGGAATACCCCGGTACTTGACGTCGCCGATCGTGACCTCGGCCTCGCGGGTGGCCTGAATCTGGTGACTGAGCATGTGGCCCTGCTCATCCTTGTTGATGGTCGGATCCTTACCTTCGTAGTAGCCCTCGTTGCCATAGGGAATGTGACACGAGGAACAACCCATGCCGCGGTAGTCACCGCGCTTCTCACGGCCTTTGATACCGACGTGGCAGCGCTGGCACTGCTGGCGCTGATAGGTGAAGCCGGCGAGTTTCGGATCCTTTTCGATCTCCTCGACCGAGGGTTGCGGCACCTGCTCCAGCTTGGTCGGCATTTGGTCCGGGTGGGCGGCGATCATCGCCGCCATGTAGTCCTTGTACTCGTCGGAACCGACCTGCGGCACCGGGCCGTCGGGATCGTCGACGGCATAGTTGCCCCAGGGGACCTTGTAGTTCTGCACCTCGGGGACACCCCAGGTGTGCAGGTTGCCCTGGATCTTGCCGGCCTCGGTGTTCATCAGCGAACGTTCGACCCGGTAGGCGTAATTGATGTGGCACTGACCGCAGGAGCGATCGGCGATCCAGACCGAACCCGGATCCGGGTAGAAGGTCTGCGGACCGTTGCCGTTCTTCAGACCATCCGGTGCGCCGGAGTGCGCCGCTTCGGCCGTCGTGGCGGCCGGGTCGCCGCCGTGGCAGACGACACAGCCCTCGGGGTCGCCGTAGGCGCCACCGATGCCCTTGATCTGCAGCATCATGGCGCTCGATTCCTGGCGAATGGATTCAATCCCTTCGTGACAACTCATACAGCCTTCGCCCGCGGCGTTGGCGGCGGTTGCCAGCATGGTGAGTAACAGGCCAAACAGTAGGCGCTTCATTTTTCTTCGTCCCCCCGGTTTGCGGGTGCTTGAAGGTCAACGTGTCGAACACGCCGTTAATACCAGCAGTTTTTGTACCGGAATACTTGAAGATTGCTGTCAAGATTGCAGGAATCCCGTGTCGCCTGTTTTTCTGCCCAGAAACAGTGGATTAAGAAACTTTGGCGGTCTCCCGCCGAGATCTCGGAGAAAGCGAGACTGCGAAGTGAACGTCGATCAGGAGGATTGGGAGAATGATTCGTTCAGACGGTCCGGCATGGATCGAATTGATTGAACGCTTTGTTCAATTGCCGTGCTCGTGGGTGAGTGGGACTGCGCATCACCGGTTCGCTGCGATGCTGCGCGTCTTGTCTCGGCGTGGAGATGTTCTGGTTTAGCCCTTTGCCGCTCTGCGGCATATTCTTGTTTACGGGGCTTTTCACGCCCCGTCAAAATCAACCCCCGTGTAGCGGCACAAAATACCGGCAGCCGAGCCAAAGAACCCCTATTGCTCCGAATCGTCGTCGCCAACCACCCCGACCGGCGGTACGAGTCCGAACTGCCGGATCATGCGCCGCAACCTGGGTCGGGAGACGCCGAGGATCTCGCAGGCCCTGCCGCGATGCCAGTCGGTTGCCGCCAGCACCTGCTCGACGTGCGCCTTCTCAAGTTCGTCGAGACTGAGCAGTTGCGCGCCGGGACGATTCTCCGGCGCAGAGGGTGTCGTTTGATCGCCACTGGCAACAGCCTCGTCGCACATCCCGCTCGGCAACAGATCGTCACCGAGAGTGGTGCCGGAACACAAGGCCGCGGCCTTGACCAGGACGTTCTCCAGTTCACGCACATTCCCCGGCCATTGATAAGCGCGCAGGCAGTTCATCGCCTCGCGTGAGATGCGCGAGATATTGCTGCGCAGCTCGCCATTGATTCGCGACAGCAGGGTGCGCACCAGATCGTCCAGATCCTCGGGGCGGTCGCGCAGCGGCGGCAGGTGGATATTGACTACCTGCAGGCGATAGAAAAGGTCCTCGCGAAACGCGCCGCGCGTCACCTGTTCGGCCAGATCGACATTGGTCGCCGCCAGGATGCGCGCATCGGTCCGAGCGGCCTGCTTGGCGCCGAGCGGCGTGAATTCCTTGCACTGCAGCACGCGCAGCAGCTTGGCCTGCATCGCCGGCGACATCTCGCCGACCTCGTCGAGAAACAGGGTACCGCCCTCGGCCAGGGCAAACTTACCGAGCTGACGGCTCAACGCCCCGGTGAACGAGCCCTTCTCATGGCCGAACATGTCGGACTCGAGCAGAGTCTCGACGACCGCCGCGCAGTTGACCACCACGAACGGCCCGACCGCGTTCTCACCGGCCTCGTGGATGGCGCGGGCAACCAACTCCTTGCCGGTGCCGCTCTCACCGGAGATCAGCACGGTGGTATTGCTGCGCGCCACCAGACCGATGGTCTTGAAGACCTCTTTCATCGACCGGCTGCGCCCGACCATGCGAATCGATCCATCGTTCGGCGCCGCGCTGTCGAACAGCTCGTCATCGCCGTCGCTCTTCAGCAGCCGTTCGATTACCGTATCCAGCTCGTCGATATCGACCGGCTTGTGGATGTAGTCCTCGGCGCCCTTCTGCATGGCCTCGATGGTGGTGTCCATGTCGTGAAAGGCGGTGATCATGATGACATGCGAATCCGGCCGCACGGCCTTGATCTCCGGCAGCACATCGAGCCCGGAACGACCGGGCATGCGGATATCGAGAATGATCAGATCGGGCAGCAGACGTCGGGCCGTGGCGAGGCCGTCCTCGGCATCGTGCGCGACCGCGGTATCGAACCCCTGGGCGCGCAGATGCAACTCCAGGGTTCGGGCACTGGCTCGATCGTCATCGACCACCAGAATACGGCTCAAGGCTCACCTCGTGCGGTTGTTCGGATGCGGTGGATTCTGAGTCCGGTTCGGTGTCCACCTGCACAGAGTCTGCGGGTACGACGGGTAACGCTAGCACCGCGCAGGTCCCGCGGGGCTGATTTGACTCAATGGAAATCCGACCGCCATGCTGCTGCGTGATCTGCCGGACGATCGCCAGACCCAGCCCGGTGCCCTTGGTTCGAGTAGTGAAGAAGGGCTCGAACAATCTCTCCCCCGCTTCCGGGTCGACACCGTCGCCGTTGTCGCAGATTCGAATACGGACCTCGCTGCCGCCGGGGCCGAGCCGGCGATCGGCAAAAACGCTCACGCGCCGATCACCCGGCGCCCGTGCCGCGGTCGCCTGTAAGGCATTGACCAGTAGATTCGTCAGCAGCTGACGCAGCTTGTTGGCGTCCCCGGGAAAGGTGGGCAGGCCCGGCTCGCAGCGGGTCTCCACCGTCGCGGCGTATTCGTCGATCCGCCGCTGGACCGTGTTGATGACCGCCTGAAGGACCTGCTCGACGCGCAGCCAGGCGATATTCAGACCCCCGGGGCGTGTATAGGCCAACATGTCGGTGATGATGTCTTCCATGTAACGGATCTGCTCGAGACTGATCACACCGAGTTCGTTCGACTCGGCGTCGCTTGCCCGCTTGGCCAGGATCTGTACCGACATCTTGATCGACGACAAGGGGTTGCGCAGATCGTGGGCGATCATGCTCGCCATGCGCCCCATCTCCGCCAGGGTCTTGTCGCGGGACAGCTCGCGATTGCGCTGCGCGATCTCCTGCTCGAGCCGCTTGCGTTCGGTGATGTCCTCTTTGACCGCCAGATAGTGACTGACCCGTCCATCGACGTCGCGCAGGGCGGAGATCGAAGCCGCCTCCCAGTAGAGCTCACCGTTCTTGCGCCGGTTGTGGAATTCACCGCGCCACTCGCCTCCGCCGCCGACCGTCGTCCACAGTTCGGCGTACTCCTCGGGCGAGGTCTCACCGGACTTGAGCAGCCGCGGGTTCTGTCCGGCAACCTCGGCGAGTTGATAACCGGTGACCTCGGTGAACTTGGGATTGACGTATTCGATCCGTCCAGCTCCGGTCGGTGATGATGACGATGCTCGGGCTCTGCTCGACCGCCTGTGAGAGCTTGCGCACCTGCTCCTCGGCCTTACGCCGTTCGGTGATGTCCTCGCCGATCCCGGTCACCGCCAGCACCCGACCCTGGGCATCGGTGGTCGCGGTGTTGTTCCAGGCGATCAGACGCCGCTCGCCGCCGCGGGTCTGTACCTCGCCCTCGAAGCTGGCGGGAAACTTGTCCAGCCGGCCCAGCACCTCGCGCACCGAGTCCTGCTGGTCGTTCGGCACGAACCGGTCGACCCAATCGGCTCCGACCACCTCCTCCCGCCGCCAGCCGGTCAGTTCCAGCAGGAAACGGTTGCAGAAACTGACCCGACCCTCCGGATCGACCATGACGGCAACCAGCCCAATCTCCTCCAGGGTCTGACGGAAGCGTTGTTCGTAGGTACGCTGCGCCTCGGCGATACGGCGCTGGCTCTGTGCCAGGGCGAGCAGAAAGGCCATCAGCCCGAGCAGCAGCAACAGGCCCAGGTACAAGACCGCATTGCGGGCCAGAAATCTCTGCGGCGAGACCGCCAGTTCGACCAGGGGTAGTTGCGAGACCACCTTCCATGCCTGCTCGTCATCAACGTCCAGATCGGCGCTGTTCAGCAGCCGCGAGGCATCGGCGCTCGGGCTGAGCGTGGCGAACGAGTACAGATGAGTATCGGTGGCGAACTGCCCGGCCTCCTCCCGGTGGATCCGCTGCCAGGCCTCCGGCGAGCGGTCGCCGAAGGTCTGCCCTCGGCCTAACATGAAGCCCCATTCATCCGCCGGATTCGGACTGCTCAGCCAATAGCCGTCGCCGTTGAGCAGATAGACGTGTTGCGCGATCTGATCGGCGGCCCGGCGAAAGCTGTCGATCAGGCGTTGTCCCAGGTAGTTCAGCACCAGCAAACCCTGGCGGCGCCCGCGGTTATCGAACACCGGCGTCACCAGCCGCAAGACCGGCTTGTAGGGACGCTCGATCTCGCCGCCCTCGACGTTCAGATCCAGCGGTGAGATATAGGCCTGTCGCCGACCCAGTTGCAGTCCGCGGCGGACGTAATAGCGGGCCGACTTGTCCTGCAACCCGGCTGAAGGCACCGACTGCGGGTTACCCTCGTGGTGGTTGACCCGGACGACCTCAAGACCCCGATTGTCGATATAGCGAAGCTGGTCGTAGAGACCTTTTTCCCGGGCAAAGGTGACGAAGACCTCTGAGAGGTAGAGCCGGCGCGCATCCGCCGCCACCGGATCGAAGCTGAGACTCTCCATGTGCCGGGCGAGAAACGTCAGATCGGTGACGATGGCCGCCAGATCCGAGGCGAGGGCCCGCCGGGCGAGCTGGACATTGACTCGCTCGCTGGCCTCGCGATCGGCGCGTTCGGCGCGATAATCGGCGTAGTAGTGAACGGCGGCGACCGCCGCCAGCAACAGGACGAGCGCGATGAGGATGCCGGCGAAGCTGTGGGCCAGCCCGATCGGCCGGGTCTGCGGGCGGCTGTCCGCTCCGGTGGAAGGATTGCCCCGCCACTGTGCCGGCCCCGAACTCACGCCGGCACTCGATCCTCGGTCATAGGGTTGCGGTGCCGGTCACGGCACCTCGCGGTCGATCCGCAATTGGAGTTTGACATCGCCGGCCACGTCGACGATGCGCACCTCGCTCTGCAGATCACCCGATTGGACCGCCGGCTGACCGGAGCGCGAAATGCGCGCACCGACCTTGACCCGTTCGAACAGCGACAGCTTCATTTGCGGCATCATCGCCATGCTGTCGTCCAGCGTCACCTTGGCGGGCAGGTCGCCGGCGCGCAGCTTGGCCGCGGCCACCGGCATCGGCGGCCCCTGCTCGGCACGGGCGAAGATGAACACCGTGTCGCCGGGCTCGACCTGCTGGGCGAACTCCGGCGCCAGCGAGACATCGAGCTCGAGGCTCGGCCCGGCATCGACCGTCGCGTTGGCAACCGGCGGCGCGGCGATGCCGCTGTCGCCTTCCACAGCCTCGATCATTCCGCGCAGTTCGGTCAACAATTGCGGCTGATCCTGCAGGCCGGATTCGGCCTTGCGCCAGTATTCGAGCGCCTTGGCGGCATCGCCCTGCTCCTCGGCCGCCTGACCGGCCAGCCACAGCGCGGTGACATCGTCCGGCGAGACCGACAACGCCCGCTGCACCAACTCGGCCGGCCGCCCGGAGATGCGGCCCGATTGGGTCATGGCGACGGAATCGGCCAGGGCGACGAGAATCGAGGGATGCTCACCGACCAGATCGAGCGTCTTCTCGAAAGCGGTCGCCGCCTCGGCATACTGACCGAGCGACATCTTGGTTCGGCCGAGCATGAACCAGCCGTCCGGGTTGTTCGGCTCGTCCTGCAGACGCTGCTCCAGACGAGCGATCAACTCCTCGACCGAGGGGGTCTCCCCTTGTTCGGCATGCGGATTTCCGGCGCTGGCGCTGCCTCCCGGACCGCTGACCTGCAGGTGCTGCGGCGCGCCCAGATACTGGTACAGGCCGACCGTCGCCGCCGGGATCGCCACGGCGAGCGCGAGCAACAGGGCGCGATTTCCTCCGCCGGCCTGCCGGGGCTGCGGCTCGACCAGATCATCGGCCAGGTTGACCTCGAGTTCGCGCCTGGCCTGCTCGAAGCTGGCGTCGTCCAGGGCGCCGGCGGCGTGTTCGGCCTCGAGCTCGACCAGTCGCTCGCGGGCAATCGCGATGTTCTGTTCGGAGCGCACCACCACCACGTCGTCCTCGCGCGCCCGCGGCGGGCGCAGCAGGCTCGGTACGACGAAGGCCAGACCCATCAAGATCATCCCGGCAACCAGTATCCAGAACATGCTCACTTCGCCTTCTCCTGACCGCGCAACAGCGCCTCGGCCTTACGCACCCGCTCGGCATCGTGCTCCACATCGGTCGTGCCGGTTGCCGCCGCGCTGCGGCGCTTGACCGCCCGCATGATCAACCAGCCGCTCAAGGCGACCAGCAAAAAGGGCACGACCCACAGGAACAGGGAGACCCCGGAAAACGGCGGCCGATACAGGACGAAATTGCCGTAGCGCTCGACCATATAGTCGAGCACCTCTTGATTCGACTTGCCGGCGCGCACCATCTCGTAGGTCTTGTGCCGCAGGTCGGTGGCCAGGTCCGCGTTGGAACCGGCGAGGTTCTGGTTCTGACAGACGGTGCAGCGCAACTCCTCGGTCAGCACCCGGTAACGCGCCTCCTGTTCGGGCGAGTCGAATTCGAGGACGTCGACGGAGGCGATCAACGGGCCTGCCAGGAACAAGGCAAGGGCGGCCGGGAGCAGCCAGCCGCCGGCATGTCGGATTGTGTGCATCAGGATTCTTTTTTCAGGGCTTCGATCAGGGGGATGAGTTCGTCGCTCAGCACCTCGGCCGTGATCGGTCCCGCGTGCTTGTGGCGGATCACACCCTGCTTGTCGACGACGAAGGTCTCGGGGACCGCGACGACCCCCCAGTCGATGCCGGCAGCGCCGCTGGTGTCGGCAGCGACCGCGGTATAGGGATTACCGAGTCGACTCAGCCAGTTGCGCGCATCGACCGGTTCGTCCTTGAAATTCAGCCCGATCACCGGTACGTCGGATCGCTGGGCGAAACGACTGACGACCCGATGCTCGGAGACGCAGGCGCTGCACCAGGAGGCGAAGGCATTGAGCATCCAGACCTGCCCCTGCAGCTGCGCCGGGGTAATGGTCTTGTCCGGCGACAACAGCTCCGGCAGTTCGAACGCCGGCGCCGGCTTACCGATCAGGGGTGACGGTATCTTCTTGGCAAAGCCCGGATCGAGTTTGACCTGGTACATGCCCCAGGCGAGCAACGCGGCCATCAGCAGGAAGCCGCCGAGGAAGGTCCACTTCTTCATCAGGCCGCCTCGGTCGTCCCGCCCGTCGGCGCCTTGGCCGTCCGACGTGCCTGCAGCCGGTAGCGACGGTCGGTCGCGGCCAGCAGACCGCCGAGCCCCATGAAGATACAGCCCAACCAGATCCAGCGTATGAACGGCTTGTGATAGACGCGCAGCGCCCAGGCACCTTCGCTGCCCAGCGGCTCCCCCAGGGCGACGAACAGGTCGCGGGTCAGGCCGGCGTCGATCGCCGCCTCGGTCATCGGCTGCGGCTGGGCGTGGTAGATCCGCTTCTCCGGCCACATGTCGGCGATCTGCCGGTCACCCTGGCGGACGATCAGATGCCCGCGATCGGCTCGATAATTCGGACCCTGATGGGCATTGACGCCCTGGAAGGTGAACTCGTAATCCTCCAGCGTGTAGCTTTCGCCCGGGGCCAGCTTGATGTCTTTCTCCGTGCTGTACAGCGAGGTCAGGCTGACACCCACGGTAAAGACCGCAACCCCGATATGCGCCACACTCATGCCCCACTGGCTGCGGGGAACCCCGCGGAAACCGCGACCTTCGCTCATGAGACTCTGCAGATTCTTGGCCGTGACCAGCGCGATCCAGAAGGCCAGAACCATTCCGAGCGCCGCCTGCCACTTGAACTCGGGCAGAAACAGCAGCGGGAACAGCAGACCGGCCAGTAAGGCCACGGCCGCGGGCAGACGCAGATACCGGATGAGGCGCTGCTCGGAGTCCCGCTTCCAACGCAGGATCGAGCCCACGCCCAGGGCCAGGGCGAGCGGCACCATCAGCACGGCGAACATGAAATTGTAGAACGGGAATCCCACCGAGAGCTTGTCGCGCGTAAGGCCGATCTCGATGAAGAAGTCGTTGATGATCGGCGCAAGGGTGCCGAGCAACACCGTAGTGGCAAAGGCGATCAGCAACCAGTTGTTCACCAGCAGACCGGTTTCCCGCGAGAGCAACTCGAAGCGCACATCGGACTTGACGTCAGCGGCGCGCAACGCGAACAACAGTAAGGAACCGCCGATCACCATGACCAGGAAGGCGAGGATGAACACCCCGCGCGACGGGTCGGCGGCGAAGCTGTGCACCGAGGTCAGGACGCCCGAGCGGACCAGGAAGGTGCCGAGCAGGCTCAGCGAGAAGGCGAAGATCGCCAGCAGCACCGTCCAGGCCTTGAAGGCGCCGCGCTTCTCGGTCACCGCCAGCGAGTGCATCAGCGCGGTGCCGACCAGCCAGGGCATGAACGAGGCGTTCTCGACCGGATCCCAGAACCACCAGCCGCCCCAGCCCAGCTCGTAGTAGGCCCACCAGCTGCCGAGCGCGATACCCAGGGTCAGGAACAGCCAGGCCACATGCGTCCAGGGCCGCGACCAGCGCGCCCAGGCGCTGTCCAGACGACCGCCGAGCATGGCGGCGATGGCGAAGGCGAAGGCCACCGCGAAGCCGACGTAACCCATGTAGAGCATCGGCGGGTGGATCGCCAGTCCCGGGTCCTGCAGCAGCGGGTTGAGGTCTCGCCCCTCGGCGGCGGCCGGCACCAGGCGCTCGAACGGGTTCGAGGTGAACAGCATGAACAGCAGAAAACCGATGCTGACCAGGCCCATGACCCCGATCACCCGGGCGCTCATCTCACGCGGCAGGCGGCCGCTGAACAGGGTCACCGCGCCGGTCCAGACGGCCAGGATCAGGGACCAAAGCAGCAGCGAACCCTCGTGCGCGCCCCACACCCCGGAGATCAGGTAGATGGTCGGCAGCTTGGTGTTGGAATGCTGCGCCGCGTACAGAACGGAGAAGTCGTGATTCAGAAAGACCGCGGTCAGGCAGACGTAGGCGATGGCGACGAACAGCAACTGACCCTGTGCGGCCGGCCTGGCCAGCGCCATCCAGGCCCGATTGCCGGTCTGCGCCCCGATCAGCGGGAAGACCGATTGCACGACCGCCAGGATCAGGGCGACGATCAGAGCGACTTGTCCGAGTTCTGGAATCATATAAACGTTCTCTCAATGATCAGAATGACCCCGTCTGCGACGGCAGACGACGGCCTCAACGCGCCGCCGGTGCCTGTGTCTCGCTGCCGGCCTGCGCCGTCTTCATGGCGGCGGCGACCTCGGGGGGCATGTAGTTTTCGTCGTGTTTGGCCAGCACCTCGTCGGCGACGAACACGCCCTGGTCGTTCAAGCGGCCCATGGCGATGATCCCCTGCCCCTCGCGGAACAGATCGGGCAATATCCCTTCATAGGCCACGGTAATGCTCTCAGCATGATCGGTCACACCGAACTCGACCACCAGTCCTTCGCCGGGCCGTTTCACCGAGCCGTCGACCACCATGCCGCCGAGCCGGAAGGGGGCGCTGCCCGGCGCCTTGCCGGCCGCCACCTCCTTGGGTGAGAAAAAGAACATCAGGTTCTCGTTGAACGACTTCAGGGCCAGGCCGACGGCCACGCCGACGCCAAGGACCATCAAGCCGATCAGGATCAGGCGCTTCTGTCGTTTCGGATTCATGTCTTTGCTTGCTCTCTCTTCAATTTCCGCGCGATCCGTGCGAGTTGCTCCTTGTGCCGATGTCGGGCGACGACCACATTGGCCGCCAGGACCACCGCGGCCAGGGCGTAGGAGGTCCAAACGTAGAAGGCGTAGCCGCCCATGGCGAAAAACTCTTTCATGGCGACTCGACCAATTGTCTGACCCAATTACTGTCTCTTTCGCGCTCCAAGAGTTCCGCCCGGGCGCGCAGCAGCAGGGCACTGACAAAATAGACCTTGAACGCAACGGCCATCACCAACAACGGGATCAGCATGTCGATGTGCATCGAGGGTTTGTCGAACTTGGTCACGGTCGCCGGCTGGTGCAGGGTGTTCCACCATTCCACGGAATAATGGATGATCGGGATATTGACCACCCCGACCAGGGCCAGGATGGCCACCGCGCGGGCGGCGCTGCGCCGATCTTCGATCGCGCCGTAAAGCGAGATCACGCCGAGATACAGGAACAGGAGGATGAGCTCGGAGGTCAGTCGGGCGTCCCAGACCCACCAGGTGCCCCACATCGGCTTGCCCCACAGCGAGCCGGTGACCAGCGCCAGGAAGGTGAAGGCCGCGCCGATCGGCGCGCACGAGATCATCACGATCTCGGACAACTTGATCCGCCAGACCAGGGCGATCAGGCCGGCGCCGGCCATGACCATGTAGACGAACATCGACATCCAGGCCGCCGGCACGTGGATATAGATGATCCGGAAACTCTCGCCCTGCTGATAGTCGGTCGGCGCATAGATCAGGCCGCCGTACAGTCCGGCGACCAGCAGCAGCCCGAACGCCGACCACAACCAGGGGAGAAACCGCCCGCTCAGGCGGTAGAAGGTCGGCGGCGAGGCCAATCGGTGAATCCACTTCCACATCGTCAGCTCAGACTCACTTTCAGTGCGGCCGCCGTCGCGACCGGTGTCAAGGTCAGGGCCAGGGCCAGAAAAGCCCCCATGATATACATTTGTGCCGCCACCGGCAGGGCCATGGTCGCCGAATCCACCGCGCTGGCGCCGAAGATCAGCACCGGCACGTAGAGCGGCAGCACCAGCAGCGACAGGATCATTCCGCCCCGGCGCAGGCCTACGGTGAGCGCCACGCCGATCGCGCCGACCAGGCTGAGCACCGGGGTACCGAGCAGCAGCGAGGCCACCAGGGTGCCCATCGCCGTCGCCGGCAGCCCCAGAAGCAGCGCCAGCAGGGGTGCGGTCAGGATCAGCGGCAGGCCGGTGATCAGCCAATGCGCGCTGACCTTGGCCAGCACCAGCACCGGCACCGGGTGGGCACTCAGCACCAGCTGCTCCAACGTCCCGTCGTCGAAATCCGGGCGGAAGATACCGTCCAGCGACAGCAGGGCCGCGAGCAGGGCCGCCACCCAGACCACCCCGGGCGCCATGTTCGCCAACAGTTTCGGCTCCGCCCCCACCCCCAGCGGGAACAGGGTCACCACCAGGACGAAGAACAGCAGCGGGTTGGCCATCTCGGCCCGGCGGCGAAAGGCCACCGTCAGATCCCGCCGCACCAGCGCGGCAAAGCCATTCGCCCAGCTCATCGCCGTCAGTTCACCCGCGCCGACAGGTCGAGGCGCCGGACCCCGGTATCGCCGAGTTCCATGTCGTGATGCGAGGTGGCGACCACCATGCCGCCCTTGGCGCGATGTTCGGCAATCAGTTCTTCGACCAATTTCACCCCGCTTCGATCCAGAGACGTGAACGGTTCGTCGAGAATCCAGAGTTCGGCGCTGCCGGCCAGCAGGCGCGCCAGCGCCAGGCGGCGGCGTTGCCCGGCGGAGAACTTGTGCGCATGCACGTCTTCGAAGCCGGTCAGCCGTACCCGCTGGAGGGCTTCGGTCAGACTCATGTCGCCGGAATACCCGAGCGCCGATCCCCAGCGCAGGTTCTCCTCGGCGGTCAGCTCGCGCTTGATCCCGTCGTGATGGCCAACGTAGGCCATGTGGGCGTGATAGTCGGAGCCGAGCCGGTCGATCTCCTCGTCGCGAAACCGCACCACTCCTTCGTCGGGCCGACGAATCCCACACAAAATACGCAGCAAAGTGGTCTTGCCCGAACCGTTACGACCCTCGACCAACAGGGCCTCGCCGGGATGGAGTTCGAAACTGAGATCGGAAAACAGGTCGCGATCGTCCCGGGCGCAGGCCAGGGAATCGGCCGAAAGACTCATGCTCGGCCCTTCCTCCTCGGTTGTTTTAATGGGCTTCGCAGAATGGTTTGCATTCTCAAAGCTCGGGAGCGGACGTGCCTTGACAGCCGTCTGGTACGGCCCCCGGATCGGGCAGCCCACCGACTCTGTCGGTCGCGGCCGGTCAAGACCGAAAAAAGGCCGCCCGGAGGCGGCCGTTCCTCGCAGCGTCGGAAGTATACCAAGAACGGGACGAGCCAAACCCGCATATTGCAAGAGGGCGGACCTCATGCGGAGGGTTGAGTGCATGAATCACGGGTTTTGGCGTCCGTTGAGGCCATGGTCTTCGGAGGCACTTTGTGTTTTGTGTACTGATCGGTCTTCTGAAAAATCCGGCGTTGCCTCTCGCCGCTTCCCCTCATGCCCTGTGCAAGCTAATCACCGAGCACCTGGCGCTGAAAAGAGGCATACATCAGCAACTCCCACAACATGGCGCTGTTGTCGCGCCGGCCCGACTGGTGACGGTCGACCAACTGCTGCAGAAAGGCGCGATCGAACAGCCCGCTGTCGGCGAGTTCCGGGCCGAGCACGGACTCGCGCAGCCGCTCGCGCAGCGGGCCGCGGAACCAGGCGGCCAGCGGCACCGAGAAGCCCATCTTGGGCCGGTACAGCACGTCGTTCGGCAGATGCGGCTCCAGCGCCTTCTTGAACAGGTACTTGCCCTCGCCGCCGCGCAGCTTCAGCTCGGGCGGCAGCGCCGGACATCCACTCGACCAGTTGGTGGTCGAGCAGCGGCATCGCGCACCTCGAGCGCGTGCGCCATGCTGGCGCGGTCGACCTTGGTGAGGATGTCGCCGACCAGATAGGTCTTCAGGTCGAGGTACTGGACCAGCGACAGCGGATCGTCGGTGGGCGCCTGGCCGCATGGCGGCGCAGCACCTCCACTGCCTCGTAGCCCTGCAGCTCGCGCTTGAACGCCGGCGCTGAACAGCGGCGCGCGCGGTGCTCGTCGCGTCATCAGCGAGACGCTGTGGAAATAGGCCTCGACCGAATCGCGCGCCAGGGCCTCGAAGGTGGTCTTGGCGCGGAACACGCGCGGCGCCCAGTCGGCCTTCGGATAGACGCGCCCGAGCGCGCCGAACAGCGGCCGGCGCAGCCCCATGGGCAGCAGCGCGCGCATCCGCTCCTCGTTCAGGTGCAGCGGTAGCGCCGATAGCCGGCGAGGTTCTCGTCGCCGCCGTCGCCCGACAGCGCGACCGTGACGCGTGCGCGCGCCAGCTCGCAGACGCGGTAGGTCGGCATCGCCGAGCTGTCGGCAAAGGGTTCGTCGTACAGGCGGCGCCAGCTTGTCGATCAGGTCGAAGTCGTCGGCATCGACGGTCTCGACGTGGTGGTCGGTGCGGTAGCGCTCGGCGACCTGCTGCGGCGAACTCGGACTCGTTGAACGCCGGGTCGTCGAAGCCGATCGAGCAGGTCTTGACCGGCTTGTCGGTCGAGCCCGGCCATCATCGCCACCACGGCGCTGGAATCGACGCCGCCGGAGAGGAAGGCGCCGAGCGGCACCTCGGCGATCAGGCGCAGATCGCACCGCCTCGCGCAGGCGCTCGATCAGCTCGTCGCTCGGCGTCCTCGATACCGCCGGCGGCGACCGGCGTGAAACGGCATGTCCCAGTAGCCCGACTGGCCGGCAGCGGCGGCGGTCGCCGCGCACGGTCAGCGTGTGCCCGGGCGCGAGCTTGTAGACCGCCGGCAAGGATGGTGCGCGGCTCGGGCACGTAGCCGTAGGCGAAGTAGTCCTCGACCGCGCAGCGGGTCGATCTCGCGGCGCAGGCCCGGGTGCACCAGCAGCGACTTCAGCTCGGAGCCGAACAGCAGCTGCCGTCGTCGAGCAGCGCGTAGTACAGCGGCTTGATGCCGAGCCGGTCGCGGGCCAGGAACAGGGCTGCGCTGGTTGCGGTCCCAGAGCGCGAAGGCGAACATGCCGCGAAAGCGCCGCACGCAGTCCTCGCCCCACTCCTCCCAGGCATGGACGATGACCTCGGTGTCGCAGTGCGTGCGGAAGACGATGGCCCAGCGGCCTGCAGCTCTCGGGCATCAGCTCGCTGGAAGTTGTAGATCTCGCCGTTGAAGACGACGACGACCGCTGCCGTCCTCGTTGAACAGCGGCTGCTGGCCGCTGGCCAGGTCGATGATCGACAGCCGCCGGTGCCCCAGCCCGACGCCCGGCTCGAGGTGCAGGCCGCCCTCGTCGGGGCCGCGGTGGGCCTGGCTGTCGTTCATGCGCTCGAGCAGGTCGCGATTCGGCACCGTCTGCGAGGCCAGATGCAGAATGCCGACGATGCCGCACACTCAGGCCGGCCCGACCGCCGCCAACAACTGCGGCGCCTTTTGCCGGATGACGTTGGAATACAGGTCGGCGTAAGCTCCATCATGTCGTCCAGACTGAACTGCCGCTCGGCACGCTGGCGGGCGGCGGCACCTTGACGCTCCCGCAGCCTGCCGTCGGTGACATAGTCGGCGATCGCCGCGGCCATGCCGTCCGGATCACCACTGGGCACCAGCCGCCCGGTCTCGCCATCGACCACCAGCTCCGGATTGCCGCCGACCGCCGTGGCGACCACCGGCAGGCCGGTGGCCATCGCCTCGAGGATGGTGTTGGAAATACCCTCCGCCTGCGACGGCAGCACAAAGATCGACATGGATCGCATCAGATCCGCGATATCGTCACGGTCGCCGGGCAACCAGGCCTGCCCGGCCCGGCCCGCGGCCTTGAGCAGCCCCTGACAGACTTCGCGCAGAGGGCCGTCGCCGATCATCACCAGACGCAGGCGCGCGGCATGCTCCGGCAGGCGATCGCAAAGCCGGATGAAGGCATCGGTGAGGTTCTCCTGATCCTTGACCCCGTGCATTCTTCCGACGGTCCCGATCACGAAGTCCGCGTTTCCGATGAGGCCGGGGGAAACGGTACGTCGACTCAGCCACCGCCGCCGGGTGAAAACGCTCCGTATCGACACCATTGTAGATACGCATCAGCCGCTCGGGGGCGACTGCGACGCGCTCGAGAAGATAGGTCTCGAGTTCACGCGACAGGGGCACATAACGATCGACCAGCGCGGCATGCACCCGACGCAGCCACTGATGCCTGCGGCTGCGCCCCCGGGGATCGAACACGTCCCAGCCGTGCTCGCCATGTACCCGCGCCGGCACTCCCGCCAGCACTGCCGGCAACAAGGCCTCGAGACAGCCGAAGTTGCGGGTATGCACGATCGCCGGGCGCAAGCGCCGAAACAGGCGGTACAAGCGCCATTGCGCCGCCAGGTCGTGGCCTTCTTTCTTGTGAACGGCAAAGACCTCGACGTCAGACCGGGTGATGCGCTGACGAAACTCGGTGAAGTCTTGCATACAGATGATGGCATGCCGGAAGCGCTCCGCCGGCAAGCGGTTGACCAGATTCACGACGCCGTTCTCGAGACCGCCAACTCCCAAGCGGAAGATCACGTGGGCGATCAAAGGACGACGATCGGCCTTTGTCTCGCCCGAGGGCTTGCGATGCATTGGCTCGTTATTTCTTATGTTCGTGAAGTGCCAGGATTATTGCACAGGCCGGCGCGCGAGTATGAGCGCATTTTCTCACTGCCGGATGGACACTGCCGAAGGGACTTTGCCGACCACAAATCAGGCGCCGCTCAGGCGTCGGCAAAGCGCACGCGATCACCGATCCAGCGTCGCACCAGAGCGTCGACGCGGTCCGGGTGAGTGCGCAAAAACTCGTCGGCGGTCTGCTGCACGGTCTCGATCAGATCCTGGTCACGCAGCAGATCGGCGACCCTAAACTGCATCTCACCCGTCTGGCGGGTGCCGAGCACCTCGCCCGGACCGCGCAGCTCGAGATCCTTCTGTGCAATCAGGAAGCCGTCGTTGCTGTTGCGCAACACCGCCAGGCGCTGGCGGGCGTTGTCGCCGAGCGGCGGGTGATACATCAAGACCAAC
>CAVXWS010000096.1:0-5948 GCA_963765415.1 uncultured Gammaproteobacteria bacterium
GCAGGTTCGGATCGTTATCGGCGCCGACCGCAATGGCGAGATCGTCGGGTGCCGGACAATTCACCGGGATGCCGCCGAAATAGTCGCCGTCGCCGTCCGCATTGACGGTCTGGAACGCGGTGGGCCGCAGAATCTTGTCGCAGAACTCGAAGCCGACCTGGCCGACCGGCTTGCCGAACGTTGTATCGCCGACGATCGTGACGTCCACGTGCGACGCCATGCTGTTCGTTACCAGCTCGCTGGCCGACGCGGTCCTGTTGCTGGCGATCACGACCAGCCGCGACAGGCTCATCGAACTGGCGAGTTGATTGAAGACTTCGATCGAATTGAATTCCTGAGCTCGATCCGCGTTGAAGCGCATCTCTGAGAACACCAGGCCCTCCGCGACATCACCGCCGAGCAGGTCGCCGAGCAAATTGGCCGTACTGATCAGGCCGCCGCCGTTGTAGCGCAGATCGAGCACCAGGTCGTTGACACCGCTGGCAATGAAATCGGCCGATCGGTGTCGCGGATCGGTGGCGCTGCCCAGCATCCGGGCATCAAGGCCGAGGCCGGGCGGATGAAACTGGACTATCTGCAGTTCCTGGAGCTCGAGTCGTTCACGCGCTTCGGCGCCCGGCTGGAGGCGAGCATGGAGCGGGCCATTCGGCGCGGACAGCTGCTGCGGGAGATTCTCAAGCAGGATCGGCTCAGTCCCCTGTCTGAACTCTTCCAACTCGCCTGGCTGGTGGCATTCAACGACGGCCTGTTCGACCCTCTGGAGCCGGAACGGATCGAGCCGGCGTTGGCGCAGCTGGCACAGGCCGTAGCGCAAAGCCCGCTGACTCTGGACAGCCCGCGCGAGGACTGGAGCGTCGCAACGGCGGAGTGGCTGAACCAGGTTATGGAGGCCAAAGGCGAATGAGCCAGCGGCGCAATCTCGAGCAACGACTGGCGAGCATGGCCGAGATCGGCGACATCATGCGCAGTATGAAGAACCTCGCTTACATCGAGACGCGCAAGCTTGCGCGCCTGCTTCCGAACCAGCAGGCAATGGTGAGGCAGGTCGAAGCGGTAGCGGAGGATTTTCTCGCCTTCCATCCGGGAGTCAATCCCACGGCCGAAACCGCACATCGGGTCTTTCTGCTGGTCGGGTCTCGGCGCGGCTTCTGTGGCGATTTCAACGAGCGCCTTGATGCGCGCTGGCAGTCAGAACGGGCCGCAGCCGATGCGCAGAGCATGGCTACGATCGCCGTAGGGCAAAAGCTCTGCGCGCGCCTTGGCGAACGGGATGCCACTTTCGTCGGGTTGGACGGTGCCGACGTTGCCGAGGAGATCCCGGCCGTGCTGACGACGATCGTGAGCGAACTGACCGCTCAGCATCAGCAGCACAAGCTGTTGACTTTGACCGTAATGTGGCATCGCGAAATCACCGCCGAGCCAGACGTTCGCCAGCTGTTGCCCCCCTTCCAGACGCATCGCGAACCTGCTCCGCGGCACGCGTTCGCTCCGGTTCTCAATCTGGCGCCAGCAGACTTCCTGTTGGAACTCGCCGAGCAGTACCTGTTCGCTGCGCTGCACGCGATCTTGTACGAGGCCTTGCTCGCCGAGAACGAGAGGCGCTTACGACATCTGGACGGCGCTGTCCGCCACCTGGAGGAACGTTCGGAGACGATTCAGCGTCGGGTGCGTGCGCTGCGCCAGGAGGAGATCATCGAAGAAATCGAGGTCATTCTTCTCGATGCCGTTGACCCGGGTGACGCGTCGAATCGATAAGCGGTTTCGCCGCCGCGGATTCTTCAATACTCGTGCGGTGGCGGGCAGGTGTGACTGTCCCCTGCGATTCCAGGTCTAACCCAGATATTGCATGAGGGCGGACAAGGTGCTGAGGTTATGTTGCACGAATCACGGGTTTTTGAGTTCGTTTAGGTCACCGGCTTCGACGGTACGTCTTGTCCTGATCGGTTGTCTGAAAAATCTGGCCTTGTATCTCGCCCGACGACGCGCACGGAGGCGCAAGTGTCGCCGGAGGCAGGATGCCGGGAGCGACGCCCCCTCCCATCGCGCTTCGCGTTCCCGCTGCGCGCGCTGGTCCAGGGCATGCCCTCCCTGGCCTGCCCGTTCGCCAGGCTGCGTCCGTCCGCCGGACAGACGGTCCCGGCTCACCCATAGCTACGGCTATGCCTGTTCGACCGGTCGGCCAAGCTGCTTGGCCAGATTTCCCGGAAATTCCGATCCCCTCATGAGATATGCGGGATAAGGCTGAAGACACCAGGAACCTGACCTATGGATTTAAAGAAACCCGATATCGAGGTAAATAAGCCCGACAAGGTGAATTTCTGGCGGCGTCCGAACATCGCTCTCGTGATCTACCTGCTGACGCTCTCTGCCGTCTGGTTCATGTGGCAAACCGCCGCGCAGATGACCAAGGAAGAGATTCCCTACAGCCAGTTTCTCAAGCACCTGCAGCAGGAGCAGGTTGAAAAGGCGGTCGTCACCGAGACTCTGATTCAGGGAACGCTGAAGATCAAGGATTTGGATGGTAAGCCGCGGCCATTCGTCACCGTGCCCTTGCCGAACAACGAACTGGCACAATTGATGGAAAAGCACGGCGTCGAGTACACCGTCCGCCATGAGTCTCACTGGCTGAACAACGTTCTCGGTTGGGTAGTGCCTTTTGCGCTGCTGTTTCTTTTCTGGAGCTGGATGGGCAAGCGCATGAGCGGTGCTGCCGGTGGCTTCCTGAATATCGGCAATCGGGTGAAGATACATGCCGATACCCTGCCCAAGGTGACCTTTGATGCGGTCGCCGGCGCCGAAGAGGCGAAAGAGGAACTCAAGGAGAGCATAGAGTTTCTCAAGGACCCAACGCGTATCCAGCGCCTGGGCGGCCACATGCCGAAGGGGGTGCTGCTGCTCGGCGCGCCGGGCACGGGCAAGACCCTGCTGGCGCGTGCAGTCTCCGGCGAGGCGGGGGTTCCTTTCTTCAATCTCAGTGGTTCCGAGTTCATCGAGATGTTTGTCGGCGTCGGGGCGGCTCGGGTGCGTGATCTGTTTCAGCAGGCCCGTGAGAAGGCGCCTTGCATCATCTTCATCGATGAACTCGACGCCATCGGCCGCACCCGCGGCGGTCCGATGATGATGGGCGGGCACGACGAACGTGAGCAGACGCTCAATCAGTTACTGACCGAAATGGACGGCTTCGATCCCTCAACCGGGGTGGTGGTCATGGCCGCTACCAACCGGCCCGAGGTGTTGGACAAGGCGCTGTTGCGCGCCGGGCGCTTCGACCGGCAGATCGTGGTGGACAAGCCCGATCTGGCTGCGCGTGAGCAGATACTCAAGCTGCACGCCGGAAAGCTGACGCTCGACCAGGATGTCGACCTGGGCGTGGTCGCTCAGCGCACGCCGGGATTCGTCGGCGCCGACCTGGCCAACATCGCCAACGAAGCGGCGATCCTGGCGGTTCGCCACGGCCACGATGCGGTGAATATGGTGGACTTCGAGGCAGCTATCGACCGCGTCATTGCCGGTCCGGAGAAGAAACACCGAGTGCTGAACAGCGAGGAAAAGCGTCGCGTCGCCTTCCACGAGTCCGGTCATGCGTTGGTCGCCCTGACCGTGCCGACCGGCGAGCCGGTGCACAAGGTATCGATCATTCCTCGTGGGGTCGCCGCACTCGGCTATACGCTGCAGCTCCCGGTGGCGGAAAAATTCCTTTCCACCGAGAGCGAACTCCGGGATCAGCTGGCGATCCTGCTTGGTGGTCGGGTGGCCGAGGAGATCGTCTTCGGCGATGTCTCCAGCGGTGCATCGAACGACCTGGAGCGGGCGAGCGAGGTTGCGCGTGATATGGTCACCCGGCTCGGCATGAGCGAGCAGTTGGGACCGCTGACTTACGGCCGCCGTCAGCAGTCGCTCTATCTGGGTGGGGATTACATGGAAGAAAAGAATTACAGCGAGGAGACCGCCCGAGTGATCGATACCGAAGTGAAAACGCTGGTGGAGGGCGGCCAGCGAAGGGCGCGCGAAATCCTCGAGCGATTACGCCCGGCCATGGATGCC
The DNA here is from genome assembly GCA_963765415.1 of uncultured Gammaproteobacteria bacterium. Lineage (GTDB taxonomy): Bacteria > Pseudomonadota > Gammaproteobacteria > Chromatiales > Chromatiaceae > CAVXWS01. The sequence goes on from CAVXWS010000096.1 coordinate 4,045, forward strand.
GTCGCAGCCCTGTTGCAGGAGAAGGAGGTGATGAGCGGGGAGGAGGTGCAGGTGGTCTTGCGTGAACATGCTGGCCCTGATTCAGACGGTTGACGTTCCGCCCGATGTCCCTGCGCAAAACAAAAAGGCCGTTACACCGTTATGAACCCGGCCACCCAATATGCCGGCGTCGATTCAGTTGGCCGGATAGCCTCTGTGGTTGGCAACTCCCATGTCAAAGTAAAGATTGCAGACGGTTGTGCAGTTATTTTCGCATCGAGAGCAAAGGGCCTTGGTTCTTCCCTTGCCCAGGAGGGGTTGATTCGGCCCTGTCGTGCCCGCTGCCCGGCCTAGACTGCACCTGAGGCCCGTCGGATGGGTGACGGTTCAACCTGTTCCACTGTGCCGCAGGCTCGCTATGAACATTGATCGTCTGATTGTTCAATTCGGGGCGGGCGTCTCCGGGCTGCCCTGGCAATGGATTCTGGCCTTTGCGCACATGGCATTGGCCGCGCTGGCAATCGTTCACGCGATGCTGTTCAAGCGTGATCCGCGCGCGGCGCTCGGGTGGGTCTCGATGTGTCTGTTCTTTCCCTTGGGCGGGCCGGTCATGTACTACATGTTTGGCATCAACCGCATCAAGACTCAGGCGCATCGGCTGGCGCAGCTGCGTCTCTTTCCGCTGCAGGTGGGTCACGAGCGGGGTGCCTTCAACGGCAGCCTGGTCACCGCCGCGCTGGGGGACGATCCGAAAATCGGACGTTTCGTGCGGGTCTCTGATCGAGTCACTGCCCGGCCCCTGACCGCGGGCAACAAGGTAGAAATGTTGCGTCACGGTGAGCAGGCCTATCCGGCAATGCTGTCGGCCATTGATGCGGCCGTCGACCAGGTGCTGATGGTGACCTATCTGTTCGAGACCGATTCCGTCGGTGACGACTTCGTGGCGGCGCTCTCCGCGGCGCACAAGCGGGGTGTGGATGTGCGGGTGATCGTCGACGGCCTGGGGGAGCGCTACTCGCGGCCACGGGTCAGCCGGGCATTGCGTCGTGCCGGTATCCGTGTTGCACGTTTCCTGCCGCCCAGATTGATACCGCCGACCCTATACCTAAACCTGCGTAATCACCGCAAGATCCTGGTGGTGGACGGCGCGCAGGCCTTTACTGGCGGCATGAACATCGGTGCCAGACATCTCGTGGATTCAGATTCAGACCAGCGAACAGTGGACCTACACTTTCGTATACGAGGGCCTGCGGTGGCGCAACTGGAAACGATCTTTGCCGAAGACTGGCGGTTTGCGACCGAAGAAGCGCTCGAAACTGGGGCTACCCGACACAAAGATGAGGGCGTCAGCTATTGCCGCTGCATAAGTGACGGTCCGAACGAAGATCTGGACAAGATTGCACTGGTGATGATGGGGGTGATCTCAGCGGCGCAGAGCACGGTCACAATCCTGACCCCGTATTTCCTGCCGTCGCGGGAGATGATCGCCAGTCTGCAATCCGCGGCACTGCGCGGCGTGGATGTCGCGGTCATCCTGCCGCAGCGCAGTAACCTGCGTTTTATTGACTGGGCGACTCGGAACCTGTTGTGGGAGTTACTCCAGTACGACGTGAAGATCTATTACCAGCCGCCGCCTTTTGCGCATACCAAGCTGTTCGTCGTCGATAGCATCTACGCGCAGATCGGTTCGGCGAATCTCGATCCGCGCAGCCTGCGCCTGAATTTCGAGCTCAATATGGAGATCGTCGGCGCGGAAAGTGTCGCCCAGTTTGTGGCTTACGCAAACGAGATCCGTGGCCGCTGCAGCGCGCTCAGCCTGCAGCAGGTGGACGAAAGGTCCTTGCCGGTCAGGCTCAGGGACGCGGCCTGCTGGTTATTCATGCCCTATTTGTAAGCCTGCGCCACGGGAAGGCGGAGACGTGACC
>CAVXWS010000097.1:0-6612 GCA_963765415.1 uncultured Gammaproteobacteria bacterium
GGTCCGGATTTCATCGATCCGCTCTGGCTCGGCCTGGCCGCCGGGCGTGATTGTCACAATCTCGATTACCATGTTCAGTCGGCCGATGAGATCGAGGCGATCTTTTCGCGCGAGATGCGTAACGCCGATATCGGCCTGATCGAAGGCAACCTGGCGCTCTACGACGATTCGCAGGACGTACTCGGCAGCAACAGCAACGCGGCGTTGGCCCGGCAGCTCGGTACGCCGGTGGTGTTGGTGATCAACGCACAGGGCATGGGGCGCAGCGTCGTACCCCTGATCCAGGGCTATCGGAGTTTCGAACCCGCGGTCAATCTCGCCGGGCTGGTGCTCAACAACGTCGCCGGGACCCGGCATGCCGGCAACCTGGTTCGAGCGATCGAACACTATGTCGGCATCCCACTGCTCGGAGTGGTCCAGCGGGACCCCGATCTGAGGATCGACGAGCGCCATCTCGGCCTGATGCCGAGCAACGAGTCACAGCTCGCCGGCGAGCAGATCGGCACCCTGGCGCAGCGCATCGCCGAGGAGTTGGATCTCGATCGGCTGCTCGAACTGGCCGAGCAGGCCCGGCCGCCGGGTGGCGCGCCGGAGCCGCTCGAGCCCGGGATTCGCCCGCCGCGGGTGCGGATCGCTTATGCCCGCGACGAGGCCTTCGGCTTCTACTACCCTGGGGATCTGCAGGCCCTGCGCGCCGCCGGTGCGGAGATGGTGCCCTTCGATACGCTGCGAGATCCGGAACTCCCGGATGTCGACGGCCTGTTCCTCGGCGGCGGTTTCCCGGAGACCGCCATGGAACAGCTCGAGGCCAATCGCTCGATGCGAGTCGCCATAAGGGATTTCATTGAGCACGACGGCCCCGCCTATGCCGAGTGCGGCGGTTTGATGTATCTGTGCCGAAGCCTGGAATGGCGGGGTGAGCGTCGATCTATGGTAGATTTACTGCCGGCCGAAGTGGTGATGCATCGGAGGCCGCAGGGCAGGGGTTACGTCAATCTTCGTGAGACTCCCAGTCATCCTTGGCCGAAATCGGCCGATGGCGGGGCGCTGATTCCCGCTCACGAGTTTCACTATTCCGGCTTGGAGCGTCTCGGCGAAGGGTTTGAATTTGCCTATGATGTGGAACGCGGCCACGGAATCGACGGCCGGCACGACGGAATCGTCTACAGGAATCTGCTGGCCAATTATTCCCACATGCGGGACACAGGAAAAAATCGGTGGGCGCGACGGTTTGTCGATTTCGTCGTCGATCGCAGCCCCAGACGGCGCCGCTGAATGGCGCTCAGACGCAGCGAGAGGTAAGTATGTTCACATTCACGGCGGCGGCAGCCGAGCAGGTCCGTAACGCGGCGCGACAGAGCGGCACCGACGATATGGCGCTGCGTCTGGCGGCCATGAAGCGGGCCGATGGCACGATCGAGTACAAGATGGGTTTCGATGAGGTCGGCGAAGACGACATCCGCTTCAAGTCCGAGGGCGTCGAGGTGGTCATGGCCCCCGAGTATGTACCCCTGCTGGATACCGCGACCCTCGATTTCGTCGAACTGGAACCGGGAGAGCATCAGTTCATCTTTCTCAACCCCCAGGACGCTTCCTATGTCCCCCCCGGGGAGGCCGGCAGCAACTGAGCCGGCGCGACGGCCAGTCTTGGCCGCAGGCGAGCGACGCTCAGGCTGGCTATCCGCCGACCGGCCGGGCACAGCCGGCGTTCCGTAATCCGACGACCGTTCTCCCATGGACCTCTCTCCCGAAGACTCACTGCGTCTCAACGTGATGCTGGCCAATCAGCCCCAGGCGATTCGCATCGATGAATCGCGGCTGATCGTCTATGGCCTGTCGGACAAGGGCGAGGCCCAGGTGCAGTTGAATCCCAACTGTCGCGACGACCAGTACATCAAGCGCGTTCGGGAACTGATCTCCGGGCATGTGCTCGGATCGCCCGGCGGTTATCCGGTCTATCTGCAACGCTGGACGCGGATGGGGCAGATGCGCGACGAGAGCCTCGAACAGCTGCTGCTGCTCGGCGAGCCGGAGGCCGTGGTCGCCGCCGTCTGCGCGCCCGGGCTGAGCGACGAACTGGCGCGCCGTGCCTGGTGGGTGATGGAAGACGCCGAGAACGCCCGGCAGATGTTGACCAAGAACGAGGTTGTGCGCGGCGCAATGGGGCCGGTACTGGCCGACTATCTGGTCGAACACCTGCCGTTCGAGGTCGAGCCGGAGAAGATGATCGAGACCGTCCGCCTGGTCTTGCAGACCGGACTGATCGATCCCGCGGCCAAGGCCGAGCTGTGGAAAAAGGCCCAGCGCAAGAACGCCTACTACGTCGGATTCCTCGCCGCGGTGCCGGACGAACTGCCCGAAGAGGCCCCCGGGGCGGTGAGTTTCGAACGCCTCGGCGCTGACCTCGACGCATTGGCGCTGCAAGGCAATATCCTGGCCGGACAACTCGCCCGGGTCCTCGGTCCCGGCGGTCAGGCGTATCTGGAGACCGTGCGGCGGGTGTTCAAAAAGCCCTCCAACCAGGATGTAGTCAATACCGCCCTGGACTGATTGCCGGCTACTTCGCCGCGGCCAGACCCGAGGGCCGGGCTGACGCGACCATCGACGAGTTGCTTGCCGAGGCCGCTGCCTGGATGGGCTCGGACTCGACCGATCGATCGTTGACTGGGCAGACAGATGCCGTCCTGGCGCTGGACGCGCGGCTGGGCGAGCCGCTGCGGGCGATGCGGGTGCTGTCGGGCCTGAGCTACGGCGTGGTCCGGCCGGTGTTCCGTGATTCGACGGCGATCGGCAGCCTGATGCGGCGCAAGCTCGAACCGGTGCTGGTGCCGTTGCTGGAACAGATCAAGATCCTAACGGATTGATAATCCATACTGTTTGCCGCCAGATCGATGGATCCGAGCGGCTGTTTCCGGCCCCGGCCTGCTTGAAAATACCTGATTGATTTGCTTTGTCTTCGACTCTGGATATCGCCGACTATACTCCGGAAGAGATAGGTCCTGACGGGGCCTCTATATCCATGGAGATAGTAATGGATCGATCATTGAGCCTTTCCCAGGCGGCGCGCATGGTCGGTGTGCGCCGAAAAGTTCTTCAACGGCAGATCCAAGAGGGGGAATTGAGGACCTTCGAGGGTGCGTTGCGTATGTCCGAGCTGACGCGGGTCTACCCGGAGCTGCAGCCCGAGGCCAGCGCCATGCTGGAAAAGACCCGGCGGATTCGCGAGGCGGCGGCGATGAAGGGGGTTGGCGACACCGCGACCGATCCTGAGCGCCTGTCTACCGAGCTGCATCGACTGAAGATCGAGCTCAGCCTGGTCGAGGACCAGCTGGCCAGCCACAAAGAGTTGGCCGCCGAGACCAGCGAACGCCTGCTCGAATTGCAGGAACGTTGTGATCGCAAGCAGGCGATGGTGCTTGGGACGCTGATCGGTTGGTACATGCACCAGGTCAAACTGCGCGACGACCACAGCAAATAACCTCGCTTACCCATCGAGGACGGGGCCTTCCGCCGATGCGCCGCGGGTATCCGCGACGTGTGTCTCGCCTGCGGCGATGAGCTTGTTGTGCCGGATCTTCCCCCTTATCCTCATTCGGATTCCCCCGGGCTCGTCACGAGACGGGCCGACAACACCGCGTTTGCCAGGAATACGCCGCATTGTCGTTCAAGGTCAAGGTTCACCCAAGCGGGCACGAGTTCGAGGTCGAGACGCACGAGAGTATTCTCGACTCCGGCCTGCGGGCCGGGTTGAATCTCGATTATCACTGCGCCAACGGCACTTGCGGCGGGTGCGGTGTCCGCCTGCTCCGTGGCCGTATCCGGCCGACCTGTTTCAGCGATTTTCACTTCAGCGAGGCGGAACAGGCCGATGGCTGGTTTCTGGCCTGTTGCAACACCCCCGACTCCGACCTCGAAATCGAGGCGCATGAAACCGGTCGGGCCGAGGAGATCCCGGAGCAGCACCTGACCGCCAAGGTGAGCAAGGTCGAGCGTCTCCAGGACGAGGTGCTGCTGTTGCAGGTGCGCACGCCGCGCTCACAGAGCCTGCGCTTTCTCGCCGGGCAGGCCGTCGCGCTGTGCTTCGACGGCATGCGGCCGAAGATCCTGCCGATCGCCAGTTGTCCCTGCGACGGCACCCACCTGCGCTTCCACCTTCGCCGCCGGCCGGATGATCGGTTCAGCGAATTCGCCTTCGAGCGTCTGCGAAAGGGTCGCGAGTTGGCACTCTGCGGCCCGAGCGGCAACTTCACCCTCGACGAGGAGTCGACCCGACCGCTGATCTTCGTCGCCTGGGAGTCCGGCTTTGCCCCGATCGAGAGCATCATCGATCACGCCATCCAGATCGATGCCGAGCGCCCGATGCATCTGTACTGGCTGTCCGCGATCAAGCGCGGCCACTACCTGTCCAACTACTGCCGCGCCTGGGTCGACGCGCTCGACGACTTCCATTACCACTCGGTCGATCTGACCCCGTTTGGTCGTGAAGGCCTCGACTCGGTGTGCGCCCGGATCATCGAACGTCACACGCCGCTGAGCGAATGGGACCTCTACCTGGCGATGCCGGAGGCCAATCGAGATCGCTGTCGACAATGGGTATGCGACGCCGGGGTCCCCGAGGCGCAGCTGCGCACGACGCTCGTCGCCCACCCTTAGGCCGATCGGCGGGTTACGGGCCTTCGGCCTAACCCGCCCGACGACTCTGTGCAGGTCAACGGTCACCCAAACTCAGGGTGTAGCGGAAATCCCGGAAGGCACAGGCACGGATTTCGGCAATCGCACCAACCGGTAGGCCGCGTAGTCGCCGCTCGGCAGCGGAAAGGAATCGCGGCCTCGCCAGGAGAGGAGTTCCCGGCCCGAGGCGGCGAAGGGTCCAATCGGCGCCGGCGCGGTCTCGACCCGATAGCGGCCGGGCCGCAGGGCCCGGGTCTTCAAGATCAGCCGATGGTTCGACCGGACCAGGCGGTAGCCGCCGAACGGGCTGGCCAGGGGTTCGCCGACGAAGATGCCCTCGCCGGGCATGGCGACGCTGCGCCAATAGGCCTCGATCAGGGTGGCGCCGCGCAGGTAGCTCTCCATCACCACCCCCGGGTGCGGGAATTTGCCGAGCAGGTTGCAGGGTTCGACCACGGTGCCGAAGCTGCCGGTCGCGCCGGCGCGCAGCCACTCGATCGCACTCATCTGGCCACGCCGTGACGCCGGGTCCAGCGACAGCTGGCTGGCTTGGCCCTTCGCGGGAAGGACGCCGCCGGCCGAGGTCAGATGATCGGCAATGGCGCCGGGAATGAACTCCAGGGTCTGCAAATCGTCAATCCAGGTTCGGCCGGTAAAGTAGAACAGGACATCCGAGCGGTCGCTCAGGGTGTCCGCGTCCAGTTGCTCGATCTTGATGAAGCCCCCGAGTTTCGACGCGATGTCCTCGAAAAACACCGATCGCACCGAGCGGGACTTGTCGCCGGTCTTGAGCAGATAGGCCCGGCCTGCCGGCCAGCGGTCGTCGGCAGCGATACCGCGCTCGATCAGTGCCTTCGCCGAGTGCAGATCGGTGGCCGCGAGCACCATGCTGGGGCGAAACGGCGAGGGTGTTTCAACGCTCGATCTCCGGTCGCGGAAACAAGGGGCTGAGCCGGGTCCGGGCGCAGGTCTTGGCCGAGCACCAGGCGCGGTCGAAGCCGCCGCTGATCGCCGTGCCGATGGACATACACTCGACCCGATAGGGACGGGTCCAGGTCAACGCATAGGCCTTCACCCCGGGCGGCGTCTGTCGCTGGATCTCGGCATGGATCGGGGCAAAGTCCTTGGCTGAGATGACTTTCCGGTCCGACGGCAGGGACACGCCGATCCGATTCTGTTCGGGGATCCCGCGTCGGGCCATGTAGTAGTCGGCAATCTGCCGGCTCAGCGGATCGCGCTGGTTGACGATCACGCCGAGCTCCGCGGCACCGAGGCGGTATTTCGGCAGCACAACGGCCGGCTCGGCCCAGACCGCGCCGAAAATGAGCCAGACAAATGCCTGCCCAATCAGCCCGTGCAGATATATGCGGTGAGGAACGAACCGCATCAGTCGAGACGACAACGAAATGTTTCTCATCCCCAACGCTCAACTCGATCCATGCGGTTCGTTATACCGGATTGGCTCGAGCTATAGCCCTGAGCCGCCATCGCAGGGCGGGTCAGGCCAACGGCCGTAACCCGCCGATCAGCCGAAACGGTGGGTTACGCGGCCGGGCCGCTGACCCACCCTACATCGTTTTCGATCGTCAACGCGGCTTGCGTCGGCGCGAGCGTGTCCGGCCCCGGTAGGCGGTGATGTGCCGCATGATCTGGGAGAAGGGCAGTTGACCGAGGGCGCCGAACTGCTGCCGGGCGGCGTTGACGGTGGCGTGGATATCGCTGATCGGCTCATCCGGGTTCGGCTGATCGGTACTTTGCAGCACGGCGCGCAGTCCGCGCAGTCCGCCGACCTGGATCCGGATCGCCTTGCCGTGCGGCAGGCTGCGGCGGTCCTGCTCAGGGTCGTTGCGCAGGGCGAAGCGGGTCTCGCGGCGCAGGATCTCGAGCAGTTCCAGACACTGCGCCTGGCCGGCGTCGGAGCGGCAGTGGACGCCTTCGCGT
>CAVXWS010000098.1:0-11920 GCA_963765415.1 uncultured Gammaproteobacteria bacterium
GGCCGAGCGGTGCTGATAGTCGACTGCTTCACCCGATTCCAGCAGATGCAGACGGGCGACCTCGAGTGGCCCTTCGCCCATATCGATGCCCGTGACCTTGGCTCCGCGCACCGACATGCCCTCGGCCAACAGTCCGCCGCCGCAGCCGACGTCGATCACGTGTTTGCCATTGAGGCTGACGATACGGTCGATGTAGTCCAGGCGCAGCGGGTTGATCTCGTGCAGCGGCTTGAACTCGCTGTTCGGGTCCCACCAGCGCGCGGCAAGCTGCTCGAACTTGTCGATCTCGACCGGATCGACATTGTGCCGGTGTTCTTGTGCCTGGGTCATGCGCTCCACCTTGTTCGCTGCGTAGCCGAAGTATACCTGTACGGGATCGTTGTAGGAGCGGCGCCCTCGCCGCGAAAGTGCTGTACGGGATCGTTGTAGGAGCGGCGCCCTCGCCGCGAAAGTGCTGTACGGGATCGTTGTAGGAGCGGCGCCCTCGCCGCGAAAGTGTTGTACGGGATCGTTGTAGGAGCGGCGCCCTCGCCGCGAAAGTGTTGTACGGGATCGTTGTAGGAGCGGCGCCCTCGCCGCGAAAGTGCCTTGTTCACAGCCCCCCATCGGCGCGGGAGCGCCTCCCCCAGAGGTCGGTAGCGAACCGACAGTTTCAGAATTCGCGCAGGCGCTCGCCCCATTCCAGCGCGCTGTCCAGGGTCTGGTCGAGGTCGACGGTAGTCAGGGTGCGATCGCGCAGCACTCGGCGGCCGGCGATCCAGACCTGCGTGACCTGATCGCGTCCCGCGGCGTAGACGATTTGCGAGATCGGGTGGTAGACCGGCTGGGTCTCCGGCCGGTGCAGGTCGATGGCGACGATGTCGGCCGATTTGCCGGTCACCAGGGAGCCGATCCGCTCGGCGAGTCCCAGAGCGCGAGCGCCGTTCAGCGTCGCCATGCGCAGCGCGGCGTGGGCGGGCAGGGCACTGGCATCGCCGCCTATGCCCTTGCCGAGCAGGGCTGCGCTGCGCATCTCGCCGAGCAGGTCCAGGTCGTTGTTGCTGGCCGCGCCGTCGGTACCGAGCGCGACATTGATGCCGTGCTCGAGCAGGCGCACGACCGGGCAGTCGCCGCTGGCGAGCTTGAGATTGGATTCCGGGCAATGCACCACGTGCGCCCCGGCCGCGGCGAGGCGTTCGATCTCGGCCGGCTCGAGCTGTGTCATGTGCACCGCCACCAGATTCGGAGAGATCAGCCCGAGCTCGTCCAGACGCTCGATCGGCCGCTTGCCATATCGTTCCAGCCCGCCCCGGACCTCGTCGGCGGTTTCGTGCACATGCATGTGTACCGGGATGTCCAGCTCGTCGGCCAGCTCGCGCACCCGGTACAGCGGCGCGTCGGAGACCGAGTAGGGCGCGTGCGGCGCGAAAGCGGTGCGGATCAGCGGGTGGTCGCGGTAATGGTCGTGCACCTCGATCCCTTTGCTGAAATAGTCGTCGACATCCGCCGCCCAGACCGTGGGGAAGTCGATGACGATCAGTCCGACCACCGCGCGCATCCCGGCCTGTGCCGCAACCCGCGCGGTCACGTCGGGGAAGAAGTACATGTCGTTGAAACAGGTCATGCCGCCGCGCAGCATCTCCGCCACTGCCAGGCGCGAGCCGTCGGCGGCGAAGTCCTCGTGCACCCAGCGCTGCTCGGCCGGCCAGATGTGCTCGTTCAGCCAGGTCATCAACGGCATGTCATCGGCCAGACCGCGGAACAGGGTCATCGGGCTGTGTGTGTGGGCGTTGATCAGCCCGGGAATCAGGGCGTGACCGGGCAGCTCGACCACCGTGTCGGCGATGATCTGCGACTCGGCCTCGGCGCGTGGCAGCAGGGCGGCGATCTCGCTGCCGTCGATGGCCAGACTGTGGCGTTCGAATACACCTTCGGGTTCGACCGGTATGATCCAGTCGGCGTGAATCAGGAGTTCAGCGTGCACAGGAATTCGGTGTCTTGTGGGTCCAGCGCCTTACAATATCCGAAAACATGCCGGGGAGTCCCCATGCAAGAAGTGTCTGCCCAGGAACTGCAGCTCAACGCCATCAGCGCCGACGACGCCATCCTCTGGCGCAATGACGGCCTGTATCTGCTCGATCAGCGCCAGCTCCCCGGGAGGGAGGTCTTCGTCGCCTGCCCGGATGTGCAAACCACGGCCGAGGCAATCACCGCCATGGTGGTGCGCGGTGCGCCCGCGATCGGTATCACGGCGGCCTACGGCATCGTGCTCGCGGCGCGCGCCCGATTCGCCGAACAGGACGGAGACTGGCGCGAGACGATCGGTGTCGATCTCGAGATCCTCGCCGCCTCACGGCCTACCGCGGTCAACCTTTTCTGGGCGATCGAGCGCTTCAGTAAACGGATCGACGCCATGGGATCGGCTGATCCATTCGCGAGCCTGCTGGCTGAAGCCAGGGAGATCCACTCCCGGGACCGCGCCGATAATCGCCGCATGGGTGAGTTCGGTGCCGAGCTGATCAAACTGGTCGACGGGGCTCCGGTCTCGGTTATTACCCACTGCAACACCGGCGGGCTCGCGACCGGCGGCTGGGGCACGGCGCTCGGTGTGATCCGCAGCGCCTTCGCCGCCGGCAAGCTCGAGCGAGTGTACGCGGACGAGACCCGGCCCTGGCTGCAGGGCGCGCGCCTGACGACCTGGGAACTGGTGCGCGACGGCATCCCGGTCTCGCTGATCGCCGACGGCGCCGCGGCGGCGCGTATGGCCGCTGGCGGGGTGAGCTGGGCGATCGTGGGGTCAGACCGCATCGCAGCCAACGGCGACGTTGCAAACAAGATCGGCACCTACAGCCTGGCCGTTGTTGCGCGCCATCACGGCGTCAAGTTCATGGTCGCCGCGCCCACCTCGACCATCGACCTCGCCACCCCCGACGGCGCCGCCATCCCGATCGAGCAGCGCCCCGCCGAGGAACTGCTGCACTGCGCCGGTCGGCGCACTACCGTGGAAGGCGTGCAGGCCTGGAATCCGGTGTTCGACGTCACCCCGGCCGAACTGATCGACGCCATTGTCACCGAGCGCGGGGTGATCCTGAATCCGACGGTGGAGAAGATCGCCGAGCACATGGGGTGAGAGCGGTGGGCGCGATCGGTCGAGTCCGGCGGATCGTAGAAGCCGGTGGGATGGCGCCCGGCGACCCTTTTTACCCGGCAAAACACCGTTCCAGACCTATCCGCTTGGCCCACTAGACAGCCGAACCTCGCGTCCGTGAGACATGCGGGCTAATTCCTTTCGGAGTTCAGTCAGTTACACTGTCTTTCTCGAGCAATGCAGGCGCATCTAACGGTCATTCAAGTTTGGGCGAAGGTCTGCGCCAAGAAAGGGTAGCGGGAAACATGGGGCGGACGATGTGACAATTTGTGAACGGCCAACAGCATCCACGCTCCCATCGAGCCTCGCGGCGGGGGCGCTGCCGGACAAGGTGATCGCCAGCCTGTTCGATCGCAATCCCTTGCCAATGTGGATATACGATATCCAGACTCTGCAGTTTCTCGCTGTCAACGACTCGGCCATCGAACACTACGGTTATTCGCGCGAGGATTTCCTGTCGATGACGATCGCCGATATCCGCCCGGGCGAGGACGTAGCGGCACTGCGCGGCAACCTGGAGAATGTCGGCGATAAGCTGGATCGCGCCGGAGTCTGGCGCCACCTGCGTGAAGACGGCTCGTTGATCTTTGTCGAGATCATCTCGCATCCTTTGGACTTTATGGACAGGCGTTCCGAGTTGGTGATCGCCTATGATGTCACCCCCCGGGTCGCCGTCGAGTCGAACCTCAATCGACTGCTCGAACTGGAACGGCTGATCGCGCGCATCTCACGCACTCTCAACGAAACCGACAACCTGGATGGAACCATCGACGACGCCTTGCGCCGGATGGGAAGCTACAGCGAAGCCAGTCGCGCCTACCTGTTTCGGTTCGACCATACCGAAAAGCTCACCAGCAACACTCACGAATGGTGTGCCGACGGTGTGGATCCTCAGATCAACATGCTGCAGGACCTGCCGATCGACGACTTCCACTGGTCCATGTCGCAGGTCATTCAAGGGCGGACTCTGTCGATTCCCGATGTCTCGCAACTGCCCGCAGAGGCCCGCAAAGACCAAGAGATCCTGGTTCAGCAGCAGATCAAGTCGCTGATTATGGTGCCGGTCCACACCGGCCGCGTGGTTTCAGGCTTTCTCGGATTCGACAACGTCGTGGCCGCAGAGCCCTGGGACGAAGGGGCGCAACGGCTGCTCGAAGTCGCGGCGGAAGTGATCGGCGCGGCCATACAAAGCAGGAAGGACCGAGAGGCTCTGGCATTCAGCGCGCAGCAGATGGAATCGGTCATGCGCAGCGCGGAGCATTTCGTCTTTTACCGGCTCGCGGTGGACCGGGCCGCTGAACACAATGCACAGGTCGAGTTTGTCACCGATTCGCTGAAGAACATCGTCGGCATGGAACCGACAGCCGAGTTCAACACCTGGTTTACGCACGTTCATCCTGACGATCTGCCCGGACTCGAAAAGGCCAATGCCGTTGCCGTCAACGAGGGTACGGCCCTGGACATGACGGTCCGCATGCAGAACCCGCGGCACGGTGGCTGGCGGTGGATTCGAGCGGTATCCAATCCGGTGCGCAGCGCCGACGGAGAGATTAGCCACTACAATGGCATACTGTTGAACGTCACCGATCTGGTAGAGACATCGCAGGCCCTGAAAGCAGAACGGGATTTCGCCCAGGCGGTGATGAACACCGTCGGCGCACTGGTGGTGGTACTCGACCGAGAGGGCCGGATCGTGCAGTTCAATCGCGCCTGCCAGGAGCTCACCGGCTACAGCTTCGCCGAGGTGCGGGGGCGGTCCGTATGGGAGTTCCTGCTGCTTGCCCAAGAGCGCGAAGAAGTGAAAAAGGTCTTCGCCGAACTCAAGTTCGTTGGTAAACCGAAGCATTTCGAGAACTACTGGTTGAGCAAGGATGGCCGTGAGCTCCTGATCTCCTGGTCCAATACCGCGATCGTCGATGAACAGGGCGAAATGTTGTTCGGCATCGGCACCGGTATCGATATCACCGAACGCCGGCAGGCCGAGTCGGCGATTCGCAAGTTATCAAGCGCGGTCGATCAGACCGCCAATGGCATTGTCATCGTCGATCACCAGGGTATCGTTGAATACGTGAACCCGTCGTTCGCGGAAATCAGCGGCAGCAGCCAGGACAGTCTGATCGGTAAACCGGCGAGCTTTCTCGGGACTCCTGATTCGCACGACGAGGCCCAGGCGAGGATCTGGAAGCATATGTTGGCCGGCGACAACTGGCGCGGCGAACTACAGCAACAGGATAAGAACGGAAAGCCCTGCTGGATGTCGATCACCGTGTCCCCCATCCGCAGCCCGGATTCGCAGACCACCCACTATGCCGTACTGGTCGAGGACATCACCCGTTTGAAGGAGGCCCAGGAGGATCTCGAACGGCTGGCGTCGTTCGATACGCTGACCGGGCTGCCCAATCGCCGGCTGTTCCGAGATCGACTCGAGCACGCGCTCAGCACGATCCAGCGCCACGGTTATCGCCTGGCTTTGCTTTACCTGGATCTCGACAACTTCAAGCGAGTGAATGACTCACTCGGTCACGACGTCGGCGACATCCTGCTGCGTGAGATCGCCGAGCGGCTGGGAAGAGGCGTGCGCGACGAAGATACCGTCGCTCGGCTCGGAGGCGACGAGTTTGTCATGCTGCTGCAGCTGACGGATGACGAATACGATGTCGGGGTACTGGCCCGAAAGCTGTTGCAGCGCGTGAAGCAGCCGATCATGGCGGCGAACCACGAAGTGGTCATTACCGGCAGTATCGGTATCACCTTCGCTCCAGATGACTCGATGGACCCCGGCGTCCTGATGCGCAATGCCGACCTCGCCATGTACCGCGCCAAGGGCCGCGGTCGTGATGGCTATGGCTATTTCGAAGGCCGGATGAACGTCGAGGTCGCGCGCCGGCTGTCGATGGAGGCCGAGCTCCGCCAGGCGCTCAAGAGCGGACAGATCGAGCCCTACTTCCAGCCGATCGTGCGTCTGCACGATCAACGCATCGTCGGCTTCGAGGCCCTGGCGCGTTGGCGGCATCCGAGCGAAGGCCTCGTATCCCCCGATCGGTTTATCCCGGTTGCGGAGGATTGTGGTCTGATCATCCCGATCGGCGAGCATCTGCTGGAGTGCGCCGCCCGAGAAATCCAGTCCTTGCGGCAGGCGCACGCCGATGATCTCTACGTGTCGGTCAACCTGTCGGCGCGCCAGGCTTACGACCCCAAGGTTTTCGACATGATCGTCGACGTCTTGGGGCGGACCGGCCTGCCGGCGGAGGCGCTGCGTCTGGAGATCACCGAAAGCCTGCTGATGAAGGATTTCAGGGTCACCGTCAAGCTGATCGAGCGCCTCAGGGAGCGCTACGGCACTCGTGTCGCGATCGACGATTTCGGCACCGGCTATTCGTCGTTGAGTTACCTGAAACGTCTTCCGATCGACACCCTGAAGATCGATCGCAGCTTTGTCACCGATATCCCAGATGACGAAAACGACGTCGAGATCACCACGGCAATCATCGCCATGGCGCAGGCGCTGAAGAAGGACGTGGTCGCCGAGGGAGTGGAAAACGGGGAGCAGCTGGAGTTCCTGAAGTCGCGCGGTTGCCAGTTCGCTCAGGGCTATCTGCTCGGACGTCCGGCACCGGCCGACACCTTCCTGCACAAGCCGCTGTTCGGCGAGTCTGTCCATCCCAAGGCACAGGCTTGACAGGCCAGTTTGAAAAGGGGTAACCCGATGCACTCGAACGGAGCCGGTGGCGCTTCCTGCATCAGCGACTATGGAGTAAGCCTTCTATGAGTAACTTTGTTGAGAAACTCCGACTGAAAGGGATGGCGGAAGAAGATATCTATTTCGCCAAGCGGGACATTGAACTTATCGAGGCGTTGCGAAAGAAAAAGCTTGCCAAGCTGGCGAAGTGCAACGGCGGCAAGGAGAAACACAAGAAGCAGGCCGAGTCTTTCGAGCGGCGCTTCGAGTCGATGACGGACAAGCACAAGAAGAAGCCACGCAAACTCCTGCGTGCCTATCAGGACCTGCTGAAGGAGATCGTAGCCGTCTGCAAGAGGCGTGAGCGCTGATTGGTGCGTCGCAACAGGAAATGAAAATCGTGTCAGTAACGGCTTTCTGAGTTGCGCCGCAAGCTCGCGAAATTCGTCGTGCGATACGAGCCATGGGCCATGCAGTCCCGTAAGCGTGGTGATCTGGCGCGCTCCCGGTCCGTCCGTGGGCGCATGGGCGTGCGCAGCAATTCCGTCAGAGCCGGGATGCTGAACCGGGGGGTCAATATCCGGCATGGGAAATAGATTGCCAGCCGATGCAACCGGCACGAAGGTGCCGCGTGACGCCGATCACGAATACGTCGGCTTCTGGATCAGAGTCGGTGCCTCAATGATCGACACGGCCATCCTGATGCTGATCATTGCGCCCCTGGCGACGCTGCTCTACGGCAGTGACTACTGGCTCAGCGAAGCCATCGTGGCCGGGCCGATGGATCTTCTGCTCACCTGGGTGTTTCCCGCCGTCGCGGTGGTGCTCCTGTGGCGATGGCGGCAGGCCACGCCGGGCAAGATGTTATTCCGGGCGAGGATCGTCGATGCGAAGACCGGCAACTCCCCGACGACCCGACAGCTGGTCATTCGCTATCTGGGGTATTTCGTCTCGACCATTCCGTTGTGTCTTGGTCTCCTGTGGGTGGGATGGGACAGCCGGAAGCAGGGCTGGCATGACAAGCTTGCCGGCACGTTGGTGATTCGCCCGAAGCGCAGGGGCGTCGAGGCGGCCGAACTTGGAAACGGGGCGGATTAGCCATGCGGAGCCGTTAAAATTGTCCGAAATCGCCGTTACAGTCGAATGGCGAGTCCGCCGCCGGGATTCCTGCTGAGGATTTGAGCAATCAACGAGACCTACCGTTACCGAGGCGCCGGGCCGGGAGACGAGGGGGCGATCTTCGATCTGTACGTCCAAGTCATGCGCGGCTATGTGTCCGAGATCTGGGGCTGGGATCAGGCCTGGCAGGAGCGCGAATTCTCCACCCATTTCGACCCCTCGGCCGTCATTCTGGTGCATCAGGGCTCGAACTTGGTCGGCTACTGTCAGGTCGAGGGCTGCGCGGATGAACTGTTCGTCCGCATGCTGGTGATTCATCCGGGTCACCGACGCCTTGGTATCGGGACGCGACTTCTAAACGCGGTGATTGCGTCGAGGAAAGTGCATGCCAAGGGCGTCGTGCTGGAGGTGTTCAAGATCAACCCCGGGGCACATAGGCTCTATCGGCGCCTCGGCTTCCAGGTCGAGAGTGAGACGCCGGTCAGCGAGGTCATGCGACTTGCTTCGGAACATGAGCGGTCTTAGTCGCGGGCGGTGCCGGCGGCGCTCGCCTCCGCCGATCGCCGGGTACGCGGTCGCGCAGTTCGCACTGGCCTATACCTGCATCGCCCAGATCGGTGTCTATGTCGATCGAGGCTACGGCCAGCTGGTTTATCGGTTGTCGGAACTCCTCTTGGGCCGGTAGGAGGATCCCCGCGACCGGCAGGGGCGCCCCGGAGCCTCGTCCTCTCGCGGCTGGCGCCGCCACCGCGGAATGGCCTTCCCTGAGGAGGTTTTCGGCACTTTCCAGTAAGAAAAAGAAGCGGAAAATTCAGCGACTGATCTGCTGAGAGCCGCTCAAATCGTTTCTCAGCCCCGATCTTGTCGCAGCGCACCCGTATGGTTGTGGTACAATCTCGGCCGTTATAGGTCCGGAAATCCAATAAGAGCCGCAGATCCGGGCTTCGTCCACATCAATCGCCGACCGCCATGACCGAATTCGCCAAAGAAATCCTCCCGGTCAATCTCGAAGACGAGATGCAGCAGTCCTACCTCGATTACGCCATGAGCGTGATCGTGGGACGCGCGCTGCCGGATGTGCGTGACGGTCTGAAGCCGGTGCATCGGCGCGTACTGTTCGCCATGAGCGAACTGGGCAACGACTGGAACAAGCCCTATAAGAAGTCGGCGCGGGTCGTCGGTGACGTCATCGGTAAGTACCACCCGCACGGCGACACCGCGGTCTACGACACCATCGTGCGCATGGCGCAGCCGTTCTCGCTGCGCTACATGCTGGTCGACGGCCAGGGCAACTTCGGCTCGGTGGACGGCGACTCGCCCGCGGCGATGCGTTACACCGAAGTCCGCATGGCGAAGATCGCCCACGAGCTGCTGGCCGACATCGACAAGGAGACGGTCGATTTCGTCCCCAACTACGACGAGTCCGAACGCGAACCGACCGGTCCTGCCGGCGCGGATCCCGAATCTGCTGGTCAACGGCTCCTCGGGTATCGCCGTCGGCATGGCGACCAACATCCCGCCGCACAATCTGACCGAGGTGGTCAACGGCTGTATCGCTCTGATCGACAACCCGAAGCGCGAGCTGAACGAGCTGATGGAGATTATCCCCGGCCCGGATTTCCCCACCGCGGGCATCATCAACGGCATCTACGGGGTGCGCGAGGCCTACAGCACCGGCCGTGGCCGCATCTATGTGCGTGCTCGGACCCACGTTCGAAGAGATGGAGCATGGCCGCGACACGCATCGTCGTGACCGAACTGCCGTACCAGGTCAACAAGGCGCGTCTGCTGGAGAAGATCGCCGATCTGGTCAAGGAGAAGAAGCTCGAGGGCATCAGCGAGCTGCGCGATGAGTCGGACAAGGACGGCATGCGCATGGTCATCGAGCTGCGCCGCGGCGAGGTCGGCGAGGTGGTGCTGAACAACCTCTACCAGCAGACCCAGATGCAGAACGTGTTCGGCATCAACATGGTCGCCCTGGTCGACGGTCAGCCGCGCACGCTCAATCTCAAGCACCTGCTCGAAGTACTTCATCCGCCATCGCCGCGAGGTGGTCACCCGGCGCACCCTGTTCGAACTGCGCAAGGCGCGCGAGCGGGCGCACCTGCTGGAAGGTCTGGCGGTTGCACTGGCCAACATCGACGAGGTGATCGCGCTGATCAAGGCGGCGCCCAGCCCGGCCGAGGCCAAGCGCGAGTTGTGCGCCAGGGCCTGGCAGTCGGGTACGGTCGAGGCGATGCTGTCGCGCGCCGGAGCGGATGCCTCGCGCCCGGAAGACCTGCCCGCGGGCTTCGGCCTGACCGAGGCCGGCTATGTGCTCACCGAGACCCAGGCGCAGGCCATCCTCGATCTGCGCCTGCAACGGCTCACCGGGCTCGAGCAGGATAAAATTCTCAATGAATACGGTGAGATACTGAATAAAATTGCCGATCTACTCGAGATTCTCTCGAGCCCGGATCGGCTGATGCAGGTGATCAAGGACGAGCTGATCAACATCCGCGAACAGTTCGGCGACGAGCGCCGCACCGAGATTCGCGAGAGTCAAGAGGACCTCAGCATCGAGGACCTGATCACCGAAGACGATGTGGTGGTGACCCTGTCCCACGCCGGCTATGCCAAACGCCAGCCGCTGGACGTCTACCAGGCCCAGCGCCGCGGCGGCAAGGGCAAGGCGGCGACGGCCACCAAGGACGAGGATTTCATCGAGAAGCTGTTCGTCGCCAGCACCCACGACACCATCCTGTGCTTCTCCAGCCGTGGCCGCGTCTACTGGCTGAAGGTCTACGAGCTGCCGCAGGCCGGCCGCAACGCCCGCGGCAAGCCGATCGTCAATCTGTTGCCGCTGGAGGAGGGCGAACGCATCAATGCGGTGCTGCCGATCCGGGAGTACACCGACGACCGGTTCGTCTTCATGGCGACCGCGTCGGGTACGGTAAAGAAGACCCCGCTGACCGATTTCTCACGTCCTCGCTCGACCGGCATCATCGCCGTCGATCTGCGCGAGGACGACACCCTGATCGGCGTGGCCCTCACCGACGGCCAGCAGGACGTGATGCTGTTTAGCTCCGCCGGCAAGGCGATTCGCTTCAACGAGACCAGCGTCCGGCCGATGGGCAGGACCGCCTGCGGCGTGCGCGGCATCAGGCTTGGCAAGGGCCAGCGGGTCATCTCGCTGATCGTTGCCGCCGAGGGTGACGTGCTGACGGTGACCGAGAACGGCTTTGGCAAACGCACCCCGGTCGATCAGTTCCCGACCAAGGGCCGTGGCGGGCTGGGCGTCATGTCGATCAAGACCTCGGCGCGCAACGGCGATCAGGTCGGCGCGGTTCTGGTCGATGCAGATGACGAGATCATGCTGATCACCGACGGCGGCACCCTGGTTCGCACCCGGGTCGCGGACATCTCGCAGCTGGGCCGCGATACCCAGGGCGTCACGATGATTCGCGTCGGCAAGGGCGAGAAGCTGATCGGCATCGAGCGGATCGAGATGCTCGAAGGCGAGGACGACGAAGACGCCACCGAGAGTGAGGCGGCCGCCGACGAGCCGCCCGGGTCCACGGATCCGGACGACTGATTCGAGTTGGTTCGCTCGGCCCCCCCGACGGTATCATGCCCGCTCGATTGTCGACTCCACCAGAATTCACTGCTATGCGCCAGATGAGGAAGCCATGACACGCGTCTACAATTTCAGCGCCGGCCCGGCCGTGCTGCCGGAAGAGGTGCTGCAGCAGGCCCGCGAGGAGATGCTCGACTGGCAGGGCAGCGGCATGTCGGTGATGGAGATGAGCCATCGCGGCAAGGAGTTCATGTCGATCGCCGCGCAGGCCGAGGCCGACATCTGCGCGAGCTGCTGGCGATCCCGGACAACTACAAGGTGCTGTTCCTGCAGGGCGGGGCGTCCAGCCAGTTCGCCATGGTGCCGATGAACCTGCTCGGCAGGAAGGGCCGCGGACTACCTGAACACCGGTTCCTGGTCGAAGAAGGCGATCTCCGAA
>CAVXWS010000099.1:0-49685 GCA_963765415.1 uncultured Gammaproteobacteria bacterium
CACCGGTCGCAATGCCGGAGAGATCGCCTTTCATGTCCGGCGTGAACACCGGGACGCCGAGCCGGGCGAAGGATTCGGCCAGGACCTGCAGGGTCACGGTCTTGCCGGTACCGGTGGCGCCGGTGATCAGGCCGTGGCGGTTGGCCATGCCGGCGTCGAGCAGGATCTGCCGTTCGCCGTTGCCGCCGATGATGATGTCGTTGCTCATGGATCCCCTCCGGATTCAGAGGGTGTCGCAAAAGTCTCTATTCCTTCACCCGCCGGGAGAAGGCCAGGATGAGGGGATCAGGAAAAACAAGGCATTGGCCTTTCGGCCCCCTCACCCTAACCCTCTCCCGGAATGGGAGAGGGGACTTTTGCGACTCCCCTCATTTAGCAGAGGGTATCTTCTCTGCTTGTTGGAGGGATTAAAAGGGTGGTTTTGCCGTCAGCCGAATTGGTGCCTTGTTTGGCGTAAGCGGCAAAGCAAAAGATCAGGAAGCCTCGCGCTGTTCGTCGTCTTCCAACCCCAACTCCTTGATCTTGCGGGTCAGGGTGTTGCGCCCCCAGCCGAGCAGCCTCGCGGCATCCTGGCGGCGGCCGCCGGTGAATTCGCAGGGCCGTTTCGATCATCACGTCTCGAACCGCGGCAGCGCCTCGTCCAGCGACGCGTGAGCTGACCGGCGCGAGCTTGCGTTCGCGCCCAGCGCTCGCAGGGCGCCGCCCAGTCGCCTTCGGCTTCCTCGATCCTCGCGCGCTTCGCGCAGCTCCGGCGGCAGGTCTTCGACGTGGACCTGCTGCTGCCCGAGGCCATGACGGTCAGCCAGCGGCAGGTGTTCTCCAGCTGGCGCACGTTGCCGGGCCAGTCGAAGCCCTTGACAGGTACCGAGCCATCTTCGGGCGCAGTGTCTTGACCTCGACGCCCAGCTCCTCGGCCGCGCAGTTCGAGGAAGTGCGCCATCAGCAGCGGGATGTCCTCGCGCCGCTCGCGCAGCGGGGGCAGATGGACGCGGATGACGTTCAGGCGGTGGAACAGGTCCTCGCGGAACGCCCCTCGTCGACGCAGCTTGCTCCAGATTCTGGTGGGTGGCGGCGATGATGCGCACGTCGGCCCGGATCGGCGTCGTGGCCGCCGACGCGGATAGAACTCGCCGTCGGCCAGCACGCGCAGCAGGCGGGTCTGCAGCTCGGCGGGCATGTCGCCGATCTCGTCCAGGAACAGGGTGCCGCCGTCGGCCTGCTCGAAGCGGCCGCGGCGCTGCGATCTGCGCGCCGGTGAAGGCGCCCCTTTCGTGGCCGAACAGCTCGGACTCCAGCAGGTCCCGGGGAATGGCGGCCATGTTGAGCGCGATGAAGGGCTCGTCGGCGCGCGGGCTGTGCCGGTGCAGGGCGCGGGCCACCAGCTCCTTGCCGGTGCCGGATTCGCCGTTGATCAGCACGGTGATGTTGGACCGCGACAGGCGGCCGATGGCGCGGAACACCTCCTGCATGGCCGGCGCCGCGCCGATGATTTCCGGCGTCCGGCTGGCCACGGGCATGCTGGCTCCACCGCTTCGGCCTGTGCGGTGCTCGCATGGCGCGACGGACCAGGTCCACCGCCTCGTCCACGTCGAACGGCTTGGGCAGGTACTCGAAGGCGCCGCCCTGGTAGGCGGCGACGGCGCTGTCCAGGTCGGAGTGCGCGGTCATGATGATCACCGGCAGGTCCGGGTGCACGGCGTGCATCCGTTCGAGCAGCTCCAGCCCGTCCATCCCCGGCATGCGGATGTCGGAAATGACGACATCCGGCTGTTCCCGCTCCAATGCCTCCATGACACCGGTCGCCGTTGGAGAAGCCGGTCACCTCCATGCCTGCCTTGCACAGCGCCTTTTCCAGCACCCAGCGGATCGAACGATCATCGTCGATGACCCAGACCTGATTTGCGTGAAAATTTCCCTGTGCCATGACGACGTCAACCTTGCGCTGGTGTATTGGTATCGAGCGGCAGGAAGACGGAAAACACCGTCTCGCCCGGTTTACTGTTGCATTCGATCAGGCCACGATGCTGATTGATCAGGGATTGAGCGATCGCCAGGCCCATTCCCATGCCACCGGTGCCGTGGGTCACCATCGGGAAGAACAGCTTCTCGCGCACCTCCTCGGGTACGCCCGGCCCGTTGTCGATGATGTCGATCTGCGCGACCAGACGGTGGCGTTCGTTGGCGATGGTGTATTGGCGCTGGACTCGGGTACGAAGCCAGATGCGGCCCTGGTCGCCGACGGCGCGCGCCCCATTGCGGACGATGTTGAGCAGGGCCTGAATCAGCTGGTCGGAGTCGCCGCTCATCTCCGGGATACTGGGATCGTAGTCGCGCACCAGATCGATGCGCTCACCGACCTCGGCCTGCACCAGCGAGCGCACCCGCTCGAGGACGTCGTGAACATTGACCGGGCGCATTTCCGGCACCCGGTTCGGTCCCAGCATGCGGTTGACCAGATTCTGCAGGCGATCGGCCTCGTTGATGATGATCTGGGTGTACTCGCGCAGTTCGCGATCGTCGAGTTCGGCCTCCAACAGCTGCGCCGCCCCACGCAGTCCGCCCAGCGGGTTCTTGATCTCGTGCGCCAGGCCGCGGATGACGTCGCGGGTGACCTCCTGCTGACTGAGCAGCTGTTCGTCACGGCTGATGCGACGCAAGCGGTCGAGGCGTTGAATCTCGACCAGTAACCGAGGATCGGGACCGAAGTCGTGCAACGGCACCAGGGTGCAGTCGACGATAATCTCGCGGGCGTCGGGCAGGATGAGCTGAATCTCGCGCTCCGTTGCCGCCTGGTTCCAGTTCAAGGCTCGACGCATGTGCTCGCCCATCGAGCCGTCCGCGCATTGCAGCAGGGCGTCGACCCTCTGGCCGACAAGCTGCCTCGCACTGAGCTCGAACAGATTCTCGGCAGCGGGATTGACGTATTCCACGCGCAGTTCGGCGTCGAGCAAGAAGGTCGCCGTCGCGAGATTCTCGAGGATGCGGTGCTCGATGTCTGGCGATACCTGGGTCCTGGGTTGCTTCATAACTGTTTACGTTTTCAGCAAGTTCCAGGCCAGAACATCGGGCGTAACGAAAAATACAGGTAGCACGATCTTGTGCCGTGGTACTGGGGTCTAGCGGCTTGCTGTCGACTGGGAAACCGGCGATCGCGCTTGTTGGCTCGGAACCATATGCACCATATTAGTGCATATGGTTGGTCTTTGTGCACGGACAAGGTAGTGGGGCGGCCTCAGTTCGATCAACGCACGAGAAAAATCGCCCGCACTGCAGACTTCAGGGAGTTCCTGACTGGACTCTGCATGCATAGCACCCTTTCCGGGCGCCCCTTGCCTGTAACCGGCTATTGCACGAGGGCGGCCCTGCAGGGGCGCGGCCGATGAATCTCAGGCCGGCCGGGTTGGCGCAGGCCCCAGACTAGTTCGAGGAGGGCGGTGCGTAGCTCGGCTTGAAGGCCGGGTTGTTTGTAAGAGCGGGAATCGGGCCGGATTGAGGGGGGGGATTCTTTGCTGCGTTCAACTCGCTGGGAATTGTCTTGGACTGCAGTTTCTCCCGCTGATCCTTCGAAGACAGGGGAGTAAAATTCGTTCCCGAGGCGAATCGTTTGTCGTTCGGTGATGCCCCACGATAGTCTTCGCGATACAAACTGCTACCCCCGGTCCGAGAGCGGAAATCCCCCTGGCGACTGAGATTCTCGACCTTCTCCTCCTGGGCGCGCTGATCCTTCAATACCTTGTCCTCTTGCGCCTTACGCTCCTGTTCTATCTGTTCCTGGCGCTGTCTTTGCTCATCCGTCAACCGTCGTTCCCCCAGGGTCGCCGAGGCCTCGCGCTCGTCGCGCGTAAGTTGCCGCAGATAGAAGCGCACCGAATCGCTGCTCCGCAAGGTCTTGCCATTCTCGTCCATTAATCGCGCCTGGAGCACGTGCGGACCACGCAGTACGCCTTCGAGCAACATCGACGTGCTGGTGTGCTGCCCCTCCACCGGGGTCCCGTCGAGCATCAGCAACAAATACTCTCCGTCCTGCAACGCG
The DNA here is from genome assembly GCA_963765415.1 of uncultured Gammaproteobacteria bacterium. Classification (GTDB taxonomy): domain Bacteria; phylum Pseudomonadota; class Gammaproteobacteria; order Chromatiales; family Chromatiaceae; genus CAVXWS01. Next base: position 4,034 of record CAVXWS010000099.1, read on the forward strand.
GGATTCAACAGCAATACCACCGGTACTTTGCCTTCGTCGCTGCGTACGGTCGCATTCTTCTCAGGCTGGACAATTTCCAGCTCGGGCTTCTGGGCATCCCCTCGCCTTTGGTCGGCGGGCGCGCCTTGTGTTGTCCGAGTATCGCCGCCGGTCACGTCCTCGGGAACCCGAGGCCGATAACGGCTGAATTCCGGCAGGTCGAGTTGCTTGGCGTTCGGGTTGTCCGGTATGTCGCTGTAGGAGACGTTACCCTCGGGATCGACCCACTTGTACACCGCCGCAGGCAGGTTCGCGGACAACAGCAGGGTGATGATCAGCAGCGCGTAGGGCATGTCGACAGGATAGTGCATAGCGATCCGCCGCGGTATGCCTTTTATCCGTTGTTTACGGCCGCTGGACGGGGCGACAGCAGACAAAAAAACGCCCCGTTTCCGGGGCGTTGGAAAGCGCGGTTATTCCGATCTTGCTGCTTAGAGGCTGTAGTACATGTCGAATTCCACCGGATGGGTGGTCATGCGCGATCCGGGTCACCTCCTCCATCTTCAGCGCGATGTAGCCGTCGATCAGGTCGTCGGTGAACACGCCCCCGCGGTCAGGAACTCGCGATCCGCGTCCAGCGCTTCCAGGGCCTGATCGAGGCTGTGGCAGACGGTCGGGATGTTGGCGGCCTCTTCCGCCGGCAGGTCGTACAGGTCCTTGTCCATCGCATCGCCCGGATGGATCTTGTTCTGGATGCCGTCCAGACCGGCCATCATCATGGCGGCAGAAGGCCAGGTAGGGGTTGGCGGTCGGATCCGGGAAGCGCACCTCGATGCGGCGGCCCTTCGGGCTGGAGACCCAGGGAATACGGATCGAGGCCGAGCGGTTGCGGGCCGAGTAGGCCAGCATGACCGGCGCCTCGAAGCCGGGCACCAGGCGCTTGTAGGAGTTGGTCGATGCGTTGGTGAAGGCGTTCAGGGCGCGGGCGTGCTTGATGATGCCGCCGATGTAGTACAGCGCCGTTTCGGACAGGCCGCCGTACTGGTCGCCGGCGAACAGGTTCTCGCCGTCTTTGGCCAGCGACTGGTGCACGTGCATGCCGGAACCGTTGTCGCCGACGAGCGGCTTGGGCATGAAGGTCGCGGTCTTGCCGTAGGCGTGGGCCACGTTGTGGACGACGTATTTCAGGATCTGGTTCCAGTCGGCGCGCTTGACCAGGGTGTTGAACTGGGTGCCGATTTCGCACTGACCGGCGGTGGCCACTTCGTGGTGATGCACTTCGACCGGAACGCCCATCTCTTCCATGGCCAGACACATGGCGGCACGGATGTCCTGCAGGCGAGTCGACCGGCGGAACCGGGAAGTAGCCGCCCTTGACGCCGGGACGGTGACCGATGTTGCCGTCTTCGTAGACTCGCTCGGAGTTCCACTCGGCCTCTTCGGAATCGATCTTGTACCAAGCAGCCGGACATGTCGACGCCCCAGCGGACGTCGTCGAAAATGAAGAATTCCGGCTCCGGGCCAAAGTAGGCGGTGTCGGCGATGCCGGTGGACTTCAGGTAGGCCTCGGCGCGCTTGGCCACCGAGCGCGGGTCGCGCTCGTAGCCTTCCATGGTGGTGGGCTCGAGGATGTCGCAGCGCAGGATCAGGGTCGGCTCGTCGGTGAAGGGATCCATCACCGCGGTTTCGGCTTCCGGCATCAGGATCATGTCGGACTCGTTGATGCCCTTCCAGCCGGCGATGGAGGAGCCATCGAACATCTTGCCGTCCTCGAACAGGTCTTCGTTCGACGCTGTGCGCGGGCACCGAAACGTGCTGCTCCTTGCCGCGGGTGTCGGTGAAACGGAAGTCAACGAACTTGACTTCGTTGTCCTTGATCATCTTCAGGACGTCTTTTGCGGACATCAGCGATTCTCCAATTTTGGGTTTGCGTTAAGGACGGCTGCCAGGGCAGCAATTCGGTTTCTGTTGGCGAGGGGTAAGAACCCTGACCGGCTTTCGCTTCGGAGCAGGAACCATGCCACCGGCAATGAGAGCCGGTCAAGCACGTCCCGAAGACTCCGATGAGCGTCGATTTATATATTTAACTCCTTGTTTAAAAGACGAATAATTTATCCGGGGCGCGGCCTGGAATCGAACCCATCCCGGACACGGTCGAGAACGCCGCCAGGCGGCTGCACCATAATGGATCTCCTTCCGGCGCAAACGCACCACAATGGTGCTAGCCGAAGTAGAGCTGGATGCGCCCGAAATGTGCGAGCGCCCGTGTGCGTTCGGCCAGCTCACTGCGCAAGGTCGAGACCGACTCGGTATCCTGCAGGCAGTCGAAGGGAAGAAACAGCTCGACGTCGATCCGGCCGGAAAGATAGTGCAGCACGATTCGCTCGCTGCGTTCCATGCAATCCAATCCGTCCCAGACCGAACGCAGCTGCCGGATCGCCGCGTCGCGCAACGGCAGGCCGACGCAGGATGGCGCCTCTTCATCGTCCTCCGGATCGATGTGCACGGTCACATCGGTGATCTCGTCGACGCCCGCCTTGATCCGCTGCTCGACCGCGATGCTGATCATGTGGCCTTCCGACACCGACACCCAGGGTTCGACCTGGACATGGACATCGGCCAGGGCCTCGTGACCCTGGCGCCGGGTTCGCAACATGTGCACCGAACGCACGCCGTCGACGTCGTTGATGATGCCGCGAATCTCACCGACCTTTTCCTCCTCCAGGGCCGAATCGACCAGCTCGTGCATCGCACCCCAGCCGAGGTCCCAACCGACCTTGGCCACCATCAGACCGACGATCACCGCGGCCAGTGCATCCAGCCAGTAGTAACCGAGCATGGTGCCGCCGACCCCGATCAACACGACCACGGACGAGATGGCATCGGAGCGGTGGTGCCAGGCATTGGCCTTGAGCATGTCGGACTTGATTCGGCGAGCGATCACCACCGTGTACCAATACAGCATCTCCTTGGAGACGACCGATATCGCGGCGACGTACAGGGCGATCACCTCGGGCTGCCAGAGCCGCTCGGTATCGAACATGCGTTGGGCCGCATCCAAGACGATGCCGCCGGCGACCAGTACCAGCAAAGCCCCCAGGCCCAGGGTCGCCGCGGTCTCGAATCGGCCGTGGCCGTAGGGATGCTGGTCGTCCGGTCCCTGGGCCGCGTGATGTGCCGCCCACCAGATCAGGACGTCGGAGGCGAGATCGGACAGCGAGTGGAATCCATCGGCCAGCAGCGACTGGGAATGCGCCAGGATACCGACAAAGATCTTGGCCACCGCCAGCAGCAGATTGATGACCGCGCCGATCAGCGTGACCCGCTGGGTCTCGATGCGTCTCAGCTCGCGGGAGTCGAGAGGATGGTGGTGATGGCCGCCGTGCATGACTCAGCTCGCCACGGCCAGCCGATCGCCGGTGATGGCGAGGTGCGGGCAGCTCGGACGGTTCGACAGCAGCGCGATTGCGGACATGGGCTGCGATTATACGGGCCTCGACAAGACAGCGGCCACCGCCGACGGCGGGACAGGGACTGGACCCTTCAGACCGAGAGCGCTGCGTCCGTCGACGCGGGCGCAGCGCGACCACTCAGCGCCGGCGCCACCAGGGTGGAGGTGGCGGCGGCAACATCCCCGGATGCATGCCGGGGCCGGCCGGCGACCGACCGGGCATGGGCTGGCCGGGACCACCGGGGGGAGGTCCGAACTGCTTCCGCAGGTCTTGACGCCAGGCCTGGAAACGGCCTTCCTGATGCTGTCGGAAGACCTGGCGCTCGCGCTCCTGGCTGTGGGTAAAGCCCTCGAGCTGCTGGCGCTGATAGGCGAAGAAACGTTCCTGCTCCACCTTCTGCCTGGCGGCGAAGGCCTGGCGATTGCGCTCCTGGTGCTGGTTGAAACGCTCGTACTCGCGCTGCATCCAATCGGCGCCGGCGGCGCCCGTGGTCGACACGGGATCGGCCTCGGCGTCTTCCTCGCTGGCCTTCTTCACGGCCTGCTCGCCGGGGTTCTCAGGCCCGGCGCCTGGCGCGGCCGACGCTTCCGGTTTATCTTCGGGCCCGGTACCCGGCAGGGGCTTCGACAAGACCTCGGTGATACGGTCGAGCAGGGTATCGTCATCATCATCGTCGCTGAAAACCACCGGTGCCTCGGCGGCAGGTCCCGCCTCCTCGGAGGCCGTCTCGGTCCCCGGCAGGGGGCTGTTTAGGATCTCCGACAGGCTGTCCAGCCAGCTTTTGTTTGATTGTTCGCTCATGTTCTGATCCCGTTCAGGCCGTTTTCTTCAACTGACGCAACGCCCACAGAATGGCGAAGGCGCCGCCGACCGCGACGGCGAAGGACAATAGGGCCACACCCACCGTGGCGGACCCGTACATCGACATACCGTAACCACCCGCAACGGCTCCGACCACCCCGAGCAGGACGTCGCCGGTCAGACCAAAAGGCGATTTCCCGCCAAGTAACTTCGGTGCGAGAAGGCCTGAAACAGCGCCCAACACCATCCACACGATCAAGGTCCATACCGGCATTGCGATCTACTCCTGTTTGATTCCGAAAACAAAGGTGCGCGTCAATCGGTCTGAGGATCTCGCGCCCGTTCGGTGCCGTGACGTCCGGGACCGAATCGCGTGGATTCTGCTATACATTAGTAAATAATGGAATACCAAATTCATATCGCGGTTCGCGCAGCCGTCGACACAAGCATGCCTGGCACCGACCCGCAACGCTTGCCACCGAAGCGGCCATCGCACTCGCAGAACCGGCGAAGCCGTCCTTATAATGAGCAGCTTCATCCCGCCTGAGATCCCAAGGATACCCATGAGCAACGGCCCGGACGTTTCCACCTTTCAGGGCCTGATCTTCGCCCTGCAGCAGCTACTGGGCGGATCAGGGCTGCGTGCTGCTGCAGCCCTACGACATGGAGGTGGGCGCCGGCACCTTCCACACCGCGACCTTCCTGCGCGCCGATCGGCCCGGAGCCCTGGAACGCGGCCTACGTGCAGCCCTCCCGCCGCCCGACCGACGGCCGCTACGGCGACAACCCGAACCGCCTGCAGCACTACTACCAGTACCAGGTGGTGATGAAGCCCTCGCCGCTGGACATCCAGGAGCTCTACCTCGGCTCCCTGACGACGCTGGGCCTCGATCCCCTGGTGCACGACATCCGCTTCGTCGAGGACAACTGGGAGTCCCCGACGCTCGGCGCCTGGGGTCTGGGCTGGGAGGTCTGGCTGAACGGCATGGAGGTCACCCAGTTCACCTACTTCCAGCAGGTCGGCGGCCTCGACTGCCGCCCGGTCACCGGCGAGATCACCTACGGCCTGGAGCGCATCGCCATGTACCTGCAGGGCGTGGACAGCGTCTTCGACCTGGTCTGGACCGACGGGCCCGCAGGGCCGGGTGACCTACGGCGACGTGTTCCACCAGAACGAGGTCGAGCAGTCGCACTACAACTTCGAACACGCCGACGTCGACTTCCTGTTCGGCTAGTTCGACCAGTGCGAGAAGCGAGAGCGAGCAAGCTGATCGAAGCTCGGCCTGCCGCTGCCGGCCTACGAGCAGGTGCTGAAGGCCTCGCACACCTTCAACCTGCTCGACGCCCGCCACGCCATCTCGGTGACCGAGCGCCAGCGCTACATCCTGCGCGTGCGCACCCTGGCCCGCGCGGTGGCCCAGGCCTATTACGAGGCCCGGGAAACACTGGGCTTCCCGATGCTCGCCGGGCAGCAGGAGGTGGCCCATGGCTGAGCCCGATACCCAGATGGCAGACCTGCTGTTCGAACTCGGCACCGAGGAACTGCCGCCGGTCGCGCTGAAACGGCTCTCCGAGGCCCTCGGCCCGCGAGTTCGTCGCCGGCCTGGAGCAAGGCCGGCCTGGCCCACGGCGAGGTGCACCCTTACGCCACACCGCGCCGCCTGGCGGTGCTGGTCGCGGGCTGCGCCACTGGCCCAGCCGGACCGCGAGATCGAACGCCGCGGCCCGGCCGTCCAGGCCGCCTTCGACGCCGACGGCAAGCCGACCCAGGCCGCCGAGGGCTTCGCCCGTTCCTGCGGCACCACGGTCGAGCAGCTCGGAGCGCATGAGAACGGACAAGGGCGAGTGGCTGATCTATCAGGCTCCAGGAGACCGGCAAGCACGGCCGCCGAGCTGCTGCCCGCGCTCGCCGAGACCGCGCTGAACAGACTGCCGATCCCCAAGCGCATGCGCTGGGGCGCCTCGGAGGCCCAGTTCGTGCGCCCGGTGCACTGGCTGGTGTTCCTGCACGGCGCCGAGGTGGTGCCCTGCACCTGCTCGACGCCAAGGCCGGCCGCAAGACCCAGGGCCACCGCTTCCATCACCCGGAGGCGATCGAACTGCACACCCCGGGCGACTATGCCGGCGCTGCTGTCCGAACCCGGCTAAGTGATCGCCGACTTCGGCGAGCGCCGCGCCAAGATCAGGCGCCAGGTGGAGCAGACCGCCGAGACGCTCGGCGGCCGGGCCGATCTCGACGACGGTCTGCTCGACGAGGTCACCGCGCTGGTGGAATGGCCGGTGCCGATCGCCGGCGCTTTCGAGGAGACGTTCCTGGAGGTGCCGCCCGAGGCCCTGATCGTGACCATGAAGAGCAACCAGAAGTACTTCCCGCTGTTCGACGCCGACGGCCGGCTGATGAACCACTTCATCACCATCGCCAACATCGACAGCCCCAAGCCCGAGCTGATCCGCGACGGCAACGAGCGGGTCATCCGGCCGCGCCTGACCGACGCCATGTTCTTCTGGCACCAGGACGGCAAGAAGAGACTCGAGGACCACATCGACTCGCTCAAGCACGTGGTCTTCCAGCAGAAGCTCGGCACGATGTACGACAAGTCGCAGCGGGTCGCCGAGCTGGCCGAGCACATCGCCATCGACATCGGCGGCGACCCCGCACTGGCCAAGCGCGCCGGCCTGCTGAGCCGCTGCGACCTGATGACCGAGATGGTCGGCGAGTTCCCGGAGCTGCAGGGCATCATGGGCCGCTACCAGGCCCGCGCGACGGCGAACCGGCCGAGCTCGCGATGGCGATGGACGAGTTCTACATGCCGCGCTTCTCGGGCGACCGCTTGCCGCAGACCCGAGCCGGCATCGCCATCGCCCTGGCGGAGAAGCTCGACACCCTGGTCGGGCATCTTCGGCATCGGCCAGAAACCGACCGGCGACAAGGACCCCTTCGCCCTGCGCCGGGCCGCGCTCGGCGCCCTGCGCATCCTGCGCGAACACCACCTGGAACTCGACCTGCACCAGCTGCTGGCCAGGGCGGTCGATCGGCTCGGTGAACGCATCACCGAGACGAACACGGTCGAGGCGGTCTACGACTTCATGCTCGAGCGGCTCAAGGGGCTGTATGCCGACGACGGCGTCGGCCCGGACCTGTTCCAGGCGGTCGCCGAGGTGCGCCCGACCACGGTGGCCGATTTCGATCATCGCGTCCGGGCGGTCGCCGCCTTCCGTCAGCTGCCCGAGGCCGAGGCCCTGGCCGCGGCCAACAAGCGCATTCGCAATATCCTGAAGAAGAACGAATCGCCCCTGCCGGCGAGCGTAGACCCCGGATTGTTCGTCGACCGCGAGGAGAGCGAGCTGCACCGGAAGGTCGTCGACATGGCCAGCCGGGTCACCCCGCTGTTGGAGAACGGCGACTACCAGGGCGTGCTCAAAGCGCTGGCGGGGCTGCGTAATCCGGTCGACGCCTTCTTCGACGAGGTGATGGTGATGGCGGAGGACCCGAAGCAGCGCGGCAATCGACTGGCCCTGCTCAATGAGCTGTCGGGGCTGTTCCTCGGCGTCGCCGACATCTCCGCGCTGCAAAGCTGAGTAAACACTTACTTCGAGCAGAGCCCATGCACCAAGAATTCGAACAAGTAAACGGGGGCGTTGGCGGGGCCCGGCTTCGTGCACCCCGGGGTAAAAGTTCCTACACTTCGAGCCTATCCCGCCCAGTTCGGTAATCCCATGGTATTGGTCATCCTCGATCGCGACGGCGTCATCAATCAGGACTCCGATCAGTACATCAAGAGTCCGGAGGAATGGATCCCCATCCCGGGCAGCCTCGAGGCGATCGCCCGCCTGAACCACGCCGGGTTTCTGGTGGCGGTGGCGACCAATCAATCCGGTCTGGCGCGCGGCCTGATTGACCTCGACACTCTCAACGCCATGCACGCGAAGATGCGCGAGCAATTGGCGCGGGTCGGTGGACATGTCGACGGTATCTTCTTCTGCCCGCATGGCCCGGACGACGGCTGTAACTGCCGTAAACCCGAACCCGGGCTGTACCGTCAAATCAGCGAGCGATGCGCTATCGATCTGCGCGGCGTGGCCATTATCGGTGACAGCCGGCGCGATCTGGAGGCGGCTCAAAGCGTCGGCGCTCGACCGATCCTGGTCCGGACGGGTAAGGGTGATCGCTCACGTTCCAAATTGAAGGGCCTCGGCAAGGTCGAGATATTTGACGATCTGGCGGCGACGGCGGCCGCCTTGATCGCGGAGACAAGCGCTTGATCCTGTTGCGGTCGATGGTCTATTTCGTGCTGTTGGCCCTGACGATCGCCCTGTTCGGTCTCCCGCTTTCTTTGTTTGGCTGGCTGCTGCCGCAGCGTTGGGTGCATGGCCTCGCCCAGCACTGGGGCAAGGTGAATCTCTGGCTGCAGAACACCGTATGCGGTCTGAGCTACCGTATCGAGGGCCTGGAAAACCTGCCGCCACCGCCGCTGATCGTGATGGCCAAACACCAATCGGCCTGGGAGACGATCGCCCTGCGCGGCCTGCTCCACCCCCAACAATCCTGGGTACTGAAGCGCGAATTATTGTGGATCCCCGTGTTCGGCTGGGCCCTGGTGGCGGCTAAGAATATCGCCATCGATCGCCGTGCCGGACGCAAGGCCGTGAAGCAGATCATCAGTCAGGGCCTGCAGCGTCTGGCCGACGGCTCTTGCGTCGTCATCTTTCCCGAAGGCACCCGCACGGCGCCGGGTACGCGCGGCAAGTACGGTATCGGCGGCGGTCTGTTGGCCGAGAAAGCGAACGCGCCCGTGATCCCGATCGCGCACAATGCCGGCGTGTTCTGGCCTCGTCGTCAACTGCGTAAGTTCCCCGGCACCATTCAGGTGAAGATCGGAGCACCGATCGACACCGCCGGACTGAACGCCGCGCAGATCACCCGCGCGGTGGAGAACTGGATTGAAGAGCAACAGACCCGGATGCCGCAGACGCTGCAACAGGCCGTCCAAGCCGCCGGTAGACCGGCCATGAACCGCCCATAGAATCGATTGCAGGCGGGCGGTACCGCCGCCTCGAGGAGCCCCCGTTGTTACCCCCGATATCGCAACGCATCGCCGCCGATCTGAACGCTCGGGCGGCGCAGGTAGACGCCGCCATTCAATTGCTCGACGACGGCGCCACCGTGCCCTTTGTCGCCCGTTATCGCAAAGAGGCCACCGGTGGTCTGGACGACGCCCAGTTGAGGCTGCTCGATCAGCGCCTGCAGTACCTGCGCGCGCTCGAACAGCGCCGGGCGGCGGTCTTGAAGAGCGTCGAGGAGCAGGACAAGCTGGCCCCGGAACTGAAGGCCGATATTCTCGCCGCCGAGACCAAGACCCGGCTGGAAGATCTGTATCTGCCCTATAAGCCGAAGCGCCGCACCAAGGCTCGGATAGCCCGCGAGGCGGGACTGACAGAATTGGCCGAGCGCCTGTTGAACGATCCTCGATTGGACCCGGCGACGGTCGCGGCTGACTACCTCAACGCAGAGCACGGGGTCGTCGACGCCAAGGCCGCCCTCGATGGCGCCCGTCAGATCCTGATGGAGGACTTCGCCGAGGACGCCGAGCTCACCGCCGAGGCGCGCGCCTGGTTGTGGGACAAGGCGGTGCTCAGGTCCACCCTGGTCGCCGGCAAGGACAGGGAGGGCGCCAAGTTCAGCGATTATTTCGACTACCGGGAGCCCCTGAAAAAGGTGCCCTCACACCGCGCCCTGGCCTTGTTCCGCGGGCGCAATGAAGGCGTATTGATGCTCGACCTTGAGGTTCCACAGGACGAACTCGGCAGGCAGCTGCCGGAGTCGATGCTCGCGGCACGCTTCGGCGTCGCCGATCAGGGCCGGGCCGCCGACCCCTGGCTGCTCGAGACCGTGCATTATGCGTGGCGGGTAAAGTTATTTACCCGACTCGATCTGGAGCTCAAGACACGGTTGCGCGAAGCGGCTGAGGAAGAGGCCATCCGGGTATTTGCGCGCAACCTGCACGATCTGTTGTTGGCCGCTCCCGCGGGCGCCCGCGCCACGCTCGGTCTGGACCCGGGTCTGCGGACCGGCGTGAAGGTGGCGGTAATCGACGCCACCGGCCAGGTCGTCGCCACCGACACCATTTATCCACACCCGCCGAGGAAGCAGTGGGATCAAAGCCTCTCTACGCTGGCGCGGCTGGCCGCTGCCCATTCGGTCGAACTGATTGCCATCGGTAATGGCACGGCTTCGCGGGAGACCGACCGACTCGCCGCCGAACTGATCAAGCGGCATCCGGAATTGAAACTCGCCAAACTGGTGGTCAGCGAGGCCGGGGCCTCGGTCTATTCGGCCTCGGAACTGGCCTCCCGGGAACTGCCGGAGCTGGACGTCTCGTTACGTGGTGCGGCCTCGATCGCCCGGCGACTGCAGGATCCCTTGGCCGAGCTGGTCAAGATCGAGCCCAAGGCCATCGGGGTCGGCCAGTATCAGCACGACGTCAGTCAGGCGCAGTTGGCCCGAAGCCTGGAGAACGTCGTCGAGGACTGCGTCAATGCCGTCGGCGTCGATTTGAATACGGCCTCGCCTGCCCTGCTCGCTCGCGTGTCCGGTTTGACCGGCGTATTGGCCGAGAACCTGGTCGCCTATCGCAATACCCACGGCGCCTTCAGGGATCGTAAACAGCTCCTCCAGGTGCCGCGCCTGGGGCGACGGACCTTCGAACAGGCCGCCGGGTTTCTACGCATCCGCGGCGGTGACAATCCGCTCGATGCCTCCGCCGTTCACCCGGAGGCCTACTCTCTGGTCGAAAGACTGCTGAACAAGAACGAGCGCTCCGTCGAAATGGTGATCGGTGACCGAGAATTCCTGCGAAAGCTGAACCCGGCCGATTACGTCGACGACCAGTTCGGCGTGCCGACGGTGGTCGATATCCTGGCGGAATTGGAGAAACCCGGTCGCGATCCCCGACCCGATTTCGCGACTGCGAAGTTTCAGGACGGCGTTGAAACCCTCGCCGACCTGCATCCCGGGATGATCCTGGAAGGCGTCGTCAGCAACGTGGCTAATTTCGGCGCTTTCATCGATATCGGCGTGCATCAGGACGGTCTGGTCCATGTCTCGGCACTGAGTGAAAAATTTGTCCGCGACCCTCGTGAGGTGGTCAAGACTGGACAGGTCGTGAAGGTCAAGGTGATGAATGTCGACCCGGAGCGCAGGCGCATCGGGCTGTCGATGCGGCTGTCCGACGACCCGCGACAGCAGGATGGCCGCAAAGGATCGAGCGGCGATCCGGCCAAAGCCAAGAAGCGTTCAAGAAAACCGAAGTCAGATGGACCATCCAAACAACCGTCCTCTGGCGCATTCACCGATGCCTTCAAGAAGGCCGGATATGAAAAGTAAGTACTTACTTTCAATCCTTGAGCTTAGAAGCCGACGCATGGTAGAGAAGCATCGCGGCAGCGGCTTGAATTGATCGGCTGAAGTGGGGCTGTACGCCCCATTGGTCGATGCCCCGACAAGCCCGCGTCTGGCCCGCTGAATGACGCCGAGGAATTGTGGATAACTTGTTGATAAGACACCATTGAGGGTGCCTTTCCCAGCGCTTGACCATCCCCCGATCAGATATCGAGGTTTTCCACTGTCAATGCATTTGTCTCGATAAATTCGCGCCTTGGCTCCACCTGATCACCCATCAAGGTGGTAAATATTTGGTCAGCCCCCACAGCATCCTCGATATTAACCCGTAGTAATCTACGGTTTTCCGGGTCCATCGTAGTTTCCCACAGCTGGCCGGGATTCATCTCGCCGAGACCCTTGTATCGCTGGATATGCTGGCCGCGACGGGCCTCTTCCATTACCCACTCGAGGGCCTCACGGAAGCTCGAGACGGGTTTTTCTTTTTCTCCTCGGCGAACCGTCGCATCGTCGGCAAGTAAGCCATCGAGTTGCTCGCCCAGTTCACGCAAGCGGCGATAATCCACACCGTTGAAGAATTCCAGGGGCAGGAAACGCTCTGTTGCTATGCCATGGGTACTGCGTTCGATGCGGATAGCCGCGCCGTGCAAATCCGTTGGTTCCACCAAGGCAAGACTGAATCGATCCGAGGGTCCGCGATCGGCATTCAATCGAGCCTCGAGTTCGGGCAGCCAGTTGGCCGCCGCGCCAACCTCGTCCGCCGTGACCGTGGGCATGTAGATCAGCTGTTCGAGCAGTTGGTCTTCGTAGCGGCGGGCGAGTCGACGCACGATGTTCATTCCGGCGATGAAGCTGCGCGACAGCAGATCCAAACCGGCCGCAGAAAGAGGCGGCGTATCGGCGCTGGTCTGCAGACTGGCCCCTTCCAAGGCCGTACGCAGCAAGTAGTCGTTCAACTCGTTGTCGTCCTTGAGATAGGTCTCTTGTTTGCCCCGCTTTATCTTGTACAGCGGTGGCTGAGCGATATAAACGTGGCCTCGTTCGATCAATTCATGCATCTGACGGTAGAAGAACGTCAACAGCAGGGTCCGAATGTGAGCCCCGTCGACATCGGCATCGGTCATGATGATGATTCGGTGATAACGCAGCTTGTCCGGGTTGAACTCCTCCCGACCGATGCCACACCCGAGCGCGGTGATCAGGGTGCCCACTTCGGCCGAAGACAGCATCTTGTCGAAACGCGCCTTCTCTACGTTCAAGATCTTACCTTTGAGCGGCAGAATCGCCTGAGTCCGGCGGTCGCGCCCTTGTTTTGCGGAACCCCCGGCGGAATCACCCTCCACCAGGTAAATTTCGGACAGGGCGGGGTCTTTCTCCTGGCAGTCTGCCAGCTTTCCGGGAAGTCCGGCGACATCCAGGACACCTTTGCGCCGGGTCATCTCACGTGCCTTGCGCGCAGCCTCTCGAGCACGGGCAGCCTCGACCATCTTGTTGGCAATGGCCTTGGCGTCGTTCGGTTGTTCTTCGAGGTATTCACCGAGCTTCTCCGCCAGCAGCCCTTCGACGATGCCTTTGATTTCTGAGGACACCAGCTTGTCTTTGGTTTGCGAGGAAAATTTTGGATCCGGGACTTTCACCGATAGAACCGCTGTCAGGCCTTCACGGGAGTCGTCCCCGGTGGTGTTAACCTTCTGATTTTTGGCGACATTCAGTTTCTCAATATAGCCATTCAATGTCCGAGTCAGGCCAGCGCGAAAGCCTGCCAGATGCGTACCACCGTCTCGTTGCGGAATATTGTTGGTGAAACAGAAAATATTTTCCTGATACGACTCGTTCCATTGCATCGCGACCTCGACCGTTACATCGTTGCGATCGGCAGAAAAATAGACAACGCGCTCGTGAAGCGGGGTCTTGTTTCGATTCAAATGCTCGACGAAGGCTCGAATCCCGCCTTCATACTCGAAAACATCCTCTTTGCCTTCGGGTCGATCGTCTTTCAGGTGTATCCGAACACCGGAATTCAGAAAAGACAGCTCTCGCAGTCTTTTGCCGAGGATGTCGTAGTGATACTCGGTGTCCGTAAAAATCACCGGGCTCGGTCTGAACCGGACGGTCGTGCCACTTTGTTCGGTATCACCGACGACCGCCAGTGGCGCCTCTGGCACGCCGAGATGGTATCGCTGGTAATGGACCTTCCCCTCGCGCGACACGGTTAGGTCGAGTTCGTCAGACAAGGCATTGACGACCGATACCCCGACGCCATGGAGGCCGCCCGAGACCTTGTAAGAGTTGTCGTCAAACTTTCCGCCGGCATGCAGCACGGTCATGATGACTTCGGCGGCTGATTTGCCTTCATCTTCGTGCAACCCGACCGGAATGCCTCGACCGTCATCGGATACGGTGATCGAATCGTCCGGATTGATGATCACATCGATGTTGGTGCAATAGCCGGCCAGGGCCTCGTCTATGGCATTGTCGACGACTTCGAAGACCATGTGATGGAGCCCAGTGCCGTCGTCGGTGTCGCCGATATACATACCCGGACGCTTTCGAACCGCATCGAGACCCTTTAAAACCTTGATCGAAGAGGAGTCGTAGCCGCCGTTTCCGGTCTTAGGTCCCTTGGGATGGTCACTCATTGAGAGGAGATCGCTGTGAGAAGGTATTCGGTTAAAAAACCATTATACCATTCGTTTGACGAGAGATTCAGGGCAATACGGATTGTTCCACGTGGAACGTGTTCGACAGATTCGCTGACCACGCTTCCTCAATATCCGTATTGGTCATGACGACCTGAAATTGACTCGACGCCAGATATTCAACGACGCGCTGCCTGTTCAACCGATCCAGCTCCGCAGAAACATCGTCAATCAGCAATAGCGGCGAATTATCCGTTCCCCTGTGCATGATCCTCGCTTGAGCCAAGACCATGGAGAGCACGAGAAGCTTTTGCTGACCCCGCGACAATACAACGGATGCGGGTCCCGCCTCGGTCCAGATCTCCATACCGCCTCGCTGAGGACCAATGGACGTGTAGCCCAGTCTCTGGTCCGTCTCGACCGCCGCATCGAGCGCCTGGCCAAAGGTCTTTTTCATTTGCCAACCGGTTCTCTGGCGCAAGCGGACGACGATCGTTGGAAGCAAATCCCGGAGTATCTCCCCGAGTTCCGAGGCCAGGCGTTCGCCATACATGCTTCGCAAAGACGCGAGTCGTTCCCCTTGATCGATCAACTGAGGGTCGAAGGCTCGGAAGCTAGCCTTTCCCGCCGCTAGCCCCGCGTTACGTTGCCGCAACAGTTTCTCAAAATCGGATAGCAACCGATGGAAGGAAGGTTCCACGTGGAACAAACCGAAATCGAGAAATATTCTTCGAGCCTTTGGACCACTCTCTACCAGCAGGTGGGACTGCGGGTTCAATAATTGAATTGGAAAACGATGCAGTAATTCCGATCGACGCTTCAGATCCTTGCTGTCTACCCGAATTCGGGTCTCCGACTTGTTCAACTCGACCCCAATGACTCCCTCTGGATCTTCCGTATGCACCACGACGACCGAAGACGTCGTTCCCTCCCGGATCAGGGGCTTCGACTGATGATGGCGAAACGTCTTTCCTCTGCCGGCCAGGTAGATTGATTCTAGAATGCTGGTCTTGCCGGTCCCATTTCCTCCGAGAACAAGATTCAGTCCGGGTGTAAACGTCTTTTCCACTTCAGGAAACAACCGAAAATCTCTTAGCAACAGTTTCTTTACCCGAGCCACTCTGCCCCTTTCAAGAATCCAGAACCGAACGACCGCCTAGAGCCTCATCGGCATGACCACATATTGGCAACTTCCCTGACCAGTAGACGCGGTGATCAGACTACTCGAGTTCGCATCGATTACCGCCATTTGCACTTGATCGGTGTCGAGCACCCCCAGGACGTCCAGCAGATAACTGACATTAAAGCCGATCGTCATCTCGCTGCCTTCGTACTCGATCTCAACCTCTTCCTCGGCTTCGTCCTGCTCCGGGTTGTGAGCCTGCAGATGCAACAGCCCCTGACTCAACCGAAAACGAATACCGCGATACTTTTCATTCGACAGGATGGCTGCCCGCGCCAGCGCCTGACGCATCATCTGCCGGTCACCCGTCAGGTGCTCGGTCTTTCCACTGGGCATCACTCGTTCATAATCCGGGAACCGACCATCGATCAATTTCGATGTAAACGTCGTGTCTTTGAGCAGGACTCGAACATGGCTCCCGCTGATTTGAACGCGAGCCAATTGATCACTATCGGAAAGCAGCTTGCCGAGCTCCTGGACGGCCTTGCGGGGGAGAAGGACCTGCAGGTTCATCTCGTCCAGGCCGGAAAGCTTTTCATCGCAAAGCGCCAATCTGTGCCCATCGGTGGCTACCGTTCGAATTCGACCCGGGGTCACCTCCAGCAACAATCCGTTCAGGTAGTAGCGAACGTCCTGATGCGCCATTGCGAATTGGGTCTTCTCGATCATTCGCTTGAGGATCTTCTCCGCCACACTGAACGTGTGGCTAGCCGCCGGGGAATCGATCGTCGGGTAGTCTTGAGCGGGTAACAATCCCAAGGTGTACTTACCTCGACCGGAGCGCAGGGTCAGCTTTTCGCCATCGACGCCCATGGTTATCGCTGCGCCATCGGGCAGGGCCTTGCAGATATCGAGCAGCTTTCTGGCTGGGACGGTGAACTCCGAGTCTTCGCTGCTCTCGACACTGGCCCGAGTTCGCATCTCGACTTCGAGGTCGGTAGCCGTGATCTCCAAGTGATCCTTTTTCGCCTGGATGAGGACGTTTGCCAGGATGGGCAAGGTCTGACGCCGTTCGACGACTCCACCGACTTGAACCAATGGCTTCAACAAGTCGTCTCTCGTGGTCGTGATTTTCATGCAGAAGACTCCGGCCTTATTAATTCTATATTTGTGTATAAAAAACCTTTACTAAATCTATTAGCAACGGCCATTTCAAGGATAACTAATAAATAATCATATTTTCCAATATCTTAGCATCGGTTTTTCCGGCAAAAAGCTCTGGGTAATCGTCCTGGTTAACTGTCAGTGAATTGTGGATAACCATCGGTGCCGCGGTCCGCCCGGATTCGATGACAGCTTCTCCTCTTCAATTACTCAGGGTTCTTAACAGGTTGTTGTAATCCTCGGCGACGCGATTATCTGATTCTCGCAGCTCAGCGATCCTCCGCGTCGCATACAGCACCGTGGTGTGGTCTCGGCCTCCGAAGGCGTCACCGATCTCCGGCAGGCTGTGGTTGGTCAGCTCCTTTGCCAGGGTCATCGCGATCTGTCGTGGTCTGGCGATAGTTCGACTGCGCTTACTCGACAGCAGATCGGTGGTGCGGATCTTGTAGTACTCGGACACAGTTCTCTGAATATTATCGATCGTAACCAATTTGTCCTGGGCGGCGATCATGTCCTTGAGCGCGTCTTTGGCGAATTCCAGGGTTATTGGCTGTCCGGTAAACTGGGCGTTTGCGATGATCCGCCGCAGGGCCCCCTCGAGCTCCCGGATATTGGAGCGGACCCTCTTGCCGACGAAGAAGGCCACCTCATTCGGTAGTTCTACGCCGAACAGTTGCTGCGCCTTGCTCATCAGGATCGCTACCCGAGTCTCCAGGTCGGGCGCCTCAATGGCGACGGTCAGCCCCCAGCCGAATCGCGACTTAAGGCGATCCTCCAGCCCGTCCACTTCCTTCGGAAAGCGATCGCTGGTAAGAATGATTTGTTGTTGCGATTCGAATAAGGCGTTGAAGGTGTGGAAGAATTCTTCCTGGCTGCGTTCCTTGCCGGCAAAGAATTGCACGTCGTCGATGAGCAGGGCGTTTACCGAACGCATTCGCCGTTTGAAGTCATTGATGGTGCCGTGCTGCAGGGCCTTGACCATCTCGGCGACGAAGCCCTCGGAGTGCATGTAGACGACGCGAGCCTCGGAATTTCGGTTGGCGATAGTGTTGCCGACCGCGTGCATCAAATGGGTCTTGCCGAGTCCAACACCGCCGTAGATAAACAGCGGATTGTAGGCGCGCCCCGGATTCTCGCCGATCTGCATGGCCGCAGCGCGAGCCAGTTGGTTGGATTTGCCTTCGACGAAGGCGTCGAAGGTGAAGTCGGCGTTGATATTGGTGTGTGGGGAGCGCTTTACCTCACCCTTTGTCGGCGCGGGGTGGACATTCGTTCCGGTGGTGATCAGCGGGCCAATATGGCTGTTATCACTCGCAGCCGCTGCGGATGACGGCGACGCGACGGCCGTTGCGCGAGCCGATGACTTACTCTGAGCGCTGCCGATCTCGATGGACAACCTGGGTGACTCTTCCGGGAGTAGGTCTTTCAGGTAACCTTCGATCAGACCCTTGTAGTGGGTCCGGACCCAGTCCAGGACAAAGGCATTCGGAGCGAGTAGCCGCAGTCGATGGTCTTCCTCCACGGGTTGCAGCGGTCTGATCCAGGTGCTGAATTGCTGCGGCGGAATCTCTTCGCTGAGACGATCGAGACAATGTTGCCAAATATTCATCCAAGCTATGCCCCCATGGGCGCAACGTTCCCGGCAGCACGGAACTGAAGATCGGCCGCGGAGAATAAGACTCCCAGGCCGCTGATCAGCAGCTACCCAAATCGTGTTTGTGTTTTAGTCGTCGCGAGCCCGACGGTGCATCGACACCCCAGCCCATCCTTAACCCCGCTCTCTGGCATGGGTTTCGGGAAAATACCATGCAAGTCTAAACCCAGAAACCCGAGTTATCCACAGCCAATCGAGAGAAAAGCATGGCTCATGGGATCGGTCAGAAAATATCGATATTTCAATATTTTATCCTTGACTTCCGGTGCTCGACCCGGTCCCGGTCCAGCGCTAATTGACAAGCTTACCGGGTTCCTCTATTTTACCGCCCCTTTCGTCGGTCTTTTCGGCCTCGGCCGACTACCTGGGCCGTTAACAAAAGCAACGGAATTCGAATCATGAAACGTACTTTCCAGCCCAGTCGGCTCAAGCGCGCCCGGACCCACGGTTTCCGCGCCCGCATGGCTACCAAGAGCGGTCGCAAAATCCTCAAGGCCCGCCGTGCACGCGGTCGCATCCGCCTCACTCCTCAATAAGCATCCGCTGCCTGCAGGTCAACAGTCTGTCGGACATAGCCGTTGGCAGCGACCAATCCGCTGGGCGCGGAATTGGAACCGCTTAGCTGGCCCCGAAGGGGTGAAGGGCAGGATGCCCGTACTCGAGTTCGTGGGAGCGAATCGAATGTGTCGATCGAACGAGGAGAATAGCCGGGTCTATTTGACGAGTTCGATAAGTGCGGTTGATCGCTCTCCGCGGGTTTGCAGCCAAACCGTGCCGAGTCCGACAGACGGTTAATGCCGGCGGGGGATTGGGCCGGTTTCGGTCGCCGACTCAGGCTCTTAAACGCAGCGGACTTCAAACCGGTATTCGCCCAACCGCTTCGGTCCAACGACGTCTGCTTCACGGTCCTGGCGCGGCGGAACAACCTGGACAGGCCGCGTCTCGGGTTGGCTGTGGCGAAGAAACACCTCCGTCAGGCGGTCGCGCGCAACAGGGTGAAGCGCCTGATCCGGGAGAGTTTCCGGCTTCACCAGCAGCAATTGGCCGGTTTCGATCTGGTGGTCCTTGCCCGACCCGGTACCGCCAGCAAGCGCAATGCGGAATTGAGCGCGTCGCTGCTCGAACACTGGAAGCGGTTCTCACGCTCGTCGAAATGAGACAGCGTCAACCAAAGTCCGTAAACTTCGTGCCTCGCAAATTACGCTCCTGTGTATCCAAGCACCCAATCATCAAGCAACCTTGTCATGGATAATGCTCGCCTTTTCCTGTTTCTCGCCCTCGCGTTCACCGGCTTACTCCTTTGGGAGGCCTGGCAGAAGGACTATGGCGTAGGCGCTCAGCAGCGCATAGCGACCGATAGCCCGGTCGGTGGTGCGGGACCGGTCGATACACCGACGGCCGCGGCTTCGGACTCCCCGGTCGCTTCGTCGGTCTCGACGATCGATTCCGGCGCCGACGCAACCGTGATCGGGGATTTACCCAGCGGTACGACCGACACCCAGGGGCGCCTGATCGATGTCCACACCGATACTCTGAATCTGAAGATCGATACCCGTGGTGGCACCATTGTCGAGGCCACGCTGCAGAAGTATCCGGTATCGGTTGCCAAACAGGATGAAAAATTCGTCCTGCTCAGCCGAAGAGCCGATGACTATTTCATCGCCCAGACCGGTCTACTGGGCGAAGCACAACGCACCCCGGATCTCGATGCCGTGTACACGGCCGCTCAGACGAAATACGTCCTGGACCCGGAGAGCGATCAGTTGGACGTCGACCTGCTCTGGCGCAGCGCAGACGGGATGGAAGTCGCCAAACGCTATCGATTCACCCGCGGTTCACATGCTGTTCGCCTTCAGCATATTGTCAAGAACAACAGTCAAGAGCAGTGGAACGGCCGAGCGTTTCGTCAATTCAAGCGGGGCGAGCCGAGTGAGAGTGGCAATGCCGCCTTTATGTATACCTACACGGGCGGCGCGATCTACAGCCAGGAAGACAAGTACCAGAAGTACTCGTTCGAAGACCTGGCCGAAGGCAAACTCGATCGCGACGTGACCGACGGCTGGGTATCGATGATCCAGCATTACTTTCTCGCCGCCATCGTTCCGCCGCGCGATCAGCAGGAACACTTCTACGGCAAGCAATCCGCGAACGGTCGCGACGTTATCGGCAGCTATACCCCGGCCAAGAACATCGCGCCCGGCTGCGAGCGCATCGTTTCACCGGCACAGCTGTTCCTCGGCCCGAAGATTGCAGGACGAACTGGACGCAACTCGCCGAAGGTCTGGATCTGACCGTCGATTACGGTTGGCTCGTCGTTCATCGCCAAGCCGATGTACTGGGTGCTGTCACAGATCCAGGACTTCGTGCACAACTGGGGCTGGACCATCATCATCTTCACCATCCTGATCAAGCTGGCGTTCTTCAAGCTGTCCGAGACCAGTTATCGCTCGATGGCCAACATGCGCAAACTCACACCGCGCATCCAGGCGCTGAAGGATCGCTACGGCGACGACAAGCAGCGCATGCAGCAGGCGATGATGGAGATGTACAAGACGGAAAAGATCAATCCGCTCGGTGGTTGTCTGCCGATGCTGGTCCAGATCCCGTTCTTCATCGCGCTGTACTGGGTGCTGCTGGAGAGCGTCGAACTGCGCCAGGCGCCGTGGATCCTGTGGATCGACGATCTGTCGATCAAGGATCCCTATTTCGTTCTGCCGTTGATCATGGGGTGTCGCATGTTCGTGCAGCAGAAGCTCAATCCGCCGCCGCCCGATCCGATGCAGGCCAAGATCATGATGGCCCTGCCGATCGTGTTCACCGGCAATGTTTGCCTTCTTCCCGTCCGGCCTGGTGCTGTACTGGGTGGTCAACAACCTGTTGTCCATCACCCAGCAATGGGTGATCACCCGCCGATCGAAGAAGGCGCGGCAAGCCGACCTGACCGCCGGTAGCGTCGTGAACGGCGCCGCTCCCGATACCATCGCCGCGATCGCCACCCCGCCCGGTCGCGGCGGCATCGGCATCGTGCGCGTCTCCGGTCCGGCCGCGGCCGCGATCGCGCGAGGCCCTGATCGGCCGGCTGCCGAAGCCTCAGACAGGCCCGCTTCGCTCGCTTTCGTGACGCCGCCGGCGAATCCGATCGACGAGGGCATCGCCCTGTATTTCGCCGCCCCGGCCTCGTTCACCGGCGAAGACGTGCTCGAACTGCAGGGCCACGGCGGTCCGGTGGTGATGGATCTGCTGCTCGCCACGGGTGCTCGAACTCGGCGCCCGCCCGGCCCGCCCGGCGAGTTCTCGCGAACGCGCCTTTCTCAACGACAAGCTCGATCTCGCCCAGGCCGAGGCGGTCGCCGATCTGATCGACAGCCGAGACCGGCCGCCGCGGCACGCTCGGCGTGCCGCTCCCTGGACGGCGAGTTCTCGCGCCGGATCCATGCCCTGGTCGACGCCATCATCGCATCTGCGCATGTACGTCGAGGCCGCGATCGATTTCCCGGAAGAGGAGATCGATTTCCTTGCCGACAACAAGTCAGCTACTCACTTACGAGAAATCCATCGAGGATACCGCAAGCTGTTGACGCCAGCGCACACGTGGGTCGCTTGTTGCGGGACGGCATGAACCTGGTTATCGCCGGCCTGCCCAATGCCGGCAAGTCCAGCCTGTTGAATGCCCTGACCGGCCAGGACAGGCGATCGTCACCGAGGTCCCCGGCACCACCCGTGACCTGCTGCGCGAACAGTATCCAGATCGACGGCATGCCGCTGCATCTGGTCGATACCGCCGGTCTGCGCGACAGCCAGGACCGGGTCGAGCAGGAGGGCGTGCGCCGCGCCCGGGCCGAGTTGGAGCGAGCCGACCGGGTGCTGTGGGTGTATCGACGGCGTCCGCGACCCCGAGCATCGGGATTTCGACCCGGCTCAGTTGCCCCAAGGTGTGGCGGTGAGCTTCATTCGCAACAAGATCGATCTCGTCCACGAAAGCGCCGGGCTGAAAGACACCCCGGTGGGCCCGGAGATCTCGCTTTCGGCCAAGTCCGGCGAGGGCATGGCCTTGCTGCGTCAGCACCTCAAGGAATGTATGGGCTACGCCAGTCCGGAAAGCGGCGAATTCCTCGCCCGGCGGCGTCACATCGAGGCATTGAGAGCGAGCGCTTACTTACATTGAGTCTTCCGGTAGAGCGCTGTCCGAAGCCAAGGCGGGCGAACTCGCCGCCGAAGACCTGCGCCTTGCTCAAAACGCGCTGTCGGAGA
Source organism: uncultured Gammaproteobacteria bacterium (assembly GCA_963765415.1). Taxonomy (GTDB): domain Bacteria; phylum Pseudomonadota; class Gammaproteobacteria; order Chromatiales; family Chromatiaceae; genus CAVXWS01. The sequence goes on from CAVXWS010000099.1 coordinate 26,496, forward strand.
TCACCGGGGCCTTTACCTCGGACGACCTGCTGGGGCGGATTTTCAGTAGCTTCTGCATCGGAAAATGAACCGCGATGCACCGATCGGGGTGTTCGATTCCGGCATCGGTGGACTGTCGGTGCTGCGCCACATCCGCGCCGAGCTGCCGAACGAACACCTGATCTATCTCGCCGATACGCACCACGTGCCCTATGGCGACAAAGGCGAGGAATTCATCCGCCGGCGCAGCGCCGAGATCGTCGCCGGATTCCGTGCCCGCGGCGCCAAGGCGATCGTGGTCGCCTGCAACACCGCGACGGCGGCGGCGGTGGATCATCTCCGGGCTAACTTCGACCTGCCCATCGTCGCCATGGAACCGGCGGTGAAACCCGCGGCGGGGCAGACCCGGTCGGACATCATCGCCGTGCTGGCGACCGCGGGAACGCTCGACAGCGAACGTTACGCCGCCTTAAAGGACCGTCATGGTCGCCACATCGAGGTGATCGAGCGGGCCTGCCATCAGTGGGTCGAGCTGGTGGAACACGGGGAACTCGACGACGATCAGGCGCGCGCAATCGTCCGCGGCGATCTGGAGCCGCTGCTGGCCGCCGGGGCCGACGTCCTGGTGCTTGGCTGCACGCATTTTCCGTTCTTGATCCCGCTGATGAACGAACTGGCGGGCGAGCGCGTGCGCATCATCGACCCTGCCCCGGCCGTCGCCCGGGAACTGGTACGACGCCTCGGATCGGCCGGGCTGACGCGTGAAGATACAGCGGCGGCGAGGACCGAATGCCTGTACACCGGCGCCGAGCCGCCACGCGTCGGGCATCTGCCGGTAGCGGAGCTGTGTCGGACCTTCCAAGCGAGCGAGCTCTAACGCCGGGCGTCGGGATGCTCAGCCGGGTTCGACCGGCGGTTGGTCGGCTGCGCCGGTCAGGATCCGGCGAACGACCCGGCCCTCGCGCACGATGACCAGCTCGCCGCGCTTGAGTGGTATCCATGCCCCGTCGGTCAGGGGCACGCTGGCGAACAGCAGGGCATGCCCGCCGGGGCACTTGGCGGTAACCCCCTCGCCCTCGAACGCGCCGCAACCGGCGTCGTCGCTGATCAGCATGTGCAGGCCCGGGACCTCGGTGGTCTGATCGGGCTCGATCCGCTTGTGCCCGTGGGCGTAGAGAAACTCGCCGTCGCTGTAGAGAAAGTTGGCCGGACCTAGCGGCCGCAGGTCGTGCGCGAATGCGGCAATCACCGCCAGACGCTGATCGAGATCCGGTTCGGACTCCTGCCGCCAGAGACGATAGATTCGCTCGAGCAGGGCACCGAAGGCGAGTTCGGAATCGGTGTCGCCGACCGGCAGCCAGTGTCCGGGGTCGAACTCCGGCAGGGACTCGATCCCTTCCAGGTCGCCGTTATGAGCAAACACGTGCTTGCGCCCGGCCAGGGTGCGGACGAACGGCTGAGTGTTGCACAGGGCCCTCTCGCCGCGAGTCGCCTGGCGCAGGTGCGAGACCAGCAGCTGGGTTGGCGGCAGTGCGCTCTCCATACAGCGCATCAGTCGGCTGTCCGATGCCGGCTGAGGTTCGCGCGCCTGATAGACGTCGCAGCCGGAATAGGCCGTAATGCCCCATCCGTCGATGTTGTCCGCCTCGTAACCGCCACGCCGGGCGAGCCGGGCGAGCGAAAAGGTCAGGTCGACCGGCTTCTCCGAGCAGATGGCGAACAGCTCACACATGGTCGTGTTTCCGAACCGCCCTCATTGGCGCAATCATCGAGGCCACATCCCCGCTTGCAGAGTGAGGGTGTCGCAAAAGCCCCTCTCCCATCCCGGGAGAGGGTTAGGGTGAGAGGGCCGAAAGGCCAAGGCCTTGTTTCTCCTCATTCCCTCATCCTAGCCTTCTCGACTCGGGTTCCCAACTTCGTCCTACCTCCTCGCATCCCTGGCCCCGTCCCGGCGGGAGAAGGGATAAGGGCTCTTACGACACCCTCCAGAGTGGCGCAGGCCAGCCGCTCCAACGCCGGGGCCGGGGTGCCGATGGGCCGGGTGTGCAGACCCTGCGTGCAACCCCGCGGACAACGGGTCGCCGCACGAGATCGGCGTCGAACCCCGTGCCAGGGGTCGAGGTCATCCTCGAGCGGTTGGTTGGCCGCACCCGAAATGATCTCGCTCATGGTTGATTTCAGCCACCTGGATTGGGAACAAAGGCGCGGACAGTCTGCCAAAATGGTGAACCCACCGAAACTGAGCGAGTGACAGATATGCTGGATATCGCCGTCGAGAACATCAAATGCGGTGGCTGCGCCAAAACCATTCGCACCCGATTGCTGCAAGAACAGGGTGTATCGGCCGTCGAGGTCGATATCGAAACCGGCCGGGTCTCGATCGCGGCCGACGCCGATACCCGCCCGGCACTGGTCGAGCGACTCGCCGGGCTCGGGTATCCGGAGGTCGGCTCGGTCGAGGGGATCAGGGCCGCGGCGGCCAAGGCCAAGTCCTTTGTCAGCTGCGCGGTCGGTCGAATCGAAAAGTCCGACCACAGCGACTGAATCGGCGAAACCGATTCCTGCCAGGCGATCTCGCCCGGACGTCCCGGATGCGCCCGTGGTCGGGCGCCGACAAGGCCCTTCCAAGTCCGAAGCCGGTTCTCAATAACTGTCCACAGCGGCCGTTAGTGTCCCTGTTGGCGCTCGGTCAGTCAGGAGCGAGCGCGCACTCGGAATAACACCAGCGAAAACGAGATGCAGGTCGCCGCGCAGCCCAAACCGCCTCTACCGGAAACCGAGCACCCGGCACCGGCACCGGCATCGGCACCGTCACCCTTGGCGGCGGTCATGGAGTTCCTGGTCGTGGCGCTGGAACAGCCGGAGTTTCAGGCCGCGGCCACGGCCCTGGCGACGCGGATCGCGCTGCGGTTGGGGTGTCAGCGCGTCAGCCTGGGCCTGCGCGAGGGCCAGCGCAGTAAAGTAGTAGGCGTTTCGCACATCGCCGAGATCGAATCGGCGGCCAATCTCTACCGCGATATCGCCGCCGCCATGGACGAGTCGCTCGACCAGCGCCAGGCGGTACTCTACCCGGAGCCACCGGGTACGGTGCCGGCGATCCTGCACCTGCATCGACAATTGGTCGAGCGCACCGGCGCCGGCCTGGTTTGCACGCTGCCGCTGCGCGATGGCGACGGGATCGTCGGTGCCCTGACCCTGGAATGGGCCGCGCAGGAGCAAGCACCGGCGGAGATCCTGGAACTGTCCGAACACACCTCCAGCGTGCTCGGCCCGGTGCTGGCGCTGAAACGCAGTGAATCGCAGCCGATCTCGCGTCGCCTGCGCCATGCGCTGGCCAAGGGTCTGCGTAAACTGGTCGGGCGCAGCTATTGGCGGACCAAACTTCTGCTCGGGGCGCTGGTCGGCCTGATCGTCACCCTCAACCTGATCGAAATCACCTACAGCATCAATGCCCCCGCTCGGGTCGAGGCGCTGCAGCAACGGGTGGTGATCGCGCCGATGGACGGCTTCATCGCCACCGGTCTGGCCCGTGCCGGTGATTCGGTCCGCGAGGGCGCGGTGCTGGCCACGCTCGACAGTCGCGAGCTGGAGTTGGAGCGCCTCAAGTGGCGCAATCAGCTGAAGCAGATTCAAAACGAGTACCGGGGCGCGCTGGCGCTGAAGGACCGCACCCAGATCGCCGTGCTGCGCGCCCGCGCCGATCAGGCCAAGGCCCAGGTTGCCTTGCTGGACGCGCAGATCGGACGCGCCATCCTTAATGCCCCGCACGACGGCATCGTGGTCAGTGGCGATCTCAGCCAATCCATCGGCTCGCCGATAGGAAAGGGCGAGGTTCTGTTCGAGGTCGCGCCGCTCGACGCCTATCGTCTGGTGCTGCAGGTGGACGAACGCTACGTCGACGAGATCCAGGTCGATCAGACCGGCAGCGTCGTGTTGGCCGGCCGGCCGGACGACCGGCTGAAGGTTCGCGTCGCCCGGGTGACCCCGGTTTCGACCAGTGAGTCCGGCCGCAACTATTTTCGCGTCGAGACCGAGAGCGAGCGGCAACCCGACTACCTGCGCCCCGGCATGACCGGCGTCGCACGAATCGCCACCGAGACCCGCAGTCTGGCCTGGATCGCCAGTCGCGACCTGGTCGACTGGCTGCGTCTGACGCTCTGGTCGCACGGCCTATGGGGCGGTTGAGATGACCGAGCAGGTCTTCAGCCCCTATTGGTACAAGGTCGCCAAGCTCCGCCCGCGATTCCGGCGCAATGTCTATGTTCGGCGCCACCTCTACCGCGGCGAGCCCTGGTATGTCCTGGAAGACAAGACCGGACTGCGTCACCAGCGCTTAAACGCCAACGCCTACCACTGGCTGGGTCTGCTAGACGGCCAGCGGACCGTGCAGCAGGCCTGGGACCTGGCCAACGAACGCCAGGGGGAGCAGGCCCCGGGACAGGGGCAGGTCCTGCAGATGCTGACCCGCTTGAGCGGCGCGCAGCTGCTCGAAGGTGATCTCGATCCGGACATCGACGGTCTGTTCAGTCAGCGCGACGAGCAGGTGAGCAGTCGCCGCCGGCAACGCATCGTCAACCCGCTGGTGCTGCCCTTTTCGCTGTACGATCCCGACCGACTCTTATCCCGGCTGAACGCCTTGTTCGGCCCTCTGCTGAGCTGGCACGGGGTGTTTCTCTGGCTGCTGCTGGTGTCTGCCGGCGTCCTGCTGGCGGCCATGCACTGGCAGGAATTGAGCTCGGTCGGATTCGCCGATCTCAGCAGTCCGCAGAACCTGCTCCTTTTCTGGCTGTTGTACCCGCTGGTCAAGCTGATTCATGAGCTCGGCCATGGCGTCGCCGTCAAGGCCGGTGGCGGTGAGGTGCACGATATGGGCATCACCATTCTCGCCCTCTTGCCGGTGCCCTACGTCGACGCCTCGGCCGCGACGGCATTCGAGAACAAGTGGAAGCGTGCCGCCGTCAGTGCGGCGGGCATGATGGTCGAGCTCTCCCTGGCGGCACTCGCCATGATGCTTTGGCTGGTGCTCGACCCCGGCCTGTTGCGTACCGCGGCTTTCGACGTGATGTTGATTGGGACGCTTTCTTCCCTGCTGTTCAACGGCAATCCACTGATGCGTTTCGATGCCTACTACGTGCTGTCCGATCTACTCGAGATACCGCATCTTTGGAAGCGCTCGCGGGCCTATTATCTGCATCTCGGCAAGCGCTTCCTGTTCGGTCAATCCGACCGCGACACTCACGCGCGCAGCCCCTCTGAGGCGGCCTGGCTGCTGAGCTACGGCGCGCTGTCCTACGCTTATTGGCTGACCGTGCTGCTGGCCCTGTTCTTCATCTCGCTGGAGATCTCGTCGGTGCTGGCCGCGGGGCTGTTGCTCTGGATCGGGGTCATGCAACTCGGCTTGCCCTTGTGGCGTTTCCTGAAGTTCCTGCGCAACGGGGTCAATAACCGCCAGCGCCGCCGTCGGGGTCTTGCCTGGACGCTGTTTCTCGGCGGCTCGCTGGTCACCCTGCTGGGTGTGGTGCCGATGCCCTTTTTCAGCGATGCCGAGGCCGTGGTCTGGCCGCCGGACCAGGCCCGGGTGCGGGCCGACACCGACTGTCTTACCGCCGAGCGTCACGTTGCCGAGGGTGACTGGGTCGAACGCGATCAGCTCCTCATCAGTTGTGAAGACCCTTTCCTGGATACCGAGATCCGCGTGTTGCGCGCCAAACTGCGTGAAGTGCAGGCGGAGTACTCCGGTTATGCCCTGCGTCAGCGCATGGAGCGCAGTGTCCTGCAGGAGGAGATCAACAGCCTGCAGGCCGAGTTGGAACTGTTGCAGGAGCACGAGCGGGGTCTGCAGGCGCGCAGCCCGGAGAGCGGCTACTTCGTCAGCGTACTCGGCGACGGCCTGATCGGGCATCTGGTCCCCCAAGGTGAGGACCTCGGGTATGTCCTCAACCGCGACGAGCGGGTGCTGCGCGCGGTCATCGACGAGAAAGACATCGGCCTGTTCGCTCCGGAGCAGATACGGGTTCAGGTGCGCCTGGCTGAATTGCCCGATCGCTCGTTCACCGGACGCTTGTTGCGCATCCTGCCCGGAGCCGGCAAGGAACTGCCCAGTGCGGCACTCGGCACGAGCGGCGGCGGCAGTGTCGAGTTGGAACCGGGTGACGGCAGCGGGCGCTTGGCGAACTATGGCCTCTACCAGATGGAGATTGCCATCCCGCCGGGTGACGAGCCGCTGCGGATCGGCGGCCGGGCCTTCATCCGCTTTCGCCACGCCGACAAGCCCCTGGTTCTGCAGTTGTACAGACGTCTGCGCCAGATGTTCTTCTCCGCCCTGGTCGTCTAGTTCGATGCATGCCACGGTGGAATCCGCCGCCGTCCCGGTCAGCTCAGCGATTCCCCGGTTCGCGACCCTGCCCTGGGGGCCCTACCCGGAACGCAGTATCCGTCGCCTCGATCAACCCACCGAACTGAGCCGGCTGTTTAGCCCGAAGCGCTCCGAGAGCGAACTCAAACCGGCGCGGATACGACGTCATCTCACGGCGATCAACACTCGTCGCGAGCAACTGGACTCGATCACGGACCAGGAACTGCGCGTCCTCAGTCGCGATCTGGGTCCACGATTACGGCGCGACGGCTTCACCCGGGGCTTGTTGATCGAGGCCCTCGCCTTTAGCGCGGTCGCTGCCGAGCGCGGTCTCCGGCAAAGACCGCGCGACGTCCAGCTGCTCGGTGCCTGGGCCTTGCTGCGCGGCCGGCTGACGGAGATGGAGACCGGCGAGGGCAAGACCCTGACGGTCGCCCTGGCAGCGGCTACGGCGGCGGCGGCCGGTATCCCGGTGCACGTCGTCACGACCAACGATTATCTGGCGACACGTGATGCCGAGCGCATCGGCGCCTTCTATCGTTTGCTCGGCCTGAGCGTCGGTGCCGTCACCGCCGGCCAGAGCGAGGCCGAACGCCGTAGGGTCTACACCGGTGATGTCACCTACTGCACCAACAAGCAACTGGTGTTCGACTATCTGCGCGACCGCAGTCTGCTCGGCAACGATCACGGCGCGCTCGGCCTGCAGCTGGAAGGCCTGTATCGTTCCCAGCGGCGGCGACCGCAACTGCTGCTGCGCGGCCTGTACTGCGCCCTCGTCGACGAGGCCGACAGCGTGTTGATCGACGAGGCGCGCACGCCCCTGCTGCTGTCACAGCCCACTCGCAACCCTTCGCGCAACGCCGCCCTGATCGCCGCCCTCAACCTGGCGCAGCAGCTCGAGCCGGGGCGTGACTATCGACTCGACCCGCGCCATCGCCGGGTCGAGCTCACCCCCACCGGTCAGGCCTGGCTGAACGGGCACGCGCTCGACCTGTCCGGCTTCTGGTCCAGCCCGGGGCGGCGCGAGCTGCTGGCCGCGCAGGCCTTGTCGGCGCTGCATCTCTACCAGCGCGATCGCGACTATCTGATCCGCGACGGTGTGATCGAGATCATCGACCCGCACACCGGACGCACCATGCCCGACCGCGCCTGGGAGCAGGGCCTGCACGGTCTGGTGGAACTCAAGGAGAAACTGCGGCCGAGCGACGAGCGCGAGGTCCTGGCGCGGATGACCTACCAGAGCTTCTTTCGTCGCTACCACTGGTTGGCCGGCATCACCGGTACCGCGCGCGAGGTGCGTGCCGAGGTACGCAGGGTCTACGATCTGAGCTTCTATCGAATCCCGACCTACAAACCCTGCCTGCGCCGCCGACTGGGCGCGCGGCTGTTCGCCGATCGGGAACAGCAGAATCGAGCAATCCTGGAACGTGTCCGGGATCTGGCCGAGAATGGTCAGCCGGTGTTGATCGGAACCCGCAGCCTGGCCCACTCCGAGCTGCTCAGCGAGTTGTTCCACGCCCACGGCGTCGAGCACCAATTGCTGAACGCCCGGCAGGATCGTGACGAGGCTGGTATCGTTGCGACCGCCGGTCAGCGTGCGACCGTAACCATCGCCACCAACATGGCCGGTCGAGGTACCGACATCCCCCTCGGTGAGGGCGTGGCGAAACTCGGCGGGCTGCACGTGATCGCCACCGAGATGAACGACTCGGGCCGAATCGACCGGCAGCTGTTCGGCCGCAGTGCCCGGCAGGGCGACCCGGGTTCGTACGAGGTCATTCAGGCGCTGACCGATGACCTGGCCCGGCGTCATCTCCCGTCGGGACTGAGACACAGCCTTGGCGCCTCCGGCCCGACGCGCGGCGCCCTGGCGGGCGCAGTCATGCGTTGGATCCAACGCCGCGAGGAGCGGCTGCTGGCTGCGGATCGGCGGCGATTGCTAAAGCAGGAACGTGAACTGACCGATAAGTTAGCATTCACCGGATTCTGGGAATGACAATAAGCATTTGGACCCTCCGCCGAGTCTCACGCCGGGCCGTGCCGATCGCACTGTGCCTGGCGCCTGCCTTGGCCCTTGCCGAGCCCGAGCTGCCGGCGGTCGAACACAGCGACTGCATCATCGAACCGATGGTGGTTGTCGAGGTGGGCACCTCGGTGGCCGGCGTGATCGACGACATGCTGGTCGATCGCAGCGACCGGGTCGACAGCGGTCAGCTCTTGGCTCGGCTGGAGTCCTCGGTCGAGGAGGTCACGGTGCGTCGCTCCAAAGAACGCGCCGACATGCTCAGCGAGATCCGCGCCCGAGTAGCGGACCTGAAGCTGGCAAAGCAGAAGATGCAGCGCATCAATGATCTGCATGCGCGCAAGATGGTCTCCAAGCAGCAGCGAGACGAGGCGGTCAATGAACTCGAACGGGCCGACCAGGCGGTCAAGATCGCCCGTGAGAAACTGCACCTGGCGAAGCTCGATCTGGAACATGCCCAGGCGCAGCTCGATCGGCGCCAGATTCGCAGTCCGATCAAGGGCGTCATTCTGGAGCGTCTGGCCCAGGCCGGCGAATACGTCGACGAGCGGCCGCTGCTGTCGGTCGCTCAACTCGATCCGCTGCGGGTTGAGGTCCTGATGCCGGCCCAGGCCTTCGGGGTCATCCAGCCGGGGATGACCGCCAACGTCATGCCCGAGTTGGCCGCACAGGCGCCGCTGGCCGCCAAGGTGGTGCTGGTCGATCCGATCATCGATACCGCCAGCGGCACCTTCGGGGTGCGTCTGGAATTGCCCAACGCCGACTACGCCATTCCCAGTGGAATGCGGTGCCGGGTCAGCTTCGTCGGCAGCGAGTCGGAGCAGGAATCGGTGGCTACCGAATCCGGCGAAGTTCTGGACGACGCCGGATTCCTCGCCCCGACGCTGAAGCCCCCGATCGAGGTGGAAGCTCAAACGGCGGAAGATCGGGCAATCGGCGATCAGGATGGCGATCAGGATAGCGATCCCGTCGACACGACCGTCGTGATGCAGCCGAAGACCACGGAATCTCTGCCCCCGGAGCCGCCAGCAACTGAACCCACGCTGCTGCAACCGACCGCAGCGGGGGCGGCAGAAGCCGATCCGCACGTCGATCTGGAACTGGTCGAGATCGAACCCGAGCGAGCGAGTGAATGCTGGCGCCTGGGTCCCTGGGACACCGCGACCGACCGCGATACCCTGGCCGAGCAGCTTGACCGCCTCGGCGCGCAGATCCGACCGCAAGAGGATCGCGCCAATCAGCATCGCCGCTGGATGGTCTACCTGCCTGGCCGCAACGGCGTGGATACCGCCGATCAACTCACCCGTCTGGTGATGGCCGGGGTCGAGGATTTGTACGTCGTCCGTCGCGGCGCGCAACGCGGCGATGTCTCAACCGGTTTGTTTAAACACAAGCGCAACGCGCAGCGTCGTGTTCGCCAATTGAGCGCTCGGGGTTTCGCCGCGCAGGTCACGCCGTTCAGCAACCCGGTCGCACGCTACTGGCTCGAGGTTCGCGGGATCGCGGAGCCGCAACTGGACGCTATCGACGGGCTCGCCGAGTCGATCAAGGCCGCCACGGCCTGCGCCGAGCCGGACGACCGCCTGCTGCTCGGCAATCAACCCGCAGGCCAGGTGATCAGTCACGCCGATTAACGCGGTTCCCAAGCCGGACGCCTTTCCTCAACCTCCCGCTCTAAGTACCGATAGCCAAAGGAGTTAGCCCGAACAACGCGTTCGGGCCACGGCGCCGCACGCGCCGTACAAGGACAACGGCTCCCTGTGGGCCGCTCGGAAAGGCGCCATGGCAGACATCGAAGAACTGGAAAAACGCTTGCTCTACTCGGCCGATCTGCCCGGGGCCGATCTGGCCCTGGCGACGCCCGAGCCGTCCAGCGCCATTTACCTCGACCTGGACCAATCCTCGGATCACGGCATCGCCGCCGAGACCGAGCGTCGCGAACTGGTGATCGTCGACGCCCGCACGCCCGACTACCAAAGACTGATCGACGGTCTGCAGGCGAGCAGCGAGCGCCAGTTCGAGGTGGTGATTCTCGATGCCGAGCGCAGTGGGGTCGAACAGATCACCTCTGTCATGGCGGAACAGCAGGGTCTCTCCGCCGTCCATCTCATCTCGCACGGTGCGAGCGGAGAACTGACCCTCGGCAGCGACACGCTCGACAACAATAGCCTGCTCCGCCATGCCCAGGCGGTCGCCGGTTGGGGCGACAGCCTGACCCGGGACGCCGACCTGTTGATCTACGGCTGCGATCTGGCCTCGACCGACGAGGGTCAGGACTTCGTTCTGATGCTGGCGCAGCTGACCGGGGCGGATGTGGCAGCCTCGGATGATCTGACCGGTCATGACGACTCGGGGCGGTGACTGGGACCTGGAACACCGCGTCGGCACGGTCGAGACCGCCTCGGTCGCCAACGAGCAGATACTGCGCGACTGGACCGGCACCCTCGATGCCGCGCAGGCATCCGCCGACTATTTGACCACACCGCTCGCCTTCGAGCAGAACGTCGGCCAGAGCGATTCGAACGTCGATTTCCTTGCGCGCGGCAGCGGTTACTCGGCCCTGCTATCGGATGCCGACGCGACACTGGTGTTGCAAGGTGAGAGCGGTGGCCATGTGGTCAAACTGGACGTGGTCGGTGCCAACGCGGATCCGGTGCCTGCCGGATCGCAGGTGCTCGAATCCCGCAGCCACTACCTGATCGGCGAGCAAGGTGACTGGCTTACCGACATCGCCCATTACGGCAGCGTCTACTACAAGGATGTCTACGACGGTATCGACCTTCGCTACTACGGCAACCAGCGTCAGCTCGAATACGACTTCATCGTTGACCCGGGCGCCGACAGCCGATCAGATCCGGCTCGAATTCTACGGGGTTTACTCGACCTCCATCGCCGACAACGGCGACCTCGTCCTGGCGTTGAACGAAGAGGGCGACGCGATCCGCTTCGACGCCCCGGTCAGCTATCAGCTCGACGCCGAGGGTAAACGTGAATCCGTCGCCAGCGAATACCGGATCGACGAAGACGGCACGGTCGGTTTTTCCATTGGTGACTACGATGGCTCACGCGAGCTGGTCATCGACCCCATACTCAGCTGGAGCAGCTACTTCGGCGGCACCGGTACCGAGACCGCGCAGGACATCGCGGTCGACGCCGCGGGCAATGTCTACATCGCCGGTGATTCCACCGTCGCCACCGGGCTGCCCACGACGGCCGGGCCGTTCGGTACCACAGGCGCGCAGGACGCCTTCGTGGCGAAGTTCAGCAGCGACGGCAGTTCGCTGTTGTACGCCACCTACTTCGGCGGCAGCGCCGCGGACACGGCCAAAGGCATCGCAGTCGATACTTCCGGGAACATCTACGTCGCCGGCACGACGTACTCCAGCGACTTCCCGACGGTCAACGGTAACGACACCTCGCTCGCGGGCAGCCGCGACGCCTATGTCGCAAAGATCGATGCAGCCGGCAGCAGCATCGTCTACGGCAGCTACATCGGCGGCAGCGGCAGCAACGGCGAATCCGTCGGCGGCATCGCGCTCGACCCGACCGGCAGCGGTTACGTGGTCGTCGCCGGCGATACCGATTCCAGCAACCTGCCTACCAGCAATGCCTACGACGGCTCGCTCGGTGGTACCTACGACGGCTACATCGCCGCCTTCGACACAACCCAGACCGGCACCGGCTCGCTGCTCTACTCGACCTACTTCGGTGGCAGCAACGGCGGTGGTGGCACCGGCAACGAGTCTCTCAATGCCCTGGCCATCGACGGTGCGGGCAATCTCTACCTGACCGGTCATACCTCGGCGACCAGCGAGTTTCCGGTCACCGCCAACGCCTACGACGCCACGGCACCGGTGAACAACGATGCCTACGTGGCGAAGCTGAAGTGGAACGGCGGCACCAGCTGGAGCACTCTGTATGCCAGTTACATCGGCTCCGAATGGACGGGGGCGGGAGAGTTCGGCGAGGCGATCGCCTTCGACTCGGCCGGCGCCATCTACGTGGCAGGCTCCGCGGACAGCAGTACCTTCCCCACCAAGAACGCCTATGACGCGTCGTTCAACGGCAGTGACGACCTGTTCGTCGCCAAGTTCGATCCGACCGCAGCGACCGGTGCCGATTCGCTGGTCTACTCGACCTTCTTCGGCGGGTCCGGCTACGACTCGGTCAAGGACATCGCGGTCGACGCCGAGGGTAAGCTGTATGCGACCGGCTCGACCGCTTCGGGCAACCTACCGGTCACCGGCGACGCCCACGACAGCACGTTGGGAGGTTCGACGGATGCCTTTGTCGCGGTACTCGGTGCGACCGGCGGCACCTTGTCCTATTCGACCTATCTGGGCGGCGAGGGTGCCGATATCGGATATGGCCTCGCACTGGATGACGACGCCAACGTCTACATCGCGGGCAAGACCGATTCGACCACGGGGATCGCCACGGCGGGTGCCTATGACACCAGTGTCAACGGCAGTACCGACGGGTTCGTCGCGAAACTGCTCGCGAATCAGTTGCCGACTGCAACAGCTAACAACTACACCGTCGCCGAAGGCGGCGTGCTCAACGGCAACGTCATCACCGACGACACCGGCGCCGGCGTCGACAGCGACCCTGATACCGACCCACTGACCGCGAGCGTCGTCGACAGTCCGCTGCACGGCAGCTTGACGTTGAACCCCGACGGCTCCTTCACCTATACACCCTACGACGCGCCCGGCGACAACTTTGCCGACAGCGACAGCTTCACCTACCAGGTCAGCGACGGCAAGGGCGGCACCGACACCGCGACCGTAACCATAACGGTCACCCCGGACGCCACCAACGAGGCGCCGGTCAACAGCGTGCCGGGCGCGCAGAGCGTGAATCAGGACACCTCGCTGGTGTTCTCGGATGCCAACGGCAATCGTATCCTGCTGCGCGACGATGCCGGCGGCAATGTCATCGAGCTGACCCTGTCCGCGACCAACGGTAGCGTCACGCTGGCGAGCACGACAGGCCTCTCTGTTACCGGCGGTGCCGATGGCAGCCCAAGCGTAACGGTGCGGGGCACGCTCACGGATCTCAACACCGCGCTCGATGGTCTGAGCTTCGATCCTACGGGTGGCTATTTTGGCAGCGCCTCGCTGCAGGTCACGACCAATGACCTCGGCCAGAGCGGCGCTGGGGTGCCCGAGAGTGATTCGGATGTCATCAGCATCAATGTCAATGCCTTGCCCGTTATCACGTCGAACGGTGGCGGTGCCACGGCCGGTATCAGTATTGCAGAGGATACGACCGCGGTCACCACGGCGACTGCAAGTGACGCGAGCCCGGGCGACAGCGTCACCTACAGCATCAGCGGTACGGACGCCGCACTCTTCACCATCAGCGAGTCAACTGGCGAACTCGTCTTCAAGAGTGTGCCCGACTACGAGCATCCCGCCGATGCGAACAGCGACGGCAACTACGAAGTCACTGTCATTGCCACCGACAGCTTCGGTGCCAGTGACAGCCAGGCGCTGACCATCAACGTGACGCAGGCGGTTACCGATGGCGCGGCCGTCTGGTCCGATAACACTACCACGCCGCAGACCAGCGACTGGGACGGCAGCAGCTTCGGCGCAACTTCCGGCACCACCGCGTTGCCCGACAACTACCGCACCATGCAGGGCGCCGATGCACCGACCCGTGACGAGAAGATCGTCGTTGGCGTCGATGACACCGACAATGTCACCGGCGAGATGTGGAATGGCACCAGCTGGAGCGCGCTGCCGCTACAGCATGGGCACGGTCAGCGAGACCTACTGGTACGGCGCCGAGGTCGCCTACGAGCAGCTCAGCGGCGATGCGGTCGTGGTCTGGAACGACAACAGCCAGGCGGCCGGTGACAAGCTGCGTTATCGCGGTCTGGGACGGCAGCAGCTGGACCACGCCGCAGAGCATCGGCGCCTACGCCGGCGCCGAACCGCAGAACCTGCGCCTGGCCTTCGACCCCGGCTCGGATGCGATGGTGCTGGTCGTCGACGATGTCAATGCCGACGATTATGCATTGGTCTGGGACGGTGACACCTGGGGCAATGCGGTCACGCTGGACACACCGGTAACGCCGAGTCCGACCAGTCGGCGATCGCGGTCTCGTTCGAGGCGCAGAGCGGCGACGCGCTGGTCACCTACGGCAAGAACGGCGACAGCCGATGTCTACTACCGGATCTGGAACGGCAGCGAGCTGGGAAGCGGAAGGAGCCTGGCGGCGACGACCGGGATCGGCACCCAGACCGCCTGGCTGTCCTCGGCCAATGATCCGAACTCCGACCGCATCGTGCTCGGTGTTACCACGACCGGCAACGAGGCCTGGGCCGCGGTCTGGAACGGCACCGGCTGGGAGGACGCGCAGACACTCCTCGATGGCTCCTCGGCCACAACGACCGGCAGCATATCGCCCAACCTCGCGGTGGCCTTCGAGCACGCGACCGGCGAGGCACTGGTCACCTACGGCAAGGGTGGCCAGACCGGACTTCTATTATCAGACCTGGTCAACAGGCAGCGGCTGGTCCGGTGAAGCCGCCGGACTTGACTTCGGCTCCCTACCCAACAGCATGACGCTCGACAGTGATCCGACCAGTGACCACATCATGCTCGTCGGTCCAGGATGCCGCACAGCGATCTGCACTACGTCCGCTGGGACGGTAGCACCTGGAGTGCAGACAACGAACTCACGACCAACACCGGCGAGGTAAAGAACCAGCCGTTCGTGTTCATCTATGACCAGGACGGCCTGCTGGTCGAGCCCAATGACGCGCCGGTCAACACGATTCCGGCGACACAGAACACCGCCATCGATACCGCCGCTGGTCTTCAGCACGACGAACGGCAACCTGATCAGTGTCGCAGACTCGGATGACCCGAGCGTCGAGGTCACACTGACCGCGACTAACGGCGTCTTGACACTGAATCCCGGTGCCACGGGCAGCCTGGCCTCCATCGCCGGAGACGGCACCGACACGGTGACCTTCAGCGGCGCTCTGGCCGACGTGAACGCCGCGCTCGACGGGCTGCAGTTCGACCCGACGGCCGCGTTCGAGGGTTTCGCGACGTGTCCAGATCACCACGACCGACACCGGTGCCGGCGGTGCCGGTGGCATCAAGAGCGATACCGATAACCTGACCATCGAGGTCGGCGACGTTAACACCGCCCCGGTCAACACCGTCCCTGCCGCGCAGACCATCGACCAGGACGGCATGCTGCTGTTCTCGTCGGTGACCGGCACCGCGATCTCGATCAGCGATACCGACGCCGGCGGTGCTGCGGTACGAGGTCACGCTGACCGCGACCAATGGCACGCTGAACCTGCAGACCACCCAGGGCCTGACCTTCACGCCACCGGCCGACGGCACCGCCGACGCCACCATGACCTTCACCGGCACGATCGCCGACATCAATGCCGCGCTCGAGGGCATGACCTTCGTCGCCACGCCGGGCTTCATCGGCTCGGCGAGCGTGCAGATCACCACCGACGACCTCGGCAACAGCGGTGCCGGTGGCGCGCAGAGCGGATACCGACAGCGTCGACATCACGGTTCAGACGCGAAACGACGCCCTGTGGCTGACGACCGCCACTGACGTAACGAGCAGCGGCGCGCCGGGTCTGGACAGCTGGACCGGCGGACATGTTCTGCAGTTCGGCGGGGCGTTGAACCTCGAACCCGGCACGACGACCGGCACCTTCTCGGCGGTGCTTCGACCTGGACGACCCGGCGTTCAGCGACACCGACACAATCGTCAACGCGCTGCACTATGTCAGCAGGGATATCGCGGTCGGGACGAACGCCATCCAGCTCTATGCCGGCGACATCCTGCTCAGCACGCAGGCCACGGAGAACCTGACGGGCCTGAGTGTCAGCGAGAAGAGCGTCTTCGTGTTCCGCCCGGACACGCCGGGCGATTACAGTGCCGGTACCTTTACGCTGCTGATCGACGGCACCGACGTAGGCCTCGGTCGCGTGGTGGGTGTCACCCTGGTCGAACAGACGACAATCGTCGGCGACACTACACTGAGTGCCGGCGAGTTCCTGCTCGCACACGAAGGCAGCAACAAGAATATCATCCGCTTCCAGCCGGGAACGCTGGGTGACGACGACCACCGGCACCGAGAGTATCCTGGTGGCCGGGTACTGACATCGATATCGGTCAGAACATCCATGCCATTGAACTGATCGAAGAGACCACCCAGCTCGGCGACGTCACGCTGCAGCCGGGCCAGATCCTGCTGACGCTCAAGGCCGACGACGGTGCGGTTGGCGATGCGCCCACTGTCGCGGTCACCAAGTTCGACATCTTCGCCCTCGATGTAACGGCGACCGGTGTCGGGACCTCGGCCGCGACCGCGACGCTCCTGTTCGAGGGTGTCGACGTCAATCTGGACAATGGCGGCAAAGAAGATGTCTGGGGCTGTCCGTCTACCAGCCGAATCATGCCCCGACGATCGCCGATGCCAGCTTCAGCTCGACGAGAACAGCGCCAACGGCACCGTGGTCGGCAGCGTCACGCGGCAGCGACCTCGACAGCGACGACACGCTGCACTATGCGATCACCGCCGGCAACACCGACGGCGCCTTCGCGATCGACGCGGCCACCGGCCAGATCACCGTCGCCAACAGCGCGCGCTGGATTTCGAGACCACACCGACCTTCACGCTGACCGTCGCCGCGATCGACAACCAGGGCGCCTACGACACGGCGACGGTCACGATCGACCTGAACAACCTCGACGAGGCCGGCAGTCAACGACGCGCCGGAGAACACGCGTCCCGGCCGCGCAGACCATCGACCGGGACGGCATGCTGCTGTTCTCGTCGGCGACCGGCACCGGCGATCTCGATCAGCGACTTCGACGCCGGCAGCAATCCGGTCCAGGTCACGCTGACCGCGACCAACGGCACGCTGAACCTGCCGACCACGCAGGGCCTGACCTTCACGCCACCGGCCGACGGCACCGCCGACGCGACCATGACCTTCACCGGCACGGTCGCCGACATCAATGCCGCGCTCGAGGGCGCGACCTTTGTCGCGACGCCCGGCTTCACCGGCACGGCCAGCGTGCAGATCACCACCGACGACCTGGGCAACACCGGTACCGGCGGGCCCTGAGCGACACCGACAGCGTCGCGATCACGGTCCAACCGGTTGCGGGCAGCGGGCTGTGGCTGAGCACCGTGTCCGGTGGTTCGGTCGGCGCCACTTACGGCGGGCTCGCCTGGGCCGACGGCGAGATCGTCCAGTTCGGTGACCCCAATCTGGCCTTGTCGCAGGACGATGTGCCCGGTCCGGCCACCAACGGCACCTTCACGTCGATCGTCGACTTCGACCTGCCCGGATTCGCCGGCGGACGGGGACGCCGATATCAGCGCCTTGCATTACGTGCGCAGCGATATCCTCGTCGGCGGCGGTGCCAACACGTTGCAACTGCAGGCCGGGGATCTCCTGTTCAGCACCTCCGCCACGGAGACCTTCGGCGCCGTAACCCTCACTAATCAGGATGTTGCGCTGTTCCGCCCGGATACCGCGGGCGACTACTCGGCAGGCACCTTCAGCCTGCTGCTGGAGAACCCGGCCGGGGCGGAAATTTGGGGCATGTCACTGGTCGAGAGAGACACCGATGTCGGATCAGTGACCCCCGCGACGCTATCGGCGGGCGACTTCCTGTTCACCCTGCAGGGCGCAACTCGAGAAACGAGTATCTGGCGCTTTAATACCACCGGGGTCGGTGCCGGGACGACCTCCGGCGCCCTGACGGAGTTCATCGCCGGAACAGACGCCGGTGTCGGCATCGATCAGGCGCTCTACAGCGTGCACCTGATCGATACGGATCAGACCCTTGGGGGCATCAGCCTGAGCGCGGGGGACATCCTTGCGAGCGTTTCGACCGACGACAACGATCTCGGCAACAACCACATCGCGGTCAAGAAGTTCGACCTGTTCCGCCTCAACGTCGAATCGACCGGAGTCGGCACCTCGGCGGCGAGTGCGAGCATTCTGTTGGACGGTTCGGACGTCGACATAGCCGCCGGCGGTGAGGAGTTCGATGCGTTCACTCTGGCGGGCGGCAACCAACCGCCCAATGCCGATGCCGCGAGCTTCGCAATCGACGAGAACAGCGCCAACGGCACCGTAGTCGGCACTGTGTCCGGCAGCGACCCGGAGGACGGCACCTCGGTCAACTATACGATCACCGCCGGCAATGCCGAGGGCGCCTTCGCGATCGACTCGGCGACCGGCGAGATCACGGTGGCCAACAGCGCGGCGTTGGACTTCGAGGCGACGCCGACCTTGAATCTGACCGTCGCCGCGATCGATGGTAGTGGCGCCTACGGTACCGCGACCATCACTATCGACCTGAACGACGTCAACGACGCCCCGGTACTGGCGGGCGCGAACAACCTGACCGCAATCGACGAGGACCCGGTCACGAACAATGGCGACCTGGTCTCGACCTTGATCGCCGGTCAGGTCAGCGATCAGGACAGCGGTGCACAGTCGGGGATTGCTGTCACGGGTGTCGACGACAGCAACGGCACCTGGCAGTACGATGCCGGCAGCGGCTGGACCGCGTTCGGTTCGGTCAGCGACAGCTCGACCGTATTGCTCGACACGACCGCCTCGATCCGATTTGTTCCCAATGCCGACTACGCCGGTACTGCCGGGAATCTGAGCTTCCGGGCCTGGGACCAGACGGATGCCAACCCCAGCGGTTCGACCGGGATCGATGTGTCGACCAACGGTGACGACACCGCTTACTCCAGCGCAACGGCCGACGCCGGTTTGACGGTCAACCCGGTCAACGACGCCCCGGTGAACAACCTGACCGGACAGCCGCAGACCGTAGCCAGCGCCAGCGTGGACGGGGCGACCGACGTCCACGCCGCCGATCTCGACGGGGACGGCGATATCGACCTGGTCTCCACCTCCTGGGGCGACGATCGCGTCACCTGGTTCCAGAACGACGGTACCGGCAGCTTTACCGAATACACCATCGATACGGGAGTAACGGGCGCTCGACATGCCTTCGTCGCCGATATCGACGGCGACACCCATCTGGACGTGCTGGTCTCGGATTACGAAGGCGACACGGTCACCTGGTACGAGAACGATGGGGCAGCGACACCGACCTTCACCGCCCACGTGGTGACCAGCGGCGCCAATGGCGCCTGGTCGAGCTACGCCATCGACATGGACGGCGATGGCGACACGGATGTTCTCTCTGCCTCGATCTTTGACGTGGCAAAGTCGCCTGGTACGAGAATGACGGCGGCGTCATCCCCGGCTTCACGGAACATGTCATTCCGACTACTGAGGCCAACGGGGTTCGCACGGTCGTTGCAGGCGATCTGGATGGCGACGGAGACATCGATGTTGCCTCGGCCTCCTTCGTCGACGACACGATCGTCTGGTATGAGAACGACGGCAGTGAGACCTTCAGCGAGCATGTCGTGACGACCAGCGCCATGGGCGCCATGTCGGTCGAGATCGCCGACGTCGATGCCGATGGCCACCTGGACCTGGTCACGGCCTCCTATGCCGACGGCAAGATCGCCTGGTTCCAGAACGACGGCGCGGTTGATCCCGCCTTCACTGAAAACGTCATTTCGACCAGCGCCGCCGGTGCCCGTGACGTCACCACCGCCGACATGGACGCGGACGGGGATCTCGACATTCTGTCCGCCTCATACGTCGACGACAAATTCGCCTGGTACGAGAACGACGGGTCCGCCACCCCGAGCTTCACCGAACGGCTGGTCTCGCAGGAAGGCGACGGACCGCGAGCCGTGGCTGCCGCCGATATGGATGGAGACGGCGACATCGACGTGGTCGGGGCCTCGCTGAACGACGACGAGGTCGGCTACTTCGAAAACACCGACGGCCAGATGGGTATCCAGGTCACGGCCGAGGATACGCCGCTGACCTTCAACGCCGCCAACGGCAATCTCTTCTCGATCAGCGACGTCGACGCCGGCGGTCTGGAGATGAAGGTCCGATTGGAAATCACCAATGGCACGATCTCGCTGAACGGCATCACCGGATTGACCCTCGATATCGGTAGCGGCACGGACGACGCACTGGTCGAGTTCCGCGGCAGCGTGACCGACATCAATGCCGCGCTCGACGGCTCGGTCTTCACGCCGACCGGCAACTTCAACGGCATCGCCAGTATTCGCATCCTCACCGACGACCAGGGCAACAGCGGCAGCGGCGGTGCCTTGACCGACGACGACACCATCAACATCACGGTCACCCCCGTCAACGACGCGCCGGCGCTCGACGACGCGGGTGCGATGGATCTGACCTCGATCCTGGCCAACAGCACGGACCCGGCCGGCGATCTGGTCGCGGCGGTCATCGCCAGCGCCGGCGGCGATCGGATCACCGATCCGGACGCCGGTGCCGTCGAGGGCATCGCGGTGACCGCGGTCGACGACAGCAACGGCACCTGGGAATACTCCACCGACGGCGGCAGTAACTGGACCGCCTTCGGCGCGGTCGCCGACAACTCGGCCGTGGTCCTGAGTGCGACGGCGAACGACCGGATACGCTTCGTCCCCAGTACCGATTACAGCGGCAACGCCAGCATCGACTTCCGCGCCTGGGACACCACCAGCGGCCAGGCCAGCGGTACGGGCAGTATCGACACCACCGGCAACGGCGGTACCACCGCCTTCAGCACCGCGACCGAGACCGCCAGCATCACGGTCGAGCCGACCGAGGTCCTGCTCTGGCTGTCGACCAACCAGGACGTCGGCCCGGCCTACAGTGGCCCGCCCAGCGGCGTCACCGGTCTGGAGAGTTGGTCCGACGGCACCGTGGTCGGCATGGGCGACCCGAGCCTGTCGTTCGGTGCCGCTGCCACCAACGGTACCTTCAGCAAGGCGGTCGACTTCGACCTGTTGGCCGGGGACAGCAACGCCGACATCACCGGTCTGCACTATGTCGCCTCGGACATCACCCTGACCGGACCGGGGATCTCCGGCGGCAGCATCGATCTGTTGGCCGGCGACATGTTGTTCATCACCGCTGCCAGCGAGAACCTGAGTACAACCGCGAGCGGCGCGCCGGCCGGCTGGTCGAGTTCGACGGTTACCGATCCGCGGCGACATCTATGCCTACCGCGCCGAGAACGCGGACAACTACTCCAGCGGCTACTTCCGCTTCGTCATGGCCGGCCCGGGGTCGAACGACACCGAGGGGCTCACCCTGGTCGAATCAAACACCACCGTTGGTGACACGGTGATCGATGCGGGTGACTTCCTCTACGTACAGAGCGGCAGCATCCAAGGCTCCAACGTCTACTGGTACGACACCAGCGCCGACAATTCGGTGCTGCTGATCGACGGCGACGATATCGGCATGGAGAGCGGCGGGGGTGGCGACTCCGTACTCGGGATCGAACTGGTCGAGCAGTCGGCGACGGTGGGCGGTGTCTCATTGACGACCGGCAACATCCTGTTGACCATCGACCGAACGGATACGGTCGGCGACAACAACCAGCCGGTCAATGCGCAGGACGTCTTCGTCCTGAACGTCACGGCGACCACTTATGGGTCCGGCACCGCGGCGGCGACCGCAACCCTGTTGTTCGACGGCGACGGCAGCGTCAGTTTCGATTCCGCGGCAGAGAATCTGGATGCCCTGAGCCTGATCATTCGAGGCATTGCTGTCAATCAGGCGCCGGTCGTCAACCTGCCGGGCGGTGCGGCCAGCTACACAGAGAACGCCGCGCCGGTGGTGATCGACGGCAGCGCCACAGTGGCCGATGCCGATTCGGCCGACTTTGACGGCGGCGTACTGAATGTCAGCATCGCCGCCAACGGTGAGGTCACCGACCGTCTGTCGATCTTCAACCAGGGCAGCGGCGTCGGCGAGATCGGTGTCAGCGGCAACAGCGTCAGCTACGGCGGCACGGTGATCGGTACCTTCACGGGCGGTAGAACCGCCGCCCCGTTGGTCGTCAATCTCAATGCCGACGCCACCCCCGCCAGTGTCCAGGCGCTGGTGCGCAACGTCACCTTCTGGAGCGCCTCGGACGTCCCATCGACCCTGGCGCGTAGTGTCGACTTCGTCCTGACCGACGGCGACGGCGACACCAGCGCGACCGTCACTCAGACCGTCAACGTCAGCGCCCAGGCCGATGCGCCGATTGCCGTCGGCGACAGCCGCGGACTCGACTTCGACGGCGTCGACGACTATGTCTCGATCACCGACAGCGCCAGTCTGACCATGACCGGTACGGTGACCATGGAGGCCTGGATCAAGCCGGACGCCTCGGCCAACGTCAATCGGATGATCATCAACAAGGAGGGAGAGTACGAGGTCGCGCTGTTCTCCGACGGTTCGCTCAACTGGGCCTTCGCCAGCACCGACCCCGGCTGGGCCTGGCACAACACCGGATATGTCGTGGCCGACGATGTCTGGAGCCACATCGCCGTGAGCTATGACAACGGCGCGGTCTCGACCTATGTCAACGGCACCCTGGTCGATTACTACGAGGGTTCGGGTACGATCGGTGACTCGCACGCCACCCTGGACGAGCTGCGCATCGGCGGCCGCTCGAACAGCCCTGACGGCAAGTATTTCGACGGCGTGATCGACGACGTCCGCATCTGGAACACCGCGCGCAGCCAGGCCGAGATCCAGGTCAGTATGGACGCAGAACTGACCGGCGCCGAGGCCGGGCTGGCCGGCTACTGGCGGTTCAACGAGGCCAGCGGTACGACGGTCACCGATCTGAGCGGCAACGGCAATGACGGCACCCTGATCGACGGCGGTCTGGGCGCACCCGGCCCGACCCGGACCGGCTACATCACCG
>CAVXWS010000100.1:0-66308 GCA_963765415.1 uncultured Gammaproteobacteria bacterium
ATCCGCACCGATCTCGGTCCACTCAATGTCCAACAGGCGCGTGCCTTTGCAGCGTCGGTAACCCATGCCAAGCTTGCCGAGTAGCATGTCGCAGGAGGGCTACCTGCGGCATGTCCATGCGCTCAATCCGCCGGTGAGCGAACCCTTTGTCCCCTGGGCGGTCGACAATAAGCGGGTAGGCTGGGTCCGTCCCCAGCTGGCGACATGGCTCGTGGAAACGGGGGGAATTTTCGTCGAACAGGCCGATGGCCTGAGTCTGCGCGCGGCGCTCGCGACCTTTGAGGATCGTACCGCCGCCCTGCTGGAGGTGAGTCAGGCTCTGCACCGCGAGCGTTTCGTACACGACGTACTGGGTGAGCCGTATCCGGTAACGGCAGGCGGTCGCGAGGCGGCCCTTTGCAGCGTCGATCGGGGCAGCGTCGCGTGCTTCGGGATCCGTTCCTTTGGTCAGCACCTGAACGGCTACGTGCGCGATGGCGACGAGTTGATGATGTGGGTCGGGCGACGTGCACGAGATAGGAAGATCTTTCCCGGCGCGCTGGATCAGATGGTGGCCGGCGGTCTTCCACACGGGATTGGACTGACCGAAAACCTGCTCAAGGAGTGCCGGGAAGAGGCCGGATTGCCCGCTGCACTGGCTCGAAAGGCCAGGCCCGTGGGGGCTTTGACCTATAACCGTACTACCGATAGGGGGTTCAGGCCGGACGTGTTGTATTGCTACGACCTGGAGCTGCCGATCGGCTTTCGACCGGAAAATACCGATGGTGAAGTCGAAGAATTCATTTTGCTGCCGATTGAAGAGGTGGCTCGCCTGGTTCGGGAAACCGACGATTTCAAGCTAAACTGCAATCTGGTAGCGATCGATTTCCTGATCCGGCGCGGCCTGATAGCGCCTGAGCACCCTGAATATCTGGCGCTGATCTCAGGAATGCGACCGGATCTCGATTCGCCGATGCGACCAAGTACTCCACAATGGAGTGCCGTCTAAGGGGCATGGGCGTGGGTAAAAAACTATGAATCGAAAAACCGTCTCCTTTCTGCTCGCGTTGTCCCTCTCGTGGCTGAGCCTGGCACAGGCGAAGATCGCCGAGGTCCCCTTCGATCAACTCGTGCCGGAGCGGCAGCATCGCCAGACCGCGTTGATCATCACCAAGGTGATCGACCGCTTTCACTATCGCAAGTCGCCGCTCGACGACGAGATGTCGAACAACATCCTGGATAGATTCGTCGAATCGCTCGATCCCAACAAGAGTTTCTTTCACGCCGGCGACATCAAGGAGTTTGAACGCTACCGCACAGTGCTCGACGATGCACTGCGCAAGGCGCAACTCGATCCGGCTTATCGAGTATTCCGTCGCTTCCGCGCCCGAGTCGATCAGCGGGTCGCTAAGGCGCTGGCCATGCTCGGGAAGATGAGCTTCGATTTTACCAAGGAAGAGGAATATCGCTTCGACCGGGAAGACGCGCACTGGGCCGAGAACGAGGCCGAGTTGGACGACCTGTGGCGGCGTCGGATCAAAAACGATCTGCTCAGCCTGCGTCTCGCCGGCAAGTCCGAAGATAAGATCAAATCAACGCTCCGCAAGCGCTACGAAGGAATCCAGCGCCGCGTTCGGCAGTTCAACTCGGACGACGTCTTCCAGTCATTTATCAACGCCTACACGTTGAGCATCGAACCGCACACCAGCTTCATGTCGCCGCGGACCTCCGAGAATTTCGACATCAGCATGCGTCTGTCGCTGCAGGGTATCGGGGCGGTTCTGCGCAGTGACAACGAGCACACTCTGATCCAACGTACGGTACCCGGAGGGCCCGCGGCCCGCACCGGCGAGCTTAGCTCGGGAGACCGGATCGTAGGGGTTGCCCAGGGCAATGACGGCGAGATGGAAGATGTGGTCGGTTGGCGCTTACAAGACGTCGTCGACCTGATCCGCGGACCCAAGGACAGCGTCGTCCGCCTGGCCATCGTCTCCAAGAGCGCCGGCGCCGATGGTCCGGTCAAAGAGATCGTTATTGTCCGCGACAAGATCAAGCTCGAAGACCAGGCGGCTAAGAGCAGCATTATCGACGACCTGCCGGACATGGACGGGCGGCGTATCGGTGTTATCGAGATCCCCGCATTCTACCGCGACTTCCGCGCTCAGGCGGCCGGCGAAAGCGATTTCCGCAGCACCACTCGAGATGTCCGCAAGCTCATCCGGGATCTGGAACGCGAACGGGTCGACGGCATTGTGATCGATTTGCGCGGCAACGGGGGTGGCTCGCTGACCGAGGCCACGCAGTTGACGGGACTGTTCATCGAGACCGGACCCGTGGTGCAGGTCAAGGACGCCAATGGCCAGATCGACGTAGAGAGGGATACCGATCCGGACCTGGTCTACGCTGGACCGCTCGCCGTGCTTGTCGATCGCAACAGCGCCTCTGCCTCGGAGATCTTTGCCGGCGCCATTCAGGACTATCAGCGCGGCCTGGTGGTCGGTGAGCCGACCTTCGGCAAGGGTACGGTGCAGACCTTGGTCGACCTCAGTCGATTCGTCAAAGGCGACATGGACCTCGGGCGGCTGCGCCTGACGATGGCGCAATTCTTCCGCGTCAATGGTGGCAGCACCCAGCATCGTGGCGTCATGCCCGACATCGTCTATCCGACTTCGAAGGGAGCTGCAGACCACGGCGAGCGATCCTTGGACAATGCGCTGCCCTGGGCGTCGATCAAACCGGTCGACCACCGATTCGCCGGGCTGTCTTCCGTCGCTGGCCTGCGCGACCGGCACGCCAGCCGGATCGGCAACGATCCGGGCTTCCGGTTCCTGATCGAACAGGAAGACGAAGTCGAGCAGATTCAGTCCCGTCACACCGTGTCACTCCTCGAGAGCGCTCGCAAACAGGAGTGGTCGGGCCGCGAACAAGCCCGGCTGGAACGGCGCAATCGGCTGAGAGCCTACCGCGGATTGAAGTCTCTGGCGTCTCTGGACGAGGACGGCGAGGATGAAGACCTGATCGAGTCAGACGACGAAGACCCCGAAGAGGTCGCCAAGATCATGCTCGATGAGACGGCGCTGATCCTGGTCGATCACATACAGCTGCGGTCACGCACCCGCACAGCACAGACCGAACCGAGCGAGGCCGCGGTCGCCCCGCTGTTTCCCTGATCGCCGTCGCGATTGACCGCCTGCGTCGGACCTCCGGCGAGACGGGCCGCAGGCTTCGAACGAATAGGGTACGCGGCCCCGGCATGGCGCCAAGTGCTCAGATTGGTGGATCGGGGTGCTCAGGCCGTTGAGGTGATCAGCGACTTGCCAATTTCTGCGCGCGGGTAATCCCTTTCTCGATCCATTTGCGGATGGTGTCTGCATCCCGGATCGGGGCCAGCTTGTCGCGGCCGTTGAGCATAACCATGACGATCGGTTGTTGATCGATCAGGGTCAACATGGCAAGACAACGTCCAGCTTCGTCGAGGTACCCGGTCTTGCTGATTTCGATTTCCCAACGTTGGTCGGCAAAGCGAACCAGACGATTGGTGTTGCGAAAGACCAATCCGCGCTTGCGACCCAGCGGTTTCACCTCCGCGGCCGAACGGGTGGTGGCGCGGCGGATCAAAGGGTAGCGGTACGTGGCCCGAACCAGGCGGGCCAGGTCGCGGGCGGTCGACACGTTGCGCGGGTCCAGGCCGGTCGGGTCGGCGAAATAGGTATCCTCCATCCCCAGAAGTCCGGCCTTGAGATTCATGCGCTCGATGAACGCCTCAGAGCCACCGGGAAAGTCCCGGGCCAGGGCGGCCGTAGCGCGATTCTCGGAGGCCATCAGCGAGATCAGCAGCAGGTCTTCTCGCCGCAGTCTGGTGCCGACGGCCAGCCGCGAACCGCTGTTCTTGAGTCGGTCCTTGTCGGCTGCAGTGATCGTCAGCGGATACGCCATCGGCAGGTTGGCGTCGAGGATCACCATCGCCGACATCAATTTGGTGACGGAAGCGATCGACATGCTCTGATCGGCGTTGCGTTCTACGAGTGCGTTACCGAACCGGTCCACCACCACCACCGACTCGGAACGCAATTTCAACTGGCCGTCGTCCAGATGCTTCCAGAGCTGCAGCGGCGCGGGTCGAGCGTATCTTTCCTGCACGCGTGATTCCGCGTTGGCCGAGAGGTTCACCGACCCCAGGACGAGCAGGATGAGGATTCCGGTCAGGATGCCCATGACCCCGTTATCATGACCGAGCGTGTCGCGGTGCACAAATGCATCGCAGCCCTCATTGCGCTCGGCTAGCGCGTATAATCTCGGCCTCTTCCAATGCGCTCTCGGGCGATCAGCCCTTATATCTGAATTGTTTCCTACGGATTGCCGGTGTCGAAAGTCAGTCATTTGTTGCAGCGCGTCCGGGCCGACGCGGACCTCTCGGTTCTCGATAAGGGTCTGATCGGCCTGGAAAAGGAAAGCCTGAGGGTGGCTAAACAGGGAGGCATGGCGATGACGCCGCATCCCGCCAGCCTGGGCTCGCCGCTGACCCATCCCTGGATCACGACCGATTACTCCGAGGCGCTGATGGAGTTCATCACGCCGCCTTTCGAGGATTTTCGGCAGTCATTGGAGTTTCTCAGCGACCTGCAGACTTTCGTCTACGAGCACCTCAGCGACGAACTGTTGTGGGCGACGAGCATGCCATGTGTCTTGCGCGGCGAGCAAAGCATACCGATCGCCCGATACGGCGCCTCCAACGCCGGTCGCATGAAGCACGTCTACCGCGTGGGTCTGGGCCATCGATACGGTCGGGTGATGCAGGTCATCGCCGGGGTGCATTTCAACTACTCGGTGGCCGAGGATTTCTGGCCGATGTATCGGCAGTTGATCGCGCCCGACGCCGAGCTGCGTGAGTTTCGCGATAGTCAATACATGGGGATGATCCGAAACCTGCAGCGCTTCGGCTGGCTGATTCCGTATCTGTTCGGCGCCTCGCCGGCCGTGTGCAAGTCCTTCTTCGTTGGTAAATCGACCCGGCTGGAGACCTTCGACGAGACGACTTACTACGAGCCCTATGCCACGTCATTGCGACTTGGTGACATCGGGTACCAGAACCGTCGCGAGGAGGGAGCCGGGGTTAAGGCCTGTTACGACAACCTGGACGCCTACGTTGAAAGCCTCAAGCACGCGATCGAAACCTCGTCGCCGCTCTGGGAGGAACTCGGAGTCAAAGTGGATGGTGAGTACCGTCAGTTGAACTCGAACATCCTGCAGATCGAAAACGAGTACTACAGTTCGATTCGGCCCAAGCAGTTGCTCAACGGCTTGGAGAAGCCTGTCAACGCGCTGCGCCATAGGGGCATCCGATATGTCGAACTCCGCTCGCTGGACGTCAATGCCTACCAACCACTGGGGGTCGACGAGACCCAGATCCGCTTCATCGAAGCCTTGATGTTGTTCAGTCTGCTGAATGACAGCCCCCGTATCGATCTGCAGGAGCGTTGGGAGATCGATCGGAATCTCGAGAAGGTGGCTCATCGAGGCCGCGACCCCGATCTGCGTTTGATACGTGGCGGTCAAGGCGTTTCGGTCAGGGACTGGGGTGAGGAACTGCTTGACCGGATCTGGCCCGTCTGCGAGGCCCTGGACGAGGCCCAAGCCGATCGGGCGCACGCCGCCGCGCTGAAGGCTCAGATCGCCAAGGTCCGGGATCCCGGCCTCACGCCCTCGGCGGTGATGCTCGAGGAAATGCGGGACCGGGGCGAGGGCTTCTATGAGATCGCCAATCGTTTATCGACGGCACACGCACGTTATTTCCGCGGACGCCAACTGACCGCGGCAAAAAGAGAGAGTCTCGAAAACGAGGTCGGTCGATCACTCGAGCGCCAGCGCCGAATCGAAGCCGAGGATCAGCGCGACTTCGACCGCTTCCTCGCTGAGTATTTTGCGCAGTAGCCGGGTTCGATTTCCCTGGGGCGGCAGCGGATGAGGCGCGCCTTGCGGCGATCCTGATTCGGTCCACTCACGCTGTCCCTGCCGCCCCGGGCGGGAGAGGGGACTCTTACGCCTGGTCAGACCATGCCGGCGGCTTCGGCTGGAGAGCTCGGTGCCAGGCATGCGTGATCATTTTCATGTCTCAAGATTAGGGAGTTTTTTATGACTGATCTGCCTGTTTGGCTCGGCATCGCATTCTGTGTCAGTCAGTCCGCGATGTTTTCCGGATTGAATCTGGCCGTTTTCAGCCTCAATCGGATGCACTTGGAGGTCGAGGTCGAAAGCGGCAACAAGGCGGCACAGCGGGTCCTGAAACTGCGCGAAAATTCGAATTTCGTGCTGACCACCATCCTGTGGGGGAACGTCGGGATCAATGTCCTGTTGACCCTGCTGTCCGATTCGGTCCTGGCAGGGATGGCCGCCTTCTTCTTCTCCACCTTCGCGATAACTATATTTGGCGAGATCATTCCGCAGGCCTATTTCTCCCGCAACGCGATGAAGATGGCCTCTCGGCTCGCGCCAGTGCTGCACTTCTACCAGTTCGTTCTCTATCCGTTCGCGCGTCCGTCGGCACTCCTGCTCGACGCCTGGCTCGGCAGGGAGGCGATTCAGTACTACCGGGAAGATCAGCTGAAAGAGATCATTCTTCATCATCTCAAGGCCGAAGGATCCGAGATGGCACACACCGAGGCGATCGGGGCTTTGAACTTCCTCAGCATCGATGACCTGCCGGTCGAGAAAGAGGGTGTTCCGGTTGATCCGCAGAGCGTCATCAAACTGCCGATAGACAACGGAGAGCTGGTGTTTCCGGAGTTCCAGGACTCAACCCGGGACGAGTTCCTGCTCGCCATCGAGCGCTCGGGCAAGCCCTGGGCGATTCTGACCGATCCGGAAAATGCCCCGAGGCTGGTCATGGACGTAGACGGCTTTCTGCGCCATGCCCTGTTTCGACGGCAGGAGACGGACCCGAGGCACTTCTGTCATCAGCCGGTCGTCGTGCACGACAGGAAACAGACGCTCGGCGAAGTGATCATGCAATTGCGGCTGGACATAAAGCGCTCGGATGATGAAATGATCACCCACGATGTGATCCTGCTATGGGATCATCAGCCGCGGGTTATTACGGGCGCGGACCTGCTGGGCCGGTTGATGCGTGGCATCGCAAAACAGGGTGCCGATTATGCTTTGCCGCCGCGATGACCTGCATCTCACCGTATGCTCTCTTCATGCTCTCTTCGGTCGTTGCCGAGTTGTTGGGCTGTGCGCGGCGTGACGATTCTGGGTCGCGTCGATTCCAGCGGCGACCACGATCACCGCATAAAGCACCGAGGCAAAGTCTATTTCTGTCCGGGAAAAGTAGACTGAGTAGGGGGCCTTCGTCCATCTCCCGGCTGCGGCGACAGATCCCGCCGCTGATACCCGAAGCGCTCGCTGACCGCCATGGAGGGCGAAGCGAAGGCGGTTAGTCCCCGGAACTGGGTTTACACTTCACATCTGACGTCTCTCCTTGTCACCGTGCTGAGGTTTTATTGCATGAATTACGGGTATTGGAGTCCGTTGAGTTCACTGGCTTCGACGGTACGTTTTGTCCTGATTGGTTTTCTGAAAATTCCGGCGTTGCCTCTCGCCCGACGACACGCACGGAGGCGCAAGTGTCGCCGGAGGCAGGACGCCGGGAGCGACGCCCCCTCGAGCCATAGCTGCGGCTTTGCCTGTTCTTCCGGGCATCCTGCCCTTCACCCCTGCGGGGCCAGTGCTCCGCACTGTTCCCATTCGCTCCCGGCGAATTCGTCGGTCGATCGGCGAGGCTGCTTAGCCAGATTTTCCAGAAGTTCCGATCCCCTCACGCAGTATGCGGGCCAGGCATGATGCCGGTCGACGCCGTGGTGCTGGATATCGAAGGCACAACAACGTCCATTGAGTTTGTGACGGATGTGCTCTATCCCTATGCGAGGGAGCGCTTGCCGAACTTTGTCCGCCACCACCGCGACGAGCCCGAGGTGGAGGCGATCTTGAACGAGGCGCGCGAGGTCGGCGGTGTGTGGAACGACGAGGCCGTCGTAGTGCGGATGTGCCAATGGATCGAGCGGGACCAGAAGATGATTCCGCTGAAGACAATGCAAGGGCTGATCTGGGAGGAGGGCTACCGGAGCGGCGAGCTGGTGACGCACCTGTATCCGGATGTGGCTCCGGTGCTGCGTAATTGGCAGGCGCGGGGGGTCAGGCTCTATATCTACTCGTCGGGCTCGGTGCACGCGCAGCAGCTCATCTACGGCCACACGATCGCCGGCGACCTGACGCCCTTGCTGTTCGGCTACTTCGATACCCGGACCGGCCACAAGCGGGAGGCCGGCTCCTACCGCCGCATCGCCGAGGCCATCGGCGCCCCGCCCCGACGAATCCTGTTTCTGTCGAACGTGCGCGAGGAGCTCGACGCCGCCCGGCAGGCGGGCTGGCAGACGATCTGGCTGGTGCGTGAGGGGCTGCCCGGACTGGCCGCCGCCCATCGGCGAGTCACACGCTTCGATCAAATTTCGCTTTGACGGGTGAATCAGTTCGCCGCTGCAAGACGGTCGAGCGTGTTAAAGGGGCCAGGCTCGAATGGCACTTATTCCGCCATCGCCGGGGTCCGACAGCTCAGCAGTTCCATACCCAGGGGGGTTTGATGTTGCGCGGATCCAATTCGACCTGCCAGCGATTTCGATACAGGGCTTTCGGCGCCTCTAAAAGCCTCCGCCCCCTTTCAAGGACGAGTGCCACGCAGCGCCGAAACACGGTCGTGCTGTACTTGAGCGATTGAACCAGATCATAATCGCGAGGCCACCTTTAGGGGAGATCTCGCATGAACAAACTAGCTAAGCTTGCAGTTGGCATTGCCACCGCTTTATCCGGGGCCGGCTATGCGGCCGGGTTCGACGATGCGACGGCAACCTTTTATTACCGGCTGCCGCTCGGCGGCACCACGCCCCAGACCGAGTCCAGTTATGGCTTTGCCATGGACTACGACGTCTCTGCGGGTCCCCTCGGCAACACCACGCCGCTGCGCCGCAGTCTGGTGGACCTGCGTTTCCAGCGCAATCAGCTGCAGGATCTGAAACTCAACGGCATAACGTTCGCGGTGCGTGACAAGCGGACTAACGAGCTGACCATCGGCGGTAAAGAGATCGACAATACGACGGCCGCTGTGGTGGGTGGTCTGCTGGTTGCGGGCGTCCTGTGCGCGACGGAGAACGTCATCTGTGAGGACGACGATGATAAGCCAGCGCCAGCGCCTGCTCCGCCTCCTGCCGACTGATCGCGAGGGCGCCTGTCGGTGACACCGCCACCCGGCCCGGGTGGTGGTGTCAGACCTCGGACATGAAGTCCTCGTACTTTCCGCCCCCGCTACGATCGATCTCGTCGAAATAACGGATCTCGATCTCAAACGGGAATTCGAGGTTTTCCACCAGTATCGTTTTCAGCCGTGCCTCGACCTGGGCTGACAGGGGTTCCGGCACCACGAGTCTCAGCTCGATGGTTTCCAGGCTTTTCTGTACGACTTGGAACTGGCGGATCGGTGCGCAACGGTGCAAGGCCGCGGTACCGAAATGCGGCCAAACGGTCTCGCCATTCGGCTTCTTCAGCATGTTCCGTGAACGACCCATGATTCGACTAAGGGTCGGCAGGGTTCGGCCGCAATCGCAGGGCTCGCCAAGCTCTGCATAGTCGCCAATCTCATAGCGAATAAGCGGTGCTGCGAAATTGTGCAGGGTGGTGACTACTACCCGGCCGATTTGCCCCGGGCGACAGGGCTCGCCCGCTTCATCCAAAACCTCGAGCACTACATTCTCGGCCTGCACATGGTAGTGCTCGGCTTCGGGACACTGGATCGCGAGATGCCCCATCTCGTGCGAGCTGTACACGTCGACCAGTGGACGCCCGATCACATTGCGCACCCGCTCGCGCAATTCCGGCGGAACCAGTTCGGCCAGGGTGCCGATACCCTGGAGATACGAGATATCCCTGTCCTGCGACTCAACGCGATCGAGCAGCGCGGACAGGATGCTGGGGTAGGTCTGCAGGTAAGCCGGTCGACGCGCTTCCAGCCAGTCGAGTTGCGGCCCGATGTCGGAACGGGCACTGAGCAGGTGGTACTTGCCGGTCGGGTAGATCTCGGCCAGCCAGTCTCCCCAGTCTGGGAAGGTCCTGCCGTCCGGCGGGGGTGCGATACCGCCACGATCGACACGGATGGCGGCCAGGTTCTGGTGGAAATCCCAGCGGTGCCAGAGGTAGAGGCGCAGATACGACGCATATTGCAACCGCTGAAAAACCTCGGTCGTCCAGAATCGCAATGAACGCCCGGTCGAGCCGGAGGTGGCGCTGCTTGTCACCTCACCATGCCCCTCCGGGATCTCTCTTGCGCGCAGGTTCTCGCCGAGGCGCATCGCATCCGAGCGTTGCAGGATTGGGATTTGCCTGAATTGGTCGTGGTCGATCAGCGCGCCCGGTCGCCAGTCCGTCGCCGAGAGACGTTCGGCATAAAACGGGATCTGCTGCGCGGCATGCGTGAGCAGGGCCGAAATCTGCACCTTGTGGGCATCGGCGAGAATAGCCTGTGGCCAGTACTGGCTCTGTGACAATTGGAACTGCAAGGCAAGCAGCTCCGCGGTGCCTGCCGGCGGAACCGCTGGTACAAGGATGCCGGGTATGCGGGTATAAGGAACGGCATAGGTCATGCGATTACCTTATCCAAGCGCCAGGTCCGCCTCTGAACCGTGGCGGTCGACGAAACGATCGAGCCGAATGGCCGGGGATGCCGGCGCGGATCGGTGTCTCCGGTTGAAGAATCGGGCGGCCGTTCGCTCCTGGTGACATATGATAAAGAGACCGGCAGCTCGAACCCGACATCCCTCGCATTCGAGGCGTCTGACATCATCGATTGGTAGGGGATCACTTGCGGTCGCACCCGATCATTGTACTGCGGCCGTAGTCTTCGCCGGAATTCGTCACCGCAGGTTCCAGGCTCGTTGATAAGGGGGCCGACAGCCTGCGACGGTAATGGGCCCTGAACGTGGTCGAAGCTGGCGTGGTCTGGAGCGACCCGTCGAGCCCCCTTTTGGCCGGGGGACTCGGCGGCTGGACTACTGCGCCTTCTTGTCATGCCAATCGTCTGGCGGCACCAGCAGGCCTGCCGCCGGTTTTCTTGCCCGCTTGCCGGCTGCCGCCCGACAGGGGGCGTTTCGTGTAACATCCCGTTCGCACAAAGCATTACTCCGGAGCCGGCTTTTCGATGCGTGTCACATTACATGACTATGTTTCGGATCCATCCTTGACGCAGAAGGACGGCGTCAATCTGGCTCACGAGAATATAGCCGACTTGCTGAGGTCGACGACGCCCGAAGACATGGAAGTCGAATTCCATGACTTCAACCGCCTCCTGAGTGACGAGCGCTACGCAAGACAGCTACTTTCCCGCACCGATTGCGTCGTCAGTAACATCGGGCCTCACGCTCATTTCTACTTCCACCTGCGCCAGATCCATGGTCTGGATTTCCGCATCATCCGCGATGTCCGCACCGCCATATGGAGCAGTTATCTCCACCAGGAGCACCTGCTCTCACCCTATCTGGAAAGTCGGGATGTGTTGATGGTCGCCAGTCATTTCACCCGCGCTATCTACGAAAAGATGTTTCCCCACCTGCGGGATTTCTGCACCGTTGTCTGCTATCCACTCACCGTGGCCTTTCCGGATGAGCTGCCAAAGCACAATCCAGTCGAAAAACCGGATAGAGACCGCTTCACGTTGGGCTACATTGGCCGTCTGTCCGAGGACAAGAACTTCCCGGATATCGTGGATCTGATCATTCGCCTCAACCAGAGTCAGGAGACCAGCTATCGGCTGATTGCCTGTGGAGATATCCATTCCGACAGCTGTCACCCGGACATCATCCGTCGACGTATCGAGGCGGAATTGGGAGAGGGCGCTTTCTTCGAGCATATCCCCCCGCGCAAGAACAGTGAGATATGGGAACTCTATGGTCTTTTCGACGCGGTGGTTTTTCCCAGCACATCCAATCTCGAGACCCTTGGGAGGGTGCTGATAGAGGCGAGCTATGTCGGTGTCCCGGTTGTCTGTAGCGACCACGCGGCGGCCACGGAGTTGATGCCTCCGAGTTCGCTGTGCCGGGTGGAGTACACCTCGAACAAACGTTTCTTCACGCATTCAGACCAGCCCCTTGGGCGGATCAATGTTTCCGATATGGCCCGGGCGATCACGGGAGACACTCTGATATCTCCGGACTGCCATGCTGAGTACGATTCTCATCGCTCCAAGTTTTTTCACGCGCTACGCCATGGCTCGGAGATCGACCTCTTCCGGACCGCAGGCACGGCGTTGAGCGAGAGTCAGAAATCCTTTATCGAACGTATCGACATAGAACTACCAGCTCCCATTTCCCGGGCCGACGCGGATGTCATGATCTTGGACCTGATTCCCTGGTTCCTGGGCCTGCAGGCGAAAGGCAGCGAGGAAAGGCGACGTCTTCTGGAAAAGCTCTTGATGTTCAGTCAACACCGGGAGCGAACAAAAAAGTTCATTGGAAAGACCGGGGCGACGAACTGTGACTTTACCGATGTGGGGGGAATCGACATCGAGCTCTGCCATATCACGGGATTCAACCCGCATTTCCATATCAAGGCACCGCCCACCAGTTCATGCTCCAAGGCGGTCGCCGGATAATCGCTTCCCATCGTCGGTCTGCGACGCGGCGCTGGTTGACCGGGCAAGGCGCCACATCCGAGGTGCGGTCCGGTCAGCACTCTGTTCGCGCATGAAACTCGAAGACCATGTATTCACATAGCTCCGAGCTCTCATTCCTTGTGTTGTGCACTTCACCCGCTCTGGCAAAGAAGACGCCTCTCGGCCCGAGTTCCATGTCCAACATGGAAAGCCTGCCCCTCAAGACGACGACCGCCGTGTCATGGCGGTCGATGTGTGTGGGAAAGGCCTCGCCGGATCGCAGTCTCGTGAAGTGACAATGCAAATGTGACAGCCCTGACGACGGACGATCGATCGAGAAGCGTTCTTCTGCCGAGCTATAGTCCGCACCCCGATAGTGGTACCACAGCGCCTTCGAATCGGTCGGCGCATGGGTCTTCCAACGGAACATCAGGTAACGGATCGGTCCCCCGGATTGATTGCAGATCGTATGCGGATGTCCCTTCGGATAATAGAAAAAATCACCGGCAGAGGCGGGAACAGCCTGTAGAACTCCCGCTTCGGGATTGTGTGAAAAAATCGTCGCCTCGCCGTCTAAGACGATCAGCACTTCCTCGAGATGATGGCTGTGCGGCATATGGGGCATACAGGCCGGCAGCAACTCCGATGCATGGCAGATCAGCGTCTCCGAGACATCGGTCTTGGTCTTGAAATAAGGAAACCTCATCCACGCCTGTCTCCCCTCGTTGTCCAGCGCCGGACGCCTTGCAATCGAGGCGCGCGGATACGCCAAATCGTCTCCGTGCTGAAATATGTTGTGATTGAGCAGCGGATTTGCCGCCCCGGACAGAGGCAGCACCACGGGTAACGCATTTTCATCCAGCTCTGGCGGGGAGACCCGTCGGTTTTTCACCCACCTCACCGGTGCATCCTGCCTGCCATATTGCAGCAGCAGGCTACGGCGCGGTTGATCGCTCCCGTTGAAGGTGCCGTGCCACAGGCAGCCATCGAAAAAGACGGCATCGCTGTCATCGCAATCGACCCTGCGAAGTTCAGCGCGCCGACCATTGCCGATTGCCCACGCCAGGACCGACTTCGCATCCGGATCCAGTCGGGCCGGGTGATCCCAGGCAAAGTGGGTCTGCAATGGCCGGCCATACCGATGGCTGCCGTCGATCACGTGCAGGGTACTGTGGGGACTCACCCCGGAAACCGGTATCCAAAGTGACACGAAGCCATCATCCACATTGCAGGTCTCGAGATCCGAGTGCCAGGGATGCACTTCCCGGGCTTGCCGATCGATAACCTGGGCGCCCCAGAGATAGTATCCGGATCCATCGAAAAGAGTGTTGAGAGGGTTGCGAAGGGACTCGCCGATCGCGATTCGCCGGACCGTCGGATCGATCATCCACAGCTGTTTTCTATCGTTGTATTCCCGCAAAGGGAAAGACGCCACGTCGAGAGACCGCAAGTAGCCGGTCTCGTCGGGCCCCAAGAGTTCCCGGACGACGTGCAGGCCATGTTGCCGCCACTCGGCGATCAAAGGATCAGATGACGTGTTTTCCTGCATCTCTTGCCTCAAGCATCGATTGCCGCCTCTGGCAGTCAGATTTTCGCCAATGGCCGAATTGTACTGGTCGCTCGCAGCCACTGTAGTGACTGGCTGATGATGAACGAAGATCGCCGGGCGAGTCCTGAGCAGCCGGAATCCGCGAGTACAGGCAGTATGAAAGGCCTTTCCTCCGTCGGAAACGCCCGATCGTGGTCATCGGCACCTGCGCTCGGCCGCCTCGGGACCCGGGGCTCAGCCACTTTCGCATCCAGGTGGGTGAGGCTCGTCGCGCTGACGTCGGGATCCTCGATACAGGCGATGATTCGCACAGCACCGCCGCAGGCCGGGCAGGTCTCGATGTCGATCCCAAAGACCCATTTTAGCCGCTGCGCCCACGTTATCGCGGCGCGGCGTTCCGCCGGTGTCGGCTCCTCCCTATCCTCCTTGGCACCCTGACCGCCCCTGCCCCGCCTGGCCGGTGTCACCCGCGCGCTGTGCTTGCTGCTTGGCACAAACACCCCGTGGAAGCGAGTCTATGCAGATCTCCGCATAGACGCGTCAGGTTCACCCGCCGCTTGAGCACCAGCGCCGCCAGCGATGTGCACGATGGCGCTGGCTAGTTTAAGGAATTCGAAAACACGGGACATCTCTGACCGGGCGCTCGGCCGGCGTCGATTCCTCCGCATCCGCCGTCGTGGCGCGCTGACCGCTCCTGCCCCGCTTGGCCGATGTCAGCAGCGCGCAGTGTTTGTCGGCAACAAATCCTGCATAATGCGCCTTCTGTCGGGCTGTCCTGGCAGTATTTCGACCAAAAGATTCCGGTAACTCTCAGCCTGCGGTATTGCAGGATCCAAGGACCCCGGTTTTGTCATGTTGAAATTTCTGAAAACAAACTATTCAACAAGACGCTAGCATCGCTCTGCGGAGGACTACCCGAATTCTGGCAAGCCTCGTGTGCAGCAACTTTGGCAAATGCAGAACCCGCCCGCATCGGTCGAGTCCGCAATGCCGACAGCGCTTGGCACATGTCCGCAATCGAGGCATCAACCGCTCGGCTTTCGGTAGCAGAAAGCGCCTAAGTGTCGAGCGACAATACTCCAGAGTGATCGCGCATGCGTCGAGATTGAGGAGCCAAGTGAAATGAAACCAAACCTGAAATTAACGCTCGCTGCCGTTGCCGTTTCGGCCATCATCAGTGGTTGCAGCACCATGTCTGAGCCGAAGTCCGATATGGCTATGCAGCTGGAAAACGCTGAGAAGGAAAATGCGGTACTGCGTCGCGAACTCGAACAGGCCGAGCGCGCGTCCAGCACTATGACTGCACCCACGCCCGCACTCGCGCCTCGATCCGCTGAGGATGACTTGTTCCCGCCGAATGCCAAGCCGGGTGAATGTTACGCCCGCGTGCAGGTACCGGAAAAATTTGAGACTAAGACCAAGCGTGTGCTGAAAAGCGCCGCTTCGGAGCGTATCGAGGTCATCCCGGCCGAGTACAAGATGGTTGACGAGAGGCTCGTCGCCAAGGAAGCCAGCACCGTGTCCAAGGTCGTCCCGGCAAGATACGAGATGGTCGACCAGCGCGTCCTGGTCAAAGAGGCCAGCTCGAAAAAGAAGGTTGTGCCCGCTCGTTTCGAGTTCGAAAAAGAGCCGATCGAAGTCTGTGACACCAAGATGGTCAGCAAGGTGATCCCGGCCAAGTTCGAAACCGTGAAGGAACGCGTAATGGTCGAAGATGAAAGCGAGACCAAATCGGTCGTGCCTGCTACGTACAAGACGGTCACCGAGCGCGTCCTGGTCAGCGACGCCAGCGAGAAACTGGTCATCAAGCCGGCCGTTTATGACAACGTCAGCGAAAAGATTCTGGTCGAACCGGCTCACACGGTCTGGAAAAAAGGTCGCGGCCCGATTGAGCGTATCGACGACGCAACCGGCGAGATCATGTGCCTGATTGAAGTCCCTGCGGAATACAAGACCGTCACCAAGCGCGTTGTCGTAACGCCGGAGCGCACCGAGAAGGTCATCATTCCGGCCAAATACGAGAACGTCACCCGACGTGTCCTCGATGCCCCGGCCAAGAGCGTGACCAAGGTCATCCCGGCCAAGTACAAAATGGTTGACGTGCGCAAGCAGGTCGCAGCGGCACGCACCGTGACTGAAGAGGTCGCGGGCAAGTGCAAATTGATGAAGATCCGCAAGATGGTCGAAGGTCCTCGCGAGGTGACCGAAGAAGTACCGGCCGTCTACAATACCGTCAAGGTTCGCAAAATGGTCGAGCCGCCGAAGACCGTCGAAGAGCAGATCCCGGCTACTTACAAAACCGTCAAGGTTCGCAAGGTGGTCACGCCGCCGAAAGAGCGCCGCATCCCGATCGTCGAGGAATACCAGACAGTAACCGAGCGGGTGAAGATTGCGGACAG
This sequence comes from uncultured Gammaproteobacteria bacterium, assembly GCA_963765415.1. Classification (GTDB taxonomy): domain Bacteria; phylum Pseudomonadota; class Gammaproteobacteria; order Chromatiales; family Chromatiaceae; genus CAVXWS01. The sequence continues at coordinate 16,616 of CAVXWS010000100.1, forward strand.
CACGCTCGCATGGCGCTCTATACTCTGCGAAACCAACACCACCCCTGACGTGGTTCGTAAACTGCAAATGGCGTTGCGTAAAGCCGGATACAACCCTGGGAACATCGATGGCGTACTGGGCAAAAGCACCATGGACGCTGTCACCGCTTATCAAAAAGCGAACAGGCTGGCAACGGGCTCTTTGACCATAAATACCCTGCGTCAACTGAAGGTCCTCTGAACCAGCAGTTCTTAGCACGCATCGATGCCAAGCGAATGTCCTTTGCTTGGCGTACTCTTCAACCCGCTCTTTGGAGCGGGTTTTTTGTTTTACCGAAAATCCTCCCAGCTATCGTCAGATTTACGCAGTTATCTCCCACGCAGAATAAAACACAATTGAGAAGAACGAACTCAAACGTCTCTCCTGAGAAACATTAGATCCCCTCATGCAATATGCGGGTTAGGGTCGATGCCCTGACAGACGCGGGGCCGTTCTAACCACTGCAAGAGGCAAAGGAACTGGAACCCCGCTTCGGCGGAGTTTTTGTGACCACAGTTGTTAAGCGTTGGTTGCAGCGTTTCATCCGTCCTGCCCTGCGGGCTGCAATGCGTTATGACCTGCCCGTGAGCGGATGCTCCACCACCGACAGCTCCGGCACAGAGCAGTCATTCGCGCTGTGTTCCCGCCTCTGACTTCACCCGAGGGATAGATTTTCGACAATCCCAAGAAAGTGAATTTGAAGGTTCCCTTCAGGCGCTTTTCAATGCGCCGGTCGCCCGCTCCCGTACCCGTTCAAGAATGTGATCGGCGATGCGTTGCTCTGTCCCTCCCGAGCGGGGGAGCTGTCTCAGCTGCTGCCTGGAGGCTCGCCGGAAGCGCTGCAGTCGGGTCGGCGACAGTGAGGCATCCAGCTTCGATCCGGCGGTAATGCCGAGCGCCAGACCCTGTTCGGCCAGCGGAAGGCGATCGATCCCGGTCCACTCCTGGTAGGTCGCCCTGAGCCGCCGGTCGCAGAGCAGTTGCAAGGGGAGCGAGAAGCGATTTCCGGGGCCGGCGTTGTGCGCGATCTGCTCCAGGGCGCAGTTGGAGAAGGCGGAGGCGACCAGCTCACAGCGCTCGAACAGGCGCTCCAACGAGCCCCGCCATATGACAACCGGTCCGGGAGCGAGGTGGCGATAGTGAAGACAATGCCTTGCGCTCTCCTTGGGATGGGGCTTGACCAGCAGGGTGGCGTCGTTGAACTGCCGGGCGAAGCGGCGAAAGGTCGCGGCGTATCCCGAGACCCCCCAGAGGGGCTGGCCGCACCATGCGACCTGTGCAGCGGCGCTTCTCGGTCGACGACGGGGGAGTCTGAGGCCCGTCGGCCGGGTTTCGGTCGTCGAGCCCACGACCACCGCGTTGAGGCCGTGATGGCGCTCGGTCAGCCGGGCCGCATAGGCGTCCCGGACCAGGTAGCAGTCCGCGGCGCGGCCCTCGGCGAGGTTCACGTCGCCCCAGAAGTCCTGATACGCGAAGCTGGGCGTGTCACCGCAGGCCGCCAGCAGGACCTCGTCCAGGCCGCTGTCCGGGCCGGAGAGACCGGTCAGTACCGCATCCGGGCGATACCGGGCAAGCCCTTTCCGGACGCGATCCCTCAGCCTTTCCCCGTCCTCGGTAACCCGCTCGAAGTCGAGTCCGGCGGCGTCGAAGTATCGATCGGCCGGCGGGGCTGCAAGAACCTGGATGGTGAACGCCGGATGCCCGGCGAGATGGCGGATGACCGGCAGCAGGTGGTTCGCGGCCCCCGGGTCGCGCGCGCTGATCAGCAGGCGGATCGGAGGGTTCACAGGGCCTGTATCCGTTCCAGCAAATCGCGGCGATCGGCGCATTGTCGAATGAGCCGGACGAACTTGTCCCGTTCCGCGCGATCGACCGGGCCCGGACCCTGATGCAACAGCACCAGGGCGCGGACCGACAGCGCCCGCAGCACCCCGGCGAGGCCCGTGTCCGGCCAGACCGGGTCCGAGATCTCCCGGTAGCCGGACAGCAGTTGGGCGCTCGCCGCCAGGGCCTGGGCATCGTCGGCCTGACGGACCAGGGCGAAGCGTTCGATCGCCATTGCCAGATCCACGCCGATGTGGTGGTGGTTGTGCAAGGCGTCCTCGAAATCGAGCAGCACCGGGTCCCGGTCTACCGACCCGAACAGGACATTGCCCAGATTGAGGTCGGCATGCAGGGGTTGGGCGGGGTCGCCCGGGAGTTCGGTGCTGTCGGCCAGCAGGATCGAGCGCAGTCCCGGGTCGAGACGCGAGCGTTTCAGCAGCCCCTGCCGCGCCCGACGAAACTCCCGGTCACGTTTGGCCGAGGCCCGCCGAATCTCATCCCGCCAGGGCAGATCCCGCAGCGCTCGGTGCATCTGCGCCATTGCCCGCCCGAGTCTCGGCAGGATCGAGGCATCCCGATCCGCCGGTTCACCGTCGACCAACTCGTAGCCCAGGAGCTGGCGCCCCGCGGCCAGCGGCCGAGGGAAATCCGGCAGCAGCCGGCTGGTGACAACACCTTGGTCATACAGCCAGGTGGCGATCCGGTCGGCAGCCCATTGCTGGGCGAGGCGCTCCCCGGTGATGACCTTGAGGAACAGGGCCGGGTACTCCGACTCGGGAAAGAAGTGATAGAAGCCCTCGATCTGCGAGTGGCTCGACGGCCGGGCAAAGACCCGACCGTCCATGCCCAGCGCCTCGCCGAGTTCAGCGGAGACCGCCCCGCCGGCGGGACGGAAGGTCTCGGGCGCGGGGGTGAAACCGCTCCAGGCCGGCGCCCTGAGTCTAAGCCGATTCGACATGGCCCCATTCGAGCGGCTGGCCGGCGCAGATCGCCCGGGTCACGGTGCGGCCCTCGAGCCGGTCCCAGTCCTCGACCGGTACGCCGAGGGTGGGGAAGGCGAAGCGGACCCGGTCGAGCTGAACCCGATCGCCCGGCTGTAACTCGGTCGCGGCCATGACCCCCATGCGCGCCGAGGGTCGTTGTTCCGGTGCCCGGTAGGCCTGCGTCGGGTCGCCGAGAGCGGCATGGATGTTGCCGCATTTGGCCTTCACCTCGTTCAGGCGGCCCAGCGGCAGGGCGTGGAACACGTCCTGGTCGCTGGCCCGGGCATCGGTGCACACGCCCTTTTCCAGGATTCGGCAACCGAGCGCCGTGGCGGCGTACAGCATCTCCTCGCCGGAGTGATGGTCGGACAGGCCGAGCGGGCCGTCGAACTCGGCAGCGAGCGAGTGGAAGACGCGCAGGTTCTGGCTGGATACCGGGGCGGGCGGTGCCGGCGGGCTGTATTCGAGGATCAGGCGCCCGGCGCCGGCCTCGCGCGCCCATTCGATCGCCCGCATGGCCTCGTCGAAGGTGGCCTTGCCGGTATCCAGCAACAGCGGGATGTCGAGTTGGGCGCAGTGCCGGATCAACGGGGCATGGACGATGTTGGTCGAGGCGATCTTCAGTGCGCAGGCCCCCATGCGCGCGGCGAAGTCGGCGCCGTCGAGATCGTAGACCGACAGCACCAGGCCCATGCCGAGCTCGTCGCAGGGCTCGAAGATCCGCTCGTATTCCCTCAATGGCACGACTTTGCGATCGATCAGGGTCCGGTAGTTCTCCCGGATTGGCCGGGCGTCCTGGCCGAGGTACTGCTCGGCGGTGTCGGTCTCCAGACAGATCTCCGCGTCGTGCAGCAGTTCGCCCTTGAGATAGTCGGCGCCGTGGGAGTGCACCGACAGAATCATCTGGCTGGCCAGTGACAGATCCTGATTGAAGAAGGTGCCGATGTCCGGCAGCAGAACGGGTGGACGACTGGTGTCCGAGACGTCGTCCCAGAATTGATCGGGGGTCATGCGGCAAGCTCCAGAAAGTTTTCCAGGATCTTCAGCCCGACAGGGCCGCTCTTCTCCGGATGAAACTGGCATCCGAAGATCGATTGGTGCGCGACCATGGCGCTGATGGGTATGCCATCGTAATCACAGCCGGCGGCGAGATGTTGCGGCGAGCTTGGATGGCATTGAAACGAATGGACGAAATAGACCGCGCTGTGCGGTTCGACACCGGCCAGCAAGGGATGATCGAAGGTCTGGCCGGAGTGCGGTTGCAGATCGGCCCAGCCCATGTGCGGGATCTTCAGCGGACGACCGTTCTCGTCCCGCCTGGGGATGGCCTCGACCCGACCCGGGATCAGTCCCAGTCCGGGATGGCGACCGAACTCGTCGCTCTCGTCGAGCAGCAACTGGGCGCCGAGGCAAATGCCAAGCACGGGCCGTCCGGTTGTGGCGTAGGCCCGAATCGCATCGATCAGGCCGAGACGTCGGAGTTCGCGGTACCCTTCGCCGAACGCACCGACGCCGGGCAACACCAGGCAATCGGCGTCTTCCATTTCCGCGGCATCGCTGCTGAGCCGGACCTCGGCGCCCAGGTACTCCAGCGCGCGACGGACGCTGAGCAGATTGCCCATGCCGTAATCGATCACGGTGACCCGGGGAGCAGTCATCGGGCGACGGCCTCTCTGGTTCGAGTTCGGTGTATGTCCTCGGCGTTGATCGTCCGGGCGGGTAACTCGCGCAGGGAGACGCCGCGGGCACGAAGATACCCGTGCAGAGCGCTCAGTTCAAAGCGCTGGTAGTGCAGGCCATCGGCGATGGCGACCGCATCCACACCTTGCCCGAAGGCGTCGTGTACGTCCGGTATTGAGCCGACGCCGCCGCTGGCGATCACGGGTACGCCGACCGCTTCGCTGACCGCAGCCAGCAATGGCAGCTCGGTCCCGTTGCGGGTGCCCTCGCGGTCGATCGAGGTCAGCAGGATTTCACCGGCACCCAGGCGCTCGGCCTCCCGGGCCCAGTCGAGCACGTCACGACCGGTGTGCTCGCGACCGTTGTCGGTCAGGGCCTCCCAGCCGTCGCGGTCGGCGCAGCGTTTGGCCTCGATCGACACAACGACGCACTGGGCGCCGAAGCGACGAGCCGCCGCACTGATCAACTCTGGATTGCGGACGGCCGCGGTGTTGATGGCGATCTTGTCGGCCCCGGCGCGCAGCACCTGTTCTATGTCGTCCAGCGAGCGCAGGCCGCCACCGACGGTGAACGGGATAAAGATGTTACGGGCGGTGTATTCGACCAGGTCGGTCAGGGTGTTGCGTTCGTAGAGGGAGGCGACGATGTCCATGTACAGCAGTTCGTCGATCCCGGCCTGGTAATAGCGCTGGGCGTGTACGTTCGGATCGCCGACCACGCGCAGGCCCTCGAGGTGGACCCCTTTGATCAGCTTGGGGGCCTTGATGTCGAGCCGAGCGATGAGGCGTTTGTGCGGCATGTCCTTGTCTTCTCAAGGTTTCGTCGAGCCGGATCAGACGTCCCAGACCCGATGGCGCAGCACCCATTCGCCGTCTTGTTTCTTCCACAGGTGCGGCGAGCGGAACCGGTCGGCCAGGGCCATGAAAGAGTCGCGGTCCATCAGCGGCTGAGCGAAGGCCTGCGAAGCGACGGGGAAGTGCTTCTCGTCGATGCTGAGGTAGCGGAAGATCTCCTCGGCGAAGCGCTCTGGGAACTCACCGTCGAAGCGTTTCACCAGGGCCACGCCTTCCTCGCGGGTGATATCGCCGGAGCGGATCTCCTGGGCGGCATCGTAGGTGGCCCGGCCGATGCCGAACTTGATGTAAGTGGCGTAGTAGTGAAAATCGTCGATCTTGTCGTCGATGCTGTTGTACTTGCTGTAGGTTCCCGGGGTTCGCTCCGGAGAGGCCTGGAAACCGCCGTGCTCCACCGCGTAGTAGTAGGCGCTTTGCGGATGCCACCTGAGGTAGTAGCCGAGATAGTGGACCTCGGTCTGTTTCTTCAACAGCAGTTCAGGATCGGCCGGGAGGTAGGGTTGGAAATCCTGCTCGGCCACGTCGTATCGTTCGCGCAGTTCCTGCAGCGAGATGCCGGCCAGATGGATCTTCGATTGGTCCTCGCCGGTGAAATACCTGAAGTCGCGCTTTGCGCTGTTCATGTCGCCTTGCGGGTTACCGTACTCGGCCTCGTTCTCGCCGTAGAACACCAGCTTGATGTCGTGTTGGGCGGCGACCTTGGGTGCCAGTGCCTTTTGGCCGATGATGAACGGCTGGAAGGGATGAAACAGGTTTTCCACCGCCAGGCGGGTCAGCAGGCGATGCACCCTGCCGTTCGGGGTGTACAGGATGTTGTCGAAGCCGGCGTGGATCCAGGCCTGGAAGTTTTCCCAGCCCCAGGGGGTATACAGATGCGGCGCCCAGGTGACGGTCAGTGGGTGCATGCCATACTTTTTTTTCAGAATATGCGCGGCATAGAAGCTGTCCTTGCCGCCGGATCCCGGCAGCAGACAGTCGTAGCGCCCGTCCTTGGAACGGTGGCGATCACACAGCGCCCGCAGTTCTCGCTCGCGTTCATCCCAGTCGATTTCCTGTTCCTTGCGTTCGGCGACCCGACAGGCGTCGCACACCCCGACGTCGTCGAGATGAATAGTCCGTTTCTTCGAGGCCCTGGTGTGCTGGTACTCGACTGCCGAGTTCGGCCGCTGGTTGGAGATCACGCAGGACTTGCAGAAGTGGACCTCGGCCGGCAGGCCATACTTGGTCTCCGGAAGGCTGTCCACGGGGGTGATTTGTTGCACCTTAACGGTCTGTGTCATGGCGATCCGGATGAGTTGTTCTAACCTGAGACCACACGCTTCAGCGCCGGCGTATGGAGCCGCTCCTGAAGAAGCAGGGAGCTGATCTTGAGATCGACCAGGGTATCGACGTCGAGCGATCGGCCATGCGGCATGACATGCGCGACGGTACCCGGGCCGACGAAGGCGCGCTGTTCGCGTAACCAGTCGATATGTGCGGCATAGACCGCGCCGTTGAGCACATAGGCGGTTGGCAGATCCTGGCGTCTGCGTCTGGCCAGGCTCGCGTCGATCAATGGATCGATACGGCCCTTCGGGTCAATGCCGTAGGACCAATACGGGCTCTTTTCCGGCTCGGTCACACTGACGCAACTCGGTGCCCGCCGGGCGAAAAGCTGCTCCAGTGTGGCATCGATGTCCTCGGCGGTGCGCAAGGGCGAGGTCGGTTGCAGGATGACCAGCACGTTGAATTCCGGCAGGGTGTCTGCGGCATGCAAGGCCACGTCGATCGTGGTGGCCTCATCGGTCGCCAGATGGTTCGGGCGCTGGTATGGAACGTCGCACCCGTAGCCGGTGGCGGTTTGCATGATCTCCGGGTCGTCCGAGGACAGGATCACGCGATCCATGTGTCTTGACGCGAGCGCCGCCTCGATGGTCCAGGCGATCATCGGTTTGCCGCACAGATCGAGCACGTTCTTGCGCGGCAGTCCCTTGGAGCCGCCGCGCGCGGGGATCAGGCCCAGAACTCGGAATCCGTCGATCATCCGAACATCTCGGCGAACTCGGCGCTGGCCCGTTCCAGGTCTTCGAGCCGGCCGATGTCGATCCAGTAGTCGCGCAACGGAAAGCTGCCGACCGGGTGGCCGTCGTCGATCAGCCGGTCGAACAGGGTGGGCATGTCGTAGAACTGTTGATCGGGAACGCGGCGGAAGACCTTGGGATCGAGGATGTAGATGCCGGCGCTGACCTGGTAACGCTCGGTGGGTTTCTCGATCAGGCGCTTGACGCGATAACCCTGCGCCAGTTCGAGCACGCCGTAGGGGATGTGGTGATGGTAGTCTCGAGTCGCCATGGTGGCGACGAAGCCCTGCTTCTTGTGGAAGTCGAGAAGGCGAACGAAGTCCACCTTGGTCAACAGGTCGCCGTTCATCACGATGGCCGGCTCGCGCGGCACCTCGGGCAGCAGGCTGAGCGCGCCCGCGGTGCCCAGACGTGTGTTCTCCTCGATGTAGCTGATCTCCGCACCCAGGTGTTCGCCGTCACCGAAGTGCTCGCGGATCATCTCGCCCTTGTAATTGATGCACAGATGGATGCGGCGAAACCCTTGATCGACGAAGTTCTCGATGATGGTCTCGAGTACCGGCTTGCTGCCGATCGGGATCAGCGGTTTGGGCGTGTGCTCGGTCAGCGGACGCAGGCGTGAGCCCAGACCGCCGGCCATGATGATCACCGGGGTGTTGCGCACCGGCTCGGAGGGAGACTGGTAACGGACCAGACCGACGACGCAGCCACGGGTGTCGAGCACCGGCAGGTGGCGCAGGGCATGTCGCAGCATGGTCCTCTGCCAACTGGCGGGGTCTTCCTCTTCCAGACCGGTGATCGGATTCGGGTTCATCACCGGCGCAATGGCGGCATCGAGGGCGTGTCCCTTCAGCAGGGCGCGACGGATATCACCGTCGGTGACGGTGCCGACCAGATGGCAGTCGTCATCGACCACCAGCGCGATCTGCATCCCGCCTTGGTTGAGTACCTGCAGCGCCTCGTGGATCGTGGCTTCCGATCGAAGTGCGATCTCTCGCCATGTCTGATTCATAGCTTGGCTGTTCTCCCGGGCCCGTGAGTTCGCCGCTAAGGCGTCAAAGAGTCGACATTCGCCATGGGTTGGGTCAAATAAGGCAAATATCGGGCCAGCGCTCGAGGGCGCCTCGATGGAAGTGAGGGTCTTGCCGCGGACCTGGTTGACGAGTTCGGCGCCTTCACCGCGAAACTGCCATAGGATGCGCTGGGCCCAGCGATGCGCATCGGTCGCGTTGCGTTGCGTGGCAACAGGGCCCCGCGTCGGGTATTGCACGGCCGGATGTCGCGATCGATACGGTTCGTGTTACTCACCGCGTCCTATAGGCCTTTCTTGGGGTCGGCGCTCTCTCCGTGAGCGTGTCTCAAACAGAGCCGCGTCGGATCGGGGGCAGGTCTCCCAAGATCTGCGCACCGCCCGAGGAAAGCTAGATCTGCTCGCCGGAACGGTATTCCTGCCCGGACGCGCGACCGAGCAACTCCCAGACATCCATCGGAGAACGACCGTTGCCTGGACGTTTGGCCAGCAGGTGATCGGGGTCGAAGATCTTGCCGGCGGCGATATCGCACGCCGCGAACAGGCTCTTGCGCGCCACCCGGGCGTTGCCGGCCTCGGCCTCGCTGGGTCGCTTCTCCGCCCGACCGAGCACGTGCGGGACCTCGCGAATCAGGGCAATCATCGTTTGCATCTCGAGTGGCTCGAGCGAAGCCGAGTGATCCGGGCCCGACAGCTGCCGGTCGAGCGTCAGGTGCTTCTCGATCACCCGCGCGCCGCGGCTGGCGGCCATCAGGGCGACGGCGATGCCCTCGGTATGGTCCGAGTAGCCGACCGCCAGGCCGAAGGCCTCCTCGATGGTGTCCATGGCACGCAGATTGACCTGGTCGATCGGGCAAGGGTACTCGGTCGTGCAGTGAAGTAGCGTGATCTTGTCCTGCAGACTCGCTCGCGCCTCGAGATCAAGCCAGGCCGATCGCAGTGCCGCTCGCGAGGTCGGCGTATCGAGCCCGGCGTAGCCATGGACCAGCACGCCCAGGGCCTCTTCGATCTCCTCCAGCGTGGCCATACCGGTCGAGAGGATGAGATTCGGTTTCGCCACGGGCTATCTGCAGCAGCAGCGGGCCGTTGGTCAGTTCGCCGGAGCCGAGCTTGATCCGCGAGAGCCTGCAGTTCGTCGAGCAGGAAGGCAGCGCTCTCGCGCATCGAAGGGCGAGGACAGAAACTCGATGTCACGTCGGGCGCAGTGCTCCTGCAGAAGGAAATGCTCGTCGAAGGACAAGGCCAGCCCGCGCAGCATCTCGAGTTGGCTCTGTTCACCGCCTGTTTGCCGGACCTGATAGTCGGCCCGAGCGGCCTCAGGCGCGGCCAGTTGCTCCGGGATAAAGGTCTGGAACTTGACCGCATCGGCGCCGCATTCGGCGGCGGCGTCGATCAGTTCGAGGGCGCGGTGCAGGTCGCCGTTGTGATTGACCCCGGCCTCGGCAATGACAAAGATTGACTCGGTCACGCGCAGCCCCGGTCGACGAAGGACTTGCGGATCAGTTCGAAGCGGTCCCAGTCGTCGGTCAGGATCTGGATGATCTGCTCCGTCGCCCGGCCATTGCCGTAGGGATTGACCACGTTCGAGGCGTCCAGGTGATAAGCGGTCTCGATGGCCTTGCGGATCATGTCGGCGCGCGGCGGACAGTCGATCACCGAGTCGGCCTTCAAGCGACCGTCCTGGCGACTGCCGATGTTGACCGTGGGGGTGCCCAGCGAGGGCGCCTCGTAGAGGCCGCTGGAGGAGTTGCCGACCACGGCGTCGGCCTGCGCCACCAGGCTGTAATAGCGCTGCTGACCGAGGGAGAAGAACCACTTGGACCGCTCGTGCTCGACAGCGTAGTCGGCGATGCGGGCGTTGACCGAGTCGCCACGGGTGTCGGCATTCGACCCGGTGAATATCACCCCGGTGTCTTCGCCGAGTTGATCGATCGCCGCCAGCAGTTGATCGACCTGGTCGACGGCGTCCTCTTCGTCCAGCGTGGCCGGGTGGAAGGTCACCGCCAGATTGCGTTCTTGGAATTGGAAATCGAGAGCGGATGCCAGCTCCGCGCGGGTCAGAAGCGGCGTGTTCTTCAGCTGATCAATCCCCGGACTGCCGGTAAGAAACACCCGGTGCTCCGGCTCGCCGAGCTGCAGGACGCGCTGATAGGCGGCCTGGTTGGTGACAAAGTGCAGGTGCGACATCTTGGTGATCGAGTGTCGGATCGCGTCGTCGTAGGCGCCCTCGGTAACGTCGCCGCCGGCGATGTGCGCCACCGGGATGCGGGCGATCAGCGCCGCCTGCACCGCGGCCAGGATCTCGTAGCGGTCGCCGAGCACCAGCAACAGATCCGGCTTGAGGATGCTCAGTTGGTCGGCGAACGCCATTACGCCGCGGCCGAGTGAGCGGGTAACGCCGACCACCGTGTCCACGCCGAGATCGATATCCACCCGCGCGTCGATCTCGAAGCCGTCGGCCGGGATGCTGTCCTGGGTGTTGCCCTGCGACAGATCCAGGTGCGAGCCGGTAACCACCAGCTGCAGGATCAGGCGAGGCTCCTCGCGGATGGCCTCGAGCACCGGACGCAGAAGCCCCCAGTCGGCCCGCGAGCCGGTCACCGCGCAGATGGTACGAAACATGTCCAGAGGTGCATCCTCGTCCAGAATGATCGGAACCTAGTTCGGCCGGGACAGCCGGAACTTGATCGACGAGTCCTGGTGGGAGGCGCGCCTCGCGCCGATTCGGCTTTGCCCGAGGCCCATTCGCGGCGAGGGCGCCGCTCCCACACTGGGCACCCCTCCTTCAAGGATCAAATCGACCGTCCCGGGGGAGGGGGCTTCAAACCGTATAGTCCAGGCGGGGATAGCGGTTCAGGTTGTCCGGATCGGTGAACCACTCAGCGGTCTCGGCCAGACCACGGCTCAGCCCGTCCAGCCCGGCGTAGGCCGGTCGCCAGTCGAGTAATTCGGCCGCCCGAGTGTTATCCGCCCACAACCGTTCAACCTCGCTGTCCACAGGCCGCAGGCGCTGCGCGTCGCTCGCAATGTCGATCTCCGCCTGCATGACTTCGGCGATCAGCCGGGCGGTGTCGCCGATGCTGATCTCGAAGTTGCTGCCGAGGTTGATGACCTCGCCGAGCGCCTGGGGGGCGTGCAGGGCCGAGACGAAGCCGGCGACCGTATCGGCGACGAAGTTGAAGTCGCGGGTCGGCTCCAGGCTGCCGAGCTTTATCCGGCGCTCACCACGGGCGATCTGGGTGATGATGGTCGGAATCACGGCGCGGGTCGATTGGCGCGGTCCGTAGGTGTTGAACGGTCGGACGATAGTGACCGGGGTCTGGAACGAGCGATGGAAGGACAAGGCCAATTGATCGGCGCCGATCTTGGTGGCGGAGTAGGGCGACTGGCCCTGCAGCGGATGTTCCTCGGTGATCGGAACGAAGCGGGCCGTGCCATAGACCTCACTGGTCGAGGTGTGGACCACGTGCCCGATCTCCAGATCGCGGGCGGCCTGCAGGACATTCAGCGTGCCTTTGATGTTGGTATCGACGTAGGCGTCCGGCGAGTGATAGGAGAACGGGATGCCGATCAACGCGGCCAGGTGCAGCACGGCGTCCTGGTTTTGCAAGGCAGTCCGTACCCCGTGTGGGTCGCGAATATCGCCGGCAAAGATCTCCAACTGATCGGAAATCTCGCCCGGCAGGCTGTCCAGCCAGCCGCGGTGCCCGAAACTGTTGTAATAGACGAAGGCCTTGACCTGGTGGCCGGCGCGAACCAGCGCCTCGGTCAGGTGCGAACCGATAAATCCGTCGGCGCCGGTGACCAGTATTCTCATTGCGCTGCTCATTGGAGTGTCGCCGGTGAGGTCAGTTCGTTCAGCAGTGCCCGAGCGGCAGGGTTCTCCGGGCTGCGCTCGAGGACATACCTGAAGGCCCAGTTGGCCGATTCGCTTGCGCCCATTCCCTTGTACAGCTTGCCGAGTTTGAGCATGCTCGACAGATCGTCCGGAACCCGGCTCAGGTAATCGGTGTAGACATCGATCGCGGCCTGGTGATCGCCGGTCAGGCGGAGCAGTTCGGCGTACTCAGGTTCGTAGACCGGTGCCAGGGTCGCCAACGACTGCATGATCAACAACGCGTTGTCGCCGTCCTGCTGGGAGAGGGTGACAAAACTCATACGCTTTAGAGCGTCTTCCAGACGCGGATTGTGTGGTCGGTTGGCCTGATCGGGCGAGTCGAACGAGGCGACTGCGCGGTCGACCAGCAGGCTGTAGACGTCCAGGGCCTGATCGAGCTGACCGTCGAGTTCGTACAGATAGCCGAGTGTCAGTGCCTGCAGTTCCTCGGCCTCGGCGCTGCTTTGTTTTCCCAGTTCCTCGCTCAGCCGTCGTAGCTCGACCCGGTCTTGCTGCTGGAACAGCACCAGCGCCTTACTGCGGACCGGCGTCAGCGTGTAGTTGTCCTGGCACCATTGGGCCTGCACGGTGTCCGTGCGATCGAGTATGGCTTCGAACCCGTGCTCGAGTTCGGCCAACAGCGCCCTCTGTTCGGTCGAGAGCGAACCATGGAGCGCTGCGTGGCGCTGCCGCCAAACCTTTGCCCGGCCCGGGCGTTGTCGTTCATTCCAGGCCTGGGTCAGCGCGACGAGGTCCGGGGTCTCGGCCTCTTCCATCTCCCGGATCTCGAGTTCGGCCTGTGCCGTCTCGACCATTCCCAGCAGGGTATCGGCGCTCTCCTGGTAGGCCTCGTAATAGGCCCGTCCCCAACGCTCGATCTCTTCATCCGTCCATTCCCGATCACGATCGGGTCGCAACAGCCGGAGAAAACGACGCGAGCCGAAGGTCTTCAATAGGGGTGCGAGTTCCTTGAATTCCCGGTCCAGCCGTTTCTCGATCTTGTCCATCTTCTTCTTGTATTTGAAGTCGGCCTTGAGGCCGTTTCGGCCGAACAGGCCGTCATTACAGCGCAGCGCCTCGTCGGTCAACTGCTGGACCTGGCGCAGCCGTCCGTTGACCCGGGACAACTCGCGGCCGACCGCTTTGTATTGAGCCATGCGCGAGGCCCGATCGGTGGCCGGCAGGCATTGGTCGATGATCTCGCTGATCGATTGTCCCGGCGCGCACGGCTCGAGCTGCGTCAGCGGTATGTGATCGACGTTTGGTATCTTGGCGGCGCCTGCGGCGGGATTGATCACCTGGCAGTCGTGTTCCTCGGCGACCTTTGCCTGATTGCCCATGATGTCGACCGCGGTGGCGAAGCTGTGCCGGGTGTCGGCCATCCAGCCGCCATTGGTCTCGACCTGGGGTCCGACATTGCCGAGCATCGGCCCGGCCTGGTGCTCGTTGCTGCCGCTGGCATGGGTGAAGCCCTCACGGCTGTAGCACAGGTCGACGCCTCCAAGGATCAGGCGCGAGAAGCCCATCTCGACCCCCATGGCAAAGGCGGTGTTCGTCACCGTCGGTCCCTGATTCGGCAGGTTGTCTTTATTCAGGGAAGTCGTCCAGGGGTAGCGGGCGCCGAGATGGGCGGAGCGCCCGTGCCACTGCGAGAGCAGCGGCGGCGAGACGTGGTAGGAATTGATCAGCAGAGTGGTGCCCGAGTCGAAACGCATCAGGTCCTTGCTGACGTCGAAACTGACGTCGTGCGGGTCGATCGAGACGACGAAGTCCGGTGTGATGTTCGCCTCGTACAATCGTCGACAGATACGCGACACGGCGATCACGGCGACTTTGCCCCGATTCTCACTCAGCCAGGGCAGCACTTCGTCCAGCGAGGGCCCGCCGCCGAGCAAGACTGCGGTCAGGCCGCGGAAGCGGTCCTTCAGTTCGATTGCCGGGACCCGGTTGTCGGCGAGGTTCTCGATCTGCCGTTGTACGAATACCTGACTGCCGAGCCGCATGTTGACCTGCCAGCAGTAGCTCTCGATCTCTTGGTGGATCTCCCAGTACAGAGTCCGGTATTCCGCCAGGAAGGCGTCGCTGGCCCCGATCGAACGCATGTCATACAGGCGCTCCAGGTAGGCGTAGTCCTGAAACGAGAAATCTTGTTTGAGCTCCTTCCAGTCCTGGGGATTGGTCAGGCGAACACTGGGTTCGTCGTCCAATGCCTCGAAGAGCTCGGGTAGCCCCTCGCGCAAGCTCGCAAGAATCTCATCCGGCTCGATAAAGATGAATCGACTGCCGTTGGGTATGCCGTGTTGCAGGACATACTTCGGCAACAGGCCGGAGTCGCTGCCGGCAAAGATGTGCAGGGCGTCTTCGCGCCACAGGCTGTCGCCGAAATGACGCTGAAAGACCGCCGCAGAGCCGACGTGATCGAAGGCGTCCCGGTTGATCTCGTAAAGTACCCGGTCACCGAAACGGTTGGTCAGAAACTGTGCCTGGATTGCGGTCTCGGTCATATCCTCATGCTGGCTGAGCCCGGGTGGCGGTCAGGACCACCGGCCGGGGCCTACCCCTGTAGCAGCTGCAATACCGTCTGTGGTAACTGGTTCGCCTGCGCGAGCATGGCGGTGCCGGCCTGCTGCAGAATCTGCGCGCGCGTCAGGCTGGCGGTCTCCTTGGCGAAGTCGGCATCGAGTACCCGGCTGCGGGCCGCGCTCTGATTCTCGACCACGTTCGACATGCTGCGGACCGCCGACTCCAAACGGTTCTGAATGGCGCCGAAGTTGCCGCGCTGCTGCGAAATGGCATCGATCACCTTGTCGATGATCGACAGGGCGCTGCGGGCATGGGAGGTCGTACTGATGGTCCGTTGAGTGGCGCTGCCCGCGCCTCGGGCGGAGGCCGCGGAGATGTCGGCCAGCGAGACCTTGATGATGTTCGCCGTGCCGTTCTCCCATCCAACCTGCAGGCTGACGACCGAGCCCTGACCGAGCAGATTGATGTTGTTGAATTCGGTCACGTTCGAGATCCGGTCGATCTCTGCCGCCAGGGCCTTGTACTCCTGGTTCAGCGAGCCCCGGTCGGCCGGCGAGTTGGTGCCGTTGGCCGCCTGTACGGCGAGTTCACGCATCCGGTGCAGCGCGTTCTGGACCTCGTCGAGCGCGCCTTCCGCGGTCTGCAGCAGCGAGATGCCGTCGTTGGCGTTGCGTACCGCCTGTTCCAGACCTCGGATCTGCGCGGTGAATCGCTGGGTATTGGCCAGCCCGGCCGCGTCGTCCTTGGCCCGGTTGATGCGCAGACCGGAGGACAGACGTTCCACAGCGGTCTGCATGCTGGAGTTTGAGCCAGTCAACACGCGCTGCGTGTTGAGAGACATGATGTTGGTGTTGATGACCTGTGGCATGGTCAGTCTCCTGCGTTACGTGCTCTTGCTTCGTTTGCATGAACCGGGCATCGGACTGATCCGGTCTGCGTCGCATGTAACTTAGCAATGTCTGTGCCAGTTATATATCTCATTGTTATTGCTTGAAGAAAAAAGCCTCTTCGTGTTCGCCGATTGCCGCTCGACTTGCCGGTTGGTGCGGCAGCGGCAAGCCTTTGCCGGTTTATTCGGCCCGGATCACGACCCCGCCTTCAAAGTTGATCAGCGCCTTCTGTAGTCCCAGACGTTTGCGAGTGTTGAGCACGATGGGCCCCATGAAGTTGGCGTGAACCCCCTGGTCTTCACTCGGCTTCGACAAGGTCACGAGCAGGGCCAGATCGCTGGCCATCAGCTTGGC
Source organism: uncultured Gammaproteobacteria bacterium (assembly GCA_963765415.1). GTDB lineage: Bacteria > Pseudomonadota > Gammaproteobacteria > Chromatiales > Chromatiaceae > CAVXWS01. The sequence continues at coordinate 32,710 of CAVXWS010000100.1, forward strand.
CTCCGCCGAGGAAAAAAGCACGAACGGCGATCTACGACGTCAACAACAGCAACCGCATCCAAATGAAGCGCACGAAACAATAGGAACAGCAACAGCCGCAGTAGATGTAGAAGTAGAAGAACCACCCGCTGCTGCTTCGCGACGACTGATTGGATTTTGGAACATGCTCTTTCTCAGTACGTTGTCGCTCTTCTCTCCCTCTTGCTGCTTATCTAGCTGGTAGCTACGCTGTGGCTAGCTACGTTTGTTTGTGCTACTTAGTACCAAATCCTTGCTCACACCGTATTGCTTACTTCTATAACGTTTTGCTCGTTGCTTGTTCCAGTCAACGCGAATCACCATTGTCCACCGATTGGACCTGCTCGAGAGAAATGCTTGGCAAATAAAAACGGAGGAGGCGGTGGTTCTGGTGGTGGTGGAGGGTCTGGTGGCGGTGGTGGTGGTGGTGGTGGTGGTGGAGGAGGATCGTCCTCTGGAGGAGGTGGAGGGTCTGGTGGCGGAGGAGGATCGTCCTCTGGAGGAGGAGGAGGTTCTGGCGGCGGAGATCTTGACCTCGCGGACCGCCGAGTTGAACCCTTCGAGAGCGTAGCTGACCGTGTAGACGCCCGGCGGCAGGAAGGCGAGCTTGTAGCCGCCGTTGCCCTCGGTCGTCGTCGACCGGGTGCCCTGCAGCGAGTCGGACTCGGCGGTGACGGTCACGCCCGGCAAGGCGCCGCCGTCCTCGTCGTTCACCCGACCGGTCAGGGTGCCGGTGGGATTCTGTGCCCAGGCCTGACCCGTCAGCAGCAAGACTGCAACGGCAAACAGGATGAGCGCGGAGCGGAATCTGGTCATCTCCATGCATGGCTCCTTGGTTTGGGCCGCCATCTGGCGGCGGTGGTCGATGGACGACTCGTCGGCCGAACGTCGGTCGGCGAATTTGAATTGATATGGCTAGTGCAAGGGTTGCACCACTTTCGCAGTTCGCGGTAGTACTCTGTTGCCGCGGATCCTGGTCCGATGGAAGCGTTCAACGGCAAATCAGCAGACCTGGCGGTTCCGCGGCGGTGGGTGCAGGCGCAAGTGGTTGACATGGATGCATTTACGGCCGGTGGCGACCCGTCGGGCGACAGTGGAAGCGCGCGGCGATCCTGCAATCGGACCCTCGCATCCTACGTCGAGGTCACCGCTGGCGCCCACAGAACCACCTACCCGGTGGGGGGGGGAGGTCGGAAACGTGAATCCGATTCCTTGAACTGGGTCAAATCTTTGATCGCTCCCGGCCTCGTCCTGCTGCAGGTTGGCCTGCTCGCAGCTTGTGGCGGCGACGCGGGGTCGCCGGCAGCCCGGCCGGCGGCGCCAGCCGTGCCGGCCGGGGAGGGTGGCCTTGCGACCACCGAGAGCGACTCGATCTTCGTCGACGGCGCCGCCGATCACGGTCTCGATTTCGTGCACTTCAACGGCATGTGGGGCGACCTGCTGTTGCAGGAGATCACCTGTGGCGCCGGCGCCCTGCTCGACTACGACGGCGACGGCGACCTCGACGCCTATCTGCTCCAGGGCCACATGGTCGGTCCCGGCAAGACCCTGGAGGACGCTACTGTGCCGCCCCGGCATCCGCCGCCGCTGACCGATCGGCTGTACCGCAACGATCTCGGTGTCGGCGATGGCGGCGGGGCACGCTCGGCTTCGTCGACGTTACCGACGCCCTCGGGCGGTGCACCGACCGGCTACGGCTGTGGGGTGGCGGTGGGTGATTACGATCGCGACGGCTGGCCCGACCTCTACGTCGCCAACGTCGGCGCCAACCAGCTGTTGCGCAACCAGGGTGACGGCACCTTCCGCGACGTCACCGCCGCAGCCGGTGTCGGGCGATGAGGGCACGGGCGTGGCGGCCATCTTCTTCGACTACGACGGCGACGGCTGGCTGGACCTGTTCGTCGGCAACAACGTCACCTTCGACAACAGCGGCGCCACCGTCTGCCGCAGTCTGAGCGGTGCCCCCGACTACTGCGGTCCGGGCGCCTATCCGTACCAGGCCGACCGCCTGTATCGCAATCTGGGCGGCGTCGCGGCGGTCCGGTGGTCTTTGCCGACGCCACGAGTAGCAGCGGCCTGGCGACCTCGCCCGCCGCGGCCGACGCTGGGGGCGGTGACCGCCGACTTCGACGGCGACGGCTGGGTCGACCTCTACGTCGCCAACGACGGCCAGCCCAACAACCTGTGGCTCAACCACCGCGACGGCACGCTTCTCGGACGAGGCGCTGCTCGCCGGCTGCGCGGTCAACTCCAGCGGCGCCGTCCGAGGCCAGCATGGGGGTCGTGGCCGGCGACTTCGACGGCGACGGCGACGCCGACCTGTTCATGACCCACCTGATCAAGGAGACCAACACCCTCTATCTAAACGACGGCCGCGGCATCTTCTCCGACGTCACCGCGGCCGCCGGCCTGGCCTCTGGCAGTCTGCCGTTCACCTCCTTCGGCACGGCACCGCTGGACTACGACAACGACGGCCGGCTCGATCTGCTGGTGATCAACGGCGCGGTCACTCTGCTGCCGACCCTGGTCGCGGCAGGGGACCCGTTCCCGCTGCACCAGACGAATCAGCTCTTCCACAACGAGGGGGCCGCGGGCGGTGGAACGCCACGTTTTGTCGACGTCACGGACCGGGCGGGCGAGGTGTTCGAGCTGTCGGAGGTCGGCCGCGGGCTGGCGCGCGGCGACGTCGACAACGACGGCGACCTGGACGCCTTGGTGGTCAACAACGGCGGCCCGGTGAGGCTGCTGCTGAACCAGGTCGGCAGCACCGCTCCCTGGCTTGGCGCTCGCGTGCGTCTGGCGGGCCCGGCGGACGACGCGCTGGGGGCGCGGGTCACCGTGCGCTGGGGAGGGCAAGAGGCCGCTGCGCCGGCGCGTCCAGACCGATGGCAGCTACGCTCGGCCGGCGACCCACGGCTGCTGTTCGGTCTGGGCGGTCGGCAGGTCCGCCGAAGTCTCGCCGCGGTCTGGCCGAATGGCCGGACGATGCTCTGGCGGCAGCCGCCGACCGGAACGCTACGTCGTCCTGTCGCCAGCGGCGGGCAGTGGCAGCGCGCCGTGAGGTCGACCGAGCGCCGAGAGCGGGCGGTCGAAGGGCCGTCGCGAGGGGCCACAGGCGCTGCGCTCGCTGCTACCGCTGCTGGTCGCCTGCGGGACCGGAGGAGCTCCGGTCCCGGGAGCGATCCCCGAGGCCTGGTTCGGACTCCCCGCCGACCGACGCTCTTCGTCGACCGGGCCGCCGCCGCGGGCATCGACTTCGTGCACGTCAACGGCATGGTCGGCGAGTACCACATGGCCGAGCTGATCGGCGCCGGCGCGGCGCTGTTCGACTACGACGGCGACGGCGACCTGGACGCCTACCTGGTCCAGGGCTCGGCGCTCGAGCCGCCGGCAGCGGCGCCGCGACCGGCGGCGGGCGACCGTCTCTTCCGCAACGACACGCGTCGCCGCCGGGCTGCGCTTCATCGACGTCAGCTGCCGGCAGCGGCGCCCTGGCCGGCGGCTACGGCATGGGCGTCGCGGTCGGCGACTACGACAACGACGGCCGGGTCGACCTGTATCGCACCGTCCTACGGCCCCAACCGGCTGCTGCGCAACCGGGGCGACGGCAGCTTCGAGGACGCACCCGCGCGGCGGGTGCCGAGGATACGGCACTGGAGCGTGCCGGCGACCTTCCTCGACTACGACCGCGACGGCTGGCTCGACCTGTTCGTCGGCAACTACCTGGCCTACGCCCATCCGCCGACGCGGTTCGCTGCGCCGGCCCCAGCGGCCGGCGCGACTACTGCGGCGCCATCCAGTTCCCGGGCGTCGCGGACCGGCTGTTTCGCAACCGTGCGGGCGTCGACGGCGGCGGCGAGGTGACCTTCGAGGACGTGGCGCCGAGACCGGCTGGGGTGATGCCGGCCGAGTACCGCGGCCGCGCGCTGGGCGCGGTCGCCGCCGACCTCGACGGCGACGGCTGGCAGGACCTGTATGTCGGCAACGACGCCGGCGCCAACCGCCTCTGGTTGAATCGTGACGGCCGCGCGAGGACAGGCGGCGGCACCTTCTCAGACGGAGCGCTGCTCGCCGGCACGGCGGTCAACGCCGCCGGCCGGGCCGAGGCGAGTATGGGCATCGGCGTCGCCGACTACGACCGCGACGGCGATCCTCGATCTCGTTCCTCGGGCATCTCGTGGTCGAGACCAACACGCTGTACCGCAACCGCGGCGGCGGCCTCTTCGAGGACCGCAGCGCGGCCAGCGACCTGGGCCGGCCGAGCCGCACCCACACCGCCTTTGGCATCGCTCTTTCTCGACTACGACGGCGACGGCTGGCTCGACCTCTTCGCCGCCAACGGCGCGGTGCAGAACATAGAATCCCTGGCCAGCCGCGGCGACCCGTTCCCGGTGCACGAGACCAACCAGCTGTTTCGCAACCGCGGCCCGGTTGACGGCGAGGTGCGCTACCGGTGAGGTCACCGCGCGGCGCGGCGAGGCCTTCGCCCTGTCGGAGATCAGCCGCGGGCGCGGCGGGGGGCGACGTGGACAACGACGGCGACACCGACATCCTGGTGACCAACAACAACGGGCCGGCGCGGCTGCTGATCGACGGCGATCCGCCGCGTCGCTGGGTCGGGCTACGGCTGGTGACCGGCGAACCGCCGCGCGACGCCCTGGGGGCGACGTTGACGCTTGCGCCGGAGACCGGGTTGCCGCGCTGGGCGCGGGTGGCCACCGACGGCAGCTACGCCTCGGCCGGCGATCCCCGCGTCGTCGTCTCGTTGGGCCCGGACGAGGGCGGGTCGACGGTGCGAGTGCGCTGGCCGGATGGCTCCCGTAGAAGATTCGCGGCGCTGCCGGAGGGCCGCTATTCGACCCTGACGCAGCGGGCCATTCGGCGAGCGCGCGAGGGGGGGAGATGAGGGGCAGGCCCCCGCGGCGCTCGGGTCGGCTGCTGGCGCTACTGCTGCCCGCGCTGCTGCTGGCGCTCGCCTGCGGCGGTGCCGAGATCGCCCTCGAGCTCCAACCGCTGCCAGCGCTCGACCTGAGCGGCGCCGAGGCGGGGGCCCGCGACCAGCTCGTCGCGCAGCGAGACGCCGTCGAGCGGTTGATTGTCACCGGTGGTACCGCACCGGCCGAGCTGGCGCAGGCGTTCGGCGACCTGGGGCTGCTCTATGTCACCTACGAGTTCCTCGAGGCGGCCGAGGGCTGCTTTGCCAACGCCCGCCGGCTGGCGCCGGAGGATTTCCGCTGGCACTACCTGCTGGGGTACCTCAAGATGATCCAGGGCTTCTTGCCGGAAGCCAACGATCTTTACGAGAGGACCCTCGAGCTCGAGCCGGACTTCCTGCCCGCCGTCCTGCGGCTGGGCCGCGGTGAGTTGGGCCAGGGCCGGCAGGCCGCGGCCCGGGCCTGGTTCGAGCGCGCCCTGGAGCTCGATGGCCGAGCGGCGGCAGCCCACGAGGGGCTGGGCAAGGTGGCCAGCGCGGAGGGCGACGACGCGGCGGCGATCGAGCACTTCCGGCGCGCCCTGGAGCTGGCGCCGGAGGCCAGCGGCATCCATTACGCCCTGGCCCAGGCGTATCGCAATCTGGGGCAGCTGGACGAGGCGCGGAGCCAGCTTGCCCGGAGCGGCGACGTGGCGGCGCGAATCGTCGATCCGCTGATCAACCCGTTGGCCAGCCTGGCGACGAGCGCCCAGTTCTACATCGTCCAGGGCGCCGAGGCGATGGACGATGGCGACTACGCGGCCTCGGCGGCGGCGTTTCAGGCGGCGCTAGAGCAGGATCCGGACAGCGTCGCCGCCGCCCGCGGCGCGGCCGTAGGTCTCGAACGGCTGGGCGATGTGCAGGGGGCGCGAGAGGTCCTGGAGAGCGTTCTCGATCGGGCCGAGGGCGAGGACCGGGCGCTGCTGCTGAGCAACCTCGGCGGCCTCGCGGCCCTCGCCGGCGACGAGAACACCGCGTTGCAGCGCTATCTCGAGTCGCTGGCGGAGATCCCCGATCAGCCCGGTCTGCTGTTGCGCGCCGCTAACGCCCTGGCTCGGCGCGGACGGTTCGAGGAGGCGATCACCCTCTACGACAGGTTGATCGAGGTGACGCCCGAGTGGACCGCGGCGGTGCTCGAGAAACGGGCAACCGCACTCGTCAACCTGGGCCGCCAGGACGAGGCGCTCGGCCGATTTTCAGCGTGCCGTCGGGCTTGCCCCGGAAGATCACCAGCTGCGCATGCGCTACGCTGCGGCCCTGGAGTTCCTCGGTCGCCCCGGCGCGGCGGCCCAGCAGCGCACGGCCGCCGGCCGGCTGAGCGGCGACGAGGAGGGCCAGCTGGCCTGGCAGGTGGAGTCGGCCATGCGACAGGCCCGCGAGGGCGACCTGGACGGCGCGGTGGCGCGACTGCGGCAGGCGCTCGAGGGACGCGCAGGAGCGCGTCGACCTGCGCTACACGCTGGCCGCCCTGCTGGCCCAGTCGGACCGCTTCGAGGAGGCGATCGCCGAGTTCGAGCTGATCCTGACCACCGCCCCCCGCCATGCCGACGCCCGCCGCGGCCAGATCGTGGCGCTCATTCTGGCGGCGCGGTTCGGCGAGGCGCGGGTCAAGCTGCAGGACGCGCTGCGGAGCTTTCCGCGCCACGAGGGCTTTGCCCTGACCCAGGTGCGACTGCTGGCCACCGCTCCCGATCCGCGGGTGCGTGACGGGTCGTTGGCGGTGGCCATCGCCGAGCGGGTCTACGCCGAACGGCGCGAGCCGCCGGTGCGCCAGGCGCTGGCGCTGGCCTATGCTGCCCGCGGCAGCTTCGCCGAAGCGGTGGAGCTGCAGCGCCAGCTGGTGCTCGAGGCCGAGGGCGCCGGCGACCCGGTCTACCTCGAAGCCAGCCGATCGCGGCTCGACGCCTTCGAGGGCGGCGACGCCTGGGTGGCCGGCTCGCCGGGCGAGATCCTCGCCGGGCTGGCGCCGGGGCGAAGCGCCGCCGGCCGCAAGGAGAGCGGATGAGCGCCGCGGCGACTCGGGAACTCGCCGTGCTGACCGTGCTGGCGCTGCTCGGTGTGGCCGGCCGAGCGCAGCAGCCCGCAGCCACGGCACCGGCCGATCTGCCGTTTCTCGACACGGTCAACGTAAACGTGGTCAACGTCGAGGTCTTTGTCACCGATCGCCGCGGCGAGCCGGTCGGCGGCTTGACCGTGGACGACTTCGAGCTTTTCGAGGACGGCCAGCCGGTCAAGATCACCAACTTCTACGCGGTGCAGGGCGGCTCGCCGAGCGATGCCGCGGAGGCGGCAAGTGAGCCGGCGGAGGGTGCGCCGGCAGCGGTAGGCCGGAGCCCCGCGGTAGTGCCGGAGGAGCAGCGGCTCTACCTGATCGTCTACTTCGACAACCTCTTTCTGCAGCCGTTCAGCCGTGGCAAGGTGATCCGCGAGGTGCGGCGCTTTCTCGCCGAGACGATGGGCGCCAGAGGACCGGGTGATGGTGGTCAGCTTCGAGCGGTCGCTGCATCTGCGGCAGCCGTTCACCAGCGACCTGCGGGCGGCATTCTCGGCCCTCGACGAGATCGAGGACCTGAGCGCCTTCGGCGTTCAGGACCAGGCCGAGCGGGACAAGGTCCTGCGGCTGGTGGCCGGCAGCGACAGGTTCGTGGACGCCGAGCCGGTCGTGGATGCCTACGCCAAGGCGGCGCACGACGACCTGAAGCGCTCCATCGGCGCCCTGCGCGAACTGGTGGCGCCGCTCGCCGGCCTGCCGGGCCGCAAGGCGCTGCTCTATGTCAGCGACGGCATCCCGATGGTCGCCGGCGCCGACCTGTTCCGCCTGCTCGACACGCGCTTCCGCGACAGCACCCGCGGCAATCTGCTGGCGCTGCGCTACAGCGCCCGCAACGACTTCCGCCGGCTCATCGACTCGGCCAACGCCAACCGGGTGACCTTCTACACCATCGAGGCCTCGGGGTCTGAGGTCGCACGCCTCGCTGTCGGCCGAGTCGCGCACCGGCGCCGGCGCCGGCGGCTCGCTGATCGAGATCGACATGGAGGACGACATGAACCGCGAGGCGCCGCTGGAGATGATGGCGGCCGACACCGGCGGGTTGGCGGCTCTCAACACCAACAACATCGGCGGCGCCCTCGACCGGCTGGGCGCCGATCTGCGCTCCTACTACTCGCTCGGCTACTCGCCGGCCCATCTCGGCGACGGTCGCTCGCACCGCATCGAGGTCCAGGTCAGAGGCCGCGGGCTGCGGGTCCGGCACCGCCGCAGCTACCGCGACAAGCCCCGGACACGCGGCTCACCGAGAGCGTGCTGGCGGCACTTCGCTACGGCGCCGGCGCCAACCCCCTCGATCTGCGGGTCGACGTGGCCCGGCGCCCGGGCGCGCGACGGCGATCGCTTCCTGGTGCCGGTGACGGTGTCGGTGCCGTTTCGCCACGTCACCCTGGTGCCGCGCGACGAGCTCTCACCAGGGCCGGCTGCGGCTGGTGGTGGCGGTGATCGACGCCGAGGGCGACACCTCGACGCCGCAGCCGGCGACGCTGCCGCTCGAGATCCCGGCGGCGGCGCTCGAGGAGGTGCTCGAGCAGGACGTGACCTACGAGGCGGAGCTACGGATGCGCCGCGGCCTGCACCAGATCGCCGTCGCCGTGCGCGACGAGCTGTCGGGCCAGATCGCGGTGGTCCGCCAGGTCGTCGAAGTGGGGCAGTAGCCTGCGTTTGTCACCAACCGCCGACGCCGGCGCCGTATCCGCTTGCGGCCCGGCGATCCCACGAGGCGCGGTCGCGCCGTGCCATAATCTGCCTCCCGCATGATCCTGCAAACGGTCGTTCGCGACTGCCTCTACCTGAACTGGGCGCTGCCGGCAACGAGCCTGCCGCCGCCGCCGCCGCCGCTGCGCTACGACCTGCATCGCTGGCAGGACGGCGACGTCGTCTTCGCCTCGGCGCTGCTGTTCCGGCAGGACCGGTTGCATCTGCCGAAGATCCCGCTGCTGCGCCTGTCCTACCCCCAGTTCAACCTGCGGCTCTACGTCATCGATGATGACGGCGTGCCGGCGGTCCTCTTCCGCACGGTGCTGGTGCCCGGCTGGGTGGTGCCCAGCATGCGCGTGGTGGCCGATCAGCCGGCGCAGTCGGGCCACTTCGAGTATCCGCGGCCGTCGCAGACGCCGGGCGACGAGGGCTGGCGCTGGCAGGTTCGGCGGGCAGGGGAGCTGCGGGTGGTGGCGCGGCAGAGCGCGCCCTGCCCCGGGCATGGACCTTCGCTGGGCTCGTGGGAGAGGCTCACCCGGTTCTTCAACCAGACGGCGGCGCGGCTATTTCGACGTGCCGTCGGGGCTCAAGCGGATCGACGCCAGCCACGAGGCCTCGGCGTTCTGGCCCCTCGAGGTGGAGGTGGAGACCGACACGCTCCTCGACGACTGCCTGCCGCTGGGTGATGCCGGCTTGGCCGCCGCCCCATTCGGCCTTTCTCTGCCCGGAGATCCCGTTTGTCTTCGAGTTCGGCGAGGCCGACGAGCGGGCGGTGGCCCACGCAGCGCCGCCGGTGGCGGCCGACCCGGCGACCTTTGGCGGCGCTCGACGGTCCGGCGAGCCGGTCGCCGGCAAGGGGCGCACGAGCGTATTCCAGGCCTCGTGTAGTACCCTCCCGCGACATGAACCAAGAGCCGTTCTTCACCGACACGGTCGGCGTCATGGCCGTGATCCTGATGATCCCGGTCTTCTTCCTGTGGCTGGAGAGGAAGACGAGGTGGAAGATCTTCGACTACCTGCCGGCGATCATCTGGATCTTCCTGACCCCGATCTTCCTCTGCGAACTTCGGCATCATCCCGCGGTCGACGCCGATCTACTCGACCTTCAAGTCGTTCGCCGTGCCGCTGTTCATCGTCCTGATGCTGCTCGACATCAACATCCGCGAGGCGCTGCGGGTGGCGTGGCGCGGCGCGGTGGTGCTGGTCGTCGGCGCCTTGGGCATCGTCGTCGGCGCTGCCGTGGTCGTCTTCGTCGCCTTCCGCTCGGGGCTGCCGGCGGACGCCTGGTCCGGCTTCGGCGCCCTGGCGGGCAGCTGGATCGGCGGCACCGGCAATCTGGCGGCGGTGGCCGAGAGCCTCAGCACGCCGGACGAGTTCGTCGGCGTGGTGGTGGTGGTCGACAACTTCGTCTATCTGGCCTACTTCCCGATCATCCTGACCTCCAAGCGCTGGGCCGGCTGGTTCAACCGCTTCACCCGGGTCTCGCAGGAGCAGATCGACCACATCGCCGAGAGCACCAAGTCGGTCGAGCGCAAGACCCACGAGGTGCACTTCCGCCACGTGCTGACCCTGCTCGGCTTCGGCTTCGCCGCCATCCTGGCGGCCAACTACCTGGCCAAGCTGGTGCCCGAGCTACCGCCGGTGCTGACCGAGAAGACCTGGGCGATGCTGCTGGTGACCACCATCGGCATCGCGCTGTCGGCGACGCCGCTCAAGAAGGTGCCCGGCACCGAGCCGCTGTCGATGTCCTTTGTCTACATCTACATGACGATGATCGGCGCCTCCGCCGACCTGCGCGAGCTGGCCGGCGCCCAGTGGTTCCTGGTCGCCGGCTTTGTCTGCATCGCCGTGCACTTCCTGTTCATCGTCGTGGCGGCGCGGCTGTTGCGCGTCGACGTCAGCATGGCGGCGGTGGCCAGCGTCGCCGCGGTCGGCGGTGCCGCCTCGGCGCCGGTGGCGGCCGGCTTCCACCGCGAGGAGCTGGTGCCGGTGTCCATCATGCTGGCGCTGATCGGCTACGCCCTGGGCAACTACCTGGGCGTCGGCACGGCGCTGCTGTGCCAGTGGCTGACCTGATACGATCGCCGCTCCCGTGAGCACGATCCCCGCCAAGCAAAGGACACCGCAGCGCATCGCGGTGATCCCGGGCGACGGCATCGGCCGCGACGTCACCACCGAGGCGCTCAAGGTGCTCGGGGCGGCCGCCGAGCGCTGGCAGCTGCCGCTCGAGACGGTGCAGTTCCCGTGGAGCGCGGATCACTATCTGGAGAGCGGCGAGACGCTGCCTGACGGCGCCCTCGAGATGCTGCGCGACGAGTTCGCGGCGATCTTCATCGGCGCCTTTGGCGACCCGCGGGTGCCCGACATGCGGCACGCCGCCGACGTCCTGCTGGGCATCCGCTTCGGGCTCGACCTGTACATCAACCTGCGGCCGGTGCGACCGCTCGACCGCGCGGCTCTGCCCGCTCAAGGACAAGCCTGCGGAGGACGTCGATTTCGTCGTCCTGCGCGAGAACACCGAGGGCGCCTACGTCGGCATCGGCGGCAACTTCAAGCAGGGCACGGCCGACGAGATCGCGGTTCAGGAGGAGATCCACACCCGCAAGGGCGTCGAGCGCATCCTGCGCGCCGCCTTCGACTTGGCCCGCCGAGCCGGCCGCCGCGAGCGTCTGCATGTCCGACAAGTCGAACGTCATGCGCTTCGGCCACGGGCTCTGGCAGCGCTGCTTCGACGAGGTGGCCGCCGACTACCCGGAGATCGAGGCCCGCCACCTGTACGTCGACGCGTTGACGATGCAGATGATCCGCAAGCCGGAGCAGTTCGACGTCATCGTCACCAACAACATGTTCGGCGACATCGTCACCGACCTGGGCGCGGCGCTGCGAGGGCGGGCTGGGCATGGCGGCCTCGGCCAATCTGCACCCGGGCCGCACCTCCATGTTCGAGCCGGTGCACGGCTCGGCGCCCAAGTACGCCGGCAGCGGCAGCGCCAACCCGATGGCCGCGGTCCTGACCATGGGGCTGCTGCTCGAGGACCTCGGCCACGGCGAGGCGGCGAGCGCGATCGAGGCGGCGGTGGTCCAGGCGCTCGGCGAGGGCGTCACCACCCAGGATCTCGGCGGTTCCGCCCGCACCGCCGAGGTGGGTGACTTCCTGGCGCGGGCGCTGGCGCGCGGCGCGCCGCAGCGGTCTCCTGAGCCGCGCCGCCGGTTGGCGCACGGCGATCGGCCCGGACGACGGGCGGCGGTACCCGTATAATCGGAGTCCTGCCGCCATGACGCTCACCGAATCCGAGCTGATCCACGACTGGAACCGCGCCGGGGGCGAGGAGTTGCGCCCGGCGCGCGGCCGGTCGAGCTGGATGACGAGACCCTGCGCGACGGGCTGCAGTCGCCGTCGGTGCGCTCGCCGGCGATCGGCGACAAGCTGCGCGTCCTGCATCTCATCGCCGAGCTGGGAATCGAGTCCGCCGACCTGGGCCTGCCGGGGGCCGGGCCGCACGTGGTGCGCGACGTCACTCGTCTGGCGCGCGAGATCGCCGAGCAGCGGCTTGCCGATCGAGCCCAACTGCGCCGCCCGCACCGTCGCCCAGGACATCCAGCCGATCGTCGAGATCTCGCAGCAGACCGGCGTCGCCATCGAGGTCTGCTGCTTCCTCGGCTCGAGCCCGATCCGCCAGTACACCGAGGTGTGGGAGATGGACCGGCTGCTCGAGCTGACCGAGGACGCGGTCGGTCTGGCTGCGCGAGCCGGTCTGCCGGTGATGTACGTCACCGAGGACACCACCCGCGCCCGGCCTGAGGACCTGCGGCGGCTGTACACGGCGGCGGTCGAGGCGGGGGCGCGGCGGGTCTGCATCGCCGACACCGTCGGCCACGCGACGCCGGAGGGAACGGCCCATCTGGTGCGCTTCATCCGCGGGGTGGTCGATGCCACCGGCGAGACGGTCGGGGTCGACTGGCACGGCCACAGCGACCGCGGCCTGGCGGTGGCCAACTCGCTGGCCGCGGCGGCGGCCGGCGCCGACCGGCTGCACGGCACCGCCCTCGGGATCGGCGAGCGGGTGGGCAACACCCCCATCGATCAGCTGCTGGTCAACATGCAGCTGATGGGTTGGATCGATCGCGACCTGTCGAAGCTGCCCGAGTACTGCGAGCTGGTGGCCGAGTGCACCGGCGTGCCGCTGCCCGACAACTACCCGGTGGTCGGGCGCGACGCCTTTCGCACCGCCACCGGCGTCCACGCGGCGGCGATCATCAAGGCACGCGGCAAGGGCGACGACTGGCTGGCCGACCGGATCTACTCGGGTGTGCCGGCGAGCCTGGTCGGACGGCGCCAGGAGATCGAGGTGGGGCCGATGAGCGGCAGGTCGAACGTCGTCTGCTGGCTGCGGGATCGCGGCTTCGAGCCGACCGACGAGCTGGTCGACGCCGTCTTCGCCCGCGCCAAGGAAGCCTCCCGCGTCCTCGACGAGGCCGAGATCCGCGCCATCTGCTCGGCACCTGCGGTGACCGGCCGCGACGCTTGAGCGCTGCCCGGGAAACGGAGGAGCTCTGGCGCCGCCTGGTCGGCCGCTATCTCGAGGCGCTGATTCTCGAGCGCGGGCTTTCGCCGCGCACGGTGGAGGCCTATCGCAACGATCTCGAACGCTACGGCCGCGATGCGGCAGCCGCCGGCCGTGATCCCGCGCGCGCGACGCCGCAGGACGTGGCGGCGCACCTCGGCCGCGCTACGCCGCCAGGGGCTGGCAGCGCGCAGCGTGGCGCGCCACCTGGTGGCGCTGCGCGGCTTCTACCGCCACCTGATGCAGCTCGGCGAGCGCGCCGACGACCCCACCGCCGGCCTGGCGCCGCCCAAGCAGATGCGCAAGCTGCCCCGGGTGCTGCGCGAGAGCGAGGTCGAGGCCCTGCTGGCGGCGCCCGACGTCGCGACCCCGCTGGGCCGGCGCGACAAGGCGATGCTCGAGCTGCTCTACGCCACCGGCCTGCGGGTGAGCGAGCTGATCGGCCTCGAGCTGGCCCAGCTGCGCCTCGACGTCGGCTTTCTGCTGGCTTGGGGCAAGGGCGGCAAGGAGCGCGCCGTGCCGGTGGGGGAGCAGGCCGAGAGCTGGGTGCGTGAGCTACCTCTCCGGGAGGCCCGGCCGCGAGCTCGTCAAAGGCCGCCACGAGGTGGTCTTCGTCAACCACCGCGGCGCGCCTCTGAGCCGCCAGGGCTGCTGGAAGATCATCGCCGCCTACGGCCGGCAGGTGGGAGTGGCCAGCCTGTCACCCCACATCCTGCGCCACAGCTTCGCCACCCACCTGCTCGAGCACGGCGCCGATCTGCGGGCGGTGCAGATGATGCTCGGCCACGCCTCCATCTCGACCACCCAGATCTACACCCACATCCACGCCCAGCGGTTGCGGCAGCTCTACGACAGCCATCATCCGCGGTCTTGAGTCGATCGGGACGATCAATCGTAAGGCTCTATCTCGGTCGTGTTCGCTGCATCGATCGCTCGCAGCAAGCGTCGGATGGCGTCGTCGATCTCGGTCACCGAGCGCGAGAATCTACGAGCGCTGCTACAGGAACAGCGCCGCGAGGATGACCGCACCGACGCCCAGGTAGTGCAGGGCGACAGAGGCCAGCAGGCTCTCGGCTCGCTCACGGCCGATGCCGAGCGCCAGGCCCAGCAGCAGGGCGCCGCAGAGGGCCGCGATCGGCGACGACTGGTTGCCGGCCGCCGCCGCCGGGCCGGCGAGATAGAAGCGGCACGGTCCACAGCGCGAAGAAGAGCGCCGAGAGCATCGCCGGCCAGGAGGGGAGCCACGGAGCCCTCCGCGTCGCGCGCGCGGAAGCGCCGCATCAGCAGAGCCCTGGGCCAGCCCGCGGAAGCCGAGCTCCGCGGCGAGCGGCAGCAGGACCAGGGCCAGGAGCTTGATCGGGTCGAGCAGGTTCGCGGGGTCTGCGGCCACGGCGGGAATCCAGGCGCCACCGAGCAGCGCACCGGCCACGGCGGCGGGGGTCAGCCACAGCCACGACCACCCGGCCGGGCGCCGGATGCCGAACAGACCCGGCCGCCGGAAGAACCTGAAGGCGGCGAGCAGGATGGCGCCGGCGGCGGCCGCCGCCCCGGAGAAGGCCGCCAGGTCCCGCACCGTGGCGGCGCCGGTCCAGGGCAGCCTGGGGGAACCGAGGGCGGCGATCAGCCAGCCGACCAGCATGGCGAGAGAGCTCAGCAGGAGCGCCGCCACGACCGAGGTCGCGCGCTCTTTGACTGATGGACGATGGTAGGCGAGCCGGCAGCCGGCGGCGATCTCGGCGGGGTCGAGACGGGTACCCGAGCTGCGCGGCGAGCCGCCGATCTCTCCCGAGCCGCCCCAGCGGTTCGCGGCCTGGCTGCTGCGCACCGCCGGGTCCAGCAGGTTCAAGGTCCGATAGGCCTCTTTGAGGTTGCCGGGCAGGAAGGTGTCGACCTGGCGCAGGGTGTAGGCGGTCGGCGACTTCTGCAGCACGATGATGCCCAGCCGCTTGCCGTAGAGCCGCTTGATGACCGGCTCGGCCTCGTAGATGCCGCAGTCGCAGCGGCAGACGACCGCGATCCGCTGCGGTGACAGCTCGGCGAGGGCCAACTCCTCGACCGCCGGCAGCGCTTCGAAGAAGTCGATCGGGTAGATCATCCGGTCGAGCATGCGCAGCTGCGCCACCAGATTGTCGAGCGGGACGTTGCGGCCGGGCTCGCCGCCTTCGTGCAGCCGACAGCTCCACCTCCCGCAGGCTGTCGAGCTGCGCCAGCGTCTCCTGCATGGCGGCCTCGTCCATGCCGCCGAACTCGAGCAGCTCGAGGCCCTGGGAGTCGATCAGGCCCTCGACCCGGACCAGCGGCATGGCGGCGCGCCGCAGTTCGGGTTGATCCTCGCCCAGGTGCACGCTGTTGATCAGCACCCAGATGGCCAGCACGGTGTCGAGATCGGGCTGATTGGCGAAGATCGTCCACGGCCGCTCCCGCAGGTCGAGGCCGCGCAGCACCAGGATCATCGCCTGCTCGCAGGCCGAGAGGGTGAACCGGCGGATGACGCCCTCGTGGTGGTCGAGGTTGAAGACCCGCCGCTCGTGATCGAGAAACGGCTCGCCCTGGGCCGCGCCGTCGAGGTAGATGGTGCCTTCGGGAGCCTTGCGGGCCGCGGCAGCGGTCACCGACAGGCTCGCATCGAGCTTGACCTTGAGCTCCGGCGTCTCGCGGCTGGTCACGTAGAGGCCGTCGCTCGGCCTCGCGGATCAGATAGCGCTGGGGGAACTGGGGTGCGAGCTCGCCGGCGGTCGGCAACGGCACGATGTCGGCGTCGGCCTCGTCGGCGGCGGGTTTGCGGCCTGCGAGCCACGCAGGAAACGCTCTACAACGCGATCGGTTCGGTCGGGTTCCATGCCAGAGCCCGCTTTGGGATGAGGAAATCGGCAGTCTAGCAGCCCGGGTCGCGGGATCAGCCCGTGGAGCCACCAAGTCGGAACCACGCAGCAGTCGGGGAGTAGGATACTCGGCATGCCGTGGGCAGCAGACCGTCGCAGGGTTCTCCGGAGGCGCCGGCTCGGTGCCTGCTGCTCGCCGTGCTGGTCGCCGCGCGGCGCCGGCCGAGCTGGTGATCCTCGAGGGCGGTCGGGTGCTCAAGGCCTCCTCCTACCGGGTGGAGGGCCGTCGGGCGGTGATCGAGCTGTCGTCCGGTGGGCTGCTCGAGATGCCGCTGCTGAGGGTCGATCGGGTGGTCGACGACGAGATCTCGGAAGAGCCGGAGCCGCCGGTGCCGGCCGGACTTCGTCGCGGCCTTTCCGCGACTCCGACACGGTGCCCGCCACGCCCTACGGCGAGTTGATCTTCGCGGCCGCCAAACGCCACGAGGTGTCGCCGCGGCTGGTGGCGGCGATGGTGCGGGCCGAGTCGGCCTTCGACCCGCAGGCGGTGTCGCACAAGGGGGCCGCCGGCCTGCTGCAGCTGATGCCGGCCACCGCCAAGCGCTTCGGTCTGACGAGCAGCGAGCGCTACCGGCCCGAGAAGAACCTGGAGGCAGGGGTCAGGTATCTGCGCTGGCTGCTCGACCGCTACGATGGCGAGCTGCCGCTGGCGCTGGCCGGCTACAACGCCGGCGAGACCAACGTCGAGCGCTACGGCGGCGTGCCGCCGTTTCGCGAGACCCGCGAGTACATCCGGCGGATCTACGATTTCCTGGGACTGATCCGGGGCGGACGCCGCGCTGGCGGCCGCCGCCGGCCGGTAGCGCATCACCACCAGGGTGCGGTCGTCGTCCGGCGGCCGGCCGCCGGTGTGTTCCTGGACCGCGGCGAGCAGGCGGTTGCGCACCGCCAGGGCGCTGTCGCCCGGCCCCGCCAGGGCCGCCTCCGTGCGGTCATAGCCGAACGGCTCGTCGGCGTCGTCGGCGGCCTCGATCAGGCCGTCGGACAGCCAGACCAGCACGTCGCCCGGCACGAGCTCGACGCTCGTGCCGGCCGTACTCGTCACCCAGCGCTCCCAGCGGGCTGCCGGTGAGCAGGATCTCCTCGACCCGCCCGTTGCGCAGCAGGTAGGAGGGCGGGTGGGCGGCGTTGGTGATCTGCAGATGGTGGCGGCGGAAGTCGATCACCGCGATGGTGGCGGTGACGAAGAAGCGCTGCTTCTTCTCGGCCCGCACCATGCCGTTGAGCCGGCGCAGGATCTCCTCGGCCGGCTTGCGCTCTTCGACCAGGATGACCAGCGCCGCCTTGAGCATCGCCATGCGCAGCCCGGTGGGCAGCCCGTGGCCGGAGACGTCGGCCACCACCACCGCCAGCCGGTCTTCGTCGATTCGCAGCACGTCGAAGTAGTCGCCGCCGATGGCGGCGCTGGGCTCGAACAGGGTCGAGAACTCCATCGCCTCCGAGGCCGGCAGGTCGCTGGGCAGCAGGCTCTGCTGCAGATCGCGGGCGATCTTCAGCTCCTTCTGGACGATCTCCTGGCGGGCGGCGTCGTCGACGAGGCGTTCCAGGCTGGCGGTCATCTCGTTGAAGGTCGTCTCGAGCTCGCCGATCTGGTCGCGGCGGTGCGAATCGATGCGCACCGAGAAGTCGCCCTGCCGCACGGCGGCGGTGGCGCGGCTCAGCCGGTTCACCGCCAGGCTGAGGCCGAGGATGATCCACAGCGCCATGAGCACGGCGATGGCGTAGACCGTCGACAGCATGCCGGTCACCGCGAACAGGCCTGCCCATACGGCGGTGTCCACCTCGCCCGAACTGGAGGAGAGCTTCTGTCGCACGGTGCGCAGATTGCAGTTGAGGCTGACGGCGAGGTACTCGGCGACCACCTCGCCGTCGTCGAGCGAGCGCAGGGCGCCGCTGACCTCTCCCCACCACAGCATCGGCCGATCCATCCAGCCCTGTTCCTGCCCGCTGAACGCCAAAGAACTGCTCGCGGTCGGCCAGCGTGCGCTTGGCGCTGATCGGCAGCAGCCGGTACTCGTTGCCGAACAGCTGCACCCGTACCAGCGACTCCTGGCTCTGCTCCTCGGCCTGCAGCAGCTCCACCCAGACACCGCTGCGCGCGGTCAGCAGCCGTTCGATGCCGTCGGCGCTCAGGGCAAGCACGCCGAGCGGGCCGCGGCTGGCGGTGGCGGCCAGCGCCGGCGAGCCATCCGGCAGGGCGGCGTAGGCGACCGGCCGCGGCGCACCGGCGGCGCGCTCCGATCGGCGAGCCATGCGGGCCAGGCTTGCGGGCGCTGCCTCGGCGCCGGCCACCTTGATGCCGCGCCGGTAGAACGCCAGCCGCACATCGCCGGTCATCGGCGCCGGCGCCGGGCCACCGGTCCAGCCGGACAGCGCCACGTCGGCGGCGGCCTGCAGCTCGGTCTCGAGCCCCTGCGCCGTGCCGCGGTAGAGGTGGCCCAGGAAGTAGCCGCTCAACAGGTAGACGTTCAAGGCCGAGGAGGAGGAGGACCATCGGAATCGGCAACACGCCGATGAGGAAGTACGAGAACGCCAGCTTGCGGCCGACCCGCCAGAGAAATCGCCTGAGTCCCAGCCACAGCAGCCACAGCGTCAGTACCAGTACCAGGGCCGACCAGAAAGGCTTGCGCGCGACAGGCGCAGAAACCAGGGCATGACCTCGGGAAAGAGCTTGTGAGCGACCAGCAGGGCAAGCCCGAGCAGCGCCGCCGTGGCGGCCAGCGCCGCGAAGATCAGGCGCGGGAATTCTGCCGAGTCTGGACATGTGTCTAAAGCTACGGCCAGGAGGCGCGAGGGTTCCGTGGGCGGTGTAGAATCCCGGAGGCCGGCCGGTGGCGCTCGGCCATGATAGCCCGAGGGCCCGCGATGCGGGCCGGCAGGCAGGCGACGGCGGGCCGCTTCCCGGGGCTCGACCGGGCGGCAAGGAGGAGACAGTGTCGCGATTGCCCCGTTCCCAGGAGCACCTGAAGACCGCGTTCTTCGCCGAGGCGGCGAGCGCCGCCCGATTTCGCGCCTACGCGGCGCAGCGCCGAGGGCGAGGAGAAGCCGACGTTGGCCGAGCAGTGGCGTCGGCTGGCCGGCGACAAGGACCGCCTGGCCGGTCGAGTTGCTCGAGGCGGCTGGCCAGACTCGGGACGCTGCCGGCGCGGTGCGCGAGGCGCTTGCCGAGGAGCGCTACGAGAACGACGTCCTCTATCCGCGCATGATCGGCGAGGTGGACGAAGAGACGGCGGCCGCCCTGGAGCGGACGGTGTCCGAGCAGCGCGACCACGTCGAGCGGCTCGAAGCGTTGCGGCGCGAACTGCAGGCTGCGCGGGGCGATATCGAGGGCTGACGCCGAGTCGCGCGCTGGCGTTGCCGGCAACCAGCCGGCCGCGGCTGGCGAAACCATAGTCGCAGGCTCGGCTTGGTGCCGGGTCGGCTATCCGCTAGACTGACGACCACCGAGGGGGCGTCCGATGATCGGCGAGAGTTGGATCACCACTCAGTTCGAAGCCATCGAGGAGTGGGCGCAGCGCAACTCGTTCTGGCCGTTGCCGTTCGGCACCGCCTGCTGCGCCATCGAGTTCATGAGCTCCGTGTCGAGTCACTACGACGCGGCGCGCTTCGGCTACGAGGTGGTTCGCTTCTCGCCGCGGCAGAGCGACCTGATGATCGTCGCCGGCACCATCACCGACAAGATGGGGCCGGTGCTCAAGAAGATCTACGACCAGATGCCCGAACCCAAGTGGGTCATCTCGATGGGCGCCTGCGCCTGCTCGGGCGGCTTCTACCGCGCCTATCACGTGATGCAGGGGATCGACGAGATCATCCCCGTCGACGTCTACGTGCCGGGTTGCCCGCCGACGCCGGAGGGCCTGATGTACGGCATGCTCCAGCTCAAGCAGAAGATCGACCGCGAGCGCCGACTGCGCAAGAAGAAGGGGAGAGACGAGCGTGCCGACGCTGACGGCCCCGCCGCCGCTGCTTGACCGCTATCCGCAGGGCAGCATCCAGCCGCAGGAGGGTCTGGACCAGCCCACCTGGGTGGTGAAGCGCGAGATCCTGGCCGAACTGGCCACGGGATCTGCGCGACGACCCCGACAGCCGCTTCGACATGCTGCTGGATCTGTGCGGCGTCGACTACCCGGAGCGCGACGAGCGTTTCGAGGCGGTCTACCATCTGTACTCGCTGCCGCGCGGCGAGCGGCTACGGCTCAAGGTGCCGGTGACCGAGGCCGACCCGAGCCTGCCCAGCCTGATCGGAGTCTGGAAGGCGGCCGACTGGTTCGAGCGTGAGGCGTACGACATGTTCGGCCTCACCTTCGACGGGCACCCGAACCTGCGGCGCATCCTGACCCACGACGCCTTCCGCGGCCACCCGCTGCGCAAGGACTACGACTCGGCGCGGCGCTGGATCCTGACCGAGGACAAGGTCTACCGGCCGCAGCCGGCGCCACCGCCCAGCGACGACCCCGACGACATGTTCGAGCGCATGACGATCAACATCGGGCCTTCGCACCCGGCGATGCACGGCACCTTTCGGGTGGTGGCGACGCTCGACGGCGAGCGCATCATCGCCAGCGAGGTGGAGGTCGGCTACCTGCACCGCTGCTTCGAGAAGATGGCCGAGACCCACACCTGGCAGCAGGTGATTCCCTACACCGACCGGCTCAACTACTGCTCGTCGTTCATCAACAACGTCGGCTACTGCCGCACGGTCGAGAGCCTGCTGGGCGTCGAGGTGCCGCCGAAGGCGGTGTGGGCGCGCACCATCCTGTCCGAGTTCTCGCGCATCATGGACCACTGCGTCTGCAACGGCTCGAGCCTGGTGGACGCCGGCGCGCTGACCAACTTCTTCTTCCTGTACCAGCCGCGCGAGGAGATCTACGGTCTGCTCGAGGCCTGCAGCGGCGCCCGGCTGACCGTCGCCTACGGCCGCATCGGCGGGCTGGCGGCCGATCTGCCGCCCGACTTCGAGGCGCGCTGCCGGAAGCTGCTGGAGACCATCCCGCCGTTCATCGACGACGTCGACAAGCCTGGTGGCGCACAACCGCATCTGGCTCGACCGCTCGGTCGGCGTGGCGGCGATCTCCGGCGAGGACGCGGTCAACTGGGGCTGGACGGGCCCCTGTCTGCGCGCCTCCGGCGTCG
This sequence comes from uncultured Gammaproteobacteria bacterium, assembly GCA_963765415.1. Lineage (GTDB taxonomy): Bacteria > Pseudomonadota > Gammaproteobacteria > Chromatiales > Chromatiaceae > CAVXWS01. The sequence goes on from CAVXWS010000100.1 coordinate 54,028, forward strand.
GCTACGACGTGCGCCGCGCCCATCCCTACGATCTCTACGACACGGTCGACTGGGAGGTGCCGGTGTTTACCGGCGGCGACGTCTACGACCGCTACCGGGTCCGGGTGGCCGAGATCCGCCAGTCGCTCGGCGATCATCCGCCAGCTGCTGGACCGCGGCCGGCCCGAGGGCCCGCACATCGTCGACGATCCGCACGTCGCGCTGCCGCCCAAGGACGCCGCCTACAACCAGATGGAGGCGATGATCTACCACTTCAAGCTGATCATGGACGGCATCCAGGTGCCGCCGGGCGAGCGCTACTCGATGGTCGAGGGGGCCAACGGCGAGCTGGGCTTCTATATCATCTCGGACGGCTCGGGCAAGCCGTACCGGATCAAGGTGCGGCCGCCCTGCTTCCCGATCTTCTCGACCTTCTCCGAGCTCATCAAGGACGGCACGGTCTCGGACGCGGTGGTCTCGCTGGGCGGTCTCAACGTGATCGCCGGGGAGCTCGATCGATGAGTGTCTCGAGCCCCCATCCCTGCGGCGCCGAAGCCGTACCGCTACGGTCTGGCCGAGCGGCTCTACCTGCCGCTGTTCGGCGGCCTCTGGGTGACCCTCAAGCACTTCGTGCGCAATCTGCTTGCCGGCGGCGGCAAGACCACGATCCAGTACCCGGAGCAGCGCCGCGCCTACTCGCACCGCTTTCGCGGCCATCACATCCTGACCAGCCGGCCGGACGGCTCGCTGCGCTGCGTGGCCTGCTTTCTGTGTGCCCAGGCCTGTCCGGCGGAGTGCATCCACATCGAGGCCGGTGAGCATCCGGACGTCAACATCGAGAAGTACCCGACGATCTACGAGATCGATATGCTGCGCTGTGTTTTTTGCGGCTACTGTGTCGACGCCTGCCCGGAAGAGGCCATCATCATGAGCAACAACTACGACATGGCCTACTTCAACCGCGACCAGTCGGTCGTCGGCAAGGCCGAGCTGCAGCGGCCCTACGTCATCGATCCGGCGCGGCTCGGGTACCGGCCGCACTATCCCGAGGAGGCGGCTGCCGGTGGCGGCGGCCTCGATCTGGTGGCCGAGGCGCGCCGCGCGCCAGGAGGACCCGGCCGCCGCGGCCGGCTAAGGAGATTCCATGACCACCGATGTCAAACAACCCTTGCCGTCGGGCAAGGCCGAGCCCGAGGTAGAGAAGCTGGGCGAGGTCGTCGTGCGCTTCGCCGGCGACTCCGGCGACGGCATGCAGCTGACCGGCACCCAGTTCACCGCCACCTCGGCGCTCGTCGGCAACGACCTGGCGACCTTCCCCGACTTCCCGGCCGAGATCCGCGCCCCGGCCGGCACCCTGCCCGGCGTCTCGGCGTTCCAGGTCCAGCTTCGCCGCCTACGACATCCACACGCCGGGCGACGCGCCCGACGTGCTGGTGGCCATGAACCCGGCGGCGCTCAAGCAGTCAACCTCGGCGACCTCAAGCCCGACGGCATCCTCATCGTCAACACCGACGCCTTCAACGCCAACAACCTGAAGAAGGCCGGCTACGACGACGAACCCGCTCGAGGACGGCACGCTCGACGGCTACCGGCTGTTCAGGCCGACATCACGACGCTGACCCGACGCGCCCTCGAGGACAGCCGGCCTCGACTCCAAGAGCCGCGACCGCTGCAAGAACTTCTTCGCCCTGGGCATGATCTACTGGCTCTTCAGCCGGCCGCTCGACACCACCGTCGAGTGGCTCGAGAAGAAGTTCAGCAGCCAGCCCGGAGCTCGCCGAGGCCAACATCCCGGCGCTGAAGGCCGGCTACAACTTCTGCGACACCACCGAGCTGTTCCAGGTGCGCTACGAGGTCGCCGCCGGCGAAGCTCGACGCCCGGCACCTACCGCAACATCACCGGCAACTCAGGCCCTGGCCCTCGGCCTGGTCGCCGCCAGCCGGCGCAGCGGCCTGCCGCTCTTCCTCGGCTCCTACCCGATCACGCCGGCCAGCGACATCCTGCACGAGCTGGCGCGCTACAAGCACTTCGGCGTCATGACCTTCCAGGCCGAGGACGAGATCGCCGCCGTCTGCGCCGCCATCGGCGCCGTCCTTCGGCGGCGCGCTGGCCGTCACCACGACCAGCGGCCCGGGCATGGCGCTCAAGGCGCGAGGCCATCGGCCTGGCGGTGATGATCGAGCTGCCGCTGGTCATCGTCAACGTCCAGCGCGGCGGCCCGTCGCACCGGGCTGCCGACCAAGACCGAGCAGTCCGATCTGCTGCAGGCGATGTTCGGCCGCAACGGCGAGTCGCCGCTGCCGGTGCTGGCGCCGCAGCGTCGCCGGCCGACTGCTTCGACATCGGCCATCGAGGCGTGCCGCATCGCCATCAAGCTACATGACGCCGGTGATCCTGCTCTCCGACGGCTACATCGCCAACGGCTCCGAGCCGTGGCGCTGCCCGAGGTCGAGGACCTGCCCGACCTCGCGGCTCGACGTTCCACACCCGAGCCCGGAGGGCTTCCAGCCCTACACGCGCGACCCGGAGACGCTGGCGCGGCCCTGGGCCGTCCCCGGCACGCCGGGCCTCGAGCACCGCATCGGCGGCCTCGAGAAGGAGGACGTCACCGGCAACGTCTCCTACGACCCCGACAACCACGAGCAGATGACCGCACCTGCGGGCCGAGAAGGTGGAGCGCGATCGCCCGCGACGATCCCCGACCTCGAGGTCGACGGCGCCGCCGAGCGGCGAGCTGCTGGTCCTCGGCTGGGGCAGCACCTACGGCGCGATCGCCGCGGCGGTGAACACCGGCGCGCGAAGCAGGGGCTGGACGTCAGCCGCAGCCCACCTGCGCCACCTCAACCCGTTCCCCACCAACCTCGGCGAGGTGCTGGCGCGCTTCAAGCAGGTGCTGATCCCGGAGATGAACATGCGGCCAGCTGGCGCTGCTGCTGCGCGCCCGCTACCTGGTGGACGCCATCTCGCTACACCAAGGTGCAGGGCAAGCCGTTCTTCCGCAGCGAGATCCTCGACAAGGCATCGCGAGATCCTGGAGGCCGACGATCGATGTCAACTGAACTGCCGGTGCTGACCAAGAAGGACTTCCAGTCCGACCAGGAGGTCCGCTGGTGCCCGGGCTGCGGCGACTACGCCGATCCTGTCGGCGGTGCAGACGCGTCTTGCCCGAGCTCGGACCTGCCCAAGGAGAAGTTCGTGGTGGTCTCGGGGATCGGCTGCTCGAGCCGCTTTCCCTACTACATGAACACCTACGGCTTCCACACCATCCACGGCCGCGCGCCGGCCATCGCCACCGGGCTCAAGATCGCCAACCCGGACCTCGAGGTGTGGGTCGTCACCGGCGACGGCGACGCGCTGTCCATCGGCGGCAACCACCTGATCCACACCCTGCGGCGCAACGTCGGACATCAAGATCCTGCTGTTCAACAACCGGATCTACGGCCTGACCAAGGGCCAGTACTCGCCGACCTCCGAGATCGGCAAGCGGACCAAGTCGACGCCCGTTCGGCTCGGTCGACCATCCGTTCAACCCGCTGTCCCTGGCCCTCGGCGCCGGCGCCACCTTCGTCGCCCGCACCGTCGACATCTTCCAGCCGCACCTGCGCGCGGTGCTGCAGCGCGCCGCCGACCACAAGGGCACCGCGTTCGTCGAGATCTACCAGAACTGCAACATCTTCAACGACAAGGCGTTCGCCTACATGACCGACAAGGACGTCGCGCGACGAGCAGACCGTCTATCTCGAGCACGGCCAGCCGCTGATCTTCGGCAAGGAGAAGGACAAGGGAATCCGGCTCGTCGAAGGGCGCCTCGAGCGGATCGAGCTTGGCGGCAAGTTCGGCCCCGACGATTGCCTGATGTGGGACGAGAGCTTCGAGGACCCGACCATGGCCTTCCGCCTGGCCTACATGCTGCCGCCCGACTTCCCGACGCCGATCGGCGTGCTGCGCTCCGTCGACATGCCGACCTACGACGCCCAGTCGGTGCAGCAGATCGAGTCGGAGATCGACAAGAACGGTCAGGGAGAGCTCGACAAGCTGATCAACTCGGGCGAGCTCTGGACCGTCAAGGACGACGGCTCGATCTCGCGTGGAACCGCCTAGCCTAGCCTGCGTTTCTCACCGGCCTCGTAGCGAAATGCCGTAGGTGCCTGCAGATGCGGTGCCTGCGACCGAGGTCACCGCAGGCGTACTCGAAGTACGTCGAGGATGGCCGACCGAGCAAGGGCTGCGAGGCAGGTAGATACGGCATTGCAGTAGAGGATTGGTGAGAAATGCAGGGCTAGCCGGCCTGGCCGCGAGCGACCAGGTAGGTCTCGGCCCCCACCACCTGGGGGTCGAGGGAGAACTCGTACAGCTCCAGCCCGCCGAACAGGGCGCGCACCCTGGAGTGGCCGGCCTCGATCAGGCGCGCCGCCAGCTCCACCGCGGCGCTGCCGTCGTCGTCGAACAGGACCACATCGATCTCGGCCGGCGGCTGCCAGTCGTCGTCGGCGAGCCGCTGGGCGCCCTTGAGCGTCTTGCCGCCCGCCGTCGGCCCGCGGACGTCGACCAGCAGCAGCTCGCTTCGCCTTCATCCAGGCGGCGGAACAGGGCAAACGGCGAGATCTCGAGGCGCGGGTCGAAAGCCACCACCGGCTTGCCGTCGTCGCGCAGGTGAAAGGGCATGCGGTGATCCTACAGCGGTCGGTGGTGCCTGCGCTCCTGGCCGGGACGGCGTACCTGCTCGTGCCAGACCAGCCCGGAGACCAGCTTGGGCAGGAAGCGGGTCGACTTGGGCGGCATCAGCTCGTCGACTGCCATGGCGTCGCCAAACGTGCGCGGGCTCATCGGCGGCAGGAAGAAGCAGGCGGCATGCTCGGCCGGCGGTCAGCTCGCGCCACAGCTGGTCGGGGTCGGAGCGATAGGCGACGGTGCCGTCGGTGGCCGACTCCGGCGGTAGGCCGAGCCTGGGCAGCAGCTCGTCGTGCAGGCGGCAGGCGACCAGGGCGGCGCGCTCGGCCGCCAGAGGGCTGTCGCCGAGTCGCCAGATCTCGGCCGCTCCGTCGGCGGTGGCGACGCCGATGGCGGGCGCCGGGGCGGCGGCCACCGCCGCGGCGAGAGCGGCGCCGCCGGTCGCCCGACCAGGGCTCGCGCGCCGTGGCGAGGGCGGCCGCCCGGTCGAGGCCGTCCGCCGACGCCAGGCCGCGGTGGATCGGGTCGATCTTCACGCCCGGCGACTCGAGGCTGGTGACGACCGCCAGCTTGGTGGCCTGCGGCACCTCGGCGCCGGTCTCGCCGATGGCGATTCCGAGCTCGGCGGCGTATCTGCGCGCCACCTGCCAGCGGGTGTTGCCGTCGGCGATGACCGCCTTGGCGTCGATCAGCAGCGGCGCGTAGCGAGCGGCCTCGCCGGCGGCGTAGAGCCGGTGGCGGTGGCCGTAGGGATCCCGGTGCTCGACCAGCGGCCGCTGGTTCTCGACCGCTGCCGCCAGCGCCCGGTCGAAGGCGCCGCGGTCGTCGGTCAGGATGAGGATCGGCTCGAGGTCGCAGCCGGTCGTGCGCAGCATGTGCAGGCGGTCTTCGACAAACCTGGTGACGGTCTGCTCGTGCGGCACGACGATGCCGGACTCGGGCGTCTCGAGCCCCACCAGCGCGCACAGGCCCAGTCGGCGGCCGCCCTCGTCGGTCAGGATCTCGTAGGGGTAGACGCCGGGCTCCGGATCGCGGTCGATGACGCCCGCTCCGAGCCAGTGGTGGTGCAGCTCGGCCGAGTGGTGCGCCGGGTCCGGCTCGCCGTCGGGATCCGGGACGGTCAGCTGGCAGAACTGGAGCGGTTCGGCGTGCAGCCGGGAACGGGTCTCGTCGTCGATCTGATCGTAGGGCGGCGCCGCGAGCCGGCCCGGGTCGTCGGTCGCCGATGCGTAGCGGGTGCCGATGAATGGGAAGATCCTCATCGCGCGATCCTAGCCTGACTGGCTCGCCAATTGCCTGCCGGACGCTCGGGCAGTTGCCGGCTGCCGCGCTGATACGCTGCCACCGGGTGATGGAGAAGCACTCTCAGCGCCGGCCCCTGCCGGCAGGCGGCGAGTCCTGGGGCCGTTTCCAGGAGCTGGCGGCGGACGTGCGCGAGCGCATGGAAAACCACCGCATCGGCGCCGAGTCGGCACGGGTCGCCTACTACGTCTTTCTGTCGCTGTTTCCGTTTCTTGCTGGCGATCTTCGCCCTCACCGGCTTTCTCGGCCGCGAGGCGCTGTTCAACTGGATCATGCACGAGCTGCTGGCGGCGCTGCCGCCGCAGGCGGCGCTGGCGCTCGAGGACTCGGTACGCCAGATCACCCACGTGCGCCGGCCGGGGACGTTGGCGCTGGCCTCGTCTGGTCGCCTTCTGGGGAGCTTCGAACGCGCTGACCGCGCTGGCCGACGGCCTGAACGCGGCGTTCCGGGTCAAGCGCCGGCGCCGCTGGTGGCAGAAGAAGGCGCTCGGAGTCGTGGTGGTCGCCATCGCCGGCGTGGCGGTCTTGCTGGGCGCCCTGGTGGCGCTGGCCGGCCCGGAGATCGGCGCCAGGGTTGGCCTGCGTCAGCTCGGCAGCATGCTGCGCTGGCCGGTGGCGGCCGGGCTGGTGGTGGGCATGACCTGGCTCTGCTACTACCTGCTGCCGAACCGCAGGCAGGGCGCGGTGAAGCTCCAGCTGCTGGGCGGCGCGGCCGTGGCGACCGCCATGTGGGCTGTCTGCACGCTGGTCTTTCGGCTCTATCTGTCCAGCTTCGGCCGGCTGGACGTGGTCTATGGCGTCCTGGGCGGCGTCGTGGCCCTCCTGATCTGGCTCTATCTGGCCGCCATGTCGATCCTCTTCGGCGGCGAGGTGGCGGCAGGATTCGGGCCGGTTTGCCGCCGCCGCCGGGCGCGTCCCGAGAGCGCGCAGCCCGAGCCCGCCAGGAAGCGACCGCCGGCATCGGACTGACGCAGCCTGTCACTCGTCCTCTGGCGGCGTTGGAGCCGACGTTCCATCTCACGCAGGCGTTCTTCGAGCTGGGCGATCCGTTTCTCGAGCTGCTGGCGCTTCTCGACGTCGAGTGCAGCATCGGCCGGGCACCCCACCCTGGGCCTCGAGCCGTTCGAGCAGTCGGCTGACCGACTCGTTGATGGTTTCGGGATCGATCGAGATGACGCGTTCGAGCATCTGCGGATCGACGGAGATCGTTCCCGCGACATCCTGCGGATCCAGCTCCAGCCGGTGTGCCCCGTCTTCGCCGCCGTGCCAGACGAACTGGCCGACGTCGATCTGGCGGCGCTCGGACTGCGCCAGGGTGGCCCGCAGCTCGAGCCGGGTCCGGTCGCGCACGATTCCGAGCTCGATCTGGTCACCCTCGCGGCGATGCCCATGCGGCCGACGAGCTGGCTCGTGTGCCGCCAGCGCCTCGCCGTCGGCGGCGATGATAACGTCTCCCACGGCCACGCCGGCAGCGGCTGCCGGGCTGTTCGGGCAGGACTCGGGAGACCAGGACGCCGCTCGTCGCGGGCGCGCCGAAGTGGACCCGAAGCTCCGGGGTCAGGTTGAGCAGATGGACGCCGAGGTAGCCCCGGTCGGTCAGCTGCTCCAGGACGATCCGGCGATGGGCGGGTTGCGGACCGACGACCACGATCTCGCGGCGCAGCTGGCGCTCTTTCTGCGGCGCGGCGACGGCGTCCGTTGGGAACAGCTGCAGCAGGAACAGCACGATGACGGCCGTCGACAGGCTCACGGCCGACACTGGGGGGTACCGTCTCATCTTCGATCTCCTTCTGAGCGATCCGTGGCGACGACCGGCCGCGTGGCGACTCCGCCGGTCGCCGGCCGCGCGCCGCCGGCGCTTCGCCAGACCGGCTCCAGATCGAGCACAAGATCCAAGCTCTCGTTGCCGCCAAGGTAGAGAACCGGGGCCACCTGGTCTTGCCGCAGGCTCGCCTTGAGCGACTCCAGCTCCTCCATGAGCAGTCGATGCTCCCGCTCGAGGGCTCCGGCCGTCACCTTTGGTGCCTCCGGAACTGCCCGCGGTAGCAGCCAGAGTCCGGCCACCAGCGCCGCCGCCGCTACCGCTGCCGGCAGCAGCCAGCGGCGGCCCTGACGCCGTCGCGGCGAAACGGCCACGTCGGCGAGCACGCGCCGCGAGAAGCCCCGCGGGGCAGGCTCGCGCGGCAGCCCCGCCAGCAGGCGATCCAACTGTCGGTCCGACAGGCGGTGCGTCATGCCGACTCTCCCTTCCAGTAGGGCGCCAGCGCCCGGCGCAGCAGGAGCCGCCCCCGGTGGATTCTCGACTTCACGGTGCCCTCGCGGCAGCCCAACGCGTCGGCGATCTCGCGGTAGGACCAGCCCTCCACGTTGAACAGGACGATCGGCGCGCGGAATCGCTGCGGCAGTCGCGCCACGGCGTCGGCCACCTGACGGTCGCGCTCGTGCCCCAGCATGCGCGCCGACGGTGGAGGCTCCGGTCGGTCGCCGTTGGCCGGCAAGAAGTGGCTGGCGATGAGTCGCCAGCGCTGCTTGCGGCGCTGCTGGCTGCGCAGCAGGTTGACCGCGATGCGATAGAGGTAGGCGCGAAACTTGCCCAGCGGCCGGTAGGAGGCGGCGTGCTCGAAGAGGCGCACGAAGGCGTCGTGCGCCAGGTCCTCGGCGGTGGCGCGCTCGCCGGTCATGCGGGTCAGATAGTTCACCAGTCCGTCCTTGTGTCGTTCGACAAGCTCTCCCCAGGCCGCCCGTTCGCCGCTCAGACCGAGGGCCACGAGGCGGTCGTCGGAGGCGATTTGGTAGTCATCCACGACGTTGCCGCCCTGACTGGTTAACGCTCGAGACGGGCCGGGGTTCCCGCAGGGTTTGCGAGCCGCCATGCTAGTATCCCACCGCCCGTGACTCGATCGAGCCACCATGTGATTCGTGTACGCGCGTTCGCCCTCGTCTTGGTGTTCTTGGCGACTGGGGCGCTGGCCAAGGGATCCTGGCTGGACCCGGTCCGTGCTCTCTACGGGGAGGGTCGCACGCGAGAAGCGCTGAATCGTCTGGAGGCCGAATCCGCGCGCCTGGCAGGCGATACCGAGGCCCGCCTGCTGCACGGTGTCCTGCTGGCCAAGCTCGGCCGGACCACCGAGGCGCGCGAGCTGTATCAGCGTCTGATTCTCGAGCGGCCCGATCTGCCCGAGGCCTACAACAATCTGGCGGTGATGCACGCGGCCGCCGGCGACTACGACACGGCGATCGAGATCCTCAAGCAGGGTCTGGCGACCCATCCGAGCTATCGGACGACCTACGACAACCTGACCAAGGTCTACGGCAAGCTTGCCGGCGAGGCCTATAGCAAAGCTCTCGGCGACGAGCGGATCGACGCCGAACCCCTGCGGCTGGCACTGATCAACGACCTGGGACCGCGGCCGGAGGCGGCCGACACGCTCGCCCGCACGGCGCAGGCGATGCCGACGCCGCCGCCGCCGGAGGCCGCCGAGGGCACGTCGCCCATGGTTCCGGCGCCACCGGCGCCGCAACCGGCCCCGGAGGCGGCGGCGTCTTCGCCGGCCGGCGAAGACGCCGAGGCCGACGTCGAGCGGGAGATCTGGCAGACCGTGCAGTCCTGGGCCGACGCCTGGTCGGGTCAGCGAGCCGATCTCTATCTGTCCTTTTACGGCGCGGAGTTCGTGCCTCCGGGGGGCGGCTCGCGGTTCGCCTGGGAGGAGCTGCGCCGCCGCCGGCTGGCGGCTCCGGCCTTCGTCAGGATTTCGCTGGCGCTGCTGGTGCTGGAGAGGCCGGCACCGGGTCGGGCGCTGGCTCGCTTTGTCCAGTCCTACGAGTCCGATCGTTTTCAGGACACTGTGACCAAGGTGCTCGAGATGAGCCGGACCGATACGGGCTGGCGGATCACCGCCGAGAGCGTCGAGGAGGAGTCCAGCGGATGAGCCGCCGGGCGTTGTGGATCGCATCGCTGACGGTGGCGCTGACCGCCGCTGGCGCGCTGCTGCCGGGGGATAACATTTCGTTTCTTGTCATAAATTTATTTCTTAATTTTTATGTGGTTTTTTTTATTTTGATAATCATCTACTTCCAGGTTAAAATAGGAATCCATCTTCTTAAACCCCAATTCCAGATAAAGGTCTTTTACCATAGCATTTACAGTAGGGATATATTCTCCTTTTAATACCTTAAATCCGTTTTCTTTAGCAAAATTAGCTATTGTATTCAATACAAAAATTTCCATCCCACGTTTTAAAACCCTACAACTCATAAACAACGTATCAATGAATAACGTTTTTTTATCTTCTTTCTGTAAAATAATAGCACAAATTAGACCATTGTCCCCAAACTTATCTTCAAGAGTAAAGGAAAAAGTAAAGTAATCCTTTGATTTGGACATTCTTTCAATATCAGCCTCCGAATAGCGTATGGTCCTAAGATTGAATTGATTTGTACGCTGTGATAATTGTGCCATTCTCGGGGTATTGAATTTGTTGAATGGTTCAATAACCGAAACCATTTCCAAATTCTTCAAAAAATCATCCTCATTCGTGAATTTTTTTTGGACTTTAGCCCTTTCAGCTTCGATTTGATATAGCTTGGTTCTTGCTGAATCTTCATTTGAAAAAGAAACTGTTTCAAAAAGATTCAACCCATATAAGTATTCCAAATAATTTGCGGGGTCTTCGGGTAGTTCAGGAATACAAATATCCAGAATGTTTTCTCGAACTATATTCCGTTCAAAAGGGTTGTCATCCAAAAAAACCATAGAATCAAAACCTATATTCAAGATGCTTTGTATCTGACGTATATTATCCACTTTATTGTCCCAGTTGGCAATAAAAACAGAAATATCCGATAACCGCAACACCATATCCGGGTGTTTTTCAAAAGGTTCTTTTGCGACAGATTCTGTATTTTTACTACAAACAGCCACAATAATACCTCTGTTCTTTAGTTTTTTAATCCAATTCTGAAATTCTAAGAAGAACCTTTCCCGATTCCCAAGCTACCAATTTGAATATTCTCCATTCCATCATCTCCGATGATTCCTCCCCAAGTCGTATTATCCAAATCAAGAATGACACATTTTTTGAATTTACCATTTAAAGCATTGATTAAATCAACTGTTCTAGAGGCCACTTTTTGGTAAAACATCGATACTCAAAACCATTTCTGTACTTAAATAAATAGACGGTTGAAAAATGTTCAGCTTTCCAACATGGTTTTGTATTGAGGAAATATCACACAAATATAAATTTGTTTTATTTGCGGCCATTAACATCAACTCATAGTTAAGTTTTCGCAATTGATACAGAAAGGAGGATTCTGTTTTACTAGCATAATTCCCGAAAATGGAGTCATCAATCTCGGTATAATTGTAATAAATTATTTTCGCATTTAGATTACCGCTTAAATAGGAATATATGGCTTCAATGGACTCCAATTCATTGTTTGCAAGCGAAGTCTGTTTTTCTGAACCAAGTTTGTTGTATTTGTCCAACAATTTATGCGAAGATTGAAAGACAATAACCATTTCCGGTTTAAATGCATACAATTCAGAAGAAAGATCATATACTTGTCTTTCTATTTGATTAAAATCGGCTTCCCATATTTCGAGGTTGAAACCATTGTCATATCCTAGACCTCTCAAAGCTTGTGCTAAGAATTGGGTAGAAGTATCCCCTAAAACTGCCAATTTGATGGTTTTTAGACTCGAAAAGTCGTTTTTTAGGTTTTTTTAAGCTGTAAAAAGTTTTTCACTAATTGGTATTCTATGTAAATTATTAAAAATTATTTTTTTAAATCGTTCCTAGTACTTGGCCCTAACATTTTTTTTGGATTTAATGGAACCATAATGTATGAACATTGAGTTAATTTACTATTTGTAGATGCCGCAAAAATCCAACATCACCTGTCTGTACTTTTGGGTAACATATTAAACTCTTTATGGGCAACTAGGAAAACAACAATATCAGCCTTTTCAAAAGCCGTTTTATAGTCTGTGAGTTTAAATACGTTGTGTTCTTTATATTTGGTTCCACAATATAATATTCTTCATTATTCGAATTTTGTAATACACGTTGCACAATGTATTTAGCTGGGGACTCCCTTAAATCATCAATATCAGGTTTAAAGGCCAGACCCATTAATGCAATTTTGGGCTTTTTTCCGTGTTGCAACTCAAATTGTAGTTTGGTATTTTGGACTTTTTCTGCACACCAAAACGATTTATAGTTATTCACCTCCCTGGCTGTACCAATTATTTTGGATTCCATAGGGTAATCAGCTACGATGAAGTACGGGTCCACAGCGATACAATGCCCTCCAACACCACATCCGG
>CAVXWS010000101.1:0-21484 GCA_963765415.1 uncultured Gammaproteobacteria bacterium
GGGAGCGTCGAGCAGGAGCGGCACGGCGGCGGTCGCCATGGCACAGCCGTATGCGCCCGCGAGCAGCCCGAAGGGATCGAGCAGACCCCGACGGTGGGCGAAGAAGGACACTATCCTGTAAAGATCCCTCGTGAGCTGACACTCATGTTGCTTGAAGCTGTTAACAAAAAAGGTGCTAAGTACTCAATGTTGATGGGTGCACAAGATGAGTACTTTACAGACTCGCGCCAGTTCGGCACCAAACTGCAACCCATCTACGCCGATCAACTGGCGCTCCTCGTCGAGCCGCGCCTCTAGACCCTCGTCGGAACGCGCCAGGGCCTGGCGGCACTCGTTCGGATAGCGGTGAAATAAAAACAGGTGCCCAATATCGTGCAGAAGGCCGCGTACGAACAGAGTCTCGCCGTTGCGCAAGCCCGCCCCTTCAGCGATCGTCTGGGCTAGGAAACCGCAGTGCAAGCTGCGATACCAGAACGTATTGATGTCCATCAGTTCGTTGGTGATTCCGTCGAACGCCTCGGACAAGCTGACCGTCAACGCCAGATCGTGGATCTTTTGCATACCGAGTAGGCCCGCCGCCCGTGAGATGGTGTCCACCTGCGAACGGAAACCGTAGTACGCACTGTTGGCCATGCGCAGGATTCGTGCAGCCAGGGCCGGGTCCAGGGTCAACACCTTTGCTGCATCGGCCATCGATGCATTCTCCGATTCCATCACTTCGCGTAGACGGATGTAGACGTCCGGAAGCGAAAACGACTCGAGTGAATCGTCCAGGAGTTCATCGAGTTGAAAAGCTACTGACATGGTGTTTACCGGCTGGCATTGGGAATTGGCGCCCTAAGGTTATCGGCTGCGGCTTAGCAGGCTTGAACTGTTTGTTGACGGTGGACAGGGCGGAGACGCACGAAGTCGTAATGTCCCTGTTGGCCCACCGCATCTCGTGACTCTCACACTCACGAAAAACAACACTACAAGCGCCTCCCCTACGATCATCTGCGCCGCGCTTGGGGGAGGGCTTATGGGTAGATAGAAGATCCGGCGCTGAGCCAGGCCTTGGGTTCGCCCCTGTCCGTGGGCTGTGTCGCCGCTAACCATGCAGCCCACTAGACAGCTTATTGCCTGGTGGGGTCGGAATTTCTGGGGAATCCGGCTAAGCAGCTCGTTCGATCGGTCGACGAGGCATAGCCGCAGCTATGGGTGAGCCGGGACCGTCTGTCCGGGGGACAGACGCAGCCTGGCGAACGGGCATGCCAGGGATGGCATGCCCTGGACCAGCGCGCGTAGCAGGAACGCGAAGCGCGATGGGGGCGTGCTCCCGGCGTCGTGCCTCCGGCGACACTTGCGCCTCCGGTCGCGTCGTCGAGCGAGAGACAACGCCAGATTTTTGCAGAAAACCGATCAGGACAAGACGTACCGTCGAAGACAAGGTCTTTCACCGGACCTGAAACCCGTGACACGTGCAGTAAGAGATCAGTATCGTGTCCGCCCCCGCGCAATAAGCAGGCCGGCAGACCCGGGTCCCTATCTCCGGTTCCAGTCCTTGATTCAGTGACGTGATGCAGTACGTCGGGTCTCCCGCCCGGTTGAAGCCCGCGGCGACACTACAGCCTCTCGAGTAGACGGATCAGGGTCGCCAGCTCGGCATCCTCTTCCAGCGCCCCCTCCCAGAATACATAGTTGACCTCTTTACTCGGCGCGCCGACGGTCAGTTGTGCCTCGAAGGCAGCGGCGCCTGCGGGCATGGGATGGGGTCTCGGCATGCCCAGCGCCTCGACCGCAGTGACGATTTCCCCAACCTGTTGCTCGGTCAGTTGGCCCTTGCGCGGCGGGCTGCTGGCGTAGGTGCCGCTTTCGACCAGGTAGGTGCCGTCGCTTTCGACGCGGATCTTGAGCGCGTAGTCCTCTTCGCCGACTACCTGGAATGAGATCGGGATCATGGTGGTCGTCCTCGGTGACGGGCAGTCCGGCGCGTGGGTTTCAGTTCAGGCCGCACAGGCCCCCGGAGCAGCCGCCCGCGCCACAGGCCGGCGCTTCGGGATTCGACAGCGCGGAGCTGGATATGACGCCGCCGCCGGTGATCAGGCGCTGGACCGGCGTATCGGCGGCGGCGTCGCCAAGGTCGATGCCGGCCCTGGCACAGACCTCGCCCCAGTTGGCGAGCTTCTCTTTGATGCTGTGGCGAACCTCGACAGTGCGGCCGTTGGTTTCGCAATGGTAGTCGTAACTGGGCATTTTCGGTCTCCAATAGCTGATATCGAATTGATAAATATTGTTTGGTGCGAGACCAGAGCCGTCAAGCCCGCCCCGTTCCAAGCTTGATCCGGGACAGCTATCGTTCGCGACCTCCCGGGCTTGCCGTGCCCGAGGGCCCCGTCCGATGAGACGCCGGCGCCTCATTCGGTCGGGTGCGTGATACCGGCTCTGGCCTATGTCGCGCCCGGACGCGCGGTCGCGCTCGTGCTGGGAGAAGCGGTACCGGGCCGCGGGCGATTTATGTTTCGGCGTTTTTCAGCGAAACGTAGACGACCCAGAGCCGGCCGAGCACCGGGAGCGACTGCCGCGGCGGGTATCAACGGCCGGGCATTTTAAAGTCCGCGATGGGGGATCCGCAAATCCCTCGCCTTTAGGCGACCGATGGAACAGTTCCTTCTCCCACCGGGAGAAGGTTAGGATGAGCGGATCAGAATTGAACGGGTTGATCCCGATCCCCTCACCCCCGCCCTCTCCCGGTGGGAAAGGGGCAATCGGCCGAATGGCCGATCGATCCGGCTTTCAGCCGTAACCTCAAGCCACCGGCTGTTAGCCGGTGGAGTATTCACTCCTACGGTTCAACAACGAGATCGCCGCACCATGCTGCTGATGATCGACAACTACGATTCCTTCACCTTCAATCTGGTGCAGTATTTTGGTGAGCTGGGCGCGGACGTGCGGGTCTACCGCAACGACGAGATCGACCTCGCCGGGATCGAGGCACTTGGTCCCGAGCATCTGGTGATCTCGCCGGGGCCCTGCACGCCGAACGAGGCCGGCATCTCGGTCGCGGCGATCAAGCACTTCGCCGGCAAGATGCCGATCCTCGGCGTCTGTCTCGGTCATCAGTCGATCGGCCAGGCCTTCGGCGGCGACATCGTCCACGCCCACGGGGTGATGCACGGCAAGACCTCGTCCATCTACCATGCCGACACCGGCGTGTTCAGCGACCTGGAGAATCCGTTCGAGGCGACTCGTTATCACTCCCTGGTGATTGACTGGCAGACCCTGCCCGACTGCCTGGAGGTGACCGCATGGACCCTGCACGACGGCGAGAAGGACGAGATCATGGGCGTGCGGCACAAGGAGCTGACGGTGCAGGGTGTGCAGTTCCATCCGGAATCCATTCTTACCGAGCACGGCCACCGCATGCTGGAGAATTTCCTGCGCGGTAAGTAAGCGGAGCCGACGAAACCATCTCGGCATGCAGGTTGGGACCGCCCGACGACGCTAAGCCGACGGCAACCATATTTGGATCAACTTCAATTCAGGATACGCAAGCTCTATGGACCTGAAACAAGCGATCAACCTGATCGTGCAAGAGCACGATCTGACTTCCGAGCAAATGACCGATGTGATGCGCGCCATCATGACCGGCGGGGCGACCCCGGCGCAGATCGGCGGTTTCCTGATCGGGCTGCGCATGAAGGGTGAGACGGTGACCGAGATCGCTGCCGCAGCCTCGGTGATGCGCGAGCTGGCCGCCGGGGTGAAGGTCGATCACCTGGCGAATACGGTCGACATCGTCGGCACCGGCGGCGACGCCTCGGGAACCTTCAATATCTCCACGGCGAGCATGTTCGTCGCCGCGGCCGCCGGCTGCCATGTCGCCAAACACGGCAACCGTTCGGTCTCGAGCAAGTCCGGCAGCGCCGATGCGCTGGAGGCCGCCGGCATCCGTCTGGATCTCACGCCTGAGCAGGTGGCCCAGTGCGTCGAGCAGGTCGGGGTCGGTTTCATGTTCGCCCCGGCCCATCACAGCGCCATGAAGCATGCCATCGGCCCGCGCAGGGAGATGGGGGTCCGCACTGTGTTCAACGTGCTGGGGCCGCTGACCAATCCGGCCGGCACGCCGAATCAGGTGGTCGGGGTGTTCTCGGAGTCGCTGCTCGAACCGCTCGCCGAGGTCCTGCAGCGCCTCGGTGCCCGGCATGTGCTGGTGGTGCACTCGCGCGACGGTCTGGATGAGATCAGTATCGGCGACAAGACCGAAGTGGCCGAACTCAAGGCCGGCCAGATCCGTCGCTACAGCATTCAGCCCGAGGACTATGGCGTCCGCCGCAACTCGATCGCATCGATCAAGGCCGAGGACTCGGACGATTCGCTGCGTATCATCCGCTCGGTGCTCGAGGATCATGCCGGTCCGGCGCGAGACATCGTCATCCTCAATGCCGGTGCCGCCATCTACGTCGCCGGCCTCGCCGATTCGCTGAAGCAGGGTGTGCAGAAGGCCGATGCGGCGATTGCCAGCGGCGAGGCGCGCAATCGGTTGGATCGGTTGGTGGTGTTGAGTCAGAGTTTTGATTGAGTGTTGTTCAGGGCGTGCGCTTCGCGGATTGACTGAAGTCGGGGGGCTTGTCGCGCCCCTGCGGCGAGGTACTTTTGTTTCGCCAAAAGTAACCAAAGGCATTGCTCCGCCTCACCCCTCTCGCGTTGCGAGGGTTCCCTGCGCTTCTCGCCGGACCCGGGGCGAAAGGAACTCGCTATCTCCGATCGCTCAGACACCTTTCCGCCTTTATCCGGGTCCGTCTGCGATGCTCGGTGGCTCGGAAGTTGCAGGCCGTGTTTTCTTTGGCACGAGCGAAGAAAGTAGGGCGGGTGCGCGCCGCCGCGCGCATCAAAATCAATACGCCGCGAAGCGGCGCGGGCAGAACACGGCGACAATGAAACAAACGCTTTATCTACTGGATACCCGTTATGCGCGATACCCCCGACATCCTGAAAAAAATTGTTGCCCGCAAACACGAGGAGGTCGCTGCGCGCTCCTTCCTGCGCTCGCAGTCGGAATTGCTCGAGGCGCTGGCCGAGGCCTCGGCGCCGCGTGGTTTTGCCGCCAGCCTGGAGCGGGCGATCGTCGCCGGCGGCGCGGGGGTGATCGCCGAGATCAAGAAGGCCTCGCCGTCGAAGGGGGTGCTGCGCGAGGACTTTCGTCCCGCCGAGATCGCCCGCAGCTACGCGCGCGGCGGCGCGGCCTGCCTGTCGGTGCTGACCGACGTGGATTTCTTCCAGGGCGCCGACGACTATCTGCAGCAGGCCCGTGCCGCCTGTGACCTGCCGGTGATCCGCAAGGACTTCGTCGTCGACCCGTACCAGGTGTACGAGGCGCGCGCCCTGGGCGCCGACTGCATCCTGCTGATCGTCGCCTGCCTGGACGACGCCCGACTGCGACGAGCTGAACGATCTGGCCCACGAGCTGGGCATGGACGTCGCTGGTCGAGGTGCACGACGCGCGAGGAACTGGACCGCGCCCTGCGGGTGGAAGACCGGCTGCTGGGCATCAACAACCGCGACCTGCGCAGCTTCGAAGTCAACCTGCAGACCACCCTGGACCTGCTCGCGCAGAATTCCCCAGGGCCGGCTGGTGGTGACCGAGAGCGGCATCCACACAGCCGCTGACGTGCGCTTGATGCGCGCGCCACGGTGTGAACGCCTTCCTGGTTGGTGAGGCCTTTATGCGAGCGGACGACCCGGGTGCGAGGCTGGCCGAACTGTTCGCCTGACCGGGGCTTACCCCAGGCCGATCATGGGGCTGCTGTCGGGGACGTTCTGCCAGTTCTGTACGATGCGGCCGGGGACAACGACGAAGTTGCAGTCTTCCGAGTCGGCCAGATCGGTCGGGACGTGTTCGCGCAGGATGCTCAGTACCTTGTCGGTATCCTCGTCCACGACGTAGCGAGTGACCGTGTTGGTGAAGCGGAATTGTCGGTCGAACAGATCGATGACGATTCGATTGACCGCCGCCGATGTACCGGAGTGCTCGTACAAGGCGTGCTGTTCCTGGAAATCTTCCTCGCTCAGCCAGAGGCAAAGTACCGGGTCGGAGACGCTCATCTGGTGCTTGTGGGTCATGAGATATTCCCACAGCCGATACTGCTCGAACTCCACGAAGCGCAGGCTCTCCTGGTGATCGGTGTTGATCACACGACATTGAATCAATTTTTGGCTCTCCCGATACGGGTCCATCGATCTCTCTGTGCGCCAATCACGCAGTGTCTTTTCGAGGTAGCGACCGCTACCGGCTAGGCTTTAGATGCTGATTTTGCGGAGCGTAGGAATGCCCGCGAGCTGGCTCGCGAGCCTGAGGTTAACGCGCCCCGTGGACTACGATGGTCTTGCCCTTGACGCTGATCAGACCGCGTTCCTCCAGGTCCTTCAGGACCCGTCCGGCCATCTCCCGGGAGCAGCCGACGATGCGGCCGATCTCCTGGCGGGTGATGCGGATCTGCATGCCGTCGGGGTGGGTCATGGCGTCGGGCTGTTTGCACAGGTCGAGCAGGGTGCCGGCAATCCGGCCGGTGACGTCGAGAAACGCCAGGTGGCCGACCTTCTGGCTGGTCGCGACCAGGCGCTCGGTCAGCTGTCGGCCGATGGAGTACAGGATCGGCTTGATGTACGAGCGCAGCTCGCCCTCGAACAACTGCTCGAGCTTGGAGTAGGAGATCTCGGCCAGCTCGCAGGCGCTGCGGGTACGAACCATGACGGTGCGTTTGGGCTGTTGCAGAAACATACCCATTTCGCCAATGAACTCGCCCTTATTCAGATAGGTGAGAATGATCTCGCGGCCATCCTCGTCCTCGATCAACACCGTGACCTGACCCGAGACCAGGTAATAGATGGTATCGGACGGGTCGCCGGGGTGGATGAAGTCGGTCTTGCTCGGATAGCGCCGGCGGTGGCAATGGCTGAGGAAGGGTCTCAGCCAATCCGGGTCCTTTGGGGGCGGGGTCGCGATGCTCATTGTCTGCATGGCAATTGACCGGAATCGTTACCGGAACCCCAGAAGTCTAGGCGGGCTGCTGCCGCTTGTCGAACTGTGTAGTGCAGTACACTAGCCACTGGTCGCTGTGAAGAGGTACATGTTCGATGAAAGCGCGCGTTAAGTGGATCGACGGGCTCACCATGGTCGGCGAGTCCGGCAGCGGGCATGCCATCGTCATGGATGGCGCCCCGGAGTTCGGCGGCCGCGACCTGGGGGTTCGCCCCATGGAGATGCTGCTGCTCGGCATGGGCGGCTGTACCCAGATCGACGTTCTGACCATCCTGCAGAAGGGTCGTCATGATGTCCGCTCGGTGGAGGTGGAGATCGAGGCGGAGCGTGCCGAGGAGCACCCCAAGGTATTCACCAAGATCCACGCACATTTCAAGATCGGTGGCCGAGAGCTGCCGGAGAAGGCCGTCGCCAGGGCCATCGAACTGAGCGCCGAGAAATACTGCTCGGCCTCCCTGATGCTCGCCGCGATGGCCGAGATCAGCCACGACTTCGAGATCTTCGAGGCCTGAACCGGATGGAGCGCCCCGGGCTTGGGTTCGGCCTGCGCCACGTCGCCCTGTATGCGCGCGACCTGGCCGCCTGCGAGCGTTTCTACGTCGAACTGCTGGGTATGGAGGTCGAATGGCGACCGGATCCGGACAACGTCTATCTGACCTCGGGCGGTGACAATCTGGCGCTGCATCGGGCCGATCCGCAGCGCTCTCGCGACGAATCGGCGCAGCGGCTCGATCACATCGGATTCTTTGTCGAGTCGCCGGATCGGGTCGACGAATGGTTCCAATGGCTCAGAGATCACGCTGTAAAGATACGCACTGAGCCACGCTCACACCGTGACGGGGCTCGCAGCTTTTACTGTTTCGACCCCGACGGGACCCAGGTTCAGGTCATCTACCATCCCCCGGTCGACCACTGGGAACAAGTGCGCGGTATCGACTGAGCGGCTTGATATACCCGCCGCTGTCGACTACCTTGGCCGGCTTTTCCCAGTAAACATGGAGCTCAGCGCCGATGGCTCAGCGCAAGCTGAAGCTGCACGGGTTCAACAATCTCACCAAGACCCTCAGCTTCAACATCTTCGATATCTGTTACGCGGCTGAGCAGGAGCAGGTGGGCGGCTACATCAAGTACATCGATGAGGCCTACAACGCCGAGCGTCTGACTCAGATTCTGACCGATGTCTCCGATATCATCGGCGCCAACGTGCTCAATGTCGCCCGACAGGATTACGATCCCTACGGCGCCAGCGTGACCATACTGATCTCTGAGGAGCCGATCGCCGCCGAGCACCTCTCCAACTCCGAGGCGCCGGGTCCCTTGCCCGAGTCCGTGGTCGCCCACCTCGACAAGAGCCACATCACCGTCCACACCTACCCGGAAAGCCATCCCGAAAATGGCATTTCGACGTTTAGAGCGGACATCGACGTCTCCACCTGCGGCCGTATCTCGCCGCTGAAAGCCCTGAACTACCTGATCCATTCGTTCGAGTCGGATATTGTGATCATGGACTACCGGGTGCGGGGCTTCACCCGTGACGTCCAGGGCAAAAAGCACTACATCGACCACGGGATCAACTCGATCCAGAACTATCTCGCACGCGACACCAAAGAGCGCTATCAGATGCTCGACGTCAATGTCTATCAGGAGAATCTGTTTCACACCAAAATGATCCTCAAGGATTTCGAACTCGACGACTATCTGTTCGGCGTCAACGCCGAGGACATCTCGGCCGGGCAGCAACGGGCAATCATCGAGGGCCTGAAACGCGAGATGCTGGAGATCTTCTACGGCCGCAACATCTCCAAAGGGATGAAATTGGTCTAGCCCGCAAGTTGCACGAGGGGGATCGGGTGGTGGGGAGCGCGATTATGCAGATCTATCTGGTCGGGGGTGCGGTCCGTGACCGATTGCTGGGCCGGCCGGGCGGGGATCGCGACTGGGTGGTGGTCGGCGCCACCGCCGAGGACATGATCGCTCGGGGCTATCGGCGGGTCGGACGGGACTTTCCGGTGTTTCTCCACCCCGAAACCCGAGAAGAGCATGTTCTGGCCTGCGCCATACGGGGCGATCTCAACACCGCCGGACCGCAGGTGTCCCTGGAGGACGATCTGCGCGGCCGTGATCTGACCATCAACGCCATGGCGGAGGACGCCGGGGGGCGCCTGGTCGATCCCTTCGGGGGACAGGCCGACTTGGCTCGGCGCCGGCTGCGCCACGTCGATCCCGAGCGCTTCGGCGACGATCCGCTGCGGGTGCTGAGGGTAGCTCGGCTGGCCGCCGAGTTGGACGGGTACGACTTCCGGATCGCACCGAGGACCCTCGAACTGATGAGCGATCTGGTCGTTAAAGGCGCACTCGACGGGCTTGTTGCAGAGCGCCTGTGGCAGGAGGTCGAACGAGCCCTGCTCAGCCCCGCCCCCGCGCGCTTTTTCACCGAACTGCGGCGGGTCGGCGCCCTCGCGGTCGTTTTCCCCGAGCTCGAACGCCTGTACGGCGTGCCGCAGCCGCCGAAGTGGCACCCGGAGATCGACACGGGGGTGCATACCCTGATGGTGCTTGGCCAGGCGGCAGGCCTGTCGCCGCGGCTCGACGTTCGTTATGCCGCCCTGACCCACGATCTCGGCAAAGGATTGACCGATCCCAGCCTCTGGCCCAGCCATCGCGGCCACGAGGTGCGCAGCGAGCGCCTGATCCGCGGCCTGTGTGAACGTTGGCGGGTGCCCAAGGAGGTCGCCCGGCTGGCACGCCTGGTGGCGCTCTGGCACGGCCACATACACAAGGCGACCGAACTGAAGCACAGTACCGTGCTGAAAGTCCTCGAGGGCTGTGATGCATTTCGCCGCCCCGCGGCCTTCGACCGTCTGCTGACCGCTTGCGAGGCCGACTACCGCGGCCGCACCGGCTTCGAACAGCGCCCCTATCCTCAGGCCGTTCAGTTCCGCCGCTGGCTCAGTGCCGCGGCCGCGATCGATGCCGCCGGGATTGCCCGGGCCAGCCCGGCGGGCCGGGTACCGGAGGCGATCCGTTCGGCCCGGCTGACGGCCTTGCGCGAGGTGCGCGGCGAGCCGGCGACGCCGGCCTGAGCGTTCAGGCGCGCGGGTCTATCCAGTCCGCAGCACAGTTGGGCAGCGAGGATCGACGGCCTGGTCTGCAGGTGGTCGAGCGCGCGGTCCGAGCAACTCGGTCGTCAAGCCAGGAAGGCCGCCGTGCGCAGGCTCGATCATCAGCAAGTCTCGATGTAGGCCAAGATCGGGCGAGGGGCATGGTCTCAGTCCCCGGACCGACGGGTGCTATTTCACGGCAATGCCTGGTCCAGGCGCTGCTCGACCTGTCGGAACAGTGCCGCGGCGAAGCGCTCGCGCTGGCGACCGGAGCATTCGCCATAGGCCTTCGGCTCCTTGAAGCGATCGCCGTCGAGACGGAAGATCTGCTTGTCGCGCAGCCCCTTGAGATCGTGCCGCTCGAAATCCACCGGCTGCAGCATGACCGGGATCATCGGTTTCGCGTCGCGCCCGAGAAAGATCGGCAGTTCGTGTTCGTTGATGTATTGCGAGCCGAGGAAGGCCGGGCTGATCAACAGCAGCCCCAGTTGGCTGTCGTCGAGCGCCTGGCGGATCTCGTCATGCCAATCCTCGCCGACCAGGATCCGTCCGTCGCGCCAGAAACCGTAGGCGTAGTGCCGCGAGGGGACGGCCTGTTCTTCGAAGTGGTTGAGGAAGCGCATCGCCAGGGCCTTGTTGGCGCGCGCGTAGGAGACGAAGAATTTGACCGGCCGCTTCTTCATTCAGGTCGGGATCTCCAAGTGGGTTGGACCGTGGCTATTGGTCATCGACCTTGCCGCGCAGCTGTTTTACCCGGCCGCGCTTTTGCTTGCCCTCCAGGCGCCTTTTCTGCGATGCCCGGGTCGGGCGGGTCGCTATGCGCTTGGCGCGTGGCCGCAGGGCCTGTTCGATCAGGGCATGCAGTCGTTCGATCGCGTCGGCGCGATTCTGCTCCTGGGTCCGAAAGCGCTGCGCCTTGAGCACGATCACCCCGTCGCTGGTGAGACGCTGGTCCTGCAGCCGCAACAGGCGTTGCTTGAACGCCTCGGGCAGCGACGAGGCCCGGATATCGAAGCGCAGGTGGACCGCCGAGGAGACCTTGTTGACGTTCTGGCCGCCGGCGCCCTGAGCCCGGATCGCCTTGAACTCGATCTCGTCCTCGGGGATGGCTGTGGAGGGGTCGTGGTTCATGAGCCGAGCGTGTTGAAGGGCAGTTAGCCGGAAGCCGTCTGCGCAGCATACCCGGAACCACGCCGGCCGTCGGTTGCGGACGTGCTCAGGCGTAGCGCATCGGGTCGGCCTGACCGCCGCAGGGCAGGTGGATCGGGGTCGGGCGTGGTTCGTCGATCCGCAGCGCGGTCAGGGTGCCGCCCCACAGGCAGCCGGTGTCCAGGCCCCAGACGTTGTGCTCGGCCAGGTAACCCAGAGTCGACCAATGACCAAAAAGGATACGCTCCTTGCGGCTGGCGCGCTTGGGATGCCGAAACCAGGGTAGATAGCCGTAGCGCTGGCTGCCGGGCGGGCCCTTTTCCTTCAGGCCGAGCTTGCCGTCGGCCTGACAGTAGCGCAGCCGCGTGAAGCAGTTGGTGATAAATCGCAGGCGATCGATGCCGCTGAGCTTCGAGTCCCAGTACTTGGGTTTATTGCCGTACATCTCGTGGAGGAAGTCCCGATAGGCGTCACCGCGCAGGGTGGCCTCCAGTTCGCGGGCGCAGGCCATGGCGGTCTTGATACTCCAGTCCGGTGGCAGGCCGGCGTGAATCATGCTGTAGCCGAGCTCCTTGTCGCGATGCATCAGCGGCCTGTGGCGCAGCCAGTGCAGCAGTTCGTCGCGATCGGGCGCGGTGAGGATGCTACCGAGGCTGTGTCCGTCGCCGTGCTTCTTGTTGCCGACAGCCAGGGCGAGCAGGTGCAGATCGTGGTTGCCGAGCACGGTGATCGCCGCCGGGCCCAACTGTTTCACAAAGCGCAGGGACTCGAGCGACTTTGGGCCGCGATTGACCAGATCGCCGACCAGCCACAACCGGTCTCGGTCCGGATCGAAACGCAGCAGGTCGAGCAGCCGGCGCAGCTCGTCGAAGCATCCCTGAACGTCGCCGACGGCGAAGACCGCCATCAGTGCAGCGCGGCCTGCGACATGGCCAGCGAGAACGGGGCGATCGGGGCGAGAAAGTGTTCGCCGTCGTCGCTGACCATCTCGTACTCGCCCTGCATGCTGCCGACCGGTGTCTCGATGACGGTGCCGCTGGTGTAGCGAAACTGTTCGCCGGGATCCAGATGCGGCTGTTCGCCGACCACGCCCTCGCCGCGGACCTCCTGCACCTTTCCGTTGGCGTCGGTGATCACCCAGTGGCGTTTCAGCAGCCTGGCCGCGGTCTCGCCGGTATTGTGGATGGTGATGGTGTAGGCGAAGACGAAACGCTCCTCGTCCGGGGCCGATTGTTCGTCGATGTAGCGGGTCTCCACGCCGACGGTGATTTCATTGCTGGTGTCAGTACTCATGACCATATCTCTGCAGGGAACGCGCGCAAAGCTACTGGCGGCCCCGGGTAAAAGCAAGCGCGTGCGGTGCTCGGGATCAAGTCAAGACGGTTCTGGCCGATAGACCAGGCAGGAATCCCATGCCCAGAACGACGATGCGATATCTTCCAGTCCTATTGCTGTTGCTCGGCAGCGCCGCGACTCACGCCCTCGACCTGAACCAGGAGCTGCTGGCCGCCGCCGCGGCGGGTCGTTTGGAACAGTTGCAGGGGCTGCTCACCGACGGCGCCGATGCCGATGCGAAGAATGGCGGCGGCCGGCCGGCGCTGGTGGCGGCCGCGTTCAACGGCAATCGACTGACCGCCAAGGCCCTATTGTCGGCCGGCGCCGACGTCAATGCCGCCGACGCGATGGGTGTCACCGCGCTCATGGCCGCCGCAGCCTTCGGTCGGGTCGAGGTGGTCGACCTGCTGATCGCGGTCGGTGCTGATCTCGAACTCGAGGATCGGGCCGGGGAGACTGCGCTGGTCAAGGCCAGGCGGTCCGCGCATCTCAAGGTGATCGAACGCCTGGCCTTGGCCGGTGCGGTCGACCCGGACGCTGAGCAGCCGGCCGACGCCGCTGCGGCCGAGGCGGAAACGGAGCCGGCCAAGGCGAACTGATCTGGTTGCCCGGCGGCCTTGGCCGGTGATCCGGGGGCACCGTCTGACCGGCCTCATGGGCCGCCGGGGAGCCTGTGCTAGATTGCGACCGCACAGCTAACTGGGGGAGAATCCGTTGACCGATCGTCTTGCAGTCGGTGTTGTCGGTGTGGGCTATCTCGGCCGATTTCACGCCCTCATTCATGCCCGTCATCCCGGGGTCGAGCTGGTCGGCGTGGTCGATACCGACCCGACGACGGCGGAGAAGGTCGCCGCCGAGGCCGGCTGTGCCGCGTACACCGATGCCGCCGCCTTGCTCGACAAGGTCGAGGCGGTCAGCATCGTCGTCCCGACCACCGCCCATTTGGCGGTGACCGCGCCGTTCCTCGCCAAAGGCGTGCACGTCCTGCTGGAGAAACCGATTGCCAGCAGCGTCGATCAGGGTCAGGAGATCGTCAAACTGGCCGAACAATCGGGAGTCGTGCTGCAAATCGGTCACCTCGAGCGTTTCAACGCCGGGGTCATGGCCCTGGCAGAGCGGATTCGCAACCCACGGTTCATCGAGGCCCATCGGATGAGCCCGTTCGTTGCCCGGGCCACGGATGTCGACGTGATCTCGGATCTGATGATCCACGACATCGACATCATCCTGTCGCTGATCGACAGCGAGATCAGTCACATCTCCGCGGTCGGGACCGCGGTGCTGACCCATCACATCGACATCGCCAACGCCCGGCTCGAGTTCGCCAACGGGGCGGTGGCGAACGTCATCGCCAGTCGGGTGTCGCGCGAACGCATGCGCCGCATCCGGGTGTTCGCGCAGCACAGCTACCAGTCGCTGGATTTCATTGAACAGACCCTGGACGTGGTGCAGCCGCGTGAGGGTGAGGAGTGGCCGGGGATCGTCACCGAGCGACTGCAAATCGAGCCGGTGAAGCCGCTCGATGCCGAGATCGACGCCTTCGTCCATTGTGTACGCACGGGAGAACGGCCGCTGGTCGACGGTCGGGTCGGTCAGCGCGCGCTCGAGGTCGCCCTGGAGGTGCGGGAAAAGATCCCGGAGTGAATCAGAGAGGGGCCGGAGTCGATTACAACCGGCCCCGGCCCCGGCCCCCGGCACACGCCCGCTGAGCTGAGCCGTTCGGCCTCGCGCAGCGCCGCGAGCAGACTGCCGAGCTCGGCCCGGCCCGTGCCGGCCAGATCCAAGGCGGTGCCGTGATCGACCGAGGTGCGGATGATCGGCAGCCCGAGGGTGACATTGACCGCCTCGCCGAAGCCCTTGTACTTGAGCACCGGCAGTCCCTGATCGTGATACATGGCCAGCACCGCGTCGGCGCCCTGCAGGTGGCGCGGCGTAAACAGGGTGTCGGCCGGCAGTGGCCCTTCGAGCTGAAGGCCTTCGCTTCGCAACGACGCTAGAACCGGCTCGATCACCTCGATCTCCTCGCGGCCCAGATAGCCGCCCTCGCCGGCATGCGGATTCAGCCCGCAGACCAGAATGCGCGGGCGTTCGATCCGATAGCGCAGCCGCAGATCGTGATCGAGTGTGCGCAGCACGCCTTGCAGCAGTTCCTGCGTGATCGCGTCACCGACCGCGCGCAGGGGCAGGTGCGTGGTCGCCAGCGCCACTCGCAGCCCCGGGCAGGTGAGCATCATCACCGGACAGCCGCCGGTGCGTTCGGCGAGAAACTCGGTATGGCCGGTGAACGGAATGCCGGCCTGGTTGATCACGCCCTTGTGCACCGGCGCCGTGACCAGCGCGGCATACTCGCCGGCCAGGCAGCCGTCGACGGCGCGTCGCAGGGTCTCGAGCACATACCCAGCATTGACCGGATCGAGCCTGCCCGGCTCGGCCGGGCCGGCCATGCGGACGGGGAGGACGTGCAGTCGACCCGGCGGCGCAGGCCTGCATGGCGGCTCGGTGAGCGGGGCGAGGTCCAGGGTGATGCCGAGCCGTTGGGCGCGCTCGCTCAGCAGCCGGGGATCGGCGATAGCCAGCCACGGGCTCGGAGAGCCGCGCGCGGCGAGTTGGACGATCAGGTCCGGGCCGATCCCCGCCGGTTCGCCCGGGGTGACGGCGATCGGCGGGGTCACTCGAAATCGTCGTCCAGGCGCAGCTCGACGAAGGCCTCGTCGCGCAGCCGGCGCAGGTATAGCTCCAGGGCCTCGTCGGCCTTGCGGTCGCGGATAATCTCTCGGGCCCTGGCGCGCGCCGCCTCGTCGGTGGCGTCATAGTCGCGGCGCTCCAGCACCTCAACGATGTGCCAGCCGAACTCGGTCTTGAACGGCTGACTGAGCGTGCCGGGCTCGAGGCCGCTCATCACCTCCTCGAACTTGGGCACCAGGTCGCCGGGGTTTACCCACTGCAGGTCGCCGCCGTTGATGGCCGAGCCCTTGTCATCGGAGTTGGCCCGCGCCAGGGTGGCGAAATCGTCACCGCGGATAATCCGCTCGCGAAGCCGCTCCAGACGCAGCTGGGCATCCTCGTCGGAGGTCAGTTCGTTGGTGCGGATCAGGATGTGGCGGGCGTGAGTCTGGGCGACGATGTTGCGGTCGCCGCCGCGGTAGTCCTCCAGTCGGATGATGTGGAAGCCGCTGGAGCTGCGCAGCGGTCCGGCGGTGCCTCCGCGTTGCATGGCCGCCACCTCGTCGATGAAAAGCGCGGGCAGTTGATCAGCCTTCAACCACCCGAGGTCACCGCCCTGCAGGGCCTGCTGACCATCGGATTCGGCCTGGGCCAGGGTGCGGAAGTCGGCACCGTCATCGAGCTGCCCGAGTAGCCGCCGGGTCTTGGCCTGAGCGGCCTGGATCTGGCTCGGCGTCGCTCCGTCGGGGACCGCGACCAGGATGTGCAGGATATGGAATTCGCTACGCCCGCCCGGATTCTTGCCTGCCCGGGCCAGCTGGTTCTCGACCTCGATCTTACTGACCTGGATGCGGCCGATCACCTCACGATTGCGCAGCCGGGTGATCAGGATCTGTTCGCGAATGCTGTTGCGGAATTGGCCGAACTCCATGCCGTCCTTCTCCACCGCGCTGCGCAGCTCACCCAGGCTCAGTCCGTTCTTGGCGGCGATGTTGTTGAGCGCCTTGGTCAGGGTGTCCTGATCGACACTGATGCCCAGCCGCTCGGCCTCGTTCAGCTGCAGTTTCTCCAGCACCAGTTGTTCGGCGGCGCGGCGCATCAACACCTCGATCGACGGCGGCGCGACATTGGCGGCGCGCAGGCGGCTGACCAGTTTGCGCATCTCATCGCGCAATTCGGAGGCGAGGATCACATCGTCGTTGACGACCGCGACAACGCGGTCGATCAGCTGTGTGTCGCGGGCGACGGCGGCGGCCGGAGCGCCGATCAGGGCGAGGCCGAGTAGTAGCAGAGTCAGTCGGTTAGTCATTGGCGTTGATTTGATACCCGTAGATGCCGCGTTCCAGCACATTGTCGATGCTGTCTCCGATCTTGCCCAGCCCGTTGAGTTCCAACTGCAGGAGCATGGAGGTGTTGTGCCCGTCGATGTCGCTGTCGGCGTAACGCCGCGCCAGCAGTCGCAGGCGCCAGCAACAGCGACCGTATTCGATCCCGAGCAGGCCTTCCAGCAGGCGGTCCTCCTGCAGCGAGTGATTCCAGCGGCCGATGAGGCTCAGCTCGTCGGTCAGCGGCCAGAGACCGGCCAGGTCGATCTGCTGGGCGACGCCTTTGCGCAGGCGGTATGAGGCCGAGAGCAGCTTGCGGTCGCTGCCAAAGTAATTCAGCTGGGCCAGCGCCTGGGTGATGTCGCCCGCCCCGTTGCTGGGATCCCATTGCAGACCGCCACGGGCGCGCAGTCGATTGCTGAGGCGCGCCTCGAACTCGGTCACCAGGGCCGATGTGCTGTCGGTCTGGTTGTCCTGATCGGGCAGGTTCACCTGCCGGTCGCTGAAATAGTAGATTTGGCCGAGGCTGGCGCGGAACAGCTCGCGGCCGTCGCTGGCGGCCAGGGCGCGGCTGGTCAGCGCCAGGGTCAGCTGATTGGCGTCGCCGAGGCGGTCGGCGCCGTTGAAGCGGTTGTCGCGGAACAGGTTGTCGAAGCCGAAGTCGAACTCGCCGGTGTCGAACACCGGCAGGTCGTCCTGCCCGGACTTCGGCACGTAGAGATAGAACAGGCGCGGTTCCAGGGTCTGGGTGACGGTCTCGCCGAACCAGGAGCCCGGCCGATCGTAGAACAGCCCGCTGTCCAGGCTCAGCACCGGCAGCAGCCGGTCCGGGCTGCTCGGTTGACCGACGGGGCGTTCGCTCAGGTCGTAGGCGGTGTAACGGACCGCCGCCTTGGGCTCGATATAAGCCCAGGTGTTGGAGACCGGCAGGCTGATGCCGGGGTAGAGGTCGATGCGCTGGCCGTGCTCCGCGTTCTCGCGGTGGAAGTTTACGTACTCCGAACGCAGGTGATAGGTCAGCCCCAGCGCCTGACCCGGCTGCTCGAGCTCGAGCAGCAGTTGCGGTAGGCGGCTGTAGGGCCGGTCGGCGGGTGAGATGGTGCGGTCGAGCGTCTGGTAGTGCTGCAGCCGGCCGAGCAGGTCCCAGCTGTCGGCGTAGTAACGGACCTCGCCGGCGCGCTCCAGGAACCGGGTGCTGGTGACCGCCAGGCTCGATCCGAGGTCGTCCAGGTAGTCCGCATCCGAGGCGTAGTTCAGCCGCACGGCGCTCCTCCAGCGCGGCGCCAGGCTGGCGTTGTGGCGCAGGCGGAGGCTGCCGCGGGTGTTGTTGTCGGGGTGATCCTCGTCGTTGGGCAGGATCTCTCCGATCACCTCGCCGTCGTGATTCCGGCCCAGATAGCGGAATTCGGCGCCGAGCAGCAGGCCGCGCTTGGACATCAGACGCGGCGTCAGGGTGGCGTCGTAGTTCGGCGCAAGGTTCAGGTAGTAGGGCAGGCTGAGATCGAGGCCGGTGTTGCTGGTGATGCCGATGGTCGGCACCAGCAGACCCGAGCGGCGCCGGTCGTCGGTCGGGAAACTCATCCAGGGGATGTACATGACCGGCACGCCGCCCAGCCGCAGGGTGGCGTCGCGGGCGACTCCGGCGCCCTCGGCCTGGTCGATCTCCAGGGAGCCTGCCGACAGCAGCCAATCGTCGTTGCCGGCCGGACAGGTGGTGTACTGAATGTCCTGGAAACGGCTCTGATCGGCGCCGAGAAATTCGGCCCTGGCGGCGAAGCCGCGGGCGTTGGCAGACAGCAGCCGGTACTCGGTCTGCTCGATGCTGCCCTGATCGGTGTCGAGCCGGTAGTCGGCGCGTTCGCCGCTGGCGCGCAGATCGGGGCGGCCGATGCGCACCGAGCCGACGGCGACCACGCTGTCCTGATCCCGCTCATAGGTGATCTCGTCCGCCTCCAGGGTCTCCCGGCCGGACTGCAGGAAGACGTCGCCGCTGAGCACGGTTCGGCCCTCGGTCTCCTGCGTCTCGGCCGAGTCGGCCTCGGCGTAGACCAGCGAGCCGATGTCGATACCGGGCGCGGCGGCCGGTGCGCGACGCGATCCGGCATCCAGGCCCAGACAGGCGGCGTTCGGCAGCCCCTGGTCGAGCGATTTCAGACGCACCCAATCGCGTTGCAGAGTAAACGCATCGTCCGGCTCAGCCGACCAGTTGTCGTCGCCGAGCTTCGCCGCCGGTGCGGATTCGAGCGCAGCAATGCCGCTCGCGATCTCGGTGCCGACAGCGCTCGTGGTACCCCCCTCCACTTGCAGGCCGGGGTCCCGCGGCGCGGGTACCGGGCGCGTAGCCGCGGGGCTCGCGACGGCGGTGCTTGCGGCCGGCGGTTCCGGCGCCTCGATGCTATGTTCGACGGCGCAGGGCCAGCCGTCTGGGTCAACAGGCTGGCAGTTCCAGCCTGCGGCGTCGGCGGTCAGCGGCCCGATCGACAGGCAGAGCGATACCGCCAGCCGCAGGGGAAGAGCGGCGCGGAGATCGCCAGAAGGGAGCCGATCTGGGTCTTGATGGGTGCGACGGGGCAAGTGACGATCTCGGTGTGCGGATTTTATTCGACGGTGCGTTCGACCGGCGCACCGCCGTGGCGTCGGCCAACGCAGGGTCAGATCCCGATAATCTGCGCCGTAAGGTCGCACAGATGGGAGGTTTCTTCAATCAAACACCGGCCGGTCCGGCTGTTACACTGCGCGCCTTTTCCGACGCGCAGATCCACGAGGCCCGAATGCCCGAGCGTATCCAGCAGCTCCAGCAATGGCTGAGCGAGGAGTGCGGTTTCACCGATGTCCCGCTGGAGCCGGCGTCGGGCGACGCCAGTTTCCGCCGCTACTTTCGCCTGCGCCTGGCCGACGGTTCGACCCGGATCGTCATGGATGCGCCGCCGCAGCGGGAGGGTTGCGGGCCCTTCGTCGCGATCGGGCAGGCCCTGGCCGCGGTCGGGGTGCACACGCCTCAGGTGCTGGCGGGCGATCTGGAGCGAGGGTTTCTGCTGCTCGAGGATCTCGGCGATCGCCTGTACCTGGATGAGTTGAACGAGGCGAGCGTCGAGCGGCTGTACGGGGATGCACTGTCAAGTTTGCTGACAATGCAGGCCTGCGTGCCGACGGAGGGCCTGCCGGTCTACGATCGCGACTTCCTGCTGCGCGAGATGCGGCTGTTCCCCGAATGGCTGCTCGAGCGGCATCTGTCGTTGTCGATGTCACCGAACGAGCGGCAGATGCTGGATGCCAGCTTCGATGTCCTGGCCCGCTCGGCCCTGGCACAGCCGCGGGTGTTCGTCCATCGCGATTACCACTCGCGGAATCTGATGCTCACGGTGCCGCCCACGCCCGGGGTCCTTGATTTTCAGGATGCCGTACTCGGACCGGCGACCTACGACCTGGTCTCGCTGCTGCGCGATTGCTATGTGGCCTGGCCGGCCGCACAGGTCGACGAATGGGCCTGGGGCTACTTCGAGCTGGCCCGGCAGTCGGGGGTGCTGCGCGCCGAACACGAGCCCGATTTCCTCGCCTGGTTCGATCTGATGGGGGTCCAGCGGCACCTCAAGGCGGCGGGGATCTTCGCCCGCCTGAAGCACCGCGACGGGAAGCCCGGCTATCTCGGCGATGTTCCGCGCACCCTGGGCTACGTGGTCGAGGCGGCCGGGCGGCGCCCGGAGATCGGGCCGCTCGGCGAATTCATCGCGCGGCGGGTTCTGCCGGCGCTTCCGTCGGTCAGGCGGTTGAGCGCCGCGATGGCGTCGTCGAGATTACCGTAGGTCAGCGAGTAGGCCGGGCAGCGTTTGACCAGTTCGGCGACGGCGCGGAAGCCGAGCACGCCCTGGAGCTTGTAGTTGAAGCTGTTGCCGGAGATCTTCAGGAAGGTCCAGCCCTGCGGCAGGGGTTCGAGCCGAGTGGCGGCGCCGGCTTCGTATTTGACGAAAATGAACCAGCCGGGCAGGGCGGTCTCGTGCTGTCGTTCCTGGCTGTCGAGCGTGGCCATCAGGTGGGCGACGTCGCCCTTGCGGGTCTTCGGGTAGGTGCGACCGAGCGTCGCGCTGGGCTCGAAGTCGCGGATCACGGCGATGGATTCGTTCTTCAACGGAATGGGTCTGGGTAGAGGGTGCAGGCGCAGTTCCGGGTCCTTGGGCCGGATCAGGCCGAATTCGTCGGACAGCAGGCGCCAGCCGCGCAGCATCAGGGCCGCACCCAGGGTGCTCTTACCCGAGCCCGGCAGCGCCGGCATGATCAGCGCCCGACCGTTCTCTCGACCACCGCGGAGTGCAGCATCAGGTACTGATGGGCCTGGGTGGCGATGCACCAGTTGAAGCCCCATTCGAACAGGGGTAACGCGTGGTCCAGGGGAAAAGGGTCAACGGTGGTTCGCTCTCGGTGCGTAGCTTAATCGTGGGTTTGATCCAGCGCCTCAACCCGATCGGTCGAGTTAAGCAAATTCTGAAATTGGTCGGGTGCCGTCGAGACGAGGGAACCAGGTCGTGCCGAGAGTAAAAGCGTCGAAGCAGCGTAAAGAAGTCGGGTGTGTCTACCGACAGCGAAGTCAAGAAAGGTCCGGTCTGCAGACAGAGACTAGCGGACGGTGCTCGGCGAATATCCGAGAGATCAATCTCGCCGAGTTTCATCCAGCCGTTCGACGAGTCCGATGGACTCGAGTTGGCGCAAATAACTCATCAATACCCGGAGATGATCGTTTTGATTGCTTCGCAGGGCAGAAGCATGGCGATGCGCTATCTCCTCGACTCTCCTTGGTCGGTCTGCCAGGAAAAGCAGAACATCACGAGCGGTGGTATTCAGAAGGTGAGTTTCGCCCGTCTGTGGATTGAAGACGAAGTGCTCGCCCTCGAGAGTGG